>NZ_JBVKBL010000003.1:0-661578 GCF_055657085.1 Streptomyces sp. NPDC107765 | reverse complement strand
CACCAGACCATCCGGTCCGGTAGACGGGGTATCAACATATCTGGCGTTGACTTTTGGCACGCTGTTGAGTTCTCAAGGAACGGACGCTTCCTTTGGATTCCCTCTCGGGATTCCTCCGGGCGCTTCCCTTCGGTGTTTCACACTCTATCAGGCCTTTTCGGGCTTTCGAACCGCCGCTTTTCTGCAGGCATGCAGAAGCGCTCAATTCTTGAGTCGCGATCAAGACGCTGAGGAGTGCCGCCCACCTCAACCGGGCCGCAGTTGATTGCGGCTGGCTGTCCGGGGCAGGTCTCAGACAGTACAGCTCTGCTGTGGGCGAGGCAAATCGATTCAGCGGGACTCGCGGGGTGCAACCGGCCTCTGTCATGCGGAAGCGCCGATTCTTATGACTTACGCTCTGAACGGTGCGCCGTCCAGGACAGGTAGTGACGGCGGCCTGATGAATCTCCACCCCTGGGAGGCTTCCCATGACCACCGTGACGTCCCCGCTCGCAGGACGCGCCATCGGACTCGCGGCAGTGCCCGACCCGGTGTTCTCCGGAGCGATGGTGGGGCCCGGTACCGCCATCGACCCCGTTCGTGAGCCGTCCGCCGCCGTCTCCCCCGTGGACGGTGTCGTCGTGTCGCTGCACCCGCACGCCTTCGTCGTCGTGGACCCCGAGGGCCACGGCGTGCTCACGCACCTCGGTATCGACACCGTTCAGCTCAACGGCGAGGGCTTCGAGCTGCTCGTGAACAAGGGCGACAACGTGACCCGCGGTCAGGAGATCGTGCGCTGGGACCCCGCCGCGGTCGAGGAGGCCGGCAAGTCCCCGGTGTGCCCGGTCGTCGCGCTGGAGGCCACCGCCGACGCGCTCGGTGAGGTGCGCGAGGACGGCGATGTGAAGGCCGGCGACCAGCTCTTCTCCTGGCGGTAGGCCGGGCGCCGTCGCGGACGGCAGGTACGACATTCATCGCGACGGCCCGGGCCGTCGCATCACAACCGGAGACGGGTGCAATGGAGACAACGCTGCGGGGCGTCGGGGTGAGCCACGGTGTGGCCATAGGCGAGGTGCGGCACATGGGCACGGCGGTGTTGGAGCCGCCGGCCAAGCGGATCCCGGCGGAGGAGGCGGAGCGCGAACAGGGGCGCGCCCGCCAGGCCGTCGAGGCGGTGGCCGCCGACCTGATCGCGCGCGGGAACCTGGCCGGTGGTGAGGCGCAGGCCGTGCTGGAGGCCCAGGCGCTGATGGCGCAGGACCCGGAGCTGATGGCGGACGTCGAGCGGCGGGTCGCCGTGGGCAGCACCGCCGAGCGTGCGGTCTACGACGCGTTCGCGGCCTACCGGGCGCTGCTCGCCGGTGCCGGTGAGTACCTCGCGGGCCGGGTTGCGGACCTTGATGATGTGCGCAATCGGATCGTGGCGCGGCTGCTGGGCGTGCCGATGCCGGGTGTGCCGGACAGCGATGAGCCGTATGTGCTGATCGCGCGGGATCTGGCGCCGGCCGACACCGCTCTGCTCGACCCGTCGCTGGTGCTCGGTTTCGTGACCGAGGAGGGCGGGCCGACCAGTCACAGTGCGATTCTCGCGCGGGCGCTGGGGGTGCCGGCCGTGGTCGCGCTGCCGGGTGCGGGTGAGCTGGTCGAGGGTACGGTGATCGCCGTCGACGGCAGCACCGGGGAGATCTTCGTGGAGCCGAGCCCTGCGAGGCGGGCGGAGCTGGAGCGGGCCGCGGCGGAGCGGAAGGCGGCGCTGGCCGCGTCGTCCGGTCCGGGCGCCACCTCCGACGGGCACAAGGTGCCGCTGCTGGCGAACGTCGGTGGCCCGGGGGATGTGGATGCCGCGGTCGAGGCCGGTGCGGAGGGCGTCGGGCTCTTCCGTACGGAGTTCCTGTTCCTGGACGACAGCAAGCAGGCGCCGTCCGAGGAGAAGCAGGTCGAGGCGTACCGGAAGGTGCTGGAGGCCTTCCCGGAGGGGCGCGTGGTCGTGCGCGTGCTGGACGCCGGTGCGGACAAGCCGCTGGACTTCCTGACGCCGGCCGACGAGCCGAACCCGGCGCTGGGCGTGCGGGGTCTGCGCACCCTGCTCGACCACCCCGAGGTGCTGCGGACGCAGCTCTCCGCGCTGGCGAAGGCCGCCGAGGGGCTGCCGGTCTACCTTGAGGTCATGGCCCCGATGGTGGCGGACCGGACCGACGCCAGGGCGTTCGCGGATGCCTGCCGTGAGGCGGGGCTGCGGGCGAAGTTCGGGGCGATGGTGGAGATTCCGTCGGCGGCTCTGCGGGCGCGGTCGATCCTGCAGGAGGTGGAGTTCCTTTCGCTGGGGACCAATGACCTGGCGCAGTACACCTTCGCGGCGGACCGTCAGGTGGGCGCGGTGTCGCGGCTGCAGGATCCGTGGCAGCCGGCGCTGCTGGATCTGGTGGCGTTGTCGGCCGAGGCCGCGAAGGCCGAGGGCAAGAGCTGTGGTGTCTGTGGGGAGGCGGCCTCGGATCCGCTGCTGGCGTGTGTGCTGACGGGGCTCGGTGTCACCAGCCTTTCGATGGGTGCGGCGTCGCTTCCTTATGTGCGGGCGACGCTGGCCAAGCACACGCTGGCGCAGTGCGAGCGGGCGGCGGCCGCGGCGCGTGCGGCGGACACCGCCGAGGACGCGCGGGCGGCCGCGCAGGCGGTGCTCTCCGGGGAGTGAGGCCGTGCGGCGCACTGCGCCGCACGGGTCCGACGGCCGTCCCGCCCTTGTGGCGGGGCGGCCGTTCTTCGTCTTGCGGTGTCCGGTGGCCGGTCAGGGGTGGCAGGGGTGGTCGGGCGGGGGTGTCACGGGCAGGCCGGGGGCGTAGCTGACGCCTGGTTCGGGTGGGACGGGCTCGCCGCTGTCGGCGTCGGTGCAGTAGGCGGTGAAGACCTCACCGGCGCTGAGGGCGTGCGGCCAGGCGTCGCGCAGGGACCAGCCGCGGACGGTGTCGCGGGGTGTGCCAGGGACCGGGTGGGTGGCCGGGCCGCCGGTGGTGCCGTCGGCCGGGTCGGGGGTGCTGCGGGAGACGATGCCGCCGGGGGTGCGCAGGGCGAGGCCGGCGGCGAGGACCGTGCAGAAGATCAGGGCTTCGTGTTCGTCGAGCTGGGGGCGGCCGCCGGGGCGGCAGTCGGCGTGCAGCACGGCGAGCAGGGGTGGATCGCCGGCGGCCATGGAGCAGACGAGGTGGTGGCGGCCCTCGCCGAGGGCGTCGAGGAGGCCCTGGACGGCCTGGCCGGCGCGGGTGAAGGCGGCGTGGGCGAGGTCGGCGCCGCAGGTCTCGCAGCGGCCGGCGCGGGTGAGCAGGGCGGTGGCGTGGTCCCAGGTCGCCCGGCGGTCGGCCTCGGCGGCGAGTAACGGGAGCAGCTGGGTCAGCGGCTCGCCCTCGTAGGTGACGGTGGCGCCGGTGCGGGCCACTTCGGCGGTGTAGCGGCTGCGGCTGTCGGGCCGGTCGGGGTCCAGACAGCGGTCGGCGCAGTACCGCGCGTAGGCGGCCGGGTCGAAGAGGCCGACGGTGGTGAGGATGCCCTGGGCGGCGAGGGTGCGCAGCAGGGTCTCCATCTGGCGGAGGTAGCCGGCGTGGTCGTCGAACGGAAAGCTGGCGTACCGGCGCATGGTGGTGAAGTCGCGCTCGTCGGCGAGGACGGCGGCGGCGCTGGGGAGTTCGCGGCGCAGGCGGCGGCGGGCGGCGGCCGGGTCGGTGGGCCGGGATGTGGTGGTCATGGTTCCCCCTCGGTGGTGTCGGTTGCGGAGTGGTCGCCGGGCCGGGCGGGTGCGCGGCCCGGTGTCCACTCGTCACCGAGAGTAATCGGGGGGTCTGACAACGGCGTCGGCGCCGGGTCCGGGTCCGGGTCGGCGGTTCCGGATCCGGCGCCGGTCCGGGGTGCTACTGGGCGCGGTCGCGGGCCACCTGCTCGTAGAAGCGGAGGAGTTCGAGGTTGTCGACCGAGCCGGGGTTGACGGCCTTGTCGAGCGGGGTGCCCTGGAGGAGGCGTTTGACGGGGACCTCGATGCGCTTGCCGGTGAGGGTGTGCGGGACGCCGGGGGCCTCGATGATGTCGTCGGGGACGTGGCGCGGGGAGAGCTCTTCGCGGATGGTGCGCTTGATGCGGTCGCGGAGTGCGTCGTCGAGGGTGGTGCCCGGGGCGAGGTGGACGAAGAGCGGCATCCAGTAGCCGCCGTCGGGGAGTTCCAGGCCGATGACGAGGGATTCGCGGATCTCGGGGAGGCGTTCGACGGCTTCGTAGATGTCGGCGGAGCCCATCCGGACGCCCTGGCGGTTGAGGGTGGAGTCGGAGCGTCCGTGGATGATGACGCTGCCGCGGGAGGTGACGGTGATCCAGTCGCCGTGCCGCCAGACGCCGGGGTACATGTCGAAGTAGCTGTCGTGGTAGCGGATGCCGTCGGGGTCGTTCCAGAAGCGGGTGGGCATGGACGGCATGGGGTTGGTGACGACGAGTTCGCCGACCTCGTCGATGACGGGCTTGCCGTGCGGGTCCCAGGCCTGGAGGTCGGTGCCGAGGCAGGGGGCCTGGAGTTCGCCGATGTGGACCGGGAGGGTGGGGACGGCGCCGGCGAAGCAGCTGCAGACGTCGGTGCCGCCGCTGACGGAGGCGGTCCACAGGTCGGCGCCGCTCTCCGCGAAGGAGTCGTGCAGCCAGCGGAAGCCGTCCGGGGGGAGCGGGGAGCCGGTGGTGGCGACGCAGGTGACGGCGGAGAGGTCGAGGTCGCGGGCGGGGTGGATGCCGGCCTTGCGGCAGGCCATGACGTACGCGGCGGAGGTGCCGAAGACGGTGGCGCGGGTGGTCTCGGCGACCCGCCACTGGGCGGCGATGTCGGGGTGTCCGGGGCTGCCGTCGTAGAGGACGATCGTGGCGCCGACCAGGAGGCCGGCGACGAGGAAGTTCCACATCATCCAGCCGGTGGAGGTGTACCAGAAGAACCGGTCGTCGGGGCCGAGGTCGCAGTGCAGGCCGGTCTGCTTGAGGTGTTCGAGGAGGATGCCGCCCTGGGACTGGACGAGGGCCTTGGGCAGGCCGGTGGTGCCGGAGGAGTACAGCACCCAGAGGGGGTGGTCGAAGGGGAGCTGTTCGAAGACCGGCTCGGTGTCGTTTCCGGTCAGGTCCGACCAGTTGAGGGCGCCCTCGGGGGCGGGGGTGCCGAGCAGGGGGATGTGGACGACGGCGCGCAGGGTGGGGAGTTCGGCGCGGAGTTCGGTGACGGTGTCGCGGCGGTCGTGTTCCTTGCCGCCGTAGCGGTAGCCGTCGACGGTGAACAGGACGACCGGTTCGATCTGCTGGAAGCGGTCCAGGACGCTGCGGGCGCCGAAGTCGGGGGCGCAGGAGGTCCAGACGCCGCCGACCGCCGCGGTGGCGAGCAGGGCGACGACGGCCTGCGGGACGTTGGGGAGGTAGCCGCTGACGCGGTCGCCGGGGCGGACGCCGAGGCGGCGGAGTTCGGCGGCCAGCGAGCCGACCTGGGCGCGCAGCTGCCGCCAGGTGACCGGGGTCGGTTCGTGGGTCTCGTCGACGTGGAGCAGCGCGGGGTCGTCGGCGCGGGCCGGGTCCTCGCCGGCCCGCAGCGCGTGCTCGGCGTAGTTGAGGGTGGCGCCGGGGAACCAGCGGGCGCCAGGCATCGCGCGGTCGGCGAGCACGGTCTCGTACGGGGTGGCGAAGCGGACGTCGAACCAGGCGGCGACGGCGCGCCAGAAGGCGGGGAGGTCGTCGACGGACCAGCGGTGCAGGTCGGCGTAGCTCGTGGCGGGGTCGCCCGGGGTGGGGGCGGGGGCGCCGTGGTGGGCGGCGGCCCAGGTGTGGAAGCGGGTGACCTGTGCGCCGGCGATCCGGTCCGGGCCGGGCTGCCAGAGGGGTTCCGGCCGGTGGGCGGAGTGCGGTGCGGTGGTCATGAGGCGGCTCCCGGGTGGTACGCGGCGTATGCGCCGGGCGCGCACCATGGTGGGGGTCTCCCGGCCTGACGTGTGCGCGTGACACGGCTTGTCTGGACGATGCCATGTGATCGTCTTGTGCACCAGGGCCGACCGCCCATATTCGGGGGGTGGGGGATGGGGTGTGCAGACGTGGCGGGGCGGCGCGGGCGGATTCCGGCCACGGGCCGCCTCACGCCGGGCCTCGGCGTGGCCGAGCGTGACCCTGTGCAGGTGAACGGCAGTTGAACGATGCCCGCCCGCCCGGGCGTCAATGGCAGGCTGACCGGCATGGACGGGCGTGATCTGGTGCGATCGGTACGGGTGGTCAGGGCGGTCGGGCCGGCGCAGGGGCTCCGCTCCGTGCGCGCGGCGTGGCGGGCGCGGCGGGCGGATGCGGTGGCGTTGACGGCGCGTGCGCCGGAGCGGGCGCGGGTGCCGGGGGCGGCCACGGGGGCGGAGCCGCAGCCGGGCGGCGGGGTGATCCATTTCGCGCGGTCGTCCCTGCGGGTGCGGGTGGCGACCGGTGGTGCGGTGTTCTGCGGCTGGGGCGGTGCCGGGCCGGAGCCGTCGTACGCGCTGGCCGGGGCGTGTCCCGAGGTGGACGCGCGGGCAGTGCTGGAGCCCGATACGGAGGGCGGCTGGCGGGTGGTGTCCGAGCGGGTGCTGGTGGCGGTGTCCCGGCACGGTGCGGTGGAGGTGCGCACACCGGGCGGGGCGGTGCTGCGGCGGGAGCTGCCGCCGCGCTGGTGGGACCGTACGGCGGGGCCGGACGGGGCGGGTGAGCGGGGCGGGGGGCCGGAGGGCGGCGACGGGTCGCGGTGGGTGCAGCGGTCCGAGGTGGCGGCCGATGCGCGGTTCTTCGGGCTGGGCGGCCGGGCGCACGGGCCGCGGCTGCGGGACGGCGCCTACCGGTTGTGGAACACCGATCCGGGCGGCGCGTTCGTGCCGGGTGACGATCCGCTGTCGCTGACCATGCCGGTGCAGTTGGTGGTGGCGGATGCCGGAACACATCTGGTTTTTCACGACAATTCATGGGACGGCCGGGTGCTGCTGCGCGAGGGGGCGGAGGGTGCCGGTTCCGGGCACGACCGGCCGGGCACGTGTGAGCTGCGGATGGACGGCGGGCCGCTGCGCTACTGGGTGCTGGCCGGGACGCCGGCCCGGGTGCTGCAGATGTGGACGGCGCTGACGGGGGCGCCCGCGCTGCCGCCCCGGTGGGCGCTGGGGTACCAGCACGCCCGGTGGGGGTTCGGCGGCCAGGACGAGGTGCGCCGGATCGTGGCCGGCTACAAGGAGCGGGAGCTTCCGCTCTCGGCCGTCCATCTGGACATCGACCACTTCGACCGGCACCGGGTCTTCACCGTGGACCGTGCGCGCTATCCCGATCTGCCGGGCCTGGCACGGGAGTTGCGGGCCGAAGGGGTGCGGCTGGTGTCGATCGTGGACCCGGCGGTGAAGGCGGAGCCGGGGGACGCGGTCTACGAGGGCGGGGCGGCGGCCGATGCCTTCGTACGGGACGCGCGGGGGCGGGAGGTGCGCGGGGTGGTGTGGCCGGGTGAGTCGGTGTACCCGGATTTCACCGATGCGCGGGTGCGCAAGTGGTGGGGTGCGCTGTACGCGGAGCGGCTGGCGCAGGGGTTCTCGGGGTTCTGGCACGACAGGAACGAGCCGGTGTCGTTCGCTCCGTTCGGGGCGCAGACGCTGCCGCGTTCGGCCCGGCACGCGTTGGAGGGCCGGGGCGGGGACCACCGGGAGGCCCACAACGTCTACGGGCTGGCGATGGCCCGGGCGGGGTTCGACGGCCTGTGTGAACTGCGGCCGGACGAGCGGCCGTTCCTGTGCTCGCGGGCCGGCTGGGCGGGGCTCCAGAGGTACGGGGGCACCTGGTCGGGGGATGTCGCGACGGGGTGGGAGGGACTGCGGGCCTCGCTGTCGCTCGTCCTGGGGCTGGGGCTGTGCGGGGTGCCGTACAGCGGTCCGGACGTCGGCGGGTTCTCCGGGGTGCCGTCGCCGGAGCTGTATGTGCGCTGGTTCCAACTGGGCTCCTTTCTCCCGCTGTTCCGGACGCATTCGGCGGGGTGGGCGGGCCGCCGGGAGCCGTGGGAGTTCGGCATAGCCGCGCTGGGGCACGCCCGGGCGGCGCTGCGGGAGCGGCAGCGGTTGCTGCCGTACTTCGTGACGCTGGGCCAGTTGGCGCGGCTGGCCGGGGCACCGTATGTGCGCCCGGTGTGGTGGGGTTCGCCGCGGGACCGGGCGCTGCGGGACTGCGGGGACGCGTTCCTGCTGGGGGACGCATTGCTGGTGGCGCCGGTGCTGGAGGCGGGGGTGACCCGGCGGGCGGTGCGGCTGCCGCGCGGGCGGTGGTACGACACCGCGACCGGGCGGGCGTACGAGGGTCCCGGGCAGGTGTGGGTGGACGCGCCGCTGTCGCGGATCCCGGTGCTGGCGCGGGCGGGGGCGGTGCTTCCGGTGGCGGACGGGGACGGGGGGACGGAGCTGGAGGTGTGGGCCCCGGTGGCCGGCCGGGAGGGCGGAGGGCTGGTGGTTCCGGACGCCGGGGACGGCTGGCAACGGCCCACGGTGGAGCGCTTCGTGACGCGGCGGGAGGCGGACGGCCGGGTGGTCGTGGAGCGGCGGGACGGGGGCGCGGTGGGCTACCGCGTACGGGTGCGGGGGTCCGCGGAGGAGGTGCCGGCGGGGGCGGACGGGTGAGTCGGGAGGACGAGCCGTGCCCCGGGCCCGGCGGGCCGGTGATCGGGGTCTTCCGCACGGGCCGCCGCGCCTGATAGACGGGGGCCATGCCGAGACCGATACTCGCTGCCGCGCTGCGCGGCGCCGCCACCGTCGCCGCTGCCGCCCTGCTGGCCGTCACCGCGCTCTCCCCCGCCGCGGCGGCACCGACCGCCCGGCCCGCCCCGCCGTCGGCGCCGGCCCACGACCCCAAGGCGCCGGGGGAGTTCGTCGCCCTGCGGGACGTCGATCCCACCATCCTCCAGGAGATGCGCTACTTCACCCCGCACAACTTCATGGGCGTCCCGGTGACCGGCTACCGGGCGCCGATCTGCCTGCTGACCAGGGACGCGGCGCGGGCGCTGCACCGGGCGCAGCGCTCGTTCCTGCGCCGCGGCTACTCCCTCAAGGTGTACGACTGCTACCGGCCGCAGCGCGCCGTGAACCACTTCGTGGCGTGGGCGGAGGACCTCGGCGACCAGCGGATGAAGGGCGAGTTCTATCCGCGGGTCGACAAGTCGACGCTGTTCCGGGACGGCTACATCGCCGAGAAGTCCGGGCACAGCCGGGGCAGTACCGTCGATCTGACGCTGGTGCGGCTGCCCGCCCTGCCGACCCGGCCGTATGTGCCGGGTGAGGCGCTGACGCCCTGTTACGGGCCGCGGGCGGCCCGCTTCCCGGACAACTCGCTGGACATGGGGACCGGGTTCGACTGCTTCGACACCCTGGCGCACACCCTCGACCCGCGGGTCACGGGCGTGCAGCGGGCGAACCGGCTGCTGCTCAAGGACGGTCTGGAGCGGGCCGGGTTCGTCAACTATGCGGCGGAGTGGTGGCATTACACCTTCACCCCGGAGACGTTCCCGGACACCTACTTCGACTTCCCGGTGTCCCGCCGGTCGCTGACCGGGCACCGGCCGCGCGGCTGACCTGGCGGGACGTGGCCGGACGGGACGTGCCCGGGGCGGGGGGTTCAGGAACCGTCCCGGTCCGGGCGCAGCAGGGCCGGGTGCAGCAGGGCGGCGTCGCCCGCCCGGTAGAGGCGGGCGCGCGGGCCGCCACGGGCTCCCCCGCGGGACGCGGTGGCGCCGGTGGGCTCGACGAAGCCGGGGACGGAGAGCACCTTGCGGTGGAAGTTGCCGGCGTGCAGCGGGCTGCCCCAGACCGACTCGTAGACGCCGCGGAGTTCGGCGATGGTGAATTCCTCGCCGAGGAAGGCGGTGGCCAGCGGGGTGTACTCGATCTTGGCGCGGGCGCGGTCCAGGCCGTCGGCGACGATCCGGGCGTGGTCGAAGGCGAGCGGCAGCGGGGCGGGTGCGTCCGGGCCCGGCGGGGTGCCGTCCGGGGTCCGGGGCACGGAATCACCCCCGTCGATCCCGTGCCCCGGACCCTGCTCTGAGGGACGCGGGTGGGCCGCGTCCGGTTCGCCGGAGGTCCCTGCCGTACGGTCCCGGTCCCCGGCCGCGCTCCCCCGGGCCGGCGTCCGGTCCGTACCGCCGTCCTGGCGCGCGCCGAGGGCGAGCCGGGAGACCGGGATCCAGACCGCGGCGGTCGCGTCGCCACCGCCCCGGGCCTCGGGGAGGTCGGGGGCGAAGGCGAGGTAGGCGACGGTGACGACCGGCATCCGCGGGTCGCGGGCCGGCTCGCCGTACGAGCCGAGCTGTTCGAGGTGGACGCGTTCCAGGTGGGCGGCGTCCAGGCCGGTCTCCTCGGCGAGTTCGCGGGCCGCGGCCCCGTCGAGGGACTCCTGGCCGGCGCGGACGAAGCCGCCGGGCAGCGCCCAGGCGCCGCGGAAGGGGCGGCCGCCGCGTTCGACGAGCAGGACGTGCAGCGCGCCGCCGCGCAGGGTGAGGGCGACGATGTCGACGGTCACCGCGATCGCGGGGAAGTCCCGGGGGTCGTAGGCGGCGAGGAAGGCACTGTCGTCGCCGGCACCGGCGCCAACTCCCTTGGCGCGCGGGTCCTTTCCGGTCACGTCCGTCACCTCCCCGGCAGTTGTTCTCACCCTGAGTCTTTCTCGGGGCGAGAACAACATAGCAATCGGGGCGTGGCACGGTCCAGTCCGTTCTCCTCGTCCGGACGGGCCGGGTCCGCCGGGGCGGTCGGCCGGCGTAGCGCGCCCGGTCGAACGCGGTGTGTGCGTCGCGGGGGCGACCGCCCGTACGCTCCGGAAGGATGCGTGAACAGTGCGTTAATCACACATCGCGATGGGTCGTGGAGGGGAATGCTGCTGCCCGTGCCTGCGTGGACGGACCAGCTTCGCTTCGCCTTCCAGCCCGTGGTGAACCTCTCGACCGGTTCGGTCGCGGCGATGGAGATACTCGCCCGCCCCGAGCCGGGTGCGGCCGACGTCCTGACGTCCGCGCGGCGCTGTCCGGACCTGGACGCCGAACTGGCCGCGCTCGCGGTCCGGGCGGCGTCGCACCAGGAGACCCTGCTGCCGCTGCACGTCAACGTCTTCGCCGGCACGGTCGCCGAGCTGCCCCGGCTGACGTCGCTGACCAAGGCCGTGCACGAGGTGGGCCGGCGCCCGTGGGAGATCACCCTGGACATCGGCGGGCCGTTCCTCCACGTCCCGGGCGCGGCGCTGCTGGAGTCGGTGGCGGGCCTGCGGGACGAGGGCTTCCGGATCTGTGCGGACGGGGTCGGCGACGGCGATCTGCCGCTGCGGCTGCTCGGCGCGCTCGCACCGGACCTGGTCAAGCTCGATGCGTCGCTGTGCGCGGGGCTCGACGCCGACCGGGGCCGGCAGGCGGTGGTGGCCGCGATGCGGGAGCTGTGCGAGCGGATCGGCGGACTGCTGGCCATCGAGGGGGTGGAGACCGAGCGGCAGTACGCGGCGGTCCGGGACGCCGGGGTGCAGCTGGCGCAGGGGCATCTGTTCGCCCCGCCGGCGCGACGGCCGGCCACCGACGTGTACCTGCCGCCGCCGGTGTCCCCGGTGGTGAGCGGGCCGGCCGCGGCGACGTACCGTCCGCCGTCCGGGCCGCCGGTGGCGCAGTTCCTGCAGCCGGCCGCGCTGCTGCCGATGACGGCGTCGGCGGGCGCGGTGCGCAGCCATCTCACCGGTTTTCCCGAGGTGTCGGGGGTGCTGCTGGTGGACACCGACGGGGTGCCGGTCCGGGCGATCGACCGGGACCGGTTCCTGCTGTCGCTGTCCGGGCGGTACGGGCATGCGCTGTACGCGGACCGGCCGGCGCTGCGGCTGGCGGACCGGCCGCGGACGGTCGGTGCGGACGCCACCGCCTGGCAGGTGCTCGACGTGATCGCGGAGGGCGACCGGGCGCGCACCGGGGACGACGTGGCGGTGGTGGACGAGCGGGGGCGGTGCATGGGCGTGGTGCATCTCGCCGACATCCTGCGGGCGTTGGCGGAGAGCCGGGTGGAGGAGGCGGCCCGGCTCAATCCGCTGACCCGGCTGCCCGGTTCGGACGAGGTCAACGCGGAGGTGGACCGGCGGATCGCCGAAGGGCGGGCGTTCGCGCTGAGCTGGCTGGACGTGGACGGATTCAAGCAGGTCAACGACGGTGCGGGGTTCGCGGCGGGCGATGAGCTGATCCGCTCGGTGGGGCGGACGCTGGCCGGGGTCGCGGCGGACGAGCCGTCCTGCCGGGTGGGTCACATCGGCGGTGACGACTTCCTGGTGCTGACCGAGCCGGACGGGCTGGGGCCGTTCGCGGCCGCGCTGCTGGACGTGGCCTGGGAGGCGGGCGGGCGGCCGGTGACGCTGTCGCTGGCGACGGTGGTGTGCCCGCCCGGCAGCGTCGGCGGGCACCACGAGGCCGCGGCGGCGCTCGCCCCGCTGAAGAAGGAGGCCAAGGCGCTGCCGGGGGCGAGCTGGGTGGTGGGCCGGCCGGGTTCGGCGGGCAGGGAGGTGCGCCGGGGGGCGGTGGCCCGGGTGCCGGGTCCGGCCGGGCCGGAGGGGCTGCGGACGCGGGGCTGACGCGGCGGGCGGGTGGCACGGCGAAGACCGCCATGGGTGGTCAACGACCGCTGCTGCGGGCGACCTTGACGCCCTCTCAGGCCGGGTGAACACTTCCCCGTGCCAAGTCGGCAGCGCCGCACTCCGGCGCCCCGGCCGGGTGGCATCGGCTGCCCGCTGCCCGCCGGCGGCACGCACCCGACCGCGGAGGACCGGGGGACGCCCCCGGGCCAGGGACAAGGAGCCGCCATGTATACCAATGGGGACATCGTCGTCGGTGAAGTGATCGGTACCGCGATCCTGATTCTCTTCGGCGCGGGGGTGTGCGCCGCGGTCACCCTGCACCACTCCAAGGCGCGGGCCGCCGGCTGGGTCGTGATCGCCTTCGGCTGGGGCCTGGGCGTGCTGGCCGGGGCGTACACCGCGGCGCCGCTGTCCGGCGGGCACCTCAATCCGGCGGTGACGGTCGGCTCGGCGGTCGCGGGCGGCACGCCGTGGTCGAAGGTGCCGGTGTACGTGCTGGCGCAGATGGTGGGCGCGGCGATCGGGGCGGTCCTGGCGTGGGCGCTGTACTACGCCCAGTTCGCCGCGAACGCCGAGGAGGACAAGGCGCAGCCGACGCTGGGGGTGTTCTCCACCGCCCCGGAGATCCGCAAGCCGGTGGCCAACCTCGTCACCGAGGTCATCGCCACCGTCGGGCTGGTCCTGCCGCTGCTGTTCTTCGGCCAGAACAAGGGCATCGGGATCGGCCAGGTGCCCGGCGAGCGGGCCGGGGTCTACGGCTCGGGCATCAACGTGCTGCTGGTCGCGCTGCTGGTGGTCGGGATCGGGCTGTCGCTGGGCGGGCCGACCGGTTACGCGATCAATCCGGCCCGGGACCTCGCCCCCCGGGTGGTGCACGCCCTGCTGCCGATCCCCAACAAGGGGTCGTCGGACTGGGGTTACGCCTGGATACCGGTGGCCGGGCCGCTGATCGGCGCGGTGCTCTCCGGACTGGTCTACCAGGCGGCATTCTGACCGGTGCGGCCGCACGAAGGCGGGCGCACCACGGGTGCGACCCGGGTACCCACTCGGAGCCAGGAGGCCTGACGGCATGAACCAGCACACCGAGAAGTACGTCGCCGCGATCGATCAGGGCACCACGTCGAGCCGCTGCATCATCTTCGACCACGACGGGTCGATCGTCGCCGTGGACCAGCGCGAGCACCGGCAGATCTTCCCGCGGCCCGGCTGGGTGGAGCACGACGCGACGGAGATCTGGACGAAGGTGCAGGCCGTGGTGGCGGGTGCGCTCACCAAGGCGGGGCTGCGCGCCGACCAGCTCAGCGCGCTGGGCATCACCAACCAGCGGGAGACCACCGTGCTGTGGGACCGGGCCACCGGCCGGCCGGTGCACCACGCCATCGTCTGGCAGGACACCCGGACGTCGCAGCTGTGCGCGGAACTGGGCGGCGCGGACGGCCAGGACCGGTTCCGCGAGGCCACCGGTCTGCCGCTGGCGAGTTACTTCTCCGGGCCGAAGGCGGCCTGGCTGCTGGACGAGGTGCCGGGCCTGCGGGCGCGTGCCGAGCGCGGCGAGATCGCGTTCGGCACCATCGACTCCTGGCTGATCTGGAACCTGACCGGCGGCGTCGACGGCGGGGTGCACGTCACGGACGTGACCAACGCGGGCCGCACGATGCTGATGAACCTCGCGACCCTCCAGTGGGATCCGGCGATCCTCTCGGCGATGAACGTGCCCGCCGCGATGCTGCCGGAGATCCGCTCGTCGGCGGAGGTGTACGGCTCCGCGGTGGGCCAGCTGCAGGGGGTGCCGGTGGCGTCCGCGCTGGGCGACCAGCAGGCGGCGGTCTTCGGGCAGACCTGTTACGGCGTCGGCGAGGCCAAGAACACCTACGGCACCGGTTCGTTCCTGCTGCTGAACACCGGCAACCGCCCGGTGGCGTCGAAGAGCGGGCTGCTGACGACCATGGGCTACCAGCTGGGCGGTGAGGACCCGGTCTACTGCCTGGAGGGCTCCATCGCCATCACGGGAGCGCTGGTGCAGTGGTTCCGCGACCAGCTCGGCATCATCTCCTCGGCCGAGGAGATCGAGCAGCTGGCGGCGAGCGTCCCGGACAACGGCGGGGCGTACATCGTGCCGGCGTTCTCCGGTCTCTTCGCACCGTACTGGCGCTCCGACGCCCGCGGGGTGATCACGGGTCTGACCGGTTACGTCACCAAGGCGCATCTGGCCCGCGCCGTTCTGGAGGCGACCAGCTGGCAGACCCGGGAGGTGGTGGACGCGATGTTCCAGGACTCCGGGGTGCGGATCACCCAGCTGAAGGTGGACGGCGGGATGACCGCCAACAAGCTGCTGATGCGGCATCAGGCGGACGTGCTGGGCGTCCCGGTGATCCGGCCGGTGATCTCGGAGACCACCTGCCTGGGCGCGGCCTACGCGGCGGGGCTCGCCACCGGTGTCTGGCAGGACCTGGACGAGCTGCGGAGCCACTGGAAGCGCGACACCGAGTGGGTGCCGCGGATGGACGGTGCGGTCCGGGACCGCGAGTACGCCAACTGGCGGCGGGCGGTGGAGCGGAGCTTCGGCTGGCTGACCGAGGACGGCTCGGCCGTCTCGTAGCGGCGGGCTGCGGACGTACGGCCCGGGCCCCGGACGGCGGGGTGCGGGCCGTACCCGTGCGGGGCTCCCCGGTCAGGGCAGTGCGGGCTCCCGGCGCCGGCCGCCGGTGTGCATCGCGTGCTCGACGACGGCGATCAGCACGTCCCTGGCCGAGTCCCGCTGCCGGGCGTCGCAGAGCATCACCGGCACGTCGGGGTCGAGGTCCAGGGCGTCGCGGACCGCCTCGGGCGGGTAGCGGTCGGCGCCGTCGAAGCAGTTCACGGCCACCGTGAAGGGCAGTCCGCGGCGCTCGAAGTAGTCGATCGCGGCGAAGCTGTCGGCGAGCCGGCGGGTGTCGGCGAGGACCACCGCGCCCAGCGCGCCGCGGGCGAGTTCGTCCCAGAGGAACCAGAAGCGGTCCTGTCCGGGGGTGCCGAAGAGGTAGAGGACCAGTTGGTCGTTGACGGTGATCCGCCCGAAGTCCATGGCGACGGTGGTGGTGCTCTTGGCCTCCACCCCCTGGAGGTCGTCGACCGGGCGGCCCGCCTCGGTCAGCCGCTCCTCGGTGCGCAGCGGTCTGATCTCGCTGACGGCGCCGACCAGTGTGGTCTTGCCGACCCCGAAGCCGCCGGCCACCAGGATCTTGAGCGTCACCGGGTCGGCGGCGGCGGTCTGCTGACGACGGTCGGAACGCCCGAAGACCATGGGTACCTTCTCCTGTATTTCCGGGTGTGCGGGCGGTGCTCACGTCTGTGCCCCCGGGCGTGTGGGGAGCGGGCAGCAGGCGCACAGGCACCGTACAACGTGCTCGGCGCGCCGCCCACTTGAGATCCGTCACGCTTGGGACACGGCCGCGGGGGCGGCCGTTCAGCGCGGGGCGAGCCTCTGGGGCCGGTCGAGGAGGCCCAGCAGGCTCACATGGCCGGCCTCGATGAAGGCGCAGAGCTCCTCCTCGGTGCCGTGCTCCGCCATCTGCCAGGTGATGGCGGCCTCTTCGGCGAAGGCCATCCAGGCGCGGGTGGCGACCTCCAGCCGCGGGGCCGGGGGCAGGCCGAGCCGCCGCTGCCCGTCGCGGACCCGGCGGGCGACCGTGGCGCGGGTTTCGTCGACGAGGTCGGCGACCGCGGGATGGCTGCCCGCCGCGCCGCGTACCAGGGCGAGGTACACCTGGCGGTGTTCCAGGACGTAGGCCACGAAACCGGCGATGAAGGCGCGCATCCAGGCGACCGGTTCCAGGCCGGCGTCCGGTTCGGTCGCGGCGGTGAAGCGGTCGCAGGCGGCGCGGACCACGGCGCGGTAGAAGTCGCGCTTGGAGTCGAAGTAGTGGAAGAGCAGCCCGCGGGAGATGCCGGCGCGCCGGGCGACCTCGTCGGTGGAGAGTTCGTCCAGGGCCCGGTCGGCGAGCATCTCCAGCCCGATGCCGACCAGTTGCTCCCGGCGCTGGTCGGGGGTGAGTCGGGTGCCTCGCTTGCCGGACATGCCCGCAGTGTACGGCGGTGCCGGGCCGGGTCCGGCGGCCGTGGCGGCCCGGCCGGGCGTCAGGCGTGCCGGGCGTCAGGCGTGCCGGGCGAGGTGGTCGAGGATCGGGGGCGTGACGAGCCCGGGGACCTCTTCGGGGAGCCAGTGGCTGGCGCCCTCCAGGACCTCGAAGCGGTACGGGCCGTCCACCCACTCCCCCGTCGATTCGGCCGCGCCCCGGCCCAGGGCGACGTCCTCGCTGCCCCACAGGAAGAGGGTGGGCACGGCGATCCGGCCGGCCGGCACCGAGATGACGGACTCGGGGGCGCGGTACCAGTTGAGGGTGGCGGTGAGCGCGCCCGGTGCCGAGAGCCGGCGGAGGTTGCCGTCGACCAGCGCGTCGGGGACCTTGCCGCCGTAGACGGCGCGCAGCCGGGCCGCGTCGTCGGCGAGCAGGGCCGCCTCGGCGGCGCCGTCGTCACGGCGGAAGAAGCGGACGTAGTCGAGGCGGTGATGCTGCGTGGGGTCCTCGGCGGCGGCCCGGTTGAGGGCCTCCGGGTGCGGGGTGGCCAGCACGCTCAGGGACTTGAGCCGCTCGGGGTGGGCGCCGGCCAGCGCCCAGGCGACCATGCCGCCCCAGTCGTGGGAGACCAGGTGGAAGCGGCCGGCGCCCTGGGCGTCGGCGAAGGCGAGGGCGTCGGCGACGAGTTCCGGGACGGCGTAGTCCGCGATCCGGGGCGGGCGGGCGCCGGGGGCGTAGCCGCGCTGGTCGACGGCGACGGCCCGGTAGCCGGCCGCGCCGAGGGCGGGCAGCACCTCGCTCCAGGAGTCGGCGAACTCCGGCCAGCCGTGCAGCAGCAGGACCAGGTCCCCGTCGGCGGGCCCGCAGGCCAGGGCGTCATGGGTGTGCGGCCCGACCTGGATCTCCAGGTGCTCGAAGGGGGCCGGGTCGGGGGTGGCGTCGGTGGGCATGGTGGTGCCTCTCGTCCGGTGGCGGCCGGCCGCGGTGACGGCGGAGCGCGGCCGCGGTGACAACGGAACAGCTGATCACCGAGCCTAGCCCGCTGTTGACCATTGCTCAACAAAGCCCGGCGGCGTCCGCGGGCCGGGCGTAGGGTGAGAGGCGGACGCGAGCCGCATCCGGAGCGGAGTGCGCGATGAACCGACGCCGCGGCACCGGACCGTCGCCCGAGGAACTGCTGGGGATCCTCGGCCGGCTCACCGGCCAGGTCATGGAACGCATCAAGCTGCAGCAGGCACGGGTGGCACTGGCCGAGGAACTGCAGCGGCACATGCTCCCGCCGGAGCTCCCGGGCCTTCCCGGGCTGACCACCGCGGCCCGCTACGTCCCGGCGCAGACCGGGCTGGACATCGGCGGGGACTGGTACGACGCCTTCGCCCTGCCGGACGGCTCGCTCGGCTTCGTCATCGGCGACGTCCAGGGCCACGACGTGGAGGCCGCCGCCTTCATGGGCCAGGTCCGCACCGGCCTGCGCGCCGTCGCGGGCGCCACCACCGACCCCGGCGACGTCCTGGAACGGGCCAACAACCTGCTGCTGTCGATGAGCTCCGACCTCCTCGCGACCTGCAGCTTCCTGCGGTTCGAGCCGACGTGCGGCGAGCTCGCCGGCGCCCGGGCCGGGCATCTGCCGGCGGTCTGGGGCACCGCCGCCGGTGCGGAGGTGCTCACCGACCCGGGCGGGCTGCCGCTGGGGATCTTCCCCGACCAGCGCTACCCCGTCACCCGCCGCCGGCTGGACCGGGCCGGGGCGTTCGTCCTGCTCACCGACGGGGTGGTGGAAGGGCCGAGCTTCCCGATCGAGCAGGGGCTGGCCCGGGTGACCGGCATCGTCGGGGCGGCGTACGAGGCCGCGGCCGACGACCTCGCCGCCCAGGTGGTCGCGGTCGCCGATCTGACCGGCCACACCGACGACGCCGCCGTCCTGGTGCTGCGTCACGACGGCGGCCCCTACGGGTAGGCGGGCCGGTGGACGGGCGGACGCCGAACGGACCCGGCAGCGTGGCCGGGCGGATGCTCGCGGCCACGGCGGGGCACCGGGCGCTCGCCGTGCAGATCCTCGCCACCGCCGGTGTCTACTACGGCAGTGCCCGGCTCGGACTGCTGCAGGAACTGGTCCGCGGGCAGGTCACCCCGCTGTGGCCGCCCACCGGGATCGCCCTGACCGCGCTGCTGCTGTTCGGGGCGCGGGTGTGGCCGGGCATCGCCCTGGGCGCGTTCCTGGTCAATGTGTCGCTGGGGCCGTCGTTCCTCGTCGTGTGCGCCATCGTGGCGGGCAACACCCTCGGCCCGCTGCTCTCCCACCGGCTGCTGCGCGGGGTGGGCTTCCACACCCGGATGGACCGGCTGCGCGACGCGGTGGCGCTGGTGGGCCTCGGCGCCCTGACCGGGATGCTGGTGAGCGCCACCGTCGGCAGCGGGGTCCTGGTCCTCTCCGGGGCGCTGACCGGCGCCGGGTTCTGGCCCACCTGGGCGGTGTGGTGGACCGGTGACGCGATGGGTGTGCTGGTGGTCACGCCGGTGCTGCTGCTGTTGAGCACCGTCCGGTGGCCGCCCCGGGGGCGCTTCCGCCCCTACCGGTGGGGGGAAGGGGTGCTGCTCGGGGCCTGCACGTTCGCCGTCACCGAACTCGCCGTGAGCAGCTCGATGAACCTGCTCTTCCTCGTCTCGCCGTGCCTGATCTGGGCCGCGTTCCGCTTCGAGCGGGCCGGCGCGGCGCCGTGCGCGCTGCTGGTCTCGACGGTGGCGATCGTCGCCGCCGCCCAGCGCTCGGGACCGTTCGCGCACCACGACCTGTTCACGAACATGGTCACCCTGCAGGCGTTCAACGGGATCACCGCGCTGACCGCGCTGCTGCTCGCCGCGGTCGTCACCGAGCGGCGCACCACCCACCGGCAGATCCAGCAGGTGGTCGCCCAGCTGACCGAGGCGCTCGACCGGCTGGAGCCGGGCCGGGCCGGTGAGCAGTGGCCGCCGCCGCGCCGCACGGACCAGGGCGACGGCGGCGGCTGACGTCCCGGCCGGTCACAGCGCCCGCAGACCGTCGATCACCTCGCGCAGCACCTGCTCGTCCGGCAGTTCGGCCGGCGGCACCGGCCGGCTGACCCGGACCAGGCCGGCGTCGAGCAGATCACCGATCAGCACCCGGACGACACCGACCGGCAGGTCGAGCTCGGCCGCGAGTTCGGCGACCGACAGCGGCGCGTCCCGGCACCGCTCGACGATCTCCACGTGCTCCGGGGACAGCGTCTGGTCCTCGGCCGTCTGCGCCGCCCGGCTCTCGGCGATCACCTGCGCGATCAGGTCGAGGCGCCCCTCCGCGGCGGTCCGGGTGCGCCCGCGGGTCATGGCGTACGGCCGGACGACGGGACCCGCTTCGTCGTCGAACCAGCGGGCCGCCGCCCGGTCGCGCGCCGCCCGGCCGCCCTGATCGCTCATGGTGTCACCGTCGTCTGGCTCAGCTGGCCGGACCGGACCGGGGCGCGGTGCCCAGGTGCGTACCCACGCGCTTGACCAGCAGGGTCATCTCGTAGGCGATCAGCCCGACGTCGGAGTCCGCGTCGGCCAGCACGGCCAGACAGCTGCCGTCGCCGGCCGCGCTGACGAACAGGAACGCCTCGTCCAGTTCGACCATGGTCTGCCGGACCCCTCCGGCACCGAAGTGCCGGCCGACGCCCTTGGCCAGGCTGTGGAAGCCGGAGGCGACCGCGGCCAGGTGCTCGCCGTCCTCCCGCGTGAGGCCCTTCGAGGCGCCGGTGGCGAGCCCGTCGCTGGAGAGGACGAGTGCCTTGCGGATCGCGCCGACCCGCTCGACCAGGTCGTCCAGGAGCCAGTTCAGCTCGCCGGATCCCTTCGCCGAGCCCGGTGTGGTGAACGCTGCTGCCTGCGGTTCGGTCATGGACCGTCCCCTCCCGATGTGGTTCCTGGTGGTGCTGTGGTGCCCGGGCCGGTGCCGTCCTGCGGGGCGCCGTCCGGGGCATCCGGATCTGTGGTGTCCGCGGCGGCCGGTGCACCGCCGGGGTCGTGCGCGGCCGGGGGTGGGCCGTCCGCGCGGGTCTCGTCCTCCTCACCGTTGTGGCGGCGGCCGCGCTGCCAGCCGCGCTGGAGCGAGGCCATCCGGGCGCGCACCGCCTCGGCGTCGCGGTCGTCGTCCGCGGCCGGCGTGGCCGGCGTGGCCGGCGTGGCCGGCCGCTCCGGTCCGGGCCGGCCGCCCCCGTCGGCCTTGAGCTGCGGGGCGAGGCTGGCCTGCCGCACCCGGCGGGGCAGCCCGGTGGACGTGGTGGCACTGCCGGCCGGGGGGTCCTCGCGGGGCGGGGCGGCGTCGTCGGGGCGGTCCGCGGGGACGTCCGCCGGGCCCTCGGCGGAGCCCCGGGCGGTGGGCCGCTCGTCCCGGTCGCGGCCCCGCTCGCGGTGCCGGTCCCGGTCCTCGTCCGTGTGCCCCTCGCGCTCCCGGTCACGGTCCCGGTCATCGACCGTTCGGCCGTGGTCGGAGACCAGCACCGGCGGGCGGGGGCGGCGCGGCAGCGGGGCGAGCCCGCCGCCGGGCGCCTGGTCGCGGGTCTGCTGGTGCTGCTCGCCGTCGGGGACCGGCGGTACGGGGGCGATGCCGGCGCGCGGTGCGCGGGCCCTGCCCCGGCGCGGGCCGCCGAACAGGGCGTCCTCGTCGTCGAGCGGGCCGAGCTCGTCCGGTCGCAGCGGCGGTTCCAGTTCGACCGGTCCGTCGACGACGCCCCGCCCCTCCCTCGGGGGGAGCGGCACCGGCACCTGCGAGAGCGCGGCCAACTTCCCTGCCGCGTGGTCGAGTTCGTCGTCCATCGGGACGCCGGCCGGCGGTCCGGCGGCCGGCCCGCCGCCCTCCCGGCCGGCGCCCGCGTCCCCGGTCTCCGTGAGGATCGCGCCGGGGAGGAAGACCACGGCCGTGGTGCCGCCGTACGGCGAGGGCTGCAGGGTGACCCGTACGTCCTGGCGCTGGGCGAGCCGGCTGACCACGAACAGGCCGAGCCGGTCGGTGTCGGACAGCTCGAACTCGGGGGTCTCGGCGAGCCGGAGGTTGGCCTCCAGCAGCTGGTCGGGGGGCATGCCCAGACCGCGGTCGTGGATCTCCAGGGTGTAGCCGTTGGCGACCCGCTCGCCGAGCACCTGGACGGCGGTGTGCGGCGGCGAGAAGACGGTGGCGTTCTCCAGGAGTTCGGCTATCAGGTGGGTGAGGTCGGAGACGGCCGGGCCGTCCACCGCGAGCCGGGGCAGCCGGCGCACCTCGATGCGCTCGTAGTCCTCCACCTCGGCGACCGCCGCGCGCACCACGTCCATCAGCTGGATCGGTTTGCGCCACTGCCGGGAGGGCGCCGCGCCGGAGAGGATGACCAGGCCCTCGGCGTGCCGCCGCATACGGGTGGTGAGGTGGTCGAGCCGGAAGAGGTCGGCGAGCTCGTCGGTGTCCTCGGTGCGCCGCTCCATGGCGTCCAGCAGCGTCAGCTGGCGGTGCAGCAGCACCTGGCTGCGGCGGGCGAGGTTGACGAACACCTCGGAGACCCCGCGGCGCATCTCGGCCTGTTTGACGGCGGCCTCGATGGCGGCCCGCTGGAGGGTGTGGAGCGCCTGCCCGACCTGACCGGTTTCGTCCGGGCCGAATTCGAGCCGGGGCGCCTCGGTCTCCACGTCGACCTGTTCCCCGGCGGCCAGCCGGCGCATCACGCTCGGCAGCCGTACGCCGGACACCTCGTGGGCGGTCTTGCGCAGCCGGGTCAGGTCCCTCACGTGCCGGCGGCCGATGCGGAAGGAGACGATGACCGAGACCAGCAGGGCGACGAAGCCGAGGACGCCGGCGGCGACGGCCTTGAGCACGATGCTGGTGGCGGCCGGCGCGACCCGCTCCTGGTAGCGGTCGCCGGCCTCCTTGCCCATCCTGGCGAGGTCGCCGAGCACCTTCTCGGCGGTGGTGTTCCAGCGTTCGGCGTTGACCGCGTCCGGCCCGCCCCGGTCGCCGGCGGCGATCACCCGGTCCTCGTAGGAGGTGAGTTCCCGGGCGGCGGCGGAGCGCCAGTAGTCCTCGTAGAGGCCGCGGTCCCGGGCGGGCAGCAGGGGCAGGTTGGTGCCGTAGAGGACCCGGCGCTCGGCGACCCGGTCGGACAGCTCGCGCACATCGCGCCGGCTCATGCTGCCGGAGGCCAGCACCGCGGACATCAGGGCGTCCTCGCGGGCCAGGGCCTCGCGGGCGCGGGTGACGTTGACCAGGGCGCGGCCCTGCTTGTCCATCTCGACGTTGTCCAGGGCGTGGACCGCGGCGAGGAAGTCGTAGCCGGGGTCGACCACGGCGTCGTAGGACTCCATCGCCTCGTCGCGGGTGACGGTGTTGTGCTCGATCTGGGTGCGCAGCGAGCGGAGTGAGGACAGGCCCTTGAGGAGGGTGTTCATCCGGTCGCCGACGCCGGCGTCGAGGTCCTCGCGGACGTCCCGGCCGGCGGCGTCGGCGCGCAGCCGGGAGACCAGGTCGTCGGTGACCCGGGTCCGGGCGTGCAGTTCGCTCAGGGCGGTGGCGCCGCGGCGGTCGGCGAGGTAGAGCAGGCTCTGGCGGCGCTCGTGCTGCAGGGCCTGGATGACGTCCTCGACGGGGTAGCCCAGGTTCTTGACGACATTGCCGACGTCCAGCAGCTGGTTGGCCGAGCGGCCGGTGACATAGGTGGTGACCGCCCACATCGTCGTCAGGGACACCAGCGGTACGAGCAGCAACGCCACGATCTTCCGGCGGACCGACTTCCCGCGAAAGCGCATGGCCTCCCCAACGTCAACCCCGGCGCACGGGGGTGGTGTTCCGTCAACAAACGGCGCGAGCCTACTACTGTCGGGGGACCAACCCGAAGGGCTCTCCGGGCCCCGGTGCCGCGGCCAGCGGGAGGGTCGTCCTGAGTTGTCCGCCGATTCCCGGACAACCCGCCCGTATTTGTGCGCCGCGAGTGCACAGCGGCATCGACGGGCGCGGCGGGACGGTTGGCCGGTTTCGCTCTACCCCGGGGAACCCCGCGGTGCTTCCGTGCGTGCACCATGAGGGGTGGACGGGTCCGGCGGCGGGGAATCTTCCGGTGGAACCCGGGCACTCGGCAAGGAGCGGACGCGTGGGGTGGATGCGGGGAGTGTGACGCGGTCATGGACACCGGCAGGGAGCCGTTGTGGCAGGAGGAGCCGGCGGTCCGGCCCCGGATGGCGGACCCGGTGCGGACCGCCGCGGTACGCGCCGTGATCATCGTGGCGATCACCCTGATCGGCGCCATGGTGGCGTTCCTGTGCACGCTGGCGGGGTCCTGGCTGGCGTTCCCGGCGGTGCTCGGCACGGTCGCCGGCACGGTGGTCGCCACCTGGGCGGTGCTGGACGTGTGGGTGACCCGGCAGGTCTGGGTGCAGCGGCACGGGGTGCAGTCGCAGCCGAGCAGTACGGCCCGGGAGCTGCGGCGCGAGCGGCGGCGGGCGCGCCGCCGGCAGCGGCGGGAGCGGCCGGCGCCGGCGGACCGCGCAGCCGCCTGAGCGGCCGCTGCGGCCCGGTCGGCACGCGGGGCCGTCACACCACCGTCATGCCACCGCCTCTTCCCTGACCGCGGGCCGGACGTGGACCGTCCCGTCGATGACGCCGACCTCGTGGGTGCGTACCGGGCGGCGGGCCGGCAGGCAGGTCGGGGCGCCGGTGCGCAGGTCGAACAGCGCGGCGTGCAGCGGGCATTCGACGAAGCAGCCCTCGGCCCAGCCCTCGGAGAGCGAGGCGTCCTGGTGGCTGCAGGTGTCGTCGACGGCGTAGAGGCCGTCCTCGGTGTGGAAGACCGCGATGGCCGGGGTGGTCCCGTCGATCTCGATCCGTACGGACTCGCCCACGGGCAGGTCCTCGATGCGGCAGACGGGAATCATCTGGCCCCCCTCGCGCTGATCGGTATCATGTGTTCTGAATAACGCATCGCAGAGCGCGATGCGCAACAGAATCCAAGGCGTGGAGCGGGCCGTCAAGGGCTTCTCGGAAGATGCCCTCGCACGACCCCTCGGGGGCCACCGGGTGGTGAACGAAGACCCATGTCGAATACGAGCGGGACCTCGGACGACCGGTCCGAGGAGCGGCGCGGCGGGGCGGGTTCCGTCCAGTCCGTGGACCGTGCGGTGAGCGTGCTGGAGATCCTCGCCAGGCTCGGCGAGGCCGGGGTGACCGAGATCTCCGCGGAGCTGGGCGTCCACAAGTCGACCGCCTTCCGGATCCTCGGGGTGCTGGAGGGCCGCGGACTGGTGGAGCAGGAGAAGGAACGCGGCAAGTACTACCTCGGGTCCGGCGTGCTGCGGCTGGCCGGCGCCGCGGCGATCCGGCTGGACATCTCCCAGGAGGGCCAGCCGGTGTGCCGGGCACTGGCCGACGACACCGGGGAGACCGCCAACATCGCGGTCCTCGACGGCGATGCCGCGGTCAACATCATGCAGGCCAGGGGCGCGGCCGCGGTCACCGCGTACAACTGGCTGGGCCGGCGCACCCCGTTGCACGCCACCGCGAGCGGCAAGGTACTGCTGGCGCATCTGCCGCGGGAGCGCCGGGAGAGCCTGGTGACCCGCAAGCTGCCGCGCTTCACCGCGCACACGCTCACCACCGCGGCCGCCCTGCGCGCGCAGCTGGCCGCCGTGCTGGAGGACGGATTCGCCTGCACCGGCGAGGAGTTGGAGATCGGCCTGAACGCGGTCGCGGCGCCGGTACGGGCCCACGACGGCGCGGTGATCGGCGCGATCGGCGTCTCCGGCCCGGCGTACCGGATGGAACACCGACTCCTGCCGGAACTGGCCGAACGCTCCGTGAAGGCAGCCGTCGAACTCTCCCGCCGCATGGGCTACACGGGGTGAGTGGGGCTTCCCACGTTTTCGGCTGCGGCGCCGTGCTGGTTGCTCGCCGTTGCGCTTTGCGGCGCCCCGCACGTACCCGTCTTTCCCGCCGCGGGGCGTCTCGCCGTTGCGCCTGCGGCGGGCTGGGTGGGTGTCGGGTGCGGTGACGGACCTCCGGGGCCGGTTGTGTGGACTGCTGACGCTTTACGTCCACACAACCGGCCCCTCCGGCCCGTCCCCTCCCGTTGGGGGAAGGGAATACGGTGCGTGGGGGCGGGCGTTGGGGCATGCAAGGGGGCCTGGGTACCCGTAGGGGATGCTCGAACAGAACCCGTAAGGGTTGCGAGCGCCCCTTGCAGGGCCTCAACGCAACGGTCTGGGGCGGTATTCCGGCGACACACCACACGAGGTGCGGGCTCGACGACGCGCGCCCCCACGCACCCGCACACTCCCCCAACGGGAGGGGACGGGCCGGAGGGGCCTTGTTCGTGGACGTAAAGCGCCAGCAGTCCACGAACAAGGCCCCGGAGGCCCGTCACCGCACCCAACAACAACCCAGCCCGCCGCAGGCGCAACGGAGAACGAGCCCCGCGGCGCCGCAGACAGCTACGTACGGGGGCGCCGCAAAGCGCAACCTCAGCTCGCGGTCGCGTCCTCCCCGGTTGCCGGTTCCTCCGGGCGGCGGTACATCCGGGTTGCCGTGATCTGGCCGTGGACCGCCTCGCCGGACGGGTCGGGCTGGGGCAGGCCCGGTCGCAGATGTTCCTCGACGCTGATGTACTTCAGTCCTGCCCGCAGGTCCGCGTCGTTGCGCAACCGGATGACCAGGGGGAACTCGGCGAGCGCGGTGGTGTCGAACAGGCCGGTGGTGTAGAGGAGCTGGACGCCCAGGGCATCGGCGACCGCCCGCTGGAGCTCCAGCAGGTAGGTGGCGTTGGCGCGGCCGATGGGGTTGTCCAGGAACAGCGTGCCGGCGTGGCGCTGCTTGTCGCGGCCCCGGTCGTTGCTGCGCAGCGCCGCCATCGTGCAGTACAGGGCGATGGCGGCGGTCAGCAGCTGACCGCCGGAGAAGACGTCGCCCATCTGGCCGACCGGCACCCGCTCGGCGCGCAGCACCGCGTCCGGCTTGAGGATCTCCACCGCGACCCCGCGCGGCAGCAGCGCGGCGTGCACCCCGCGCAGCAGCAGGGACATCCCGTCCCGGCGCAGATCGCTGTTCTTCTTCACGGCCGCGCGGGTCGCCTCGTCGATGACCTCGCCCAGCCGCTCGGTGAGGGTGGCCTGGTCGGGGTCCTCGAAGCGGATCCGCAGGAACTCCTGGCCGGACCACTCCCCCAGCCCCTCCGGGAGCCGGGAGAGCCGCTGGGCCGAACGGAGCGTGGTGAGCGAGGACTCGACCAGCCCGCGCAGCCGGTCGACGATGGAGTCGCGGTTGCGCTCCAGCTGCGCCAGCTCGTCGGTGAGCACCCGCAGGCGGGGCGCGAACGCCTCGGCCCACTTGGCGGCGTGGTCCGGCAGGGCCGCGGCGGGAAGTTCGCGGATCTGCTGCCGGGCCGGGGTCCGGACCTGTTCGTAGCGGGTGGAGTTGGCGTGCCGGACGAGGATGTCGGAGGCCTCGCGGACCGCGGATTCCGCGGCGGACAGATCGGCGGCGCAGCCGCGCAGCGAGCGGCGGGACTCGGCGGCGGCCTGCCGGGCGGCGTCGAGGGAACCGGCGTACGGCTCGATCGGCGCCGGTGCCCCCTCCTCGGGGTCGTGGTGGTCCCGCAGCAGATCGCGCAGCAGGGCGGCGGTCTCGTCGAAGCCGCCGGCCGCGTCCTCGGCCGCGCGGTGGGCCCGCAGCAGCTCCTCGTGCCCGGTGCGGGCGGCGGCCAGCGCCTCGGTGGCGGTGGCAAGTTCGCCGGACGCGGTGCGCAGCAGCTCCTTGGCGCGGTCGGCGTCGGCGGGCACCAGCTCGTCGGGGAGTTCGGTGTGCGCCTCGCCGTCCGCCGGTGCGAGCCGCTCGGCCTCGCCGCGGAGCCGGCCGAGCTGCTCGCTGGCGGCCGAGGCGCGGCTCTCCAGCATCTGCACCAGCGATTCGGCGCGGGCCGCGGCGGCCTGCCGGGACGGGCCGTCGGCGGCGTCCGGGCTCTCCAGGAGCGCCTCGGCGCGGGTACGTACCTTGTTGGTGAGGCGGTTCAGCTCGGCCAGCGCGGCGGATTCCTCGCCCTCGGCGCGGGCCTGCTCGGCGCGCAGGTCCGCGCCGACACCGACCTTCTCGTAGAGCTGGGAGGCGGCGCGGTAGGCCTCGCGCAGTGCGGGCAGCGAGGCGCTCGGGGCGTCGGGCGCCTCGCCCAGGTCGTCCGGTACGCCGGCGATCTCGGCGCGCTCGGCGCGCAGCGCACGGGCCGTACGGCGGGCGTCGTCGGCGGCCCGCTGGGCGGCCCGGCGGTCCTCGTCGGCGGCCCGGGCGCGGTCCACGCATTCCTCGGCGCGGGCCTCGAACTCGGCGGCCTCGTCGGCGAGTTCGCGCAGCCGGGACTGCCAGGAGGCGCGCTCGCGCAGCCGGTGGGCGAGCCCGGCCAGCAGATCGGCGGCGCGGCGGGCGCGCTGAGCGGCCTCCTGCCGCTCGTCGCGCACCCGGGTGGCCTCGGCGGACGCCTCGTCGGCCTCGGCCCGGGCGGTACGGGCCTCGGCCAGCTCGGCGGCGGCCTCCGCGGCGGCCGTACGGGTCTCTTCCACGGCGGCGGCGAGCTCGGCGAGCCGGCCGGCCGGGCAGCCGGTGCGCCAGGAGCCGAGCCGGGCGGCCAGCGCGCGGTCGCCGGCGAGCCGGGCGGCCAGCGCCCGGATCTCCTCGTCGCGCTCTATGGCACGGGCCCGCAGCGCCTGGCGCTCCTCGTCGGCGGCGGATTCGTCGTGCATCGCCGGGTTCGGCGGGACGAGGAAGACGGCCGGGTCCCGCTCGTCGTCGGCGGGGGTGGGGGCGAGCAGCGCGGCGGCGGTGCCGACCGCGACGGCGGAGCGGGGCAGCAGCGCGGCCTGGCCGAGCACCTCACGGGCCCGGGCGTGCGAGTCCGGGTCCGTGATGATCACGCCGTCGACGAGCTCGGGGCGGGCGGCCAGCACCCGGGCGTGGTCGGCCGGGTCGACGGCCTGGGCGAGGTAGCGCCAGCCGGGCAGCGCGGGCACGCCGTGTTCGCCGAGGTACTCGACGGTGGTCAGCACGTCCGGCCCGGGTGGCAGCAGGCCGCCGTCGCCGAGGGCGCCGAGGATCCGGGAGTCGTCGGCGGCGGCGGTGCGCAGCTCGAACAGCTGCCGCTCGGCGGCGGCGACGCCGTCCTCCAGCAGTTCCTGGAGCGCGTCGGCGTTGCGGTCCAGTTCCTCGGCGGTCAGCGGGCCGGCACCGGCCGGGCGGCGCGGGGTGTCCGGCTCGGCGCCGCCGGCCGTACGCGGCCCGGGCACGCCGACGGTGCGGCCGTCGGCCGGCGGGAGGCCGAGGAGGTCGGCCAGCCGCGGCTCGGCGCCGATCGACTCGGCGGCCCGGCGCTCGGCGTCGTAGGCGCGCCCGGCGGCCTCGGCGGCGTCCTCGGCGCGGGCCGCGGCGAGTTCGGCGGCGGAGTGCCGGGCGGCCGCCTCGCGGGCCCGGTCGGTGGCCCGGCCCGCCGCCTCCCGGGCCACGTCCCAGGACTCGACGGCGGCCTTCTCGGCGTCCGAGGCGGCGAGCGCGGCGCGGGCCGGGTCGGCGTCCGGGGCCGTGTCGTCCAGCCAGCCGGCCCGGACGGCCTCCTCGGTCTCCTGGGCGACCTCGGCGAGCCGCTGCCGGAGGTGGTCGGCCTCGCTGCGGGCGCGCTGGGCGTGGGTGGCGGCGGTGGTCGCGTCGCGGTGCGCGGACTCGCCGGTCTCCTGGAGGGCGGCGGAGCGCTCCTCCTCCTCGTTGGCGATCCGCTCCCCGGCCTCGGCCGCCGCGTGCAGGGCGCGGACGAGGTCGGTGGCGGCGGTGGCGCGGGCGGCGAGCGCGGGTGCGGCGTCCCGCTCGGCCTCGCGGATGGCGGCGGCGACCCGGGCGGAGCGGTCGGCGGCGGCGCGGTGCCGCAGGGCGATCTCGGCGGCCTGCCAGGCGCTGTGCAGGGTGCGGGCGTCGTTGAGTTCGCGGCGCTGGGCGGCGGCGCCCTTCTCGGCGGCGGCCAGTGCCAGGGAGGCGTGCCGGTAGGCGAGTTCGGCGGAGACCAGGGCGCGGCGCTCGCGGACCCGCTCGGCGTCGGTGACGCGGTGGGCCGCGGTGGCGACCTGTTCGGCCAGTTCGGCGGCGCGGCCGCGCTCCTCGGTACCGCGGGCGTGCAGCCGCTGGGCCAGGGCGCGGGTGCGGCGCTCGGCGCCGGCGTGCACCTCGCGGGCGCGTTCGCGCTGTTCGGCGGCGCCGGCGATGCGGGAGAGGAGGTCGAGGGAGCCGGCGGTGAAGTCGCGTTCGGCGGTGAGCTCGGCGCGCCGGCCGAGTTTGTGGGCGAAGCCGTGGACGAGGTCGGCGAGGCCGTCGGTGTCCCGGGTGTCGGTGACGGCGCGCAGCAGCAGGTCGGTGAAGTCGGAGTCGTTCTTCACCGCGAAGAGACCGGCCGCCTCGCCCTCGTCGGCGTTCATCTCGCGCTGGTAGCGGAAGAGTTCCGGGTCCAGGCCCAGCTCGCCGAGGTGTTCGTTCCAGCGTTCGTGGACCTCCTCCCAGATCACGTCCAGATTGGGGTAGTTCTTCCCGGCCTCGGTGAGGACGTCGCGGAAGCCCTTCATCGTGCGGCGGCGGCCCTGGGCGCCGGAGGAGCCCTCGGCGCCCTCCTGGCGGGGCCGGACGACGGTGGCCTCGGCGACCGGCAGCGAGTCCAGGCTCATGCCGGGGCCGGGCCGGAAGCTGTACCAGGCTTCGGCGAACTTGCGGGGGTCGTTGGAGACCTGCCGGCCGCGCCATTCGCTGACCTTGCCGACGACGACGGACTCGCCGGTGAGGACGTGCTGCCACTCCAGGGCGACGTGGCCGCAGTCGTCGGCGAGCAGGAACTTGCGCAGCACGCCGGAGCTGGCGCCGCCGAGGGTGTTGCGGTGGCCGGGCAGCATCACCGAGAAGATCAGCTTGAGCAGGACGGACTTGCCGCCGCCGTTCTCCAGGAAGAGCACGCCCGCGGGGGCCGGCCGGCGCGGCGGGCCGACCGGCTCGTCCTCGAAGAAGTCCGCCTGGGCCGGGGCCGGTCGGGGTACGGGCGCGCCGACTCCGCGCAGGTCCAGCACGGTGTCGGCGTAGCGCGCACCGGCGGGCCCGATGGAGTAGAGACGGACCCGGGACAGCTCGTACATGGCGGACTTTCGTTGTCGTGGCGGGAGGCGGCGGGGGCGGGTGGGGTGCTCGGTCAGCCGGAGTGGAAGGGCAGTCCGGCGTCCGCGACCAGGTCGAGGGCGTCGGTGTCCTCGCCGGGCAGCAGCGAGGCGCTGCCGTCGGCGACCGGGACGATGCCCAGGTCGAGGAGCTCGGCCATGGCGGCGCTGCCGGCCATGTCGCGGACCTGGAGCTGGTAGCGGGCGGTGGTGCGGTAGGCGCCGCCGGCGTCGTCGCCGGTGCGCTGCAGGAAGCCGGAGTCGACGAGGAAGGTGACGGCCTTGGCGATGATGCCGGTGGTCGAACCGGCCAGCCGCCGGGCGTCCTTGGTGGCGCCGGTGGCGCTGCGCCGCGCGTAGATCCGCCAGGCGGATTCCAGGCCGGGGGCGTCGGTGACCGGGTCGGTGTTCTCGCCCTGCTGCTCGGCGCGCTCCTCCAGGCGGCGGCAGGCCTGCCGGACGAAGGCGTCGACGCCGTTGACGGTGATCCGGCCGATGTAGCCGTCGTCGGCGAGGTCCTCGGGCCGCGGGAAGGCGAGCGCGGCGACCGCGAGGTGGGCCAGGCCGTGCAGGAAGCGGTCGGCGGAGTCGGCGGAGGCCCGGCGGGCGTAGTCGCCCATGCGGACCGCGAAGACGGAGTCCTCGGCGGCGGTGACGGCCATGCCGGCGCGGGTGGAGACCTCCAGGACGACCAGGCCGAGGCCGGTGGCGACGGCGTCGGCGAGCCGGGCGAAGGCGGGGTCGTCGCGGTAGCGGCGCAGGAGTTCGCCGTAGTCGGCATCGCGGGCCGGCAGCAGCTTGGGCTGAAGTCCGAAGGAGACCAGCCGGGCGGCGTCCGCGGCGTCGGCCGGGGTGACGGGGGCCGGGCCGGAGGTCTGCCCGGCCGCGGCCGGTGTGCCGTCGGCGGCGGAAACGCCCCGGTCCGGTTCGCCGGGCGGGGACGCCGGGTCCGGCTGCGGCGTCTCGTCGGCGTCGTACGGGGTCACGGAACAAGCTCCTTGCGGGGGACGGTCGGGGGCGTTGCGGGCGGGGGCGCGGGCGTCATCAGGCGGCCTCCGAGCGGTCGGCGGCCATGCCCGCGGCGTCCAGCAGGGCGGTGCCGACGATGAGGTCGGCGCCGCCGAACTCGGGGTCGGCCAGCTCGGTGCCGTCGTCGACGGCGAACAGCAGCTGCTGTTCGCCCTGGCGGTAGGCGGTGCCGACCGGGGGGCTGGCGGCGTGCACGGCCAGCAGGGCGACGAGGTAGGGGAGTTCGGGGTCGCTGCGGCGGGCCTCGGCGAGCAGGCCGGAGAGCCGGCGGGGGGCGTCCGGCGGGAGGTCGAGCAGGGCCATCGCGGCGTCGAGCTGGGCCTCGCTGAAGCGGCTGTCGTCGGGGGTGGCCACCAGGTCGGGCTCGGGCATCTCGGCGCCGAGGTGCTCGCGCTCGACGGGCGGGGTGAGCAGCACCTCGACGAGGTCGCCGACGCGGACGGCCGCGGGGGTGCGCAGGCCGGTGCCGTGTGCGAAGAAGGCGTCGGTGACGCGGGTGGCCTGCTCGACGGGGAGCGGCAGGACGGGGGCGACGAGCTGGCCGTACAGGTCGAGGCCGGCCCGGGCGACGGGGGTGGCGAACGCCTGCCGGTCCTGTTCGGCGCGGAAGAGCGGGCCGGCCTCCAGCAGCCGGGACTGGAGCTGGGTGTGGCGGCGGATGCAGTCCTTGACGATGTCGACGAGCTCGGCGGCGCGCCGTTTGTGCTCGCCCGTCCTCGGATCGTCGGCCTCGGCCTCGTCGCGGACCTTGCGGATGTTGGTGAGGATGGCGTTCTCGTGGCGGTAGCGGTCCGCGACGTGGTCGAGCGCCTCGTTGATCATGTCGGGGACGGTTTCCAGCCAGTCGACCGCGCGGACGTTGCGCCGGGTGGCGTCCAGGGTGCGGCGGAGCGTCTCGGCGTACTGGACGGTGCGGTAGCGGGCCTGCTCGGCGGCGAGCTGGGCGTCGGCGAGCCGGCCGCGGCTGATCAGCACCTCCAGCTTGACCTCGGCGGCGATCTGGGCGCTGGTGACATCGGTGTCGAGCGCGCCGACCAGGACGTTGACCGCTTCGTCGGTGGCGCGGAGGTAGACGCTGCCGCCGGCGCCGGGGACCTCTTCGATGAGCTTGAAGTCGTAGTCCCGGCGGACGTACGCGCCGTCGGTGGTGAAGGTGCCGTAGACGGCGCGGAAGCCGCGGTCGACGCTGCCGACGTTGATGAGGTTCTCCAGCACCCAGCGGGCCACCCGCTCGTGTTCGGCGGTGGGGCGGCCGGGGGTCTGGGCGGCGACCCGGGGGAGCACCTTGGCCACTATTTCCTCGTGGTCGGCACCGGTGTCGAAGTCCATGTTGAGGGTGACCAGGTCGATGACGGCGAGCGCCACCTCCGCCATGGCGTAGACGCCGTATTCGCCCGCGAGGTTGGCCTTGCGCGCGTCGAGGTCGTGCAGCGGCGCGGTGCAGGCCAGGGCACGCAGCCGGCGGGCCAGGCCTTCGTCGGCGGCCGGGCCCGGCGCGGGGCGGTTGACCCCGTTGAGCTGGGGCGCAGCGGGCCCCTGGGCGGGAAAAGTCACGTCGCACAGAGTAGGCGCTCGCACTGACAACGGACGAAACGGCGCGGATCCGCTCACGGGTGGAACGGCCGCCGGATCCCTTGACGGACCGCGGGCGGGCGGCGCTTCGGCCGGTCGGCCAGTTTACGGCGTGGGCGGCCGCGGCCGGTAGGCAGGTCCCTTTGCCGGTCGGGTCCCTTTGCGGTCAGGTTCCGTTGCGGTCAGGTTCCGTGGCGGTCACGCCCCGGAGGGTCCGTCGCCGGCCGGCGGTCCGTCCAGGGCGAGCACGGCGAAGGTGGCGAGCCAGTGGTCGGCGGTGAAGTCCCCGGTGACGGTGTGCGGGAGGCCGGCGACCAGGTGGTCGCGGGCCGCGGCGGCGAGAACCGGGCGGCGCGCGTCTCCGCCGGGCAGCGCGGCGGCGATCCGGCGCAGTGCGGCCGCCCGGCTCAGCGAGAGGCCGACGAGGTGGCCGATCTGGGGGTCGGCGGGGTCGGAGACGGTGGGCGGGCCGAGCAGGGCGGCCGGGGCGCGCCGGTCGAGGCCGGGCAGGAAGCGGCCCAGCCAGGCGGCGAATTCCGGGCCCGGCAGGACCCGTGCCATCGCCTCGGCCTCGCTCAGCGCCGGGGAGAGGAAGTCCTGCCCGGAGGGTTCCCAGTGGGCGGGCGCGGTGTGGTCGTCGGTGAACCAGCGGCGCAGGGTACGGGCGACCGGCCCGGCCAGTTGGGGGCGGCCGGCCGCGGCGGCGCTGTCCAGGACCAGGCCGAGGGCGAAGGCGCTGTTGGCGTGGGTGCCGTGGCGGACGGGGTAGGTGGCGCGCGGCAGCCAGGCGCGCAGCAGGTCGTCGACGGTTTCGGCCGCGGTCGCCAGCGCGGCGGCCCAGCGTTCCCCCTCGGTGCCGCCGAGCGCCCGGCATTCGGCGGTGAGCGCCAGCAGCCAGGCCCAGCCGTAGGGCCGCTCGAAGGACGGGTGGGCGCGCAGGTAGGCGGCTTCCCCGGCGAGGTGGGCGGGGGTGAGGTGGGCGTCGAGGACGTCGGTCACCGCCTCGCGGGGGATGCGCTCAGGGCAGCGGCGCAGCAGCCGGACCAGCAGCCAGTGCATGTGGACCGCGGAGTGCCAGTCGTACGAGCCGTGGAAGGCCGGGTGGTGGGTGCGGGGCGGCACCAGGTCCTCGGGCCCGGCGAGCAGGTGCATCGGGGCGTACGGGTAGGCGCGGGTCACGTTGGCGCGGGCCAGGGCGGCGAACCGCTCGGCGTGGGCGGCGAGTTCGGTGGCGTGGGCGCCGGTGGCGGTGCTCAATGGGTGGCTCCGCCGGCGATGCGGAGGTCGGTGCGGGTGCGGGCCGTGGTGGCGGCGATCTCCCGCAGCGCCCGGGCGACCGCGTCGACCGGGAGGGAGGGCTGGGCGCGGTCGGTGACCTGCTCGGGGGCGTAGGGGACGTGCACGAATCCGCCGCGCACGCCGGTGAGTTCGGTGGCGATGAGGTGGGCGAGGCCGTAGAAGACGTGGTTGCAGACGAAGGTGCCGGCCGTGTTGGAGACCGAGGCGGGCAGGCCGGCGGCGTGTAGGGCGGCCACGCAGGCCTTGATGGGGAGGGTGGAGAAGTAGGCGGCGGGGCCGCCGGGCACGACCGGTTCGTCGACGGGTTCGGCGCCCGTGGCGTCGGGGATGCGGGCGTCGTCGACGTTGAGGGCGACGCGTTCGACGGTGATGTCGGGGCGGCCGCCGGCCTGGCCGACGCAGATGACGATCTCGGGGCGGGCCTCGTCGATCGCGGCGCGCAGCACGGCCACCGACGCCCCGTAGACGCAGGGCAGTTCGACGGCGGAGGCCTCGATGCCGGGCGGCGGTTCGGCCGCGGCGGCGCGTACCGCCTGCCAGGAGGGGTTGACGGCTTCTCCGTCGAAGGGGGCGAATCCGGTCAGCAGTACCCGGGTCATACGGTCGTCCTCGGTGCGGGTGGTCGGAGGGGGAGGGCGCGGGCACGGCGGTGGGGGCGCCGTGCCGCGGTGGGGGCCGGCCGGTTCAGAAGGCGAACAGGGCCATGATCACGATGTTGCAGCCGAGCAGGACGCCGGCGGTGGGCAGTTGGGCCTTGATGGGCCCGTACTGGTCCTTCAGTTCCAGCAGGGCCGCCGGGACGATGTTGAAGTTGGCGGCCATGGGCGTCACGAGGGTGCCGCAGAATCCGGCGAGCATGCCGATGGCCAGGACGGCGGCGGGGTTGCCGTGGAAGTGCCCGATGAGGACGGGCCAGCCGACGGCCGCGGTCATCACGGGGAAGGCGGCGAAGGCGTTGCCCATGATGATGGTGAAGGCGAACATGCCCACGCAGTAGAGGGCGATGGCGAGGTACAGGGAGTCCTTGGGCAGGACGGAGGTGGTGAGTTTGCCGACCTGGTCGCCGACGCCGGAGACCTGGAAGATGGCGCCCAGTGTGGCCAGCATCTGCGGCAGCAGCATCGCCCAGCCCATCGCCTCCAGCATGGAGCGGCCGGCCTGGACGGGCACCGCGATCCGCTTCTCGCGGAGCATGACCATGCCGACGACGAGGGCGGCGACGGCGCCGATGCCCAGGCCCAGGATGGTTTCGCTGCCCTCCTGGAGGACCGGTTCCCCGCCGATGGTCAGTTGCTTGACGCCGATGGCGCAGGCCATGGCGACGGCCGGGATGGTGAGCGCGGGGACGAACAGCTTGTTGCCGAGCCGGGCCGCGCTCGCCGTGCGCTCCTCGGGGGTGGTGGTGCGCGGGGTGCCGCGGCCGGTGAAGCCGAAGCCGGCCAGGCAGGCCATGACGAGGACGGCGACGCCGAGCGGCTCGGCGGGTGCCTGCTTGGTGACGACCCAGCTGCTGTAGACGAAGCCGGCGCCGATCAGGCCCCAGAAGGCGCCGGTGCCGTACCGCTTGGGGTTGCTGCGGTCGGTGAGCATCTGGGCGGCCATCACCAGGAAGCTGAGGCCGACCAGCCAGTAGAACCACTCCGCCTTGATCACTGGACTGCCTCCACTGCGGGGCCGGACGGGACGGGGGCGGTGCGGAGTTCGCGCTCCAGTTGGCGGTCCAGGCGCAGCAGTCGCCAGCCGTGGACCAGGAAGGCGCACACGGCGGTGGGGATGGCCCACAGTGCGAGGTGCAGCGGTTCGAGGTGGGTGCCGTAGGTGGTGTTGACGAATCCGGTGATCAGCAGGATCGAGCCGACGGCGAGGAAGACGTCCTCGCCGAAGAAGAGGCCGACGTTGTCCGCGCTGGCGGCGAACGCCCGGACCTTCTCCCGGGTCCGTTCGGGCAGCCCGCCGTACTTGCGCTCGGCGGCGCCCTCGGCCATCGGGACGGCGAGCGGGCGGACGGTCTGGGCGTGCCCGAAGACGTTGGTCAGTCCGACGGCGGCGCCGATCTGGCGCAGGCCCAGGTAGAGGGCGAGGAACCGGCCGGTGGTGAGCTTGCCGAAGCGGGCGATGAGGGTGCGGGCGCGTTCCTGGAGGCCGTAGCGCTCCAGGAGGCCGATGACCGGGAGGGTGATGGCGAAGATGGTCACCGCCCGGCTGCCGGCGAAGCCCTCGCCGAAGGCGGTGAGGACCTTGTCGGGGGACAGTCCGCCCAGGAGGCCGGTGGCGATGCCGGCCACCGCGACGACCAGGAGCGGATTGCGTTTCGTGGCGAAGCCGATCACGACCACGAGCACGCCGAGGAGCACGATCATGGATCCGCCTTCCGCGTACGGGACCGCAGGGGTCCGGGAGAGGGGTGAAGAGATTGCAGCGGAGGCTAGGCGATTGTTCAACGATCCGACAAGGGGTCTGCGCGGGTGAACCTCGGACCGTGTGTCAGTCCCGGGCGATGTGCCGGGCGTACGCGCCCGACAACTGGCTGCGCGAGTCCTCCAGGTAGGACAGCAGCAGCCGTTCGGCCTCGGCCGCGTCGCCGGCCTGCAGGGCTTCCACGATCTGCCGGTTGCGGGTCAGATAGGGCGCGTGGAACCGCCGGGGATCGGCCATGACGTGGAAGACCAGCCGCAGTTCGGCCAGTACGCCGCGCATCAGCTCGTCGGTGCGCGGGCTGCCGGCCAGCGCCACGATGCCCTGGTGGAAGCGGATGTTGGCGGTCGACAGGTCCTGCCACTCCCGGTCGCGGGAGGCCGCCTCACCGGCCTGCACGGCCGCCTCGACGGTGGCGATGGCCGCGGTCGTCCGGTCGTCGTAGGGCCCGTCCCCCAGGCTGCGGACCGCCGCGCACTCGACGAGCGTGCGCACCCGGTAGATGTCGTCCAGGTCCTCGACCGTCACCACCCGCACGAACACCCCGCGGTTGAGCTCATGCACCAGCAGCCGCTCGTGCGTCAGCAGCCGGAAGGCCTCGCGCAGGGTGTTGCGGGAGACGCCCAGCGCGCCGCCGATGCTCTCCTCCGACAGCCGGGCGCCGGGCGGGAAGTAGCCCTCGGTGATCCGGTCGCGCAGGATGTCGGCGACCCGCTCCGCCGTACTGGCGCGGCCCAGCAGGGCCCGGTCCCGCTCCAGTCCCGCGACCTCGGCGAGCCGCCGCTGATCGTTCTTCGCCACTTGGCCGGCCATCTGGCTCCCCGCTCTCGTGCCGTGCCCGGTGGCCGTCCGGCCGTCCGGGTGTGAGGTGGACGGAAGTCAATCCCAGATCCGGGGACAGGACAACGGAACCTCGTCCGGAGCCCGCACACCCCTTGTCGGATCGTTCAACAATCCTCTACGTTGTCCCCCAACGCCGGTCGGCTCGGGTGCCCTCGGGGGAGAGTCACTACGGATACGGGCCGGCCGGTTCGCCCTGCCGCCCCTCCCCCGCCCGCAACCGGGCCGCCACGCCCTGCCCCGGCCCGCCCCGGCCCACCCGGCCGGCACCGAGCACCCTGGAACGGAGCGACATGACCGACGCGGTGGACTCCCCGGACGGTGCGAATGCTCCCGTCATCGACCTCAACGCCGACCTCGGCGAGGGTTTCGGCCGCTGGCAGCTCACCGACGACGAGGCCCTGCTGTCCGTGGTGACCAGCGCCAACGTCGCCTGCGGCTTCCACGCCGGCGACCCGGCCACGATGCGCCGGGTCTGCGCGCTGGCCGCCGAGCGCGGGGTGGTCATCGGCGCCCAGGTCTCCTACCGCGACCTGGCCGGCTTCGGCCGCCGCGCGATGGACGTCCCGCCCGACGAGCTCGCCGACGAGATCACCTACCAGATCGGCGCCCTGGAAGTCTTCGCCCGGGCCGCCGGCGCCCGGGTCGGCTACGTCAAGCCGCACGGGGCGCTCTACAACCGTTGTGTGCACGACGCGGAGCAGGCCGGCGCGGTGATCGCCGGCATCCGCACCGCGGGCGGCGGGCTGCCGGTCCTCGGACTGCCCGGCTCCCGGCTGCACGAGGCCGCCCGGGAGGCCGGACTGCCGGTGGTCGGCGAGGCGTTCGCCGACCGCGCCTACACCGCAGCGGGCACCCTCGTCCCGCGCCGCGAGCCCGGCGCGGTCGTCCACGACCCCGGCGAGGTCGTCAAGCGCGCCCTGGGCATGGCCCGGGACCACGCGGTCACCGCGGTCGACGGCCGCCGGGTGGAGATCACCGCCCGCTCGCTGTGCCTGCACGGCGACACCCCGGGAGCCGCCGACCTGGCCCGGCGCGTCCGGTCCGAGCTGGCCGCCGCCGGGGTACGCATCCGGAGCTTCGTATGAGGCCGCTGCCGGTCGGCGAACACGGGCTGCTGATCGAGCTGGCCGGCGCCGAGGAGGTCGGCGCGCTCCACGCCGAGCTGCTGCGCCGGGCCGCCGACGGCACCCTGCCACCGGTCGGAGAGATCGTGCCGGCCGCCCGCACGATCTTCCTCGACGGCCTGGCCGACCCCCGCGGGCTGATCGCCGAACTCGCCACCTGGGACGTCCCGCCGCGCCCCGCCGACGACCGGCCGGCCGTCGAGATCCCGGTCCGCTACGACGGCCCCGACCTCGCCGACGTCGCCGCCCTGTGGGACACCACCCCCGAGGAAGTCGTCCGCCGGCACTCCGGCACCACCTTCCACGTCGCCTTCTGCGGCTTCGCGCCCGGCTTCGGCTATCTGACCGGGCTGCCCGAGCCGCTGCACGTGCCGCGCCGGGACACCCCCCGGACCAAGGTCCCGGTCGGCTCGGTCGCGCTGGCCGGCCCGTACACCGGGGTCTATCCGCGGTCCTCCCCCGGCGGCTGGCAGCTCATCGGCACCACCGACGCCGTGCTGTGGGACCCGCGCCGGGACCCGGCCGCGCTGCTCACCCCCGGCACCCGCGTCCGCTTCGTCCCGCTGGAGCCCGCCCGATGACCGACCGCGCCCTGGCGGTGGTACGGGCCGGTGCGCTCACCACCGTGCAGGACCTCGGCCGTCCCGGCCACGCCCATCTCGGGGTGCCCCGGGCCGGCGCCCTGGACGGACCCGCGCACCGCCTAGCCAACCGCCTGGTCGGCAACCCCGAAACGGCCGCCACCCTGGAGACGACGCTGACCGGCTGCGCCGTGCGGGTGCGGACGGCCACCACGGTCGCGGTCACCGGCGCGCCCTGCCCGGTGACCGTCGACGGCCGCCCCGCCCCCTGGGGCGCCCCGGTGCGCGTCCCGGCGGGCGCCGTCCTGGACGCCGGGACGCCGGTCCACGGGCTGCGCTCCTACCTCGCCTTCGCGGGCGGCATCGACACCGAGCAGGTGCTCGGCAGCCGCGCCGCCGACCTGCTCTCCGGCCTCGGCCCCGATCCGCTCACCGACGGCACGGTGCTCCCGCTGGGCGACCCGTACGGCCCGCCCGCCACCGCGGACGCCGTCCCGCACCCGGGCCCGGTGACCGAACTGTGCCTGCCGTTCCTGCCCGGCCCGCGCGACGCCTGGTTCACCGAGGCCGGGCTGCGCACCCTGACCACCGGCCGCTTCCGGGTCTCGGCGGCCGGCAACCGCATCGGGCTGCGCACCGAGGGCCCGCCGCTGGAACGCGCCCGCACCGGCGAACTCCCCAGCGAGGGCATGCCGTTGGGTGCCCTGCAGGTCCCGCCGAACGGCCTGCCGGTGCTCTTCCTGCACGACCACCCCACGACCGGCGGCTACCCGGTCGTCGGCGTGGTGCCCGAGCGTTTCCTGGCGCCCGCGGCACAGGCGGTGCCAGGCACCCCCGTCCGGTTCGTGCGCCTCGGCCGACGGCCGGACCGGGCGGCGCACTCCCACTGACGCCGGCGCACACCGCCGCCCGAAAGGTGGTCGCCTTCGAGGCGTGCCGCCGCGCGGGGCAGGAGCAGCAGCCGGCCGGCCGCGCATCACGGCTCGCCGTAGCCCCCGCCCCCGGGCGTCCGCAGCACCAGTACGTCGTCCACCCCGGCCTCCGCCGCGTCGCAGCCCCGGAGCTCCTCGCGGGTGCCGTCGGCGCGTTCGATGAGATTGGCGCCCAGCGCGCCCGGGGCGCCGCCCGCCATGCCGTACGGCGGGACGCGGCGGTGGTGGGTGAGCAGGGCGAGGGTGACCGGCTCCAGGAAGCGCAGCCGGCGCTCGACGCCGCAGCCGCCGTGCCAGCGTCCGCGGCCGCCGCTGCCGGCCCGGATCGCGAAGGCGTCGACGCGGACCGGGTAGCGCCACTCCAGGACCTCGGGGTCGGTCAGCCGGGAGTTGGTCATGTGGGTCTGCACGGCGTCCGCGCCGTGGAAGCCGTCGCCGGCGCCCGAACCGCTGGCCACGGTCTCGTAGTACTGCACCCGGTCGTTGCCGAAGGTGAGGTTGTTCATCGTGCCGGAGCCCTCGGCCTGGATGCCCAGTGCGGCGTAGAGCGCGCCGGTGACCGCCTGGGAGGTCTCCACGTTGCCCGCGACGGTGGCCGCCGGGAAGACGGGCGCCAGCATCGAGCCCTCGGGGATGCGCACCTCGACGGGCTTGAGGCAGCCGCTGTTGAGCGGGATGTCCTCGGCGACCAGGGTGCGGAAGACGTACAGCACCGCGGCCATCACCACCGAGGTGGGCGCGTTGGTGTTGCCGGGCTGCTGGGGCGAGGTGCCGGCGAAGTCCAGGACGGCGCCGCGGGCCTCCCGGTCGACGGTCAGCGCGACCCGGATCTCCGCGCCGCTGTCCGTCTCGTAGCGGTAGCTGCCGTCCGACAGCCCGGCGATGATCCGGCGGACCGATTCCTCGGCGTTGTCCTGGACGTGGCCCATGTAGGCCCGTACGACGTCCAGCCCGAACTGGTCGGTCATCCTGCGGAGTTCCTGGATGCCCTTCTCGTTCGCGGCGATCTGGGCGCGCAGGTCGGCGAGGTTGGCGTCCGGTGAACGGGACGGGTACGGGCCTGAGGTGAGCAGCTCACGGGTCTCGCGCTCACGCAGCGTCCCGTCCCGGACCAGCAGCCAGTTGTCGAAGAGGATGCCCTCCTCCTCGATGGTGGTGCTGAACGCGGGCATCGAGCCGGGGGTGATGCCGCCGATCTCGGCGTGGTGGCCGCGGGACGCCACCAGGAACAGCAGTTCGTCGCCGTCGGCGTCGAACACGGGCGTGACGACCGTGACGTCCGGGAGGTGGGTACCGCCGTGGTACGGGTCGTTGATCGCGTAGACGTCGCCGGGCCGCAGATCGCCCCGGCGCCGGCGGAGCACCTCCTTGATGGACTCCCCCATCGACCCCAGGTGCACGGGGATGTGCGGGGCGTTGGCGATCAGATTGCCCTCGGCGTCGAACAGCGCACAGGAGAAGTCCAGCCGCTCCTTGATGTTGACGGAGTGCGCGGTGTTCTCCAGCCGGACGCCCATCTGCTCGGCGATGGCCATGAAGAGGCTGTTGAAGACCTCCAGCATCACCGGGTCTGCCTCGGTGCCGACCGCGACCCGCTCGCCGCGCGGGCGGGTGCGGGTCAGCACCAGGTGCCCGCGGTCGCCCCTCTCCGCCTGCCAGTCGGGGTCGACGACGGTGGTGGCGTCGGCCTCGGCGACGATCGCCGGGCCGGTGAGGACGTCACCGGGCCGCAGCCCGGCCCGCCGGTACAGGCCGGTGTCCCGCCAGCGTCCGCCCGCGTACATCCGCACCGTCGCGGCGGGCGCCAACTCACCGTCCCTGCCGCCGGTTTGGGCCTCGTAGCCGCGGGCGCCGCCGGACTCCCCGCGGGCCTCGACCGACACCGCCTCGGCGACCAGCGGTTTGTCCATGGTGAAGGCGTACCGCTCGCGGTGCGCCCGGACGAACTCCTCCGCCATCGCCGCGGCGTCGCCGAGCGGGACGCCGAGGGGGGAGTCGGTCCCGGCGTAGCGGACCAGCACCCGGGCGCGGGTGGTGATCGACGCGTCCGGCACGCCGTCGTCGAGGAGTTCGCGGCGGGTCTGGTCGGCGAGCGCGGCGCACACCTCGTGGACGTGGTCGAGCGCCGCGGGGTCGGCGAACTCCGCCTCGACGGCCTGTTCGCGCATCGCGGTGGCGTCCGCGACGCCGATGCCGTACGCCGAGAGCACCCCGGCCAGCGGCGGGACGAGGACCGTGTCGACGCCCAGGGCGTCGGCGACCGCGCAGGCGTGCTGGCCGCCGGCGCCGCCGAAGCTGATGAGGGCGTAGCGGGTGATGTCGTGGCCGCGCTGGACGGAGATCTTCTTGACCGCGTTGGCCATGTTGAGCACGGCGATGTCCAGGAACCCGGCGGCGACCTCCTCGGGACCGCGGTCGTCCCCGGTCTCGGCGGCGGCCCGGGCGGCCAGCTCCGCGAAGCGCTCCCGTACCGCCTTGTCGTCCAGCGGCTGGTCGCCTCCGGGGCCGAACACCGCCGGGAAGTGGGCCGGCTGGATGCGGCCGAGCATCACGTTGGCGTCGGTGACGGTCAGCGGGCCGCCGCGGCGGTAGCAGGCCGGTCCCGGGTCGGCGCCGGCGGAGTCGGGGCCGACCCGGTAGCGGCGCCCGTCGAAGTGCAGGACGGAGCCGCCGCCGGCCGCGACGGTGTGGATGTTCATCATCGGGGCGCGCATCCGGACGCCGGCGACCTCGTTGCCGAAGACCCGCTCGAACTCACCGGCGTAGTGCGACACGTCGGTGGAGGTGCCGCCCATGTCGAAGCCGATCACCCGGTCGTGGCCGTCACCGGCCTCGGCGGCCGTACGCACCATGCCGACCACGCCGCCCGCGGGGCCGGAGAGCACCGCGTCCTTCCCGCGGAAGTGCGCGGCCTGCCGCAGCCCGCCGTTGGACTGCATGAACATCAGCCGGATGCCCGGGAGCTGGGCGGCGATCTCGTCGACGTAGCGGGCCAGGATCGGCGAGAGGTAGGCGTCGACGACGGTGGTGTCGCCGCGCGGCACCAGCTTCATCAGCGGGCTGACCTCGTGCGAGCAGCTGACCTGGGGGAAGCCGGCCGCACGGGCCAGCTCGGCGACGGCCTGCTCGTGCGCGGAGTGGCGGTAGCCGTGCAGCAGGACGACGGCGGCGCTGCGCAGCCCGTCGGCGCGGGCCCGGCCGAGCGCCTCGCGGACCCGGTCGGCGTCCAGCGGCCGGACCACGTCGCCGTGCGCCCCGATCCGCTCCGGCACCTCGATCACCCGGTCGTAGAGCGCCTCGGGCAGCACGATCCGGCGGTCGAAGATCCGCGGGCGGTTCTGGTAGGCGATCCGCAGCGCGTCGCGGAAGCCCTCGGTGATGAGCAGCACGGTCGGTTCGCCCTTGCGCTCCAGGAGGGCGTTGGTGGCGACCGTGGTGCCCATCTTGACGACGGAGACCCGCTCGGCGGGCACCGGTTCGTCCGGGCCCAGGCCGAGCATCATCCGGATGCCGGCCACCGCGGCGTCCCGGTAGCGCTCGGGGTGGTGCGAGAGCAGTTTGCCGGTGACCAGCCGCCCGTCCGGGCGTCTGCCGACGACGTCCGTGAACGTGCCACCGCGGTCGATCCAGAACTCCCAGCGTCCGGTCGTCATCCCGTCATTGTCGCAGTGCCCTGCGCGCACGCCGCGGCTTTCGGCCCGGGGAGGGCGGCGAGCGCGGCCCGCGTGGTCCGGTCGGCCGCGGCGTCCAGCAGGCGCCCGGTGCCCGCGAGCGAGTGCCGGTACTCCCGGGCGGCGAGGGCGAGCAGACCGGGCAGCAGGTCCGTGCAGCGGTCGACGACCCAGCGGGTGCCCTTGGTGGCCATCCACAGGGCGGAGCCGGTACGGGTCGGTGGCCGGCCGTCGAGGGTGAGCGCGGGCGGCGGGCCCACGGCCAGGCCGGCGGCGGTGAGCTGCGCGTGGAAGCCGCGGGCCAGCAGCCGGTGCCCGCGTTCGCTGGGGTGCAGCCGGTCCACGCTCCAGCAGGCGCGTTCGGTGACCCAGGGGTACTCGGCCAGATGCAGGTGCACGCCCCCGTGGCGGGCGGCGAGCGCGTGGACGACGGTGTTGACCGCCCGCATCCGGCGCCCCAGCGGCCGGGCCAGCGGCGCGGGCAGCCCCAGCATCCGCCCCGGATCGGGCAGACAGGCCGTCAGGACCACGGCCCCGTCGCCGCTCAGCGCGCCGTACGCCCGGTCCAGTGCGACCGCGACCCGCTCGATGGCGAAGGCGGCGCGCAGGGTGTCGTTCGCGCCGACGACCAGCGACGCGAACCGCGGCCGGTGCGCCCGCGCGGCGGGCAGCTGCCGCTCGGCCACGTCCGCCGCCAGTGCCCCGCTGACCGCCAGGTTCACCAGGTGCACGCTCTCCGGCCGCTCCCCCAGCGCCGCCGCGAGCAGCACCGCCCAGCCGCGCCGGCCCCCGCCCGGCAGGGGGTCGCCCAGCCCCTCGGTCAGCGAGTCCCCGAGCGCGACGAAGCGGACCGGGTCCCCGCCCGGGGCCGCTCCCGGCTGCGCCACCGACGGCCGTCCGGTCGGCGGCTGCTCCGGTACCGGCCGGTCCGCTGCCACCGCTCCCGTAGGCGGCTGCTCCGGGACCGCCCCCTTGGTGGACCGCACCGTCACCACCCGCCCCGGGGGCCCGCCGGATGCGGCGCGGCCGGTACGGCGGTGGCGGGCCGGACCAGCGGCACGGCGGCGTCGTGCGCCGCCAGGAAGGCGTCCACGGCCGGCTGCCAGCCGTAGCCCTCGGCCTGCCGGCGGGCCGCGGCGCGCCGGGCCGGCTCCGGCCGGGCCAGTACCCGCTGGACGGCGTCGGCGAAGGACGGACCGTCGTCGAGCGCGGTGTCGCCCCCGCCGCCGACCAGCCCGGCCAGCGCCGAGGCCGCGCTGGCGACCACCGGGGTGCCGCAGGCCAGCGCCTCCAGGGCGGCCAGCCCGAACGTTTCGGCGGGCCCGGGCGCCAGCGCGAGATCGGCGCTGGCCTGCAGGGCGGCCAGCCGGTCGCGGTCGGCGAGGTGGCCCAGGAACGCCGCGGGCAGCCGTTCGGCCCGCGCACGGGCGGCCAGCCGGCCCCGCAGCGGCCCGTCACCGACCACCACCAGCGCCGCGTCGATCCCGCGCCGGCGCAGCTCGGCGAGCGCGTCCAGGGCCCGCCCGGGCCGCTTCTCCTGGGACAGCCGGGAGCACATCAGCAGCAGCACCCCGGCCCGGCCCGCGCACCGGCGGCGCAGCTCCGCGCTGCCGCAGTCCGGGTGCCAGGCGTCCAGGTCCACCCCGAGCGGGGCGCGTACGACGTTGCGCGCGCCGGCCCGGGTGAACTCCGCGGCCGCCCACTCGGTGGTGCACACCACCCGGCTGTAGGCGTACGCGGTACGGCGGTTGAGCCGGTCCGCGGCGGCCCGGGCGAGCGGCCGCGGCACGCCCCAGGTGCCCAGCACCCCGTCCACGCTCTCGTGCGAGACCATCACCGCGGGGACCCGGGCCCGGCGGGCCCACTCGCCCGTCCAGCGCAGCGTCGTACGGTCCGAGACCTCCAGCCGGTCGGGAGCCAGCCCTTCCAGCAGTCGCCGCACCCGGTGCCGGTCGGTCAGCATCCGGTACCCCCCGCTGCCGGGCAGCACGCTCCCCGGCAACGTGAACACCCGCCCCTGGGCGGTGAGTTCCTCCCGCATCCGCCCGTCCCCGGGCGGCCCCGGCACGATGAGCACCGGTTCGTGCCCGGCGGCCCGGTAGCCGGCGCCGAGCGCGGCGAGCGCGGTGCGCAGCCCGCCGGAGGCCGGGGTGACGAAGTTGGCGATCCGTACGATCCGCAGGCCCGTCGTGCGGGCCGGCCGCCGGTTCATGCCGCCACCGCCGTCCGGTCGGCGAGCACGTCCTCGTAGTGGCCCAGCAACTGGTCGCCGACCGCCTCCCAGGTGCGGTCCGCGACGGCCCGGCGGGCCGCGGCGCCGTACCGCACGCGCAGTTCGGCGCTGCCCGCCAGGAAGCGCACCGCGTCCCGGAACGCGCTCCCGTCACCGGGGGTGACCAGCAGCCCGGTGCGGCCGTGGTCGACCAGGTCGACCGGCCCGCCGGCCCGCGGCGCGACCACGGGCACACCCGAGGCCATCGCCTCCTGCACGGTCTGGCAGAAGGTCTCGTACGGCCCGGTGTGCACGAAGACGTCGAGGGAGGCGTAGAGCCGGGCGAGCTCGTCACCGGTGCGGCGGCCGAGGAAGCGGACCTCCGGGAGGGCGGCGCGCAGCCCGGCGGCGCTGGGGCCCTCGCCGATGACGACGGTGCGGACGCCCGGCAGCCGGGACGTCTCGGCCAGCAGCCGGACGTCCTTCTCCGGCGCGAGCCGCCCCACGTACCCCACCAGCAGCTCCCGCCCGGCGGTCAGCGAACTGCGCAGCACCGCGTCCCGCCGCCCCGGGTGGAACCGGGTGGAGTCCACCCCGCGCGGCCACAGGTGCACCCGGGGCACCCCGTGCTCGGTCAGGTCCAGCAGCGCCGCACTGGAGGGAGCCAGGGTGCGGTCGGCGGCCCCGTGCACCGCACGCAGCCGCCGCCAGGCGGTGGCGGTGCCGCCGCCGAGATAGGTACGGGCGTAACGGCCCAGGTCGGTCTGGTAGACGGCGACGGCGGGCACCCGCAGCCGGGCCGCGGCGGCCATCCCGCGGGCGCCGAGGACGAAGGGCCCGGCCAGGTGCACCAGATCGGGCCGGTGACCGGCCAGCGCCGCGGACAGCCGCCGCCCGGGGAGCGCGATCCGCACCTGCGGGTATCCGGGCAGCGGCATCGACGGCACCCGCACGACGGGGCAGGGGCTGTCGTACGTACCGGTCGCGGGCGCGGCGCCACCGAGCGGCGCGATGACGAGCGGATCGTGCCCGCGCCGGACGAGGTGACGGGCGGTTTCCAGGGCGCAGTGGGCCACGCCGTTGACATCGGGCGGAAAGGATTCGGTGACGATGACGACACGCATACGGCTGTTGTCGACGCCCGGTGCGTGGAGCGAGCCACGTGGATCTTTCCTGCCGACGAACATTCCACTGCGCTTGCGCTTTGGGGTGCCTCCCACGTACTTGGCTGTCCCGCCGCGGGGCTCGCTCGCCGTTGCGCTTTGCGGCGCGCCCGCACGTAGCTGGCTGTCCCGCCGCGGGGCGTCTGGCCGTTGCGCTTTGCGGCGCGCCGCACGTACCTGTCTGCGGCGCCGCGGGTCGTCTCGCCGTTGCGCCTGCGGCGGGCTGGGTGGGTGTTGGGTGCGGTGACGGGCCTCCGGGGCCGGTTGTGTGGACTGCTGACGCTTTACGTCCACACAACCGGCCCCTCCGGCCCGTCCCCTCCCGCTGTGGGAGAAGGAATGCGGTGGTGGGGGCGGGCGTTGAGGCATGCAAGGGGACCTGGCTACCCCTACGGGACGGTCGAACAGAACCCCTAAGGGTCGCGAGGGCCCCCTGCAGGGCCACAACTCGACGCGCCGGGCGGGGCATTCCCGACACCCCACAACACCAGATGCTCGCTCAACGACGCGCGCCCCCACTCACCCGCACACTTCCTCAAACGGGAGGGGACAGGCCGGAGGGGCCTGGTGTGTGGACGTAAAGCGTCAGCAGTCCACACACCAGGCCCCGGAGGCCAGTCACCGCACCCACCACAAACCCAGCACGCCGCAGGCGCAACGGCCAGACGACCCGCGGCGCAGCAGACAGCTACATGCGAGGCGCCGCAAAGCACAACGGCGAGCAAGCCCCGCGGCGCAGCAGACAGCCACGTGCGGGGGCGCCGCAAAGCGCAACGGCGAGACGCCCCGCGGCGGGAAAGACGGCTACGTGCGGGGCGCCGCAAAGCGCAACGGCGAGCAAGCCCCGCGGCGCAGCAGACAGGTACGTGGGGGCTCACACAGCCGACGCATCGGGGCCGAAGCGGCTGCGGACGGCTGTTTGGACCTCGGCCTCCTCGGCGGGGTCGGCGGCGAGTCGGCGGAGTTGTTCGACGACCCGGTCGTCGCCGGTGGCGGCATGGCGGGCGGCCAGTTCGCGGGTGGTCTCCTCGCAGTCCCAGAGGCACTCGACGGCGAAACCCGCCGCGAAACCGGGGTCGGTGACGGCGAGCGCGGCGGCGGCCCGGCCGCGCAGGTGGGAGGAGGACGTCTCGCGGTAGATGTGCCGCAGTACGGGGGCGGCGCAGGCGACGCCGAGGCGGCCGGTGCCGTCGACCAGCTCCCACAGGCCGGCGGCGTCCGGGCCCTCCTCGCGGACGGTCCGGCGCAGCGCGGCCAGCACGAGATCGGCGTCGCGCTGCGTACCACGGCGGGCGAGCACGGCGGCGGCCGACGCGCCCAGCCGGTCGGTACGCGGCGCCCAGCAGCGGGCCCGCTCGACGGCGGCCGCACCGCGCATCCGCTCGAAGGCGGAGAGCCCGGCGGCGACCAGCGGCTCGGAGGAGAAGGGGCAGGTGACGGCGGTTTCGATCAGGTCGAGGACGTCCGGGTCGCCGCGCTCGGCGAGGTGGTGCAGCGCCGCGGCGCGCGCCGCGTCCGGGCCGCTGCGCGCCGCCCGGAGCAGCTCGGGGCGGTCGTCCGGGCCGGCGACGGCGGCCAGGCAGCGGGCGGCGGCGAGGTACCGGTGCTCCTCGGGTTCCAGCTCCAGTCCCTGCTCGGCCCACCCCAGGACGTCCGCGACGCTCCAGCCGGGGCGTGGTCCGCGCGGCCGCAGCTGGCGTTGCCAGCGGTCGAAGGAGCCCTGTTCGCCGGCGGCGGTCAGCCGCGGGCCGTACCGGGGGTCCTCGGCCCACAGCCGCCAGGGCCGGGGCTCGAAGGCGTCCCGGACCGCGACGGCCAGGTCGGCCCGGCCCTGCTCGGTCTCGGGGAAGCGGGCGAGGACGGCGGGGGCGAGCGACATCAGCCCGGCGTCGTCGTCACGCAGCGCGAGCTCGTCCAGGGCCCAGCGCCAGTTGCTGCCGACCGCGGCGTAGCTGCGCAGCAGCAGCCGGGCGGCGTCCCTGCCGTACGCGGCGAGGTGGCCGAGGACCGCGAGGGCCAGGCCGGTGCGCTCCTCACCGGTGTCGGTGCGGTCGTCGGGGTGGAAGAGGTGGCGTTCGATCTCCTCGAGCCCGCCGTCGAGCTGCATGTAGAGGCGCGCGTAGTACAGCGAGCGGTTCTCCACCTGCCAGTCGCGCCGGGGGTCACGCAGCACGCTGTCGTTGAGCGCGCCGAGCGCCTCGGCCCTCGGTGCCGCGAGGGCGTGCAGGGTCCCGTCGCCGCGGCCTCGCTGCAGGAGGCCGAGCAGGGTGCCACTGGGCGCTATGTCTGGATCGAACATGAGGTCAGCATCCGGTGCGGGGGTCGGGCTGGCAACGGGATTTCCGCTGACCGGCATTCTTGCCGGTGACCACGGGCCGTATGCCTCGTTCCCACCATGGATCGGCAGCAACGCCTGCAGTACGGCGGCCGAAGCCTAGCCTGGAACCTGTCATTCCGCCGATTCCCCCCGGCCTGCCAAGGGAGGCCGGAGGCATATGTCAGCTGCACCACCGTATCGGGTAGTGCCAAATCCCTTACGCACGGTCGCCGCCTGTGCAACAGTCGTTACCGGCCCTTCAGCCCGGCGCCGCCTGATCACGGAGTACGTCATGCCGTCCCCTCTCTTCGCGGACCATCCAGCCGACCGGCCCCCCGAGCGCGACACCGTCGAAGCCCTGATCACGCAGGCGCGCCGCCTGCGCGGCGACCTCGACGCGGTGCGCCGGGAGTCCACGGTGGACACCGGCCTCGCCCCCGACCCGCAGCTGCGCTGGCAGCGGGCACTGTGCGATCTCGCCGTGCATCACCTCGACGATCTCGGGGGTCATCTCGACCAGCTGAGAGACGGCCTGCCCACCGAGAGTGACGATGTCCCGGAGCCGGCGGCCGAGGTACCGGCGCTCCCGGCCGGGCCCGAGCCCCCTGAGCGCGGTGCGCTGCTGCGCCGGGTGGGCAGCGCCGAGTGGAATCTGCTCACCGACGAGGTCAGCTGGTCCGACGAGCTGTTCACGATCTTCGGCCGGTCCCCCGCCGAGGGCCCGCTGACCCTCGACGAACTGCCGTCCCTGGTGGACCCGGACGACCAGGAGGGGCTGGCCACGATGGTCACCGACTGCCTGGTGGACGGCCGGCCGATCGACGGCGAGTTCCGCATCGTGCGTCCGGACGCGAGCCTGCGCACGGTGCACATGGTGGGCGAGCCGGTGCTGGACGACGACGGCAGTACGGCCTGCATGTGGGCCGTCCTGCGGGACGTCAGCGAGCTGCGCCGCAGCCAGCAGGCGGTGCGCGAGACCCGTGACTCGCTGCACCACGAGCGCCGGGTCGCGGAGACCGAGCACCGGCTCGCGGTCGAGCTGCAGCAGGCCGTGCTGCCGCCGTGGCGGGGGTCCCTGCGGTTCCCGCAGGACGGTCGGGTCACCCTCGACCTCGCCGGCCGCTATCTGCCGTCCGGCTCCCACACGCTGATCGGCGGGGACTGGTACGACGCGATGCAACTCCCGGACGGCCGGACGCTGTTGAGCGTCGGCGACCTCACCGGGCACGGCGTCGCGGCCACGTCGGGGATGGCGATGGTGCTCGGCGCGCTGCGCGGGATGGCGGTCGCCGGCCACCGGCCCGGGCAGTTGATGGGGCTGCTCAACCAACTGCTGGACACCGCCGCCCAGCCGGCGCTCGGCAGTGCGGTGTGCGGCACCTTCGATCCGCGGACCCGGACGCTGGAGTGGGCCCAGGCCGGGCACCCCGCACCGCTGCTCTTCCGCGGCGGCACGGGGCGCGCGCTGGACCCGCCCGAGGGCGTTCTGCTGGGGGCGACGTCGGGGGCGGCGTACACCCAGTGCACCGAGCAACTGGAGCCCGGTGACCTGCTCGTGCTGCACACCGACGGGCTGATGCCCACCCGGACGTACGGCACCGGCACGGGCCTGGAGAGTGCCGAGCGGCTCCTGGCACTGGCACCGCGGTTCGCCGCGGCCCGCAGTGCGCAGGACAGCGTCCGCATCGTCGTCGAGGAGTTCGGCAGCGCCGAGCGCGAGGACGACGCGTGCGTGCTGATCGCCAGGGTCGGCGACTGACACACATCGCGGCAGGTGAGGGCGGACCGGCATCGTGCGAGCCGGCCGCCCCGCCCGCATGAGGCGAGAAGCCGTCGGTGGAGGCGTCAGACCGAGAGGTTCGGCCCCAGGCCCGTGCCGATGCCCGGGCCGAGCCGTGATTCCTTGGACTTGGGCCTGGGCTTCGGCAGGACATGCTGGATCTCCTCGCGCAAGTCCTGGATCTTGGCGTAGTTCGCGTACTGGCCCGTGAGCCGGAACATTTCGCGGAGCCGGTCCCAAGTGCGGTGGGAGGAGTTCTCACCGATGGACACCAGGGCCAACCGGGCGTAACGGTCGGCCTGTTCGGGGTCGTCGCCGATGAAGCAGGCCGAGGCCATCGAGAGGTAGTCGAAGATCTGCGAGCGCTGGCGGCCGCCCTCCCGGAGGGCCAGGGCCTGCTTGGCGTGGTGCTGGGCGATCTTGGCGGCCGCGGGGTCGTGTTCGGCGAGGGTGCGGAAGGCCAGGGCCTGCATGCCGTGCAGGTCCGCCTCGTCGAACATCTGCATCCAGCACGGGGGCGGGACGTCGCCCTTGTCCGAGACGAACAGTTCCTCGGCCTCGCCCAGGGTGCGCCGCATCGCCTGGCTCTGGCCCTTGGACGCCTGGGCCCACGCTTCGATGGTGTGCAGCATGGCGCGGGTGCGGGGCAGGGTCTCCTCGCCGGAGCCGGACTTGGCGAGCTTCATCAGGTCCAGCGCGTCGTCCGGTCGGCCCAGATGGACCATCTGACGGGCGGCGCGGGAGAGGGCCTCACCGGCGCGCGGGCGGTCGCCGCCCTCGCGGGCCGCATGGGCGGCGATGATGAAGTACTTCTGGGCGGTGGGCTCCAGGCCGACGTCGTGCGACATCCAGCCGGCCAGCACGGCGAGGTTGGCGGCCACGCCCCAGAGCCGGCGCTGGAGGTGGTCGGGGTGGCGGTAGGCGAGCATGCCGCCCACCTCGTTGAGCTGGCCGACCACCGCCTTGCGCTGCAGGCCGCCGCCGCGGGCCGCGTCCCAGGCGCGGAAGACCTCCACCGAGCGCTCCAGCGCGTCGATTTCCTGCGACCCCACGGGGGCCGCCTCATAGCGGTCGAGGCCGGTCTGGTCGAATTCGTCGAAGGGGTCGGAAGCGAACGGGTCGTCGTGGCGGGAGGCGCCGGTGGGGGCCGGATCGGTGTGGAGCCAGTCGTGCATGGCGCCGGTGAGTGCGGAACCCGCGGCGAGCGCCGCGCCCGCACCCACCAAGCCGCGTCGGTTGAGCATGAGGTCCATTCCCGTGAATTCCGTGAGGACCGCAGCGGTCCGTTCGGGAGCCCACGGCAGACCGTCCATGGCCTGCCGCTTCCCCGAGCGACCGGTTCTGGCGAACCCGAGGTCCTCGATGGTTACGACACGGCCGAGGCGCTCGGTGAACAGCGAAGCCAGGACCTTGGGCACGGGATCGCGGGGGGTCTCCCCCATGTCGATCCAGCGCCGCACTCGCGAGGTGTCGGTCGCCAGCTGCGGATGGCCCATGGCCGCCGCCTGCCGGTTGACGAGCCTCGCCAGCTCTCCCTTGGACCAGCCGGCCAGGCCGAAAAGGTCCGCGAGACGGGTGTTCGGCTGCCTGTCCACGTCAAGCCCCCAGGTTCCTCGACTGAGTTGACAGTAACGGCCGGTGACGTGCGCTGCGACCATTCGCCAGGGTTCGCCAGGGCACGCCAGATGGTCTGCCACCCGCAGCCGAGTGTTCTGTAGACGTGCCGCCCCCGGCCCGGTGGCGGGACCGCATTCCCCAGGGTGCGCGCCCTTCGCAGGGACCCTGGATCGGCCTCCTGCACGGGGCCCGTTCACGGGTTCCCTCCACCGGGCCGGGAGCGCACGCAACTCGTCGGCGCACGAAGGGATCTGTCTCACCCATGTATGCAGCATCGTCCGCCGTGACCGCCCCCGCCCGGCCGCACCGCCCGCACCCGACAGGAAGCGGGCCGTATCTCGCCCCGGCTCCCTCCGCGGGGGCGGTTCCCGGTCTCCCCGGCGGCCGGACCCGGCGGGCACAGGGGACGGGCACCCAACCGCTCAGCGGGAGACTCGACTTGTCCGGGCCCCAGGGCGCACAGCTGCGCGCCGCGGTTGCCTCGGTGCACCGCATCTGTCCCGAGTTCAATCCGGTCCAGGTGCTGCGCCGGAGCGGAAAATCCGTCCTCCTCGTCGGCACGACAGGCCGTATGACCGCGGTCGCCAAGTGTTTACTGGACCAGTCCCCCACGTGGGCGGAAAGGTTCCGGCAGGAAATAAGCGCATACCGCGCATTCGTCCGGCATCGTCCGCCGGTACGGGTGCCGCGGCTGGTGGCGGCGGATCCCGACAACTGCACGCTGATCGTGGAGCGGATGCCCGGCCGGGTCGCGGCCATGACGCGCCACCCGGCCGAGGCGCCGCCCCGGGCCGACATCCGCGCCGCGATCGGCGCGGTCTGCCAGCTCAACCGCTGGCGTCCGCCGGCCGGGCTGTTCGACGCCCCGCTGGACTACGCCGGCCGGATCGGCCGCTACCACGACCTGGGGCTGCTCACCGACCGCGACCTGGGTGACCTGCAGAAGCTGATGCACGGTCTGCCGCACGTCCAGGGCCAGTTCAACCATGGCGACGCGCTGCTGAACAACGTCCTGCTGTCGCCGGCCGGCCCGGTGCTGCTGGACTGGGACCACGCCGGCTGGTACCTCCCCGGCTACGACCTGGCGACGCTGTGGTCGGTGCTCGGCGACGCCCCGGTGGCGCGCCGTCAGATCAGCCAGCTCGCCCAGAACGCCGGTCCCGCCTCGCGGGACTCCTTCCTGGTGAATCTGATGCTGATCCTGACCCGGGAGATCCGGCGCTACGAGACCGCGGTCCAGCGGACCATGCGCGAACCGGCGCCGACGGGGACCACGGCCCCGGGACAACCCGGCGTCCCCACGGCGGGCGAGGAGCAGCGGCTGCTCCTGCGCCGGCTGCACGACGACTGCCAGATGGCCCGTCGTGCGGTACGGGCGGCGGTCGGCACGCGCTGACCGCCCAGGGGGAGTGCCTTTGTCTGCAGGCACTTCCCGCGGGGGATTGTGAGCGGCGCACCCGTTGTGCGGGAGGCGCCGCTCACCCATGTGCGCCGGGCGGTCATTGGTCCATTCCACTGACGCCCCGCAGGCCGGGCGGCGGTCCGGGAAGGCTCCTCTGGAGTTGCCCTGACATGCGAAATCCCGAACCGGTGCGGTATATGACGGGCCGTCGGCCCACCTATGGCTCTGGGCCCCACGGGGCTCTACTCTCGGGTCCACCCCGTACGGCCGTTGGTGCACCATCCGTCACACCGCCCGGCTCGGGCCGGCTGAGGAGGCTGTTGTGCGAGGATCCGCCCCGGAAGACCAGAGAACCCATCGCCCCGCCCTGCGCAGGTCCACCACCGCGGTGGCGGCGGCGGTGCTGCTGCTCCCGCTCACCGGAGCCCCGTCCGCGAGCGCCGGGCAGCCCCGGACGGACGCCCTGCAGCGGGCCTTCACCAAGGCCGCCGTCCGCTTCCACGTGCCGCGCAGTGTGCTGCTCGGCGTCTCGTACCTGGAGTCGCGGTGGGACGGCCACGGCGGCGCGCCGAGTGTCTCCGGGGGCTACGGCCCGATGCATCTGACCGACGCCCGGACGGCGCTGGCGCGGGCGCCGGAGTTCAGCGAGGGCGACGAGGACGCCCGGGGCGACGCCTCGCGCGCCCGCAAGCGGGTCCCGGAGGGTGCGGCGCAGCAGGCCGCGCTGCCCGCCGAACTCCCGGCCCGGCTGCGCACGTTGCCGTCCGCGGCCCGGCTGACCGGGTTGCCGGCCGAGCGGTTGCGTACGGACCCGGCGGCGAACGTGCTGGGCGGTGCGGCGCTGCTCGCCGCGGAGCAGCGCGGGCTCGGGCTGTCCGCCGACGACGATCCGGCCCGGTGGTACGCGGCGGTGGCGCGCTACGGCGGTCAGGACGATCCGCGCGGCGGCCAGGCGTTCGCGGACGAGGTGTTCTCGGTGATCCGCCGGGGCGCGGCGCGGACGACCGATGCCGGGCAGCGGGTCAGCCTGCCCGCGGCCCCGGGGCTGGTCCCCGACGCCGGGCAGCAGAAACGTCTCGGCGGCGCCGTCACCAGGGCCTCCGCGCCGGGTGGCGACCCCGGGCTGGAGTGCCCGCGGAACGTGGCGTGCGAGTCGGTCCCGGCGCCGTACGAGGAGTTCGGCGACCACGACTACGGCAACCACGACAAGGCGGACCGGCCGCGGGACCAGAAGGTCGACACCATCGTCATCCATGACACCGAGGGGTCGTGGGACGTCACGCTGAAGTTGATCAAGGACCCGAAGTACGTGTCCTGGAACTACACCGTGCGGTCCTCGGACGGGCTGATCGCCCAGCACGTACCGGGCAAGGACGTCGCCTGGCACGCCGGCAACTGGTACGTGAACTCGCACTCCATCGGCATCGAGCACGAGGGTTTCCTGGCCGCCCCGGACGCCTGGTACACGGAGGCGATGTACCGGTCCTCGGCCCGGCTGGTGAAGTACCTGAGCCGCAAGTACGACGTGCCGCTGAACCGGCAGCACATCCTGGGCCACGACAACGTGCCCGGCACGACGCCGTCCACGATCCCGGGGATGCACACCGACCCCGGGCCGTACTGGGACTGGGCGCACTACTTCGAGCTGCTGGGCAAGCCGTTCCACGCCACGGCGGGCAAGCACGGCGGGCTGGTCACCATCCTCCCCGACTACGACCGCAACCGGCCGCGCTACACCGGCTGCGAGAAGCCCGGGGACGCCTGCGCGCCGCACGGTTCCGCGGCGGTCCGGCTGCACACCGCGCCGAGCGGGAGCGCGCCGCTGGTCAAGGACGTCGGGCTGCACCAGGACGGCAGCGACTCGACGGACGGCGTGAACGACACCGGGGCCCGGGCCACGACGGGGCAGCGGTTCGCGCTGGCGGGCCGGGACGGTGACTGGACCGCGATCTGGTACCTCGGTCAGGTCGCGTGGTTCCACAACCCGCACGGTGCGCCGACGGCGGTGAACGCCAAGGGGCTGATCGCCACGCCGAAGTCCGGCCGGGAGGAGATCCCGGTCTACGGCCGGGCGTACCCGGAGAAGGCCGCCTATCCGGCCGGGGTGCCCTACCAGTCGGTTTCCCCGCTGCCGTACACGATCGCCGCGGGGCAGCGGTACGCGGTCGGCGGCCGGGTGACCGGCGAGTACTTCTACGCGCCGACGTTCGACGTCTCGAAGCACACGATCGTGCGCGGTGAGGACGACTACTACGAGATCCAGCTGGGGCACCGGGTGGGTTATGTGCGGGCGGCCGACGTGGACGTGCGGCGGTCGTCGTCCTGACCCGGGCGGCCGGGTGAGCGGATGAGGTGCGTGCGCCCGGTGGACGGGGTGTCGTCCACCGGGCGCGCCGCTGTCCCCTCCGGGGTGTCAGCCCTGCTGGAAGAGTTCCGCCGGCAGCGGCTTGAGCAGCGCGTAGAGGTCGTCGGTGATCGGCCGGTCCCAGCTGGCGATCGTGACCAGGACGCCGTCGTTGCGGTCGAACTGGGCGCAGGAGATGCGGCTCTCGGAGCACTTGATGCGCTTGACGATCAGCAGGTTGTCGTCGTGCATCACGGGGGTGTCCTCGCTCTCGACGACCGTGACCGGATCGTCGTTGCCGAGCGCGGCGAGCAGCTGGGCGACCTCGAAGGGCACCTGGTCGCCCTCCAGCTCGCGGGCCGGGGAGCCCTCCGGCAGGTTGCCGATGATCATCGCGGGGCCGCGGCCGCCGAAGAGGTCGTAGCGGAGGAAGACGCCCTGGCAGCTCCCGTCGGGTGCGGGCAGCAGCCCGGCGCCCAGATTGCCCGGCCAGTCCCCCGGGTCCATGGCGAGAACGTCGAAGTCGGGACCGGCGGGCGTGGCTGCGCTGCGGCGGCGGAGGAAGGACATGCCGCCATCGTACGTGGCCCGGCCGGGCCCGCCGCGCCGGACGTCGGGGGCGTGGGCGGCTTGCGGGCCGGTGGGGCGGGCGGTGTGCGGGGGGCCGGGGTTCAGGCCCGTCCGGCCAGTTCACCGAGGCGGCGCAGTGCCTCGTCGGCCGCCTCGTGGGGCACGAAGAGGTGGTCGTGGTGGAAGCCGGCGACGACGTTGCAGCTGAGGCCGGCGTCGGCGAGGGCGGTGGCGACGGCGGCGGTGAGCCCGACCGCGTCCAGTGCGGAGTGCACCCGCAGGGTGATCCAGCCGGCGACGTAGTCGTACGGCAGGCCGGTGCGGTCGGCTTCCTCCTGGCGCAGGACGAGGGTGAGTCCCTCGGGTTCGGCGACGGTGACGACCGGGGCGAGTCCGGCGGGGATCGCGCCGCGCACGGTCGTGAAGACGTACCGGCCCTCGTTCAGTTCGGGGCGCATCCCGCTCAGCAGGGTCACAAGATCGCGTTCACCGGTCATGCCGCCCACCTTACGAGGGGTGGTGCCGTCCTTCCTTGTGCCGCTCGTGGTGGCGGGCGACCCGGGCGCGGTTGCCGCAGGAGGGGCTGCACCATTCCTGGCGGGCGTGGTCCTTGACGAAGTAGCGGACGCAGCGGGGGGCGGGGCAGGCGCGCAGCCGGGCGCGGTCGGGGCCGGCGAGGAAGGTGAGGGCGGCGCGGCCCAGTGCGGCCACGATCCGGTCGGCGGTGGGCGGGGTGCCGTGCGGGTGCAGCCGCAGCGTGGGCACGGCGTCGGGCTCCCAGCTGAGCCGGGGGGCGGTGGGGACGAGGGCGGCGGCGGTGTTCAGCCGGTGCAGTGCGGTGTCCTCGGGGAGGAGCCGGTGGGCGTCGGCGGAGCTGGGCGGTCCGGGGCGGACGGCGCGGGCGAAGAGCGCGCGGACCGCGGCGCGCAGTTCGCGTACGGCGGTGTGGAGTGCCGGGTCGGCGGTGACCGGGTCGGCCGCGCAGTCGAGCAGGTCGGTCCGCTCGGCGATCCAGGCGGTGAGTCCGTCGGGGTCGGCCAGGTCGTCGGTGACACCGCCGTGGCCGTCGTGGCGGATGGTGACGGCGAGATCCAGTGCGAGCCGTGTTGCGGTCATGGAGCTAATGGTAACGTCACCGCCAGCCATTAGGTTCGTCGGGGGAGGTCAGGGGGAAACCTGGCCGGGCTCCGTCAACTGCCCTGCGTGCGCCCGGTGTTCGCGGGCACACCGCCGATCCCCGATCCGGTGGATCCGCCCGGCGGCCCGGTGGCACGCACGTACATCCGGCCGGCCCACCGCCGGGCCGGCGAGAACGGGACGAAGGAGCTGCTGTGGCCGTGACGAAGGAACCCGCCCTGTCGGCCGGGGCGGTCCGCGAGGCGATCGAGGCGGGCCAGGAGCGGTTGCGGGCGCTGCTGCCCGGGCTGACGGACACCGCGGTACGCGAGCCGAGCGCGCTGCCCGGCTGGTCCCGCGCCCATGTCCTCGCGCACATCGAGGGCATCGCCCGGGCCACCGCCCGGCAGGCCCGTTACGCGCTGCGCGGGGAGCTGGTCGAGCTGTACGACGGCGGGCGCCCGGAGCGGGCGGCCGGTATCGAGGCCGGTGCGGTGCGGGACGCGGCGCAGCTGCGGGACGCGGTGGGGGTGGCGTTGGAGGAGTCCTCGGCGGCCTGGGCGGCGGTCGGTCCGGCCGACTGGTCGCGCCCGGTGCGCTACCGGGACGGTGATCTGCGCACGGTGCTGTGGGCCTGGTGGCGGGAGCTGGAGATCCACACGGCGGACGCCCGGCTCGGCCGCGGCCCGCAGGACTGGCCGCACGGGCTCTGCCACCACCTGCTGAGCCATCTGGCGCCGCGCGCCCCGAAGGACGTGGCCCTCGTGCTGGAGGCCACCGACGAGGCGTTCCGGCGGGAGTACGGTGCCGCCGGCGCGCCGGAGGTGACCGTCCGCGGCCACCTCACCGACCTGGCGGCCTGGCTGGCCGGCCGCGCTCCGCACCGGCCGCTGGACTGCCGCCGGTCGGGTCGCCCCGCCGCGCTGCCGGAGCTGCTCGACTGGCCGTAGGGACGCGCCCGGCCCGCCCGGCCGGCTTCCGACCGCCTCGCCCGCACCCCCTGAACGGACTCCGCCATGCTCACCCCGTCCCGCACGCTCAACTTCTGGAAGGCCGGGCTGAGTGCGGTGCCGCCGGAGGTGTGGCGGCGCGCCGACTGGGAGGTGCTGATCCTCGCCGACAACGCCCTGACCTCGGTTCCGGCGGCGCTGGGCGGGCTGCGGGCGCTGCACACCCTCGACCTCGGCCACAACGCGCTGACCGGGATCCCCGAGGAGATCGGCGAGCTGACCGGGCTGACCCGCTACCTCTATCTGCACGACAACCGCCTCACCGCCCTGCCGGAGGCGCTCGGCCGGCTGGACCGGCTGGGCTACCTCAACGTCGGGGAGAACCCGCTCGGCCGGCTGCCGGACACGCTGGGCCAGATGGCCTCGCTGGTCGAACTCCGGGCGCAGCGGGCCTCGTTGGCCGAACTTCCGCCGGGGGTGGGGCGGCTCGGTCGGCTGCGGGAAGTGTGGCTGGGCGGCAATGCGCTGACCGGGCTGCCGGCGGGCTTCTCCGCGCTGCACGAGCTGCGGGTGCTGGAGCTGCGCGACAACGCCCTGCCCCAGGTGCCGGGGGCGCTGCGTGCGCTCCCCCGGCTGGCCCGGCTCGATCTGCGCGGCAACCGGATCGCGGAGCTGCCGCGGTGGATCACCGGGCTCCCGTCGCTGGAGAAACTGGATCTGCGCTGGAACGCCGTGGACGACGGTGCGGAGCCGGTCCGGGCGCTGCGCGCGAACGGGTGCGTGGTGCTCACCTGACGGCGGCCGCCCCCGGCCCGGGGCTAGGTGAGGTCGAACTCCCCGTCGCGGGCGTCGAGGACGAAGGCGCGCCACTCGGCGGGGCTGAAGATCAGCGCCGGGATCTCCGGGCTGCGGCGGTTGCGCATCGCGATGTAGCCCTCGACGAAGGCGATCTGGACGTCGCCCACGCCCTGGCTGCTGGACTGCCACTCGGCCTGGGTCAGGTCGAGATCGGGCCTGGGCCCGCTCGCGAGCCGCTGCTCGGTGATGCTGTCGGCCACGTCGCCGCTCCTCCCGGTTCGTCGTCCGCGGTCAGCCTAGCCACTGTGCCGGGGGACGGACAGAGGACGTGGCGGGGCGGGTCGGCGGAACCGTCAGGTGGCGGGCGGTTCGGTGCCGACCAGCCACATGGAGAAGAACTGGGAGCCGCCGCCGTAGGCGTGTCCCAGGGCCCTGCGCGCACCGTCGATCTGGTGCTCGCCGGCCCGGCCGCGCACCTGCAGCGCCGCCTCGGCGAAGCGGATCATGCCGGAGGCGCCGATGGGGTTGGTGGACAGGACGCCGCCGGAGGGGTTGACCGGGAGGTCGCCGTCGAGCTCGGTGACGCCGGACTCGGTGAGCTTCCAGCCCTCGCCCTCGTCGGCGAAGCCGAGGTTCTCCAGCCACATGGGTTCGTACCAACTGAAGGGGACGTACATCTCCACCGCGTCGATCTGCCGGCGCGGGTCGGTGATGCCGGCCTGCCGGTAGACGTCGGCGGCGCAGTCCTTGCCGGCCTGCGGGGAGACGAAGTCCTTGCCGGCGAAGAGGGTGGGTTCGCTGCGCATCGCCCCGCCGTGCATCCAGGCCGGCGGGTGCGGGGCGCGCGCGGCGCCGGCCCGGCCGGTGAGGATCATCGCGCAGGCGCCGTCGGAGGAGGGGCAGGTCTCGGAGTAGCGGATCGGGTCCCACAGCATGGGCGAGGCCTGGACCTTCTCCAGGGTGAGGTCGTGCTCGTGGAGGTGGGCGTAGGGGTTCTTCAGGGCGTTGCGGCGGTCCTTGTAGGCGACGAGCGAGCCGACGTGGTCCGGGGCGCCGGTGCGGCGCAGGTAGGCGCGGACGTGCGGGGCGAAGAAGCCGCCGGCGCCGGCGAGGAGCGGCTGCTGGAAGGGGACGGGGAGCGAGAGGCCCCACATCGCGTTGGACTCCGACTGCTTCTCGAACGCGAGGGTGAGGACCGTGCCGTGGACGCGGGCCGCGACGAGGTGGGCGGCGACGAGCGCGGTGGAGCCGCCGACCGAGCCGGCGGTGTGCACCCGCAGCATCGGCTTGCCGACGGCGCCGAGCGCGTCGGCGAGGTAGAGCTCGGGCATCATCACGCCCTCGAAGAAGTCGGGCGCCTTGCCGATGACGACCGCGTCGATGTCGGCCCACGTCAACGCGGCGTCGTCCAGGGCGCGTCGGGCGGCCTCGCGGACGAGGCCGGCGATCGACACGTCCCGCCGGGCGGCCACGTGCTTGGTCTGGCCGATGCCTACGACGGCCACGGGCTCCTTGCTCATCGGGGATCCCCTTCGAGGACGGCGACCAGGTTCTGTTGCAGACAGGGGCCGGACGTGGCGTGGGCGAGGGCGCGGTCGGACGCGCCGCGGTGGATGCGGGCGGCGGCCTCGCCGATGCGGAGGAGGCCGGCGGCCATGACCGGGTGGGCGGCCGGCGCCCCGCCGGACGGGTTGACGCACACGTCGTCGCCGAGCCGCAGGGCCTTGCGCAGGACGACCTCCTGTGGGGTGAAGGGTGCGTGCAACTCGGCGGTGTCGACGGGACGCTGGAAGGCGCCGGCCTTTTCGGCGGCCAGCCGGGTGGACGGTGAGTCGGTCAGGTCGCGGACGCCGAGGCCGTGTGCCTCGATGCGGTGGTCGATGCCGCGGATCCAGGCGGGCCGGGCGCACAGCTCCCTGGCCCGGTCCCCCGCGGCGAGGATCACGGCGGCGGCGCCGTCGCCGACGGGCGGGCAGTCGCCGGTGCGCAGCGGCCGTACGACGTAGTCGCCGTGCGGCACCGGACCGCGCAGCTGGGCATGGGGGTTGGCGGCGGCGTCCGCGCGGTTGCGGGCCCCGATCGCGGCGAGGGCGGGCTCGTCCGTCTCGCCGGCGTCGATGAGCGCCTGCGCCTGGAGCGCGGCGAGCGCCACGGAGTCCGGCCACAGGGGCGCGACGTAGTACGGGTCGAGCTGGCGGGTCAGCACGTCGCGCACGGAGCCGGGTGAGGACTTGCCGTACGCGTAGACGAGGGCGGTGTCGGCGTCGCCGGTGAGCAGCTTCGTCCACGCCTCGTACAGGGCCCAGGCGCCGTCCATCTCGACGTGCGACTCGGAGATCGGCGGCCAGGCGCCCACGCCGTCGAGGGCCATGGTGAAGGAGAAGGCGCGACCGGCGAGGTAGTCGGAGGAGCCGGAGCAGGTGAAGCCGATGTCGCTGGTCCGCAGGCCGGTGCGGTCGAGGACCTCGTGCAGCACCGGGAGGAGCATCTCCACCTCGGAGAGGTCGTCGCTGGTGCGCCGGTGGTCGGTCTGGGCGAAGGCGATGACCGCGATCTCACGCGTCACAACAGCTCCTTGTAGGTGTCGTACTCCGCGTCGGGCTCGCCGGTGGGGCGGTAGTGGTCGGGGTAGCGGCCGCCTTCCGTCCACACCGGTTCGACGCGCAGGCCCATCCGCACCTGGTCGTAGGGGATGCCGCCGATCCGGCCGTGCAGTGCGAGGCCGGCGCCGTCGAGGGCGATGTGGGCGTAGACGTAGGGGACCTCGATGTCCAGGTTCGCCGTGTGCGCGGCTTTGATGTTGACGATGCAGTAGGTGGTGACGGTGCCGCGCGGGCCCACCTCGACCTGTTCGGAGGTGGCGACGCCGCAGGTGGGGCAGGCACCCCTGGGCGGGACGTAGACCTTGCGGCAGGAGGGGCAGCGTTCGCCCACGGTCCGCCGCTCGGAGAGGGCGTGGAGGTAGCCGGACTGGGCGCGGCCGGGCGCGTAGACGTAGTCGAGGCGGGCGGGGGCGACGATGCCGGTGACGGGGTCGGCGAACCCGCCGGTGCGACCGGTGGTTCCGGCCGGGTCGCCGTCGTACGGCTCGAAGCAGGCGAGGTCGGTGATGGCGCCGGTGCGTTCCGCCGCCCAGCGGGCGCGGACCCGCATGCCGGTGTGCACCGCCTCGGGGCCGGGGGCGTCGAGGGCGTGCAGCAGGGCGGTGTCGGCGCCGTCGAGACGGACCAGGACCCAGGCGAACGGGGTGGCCAGGGGCTGGCCGCGGCGGGGCTCGGGGTTCCAGGCCCAGGTGGTGACGGTGCCGGTGGGGGCGACCTCGACCAGGTCGCGGATCTCGTCGGCGGTGACGGGGTCGTACTCGACGGGCGGGACGAGGACGCGGCCGTCGCGGGCCTTCACGCCGAGGACGACGCGTTCGCGCAGTCCGGTGAGGAAGGCGCTCTGGACGGGGCCGAGGGAGCGGGTGAAGGGGAATGCGACGACGAGCGGGGCTTTGAGGACTGCTGGCATCACTGGCTCCTCGGGGTCAGGCGCGCTTGTACACGGGCGGTCGCTTCTCCGCGAAGGCGCGGGCGCCCTCCTTGGCGTCGGCGGTGTCGAAGACCGGCCAGCCGCGGGTGAGTTCGGCGGCGAGTCCGTCGGTCTCGGTCATCTCGGCGGTCTCGTACACCGACGCCTTGACGGCCTCGACGGCGAGCGGGCCACAGGCGTTGATCCGCCCGGCGATCTCCAGGGCCTTGGCGAGCGCGGTGCCGTCGGGGACGACATGGCCGATCAGGCCGATGCCGGCGGCCTCGCGGGCGGTGTACGGGCGGCCGGTGAGCAGCATCTCCAGGGCGTGGGTGCGCGGGATCTGGCGCTGCAGGCGGACCGTCGATCCGCCGATGGGGAACAGTCCGCGCCTGACCTCGAAGAGCCCGAAGGTGGCGGACTCGCCCGCGACGCGGAGGTCGGTGCCCTGGAGGATCTCCGTGCCGCCCGCCACGCACGGGCCCTCGACGGCGGCGATCACCGGCTTGCGGGGGCGGTGGTGCCGCAGCATCGCCTTCCAGTGCAGGTCGGGGTCGGCGGTGAGCCGGTCGCGGTACTGCTGGCCGGCCATGCCCTTTCCGGCCAGGGCCTTGAGGTCCATCCCGGCGCAGAACGCGCCGCCGGCGCCGGTGAGCACGATCGAGCGGATCGCGTCGTCCTCGTCGGCCGCCACCCAGCCGTCGTACAGGCCGACGAGCATGGGGAGCGAGAGTGCGTTCTTGGCGTCGGGCCTGTTGAGCGTGAGCACCAGTGTGGCGCCTTCGCGCTGCACGGTGAGGTGTTCCGTCCCACCCATTGCGGTCTCCCGTCTGCAGGAACGAGAACAGGTTGCAGTAGCCGCACGGTGAGTTCAAGGCTTTTCTGACAGGTAGTCAGATTACTTGTGCCGGGCCCCTTCCCTGCTCCTGTCCGCGGCGCTCTAATGACCGCCGGGGTCCGGACCCGCGGGCCTCGCCCGCGCGCCGACGCCGCCCGGTCTGGAGGAGACGTGGAGTACAACCTTGCCGACCTCTTCGAGTCGATCGTGGACACCGTTCCCGATCGCGAGGCCCTGGTGTACCTCGACCACCCCGGGACCGGCGCGGAGCGGCGGCTGACGTACGCGGAGCTGGACCGCGCCGCCAACCGGCTGGCGCACCACCTCGCCGGCCGGGGCATCGGCCCCGGGGACCACGTCGGGCTGCACCTCTACAACGGCGTCCCCTACCTCCAGGCGGTGTACGCCTGCCTGAAGATCCGCGCCGTGCCGGTGAACGTCAACTACCGCTACGTCGAAGAGGAGTTGGTGTACCTCTACCGGGATGCGGACCTGGTGGGGCTGGTCTTCGACGCGGAGTTCACCGACCGGGTGGCCGCCGCGCTGCCGCGGGCGCCGCGCCTGCGGCACCTGGTCCGGGTCGGCACCCCGCCGGACGGCGCCCCCGAACCGGCCCTCGCGCCGGTCGCGCTCGCGGACGCCGAGGCGGCCGGCTCACCGGCCCGCGGCTTCGCGCCGCGCTCCGCCGACGACCAGATCGTCATCTACACCGGCGGCACCACCGGGATGCCCAAGGGTGTGATGTGGCGGCACGAGGACCTCTTCTTCTCCGGCATGGGCGGCGGGGCCCCGACCGGCGACCCGGTCACCCGGCCGCAGGAGCTGGCCGAACGGGTCGCGGCCGGCGGCGAGGGGATCGTCTTCTTCCCCACTCCCCCGCTGATGCACGGCACCTCGACCCTGACCGCGTTCATCGCCTTCCACTTCGGCCAGAAGGTCGTCCTGCACCGCAAGTACGTGCCCGAGGAGGTGCTGCGGACCGTCGAGCGGGAGCGGGTCACCAGTGTGTCGCTGGTGGGCGACGCGATGCTGCGCCCGCTCGTCGACGCGCTCGCCGGGCCGCTCAAGGGCACCGACTGCTCCTCGCTGTTCAGCGTCAGCAGCTCCGGCGCGATCCTCTCCGAGACCGTACGCGCCCAGTTCACCGCGCTGGTGCCGCACGCGATGCTGCTCAACAACTTCGGCTCCTCGGAGTCCGGCTTCAACGGCACCGCCACCGACGACTCGGGGCCCGCCAAGGGGTTCCGGCTGCGGGTCAACTCCCGTACGGCCGTGGTCGATCCGGCGACGCACGAGCCGGTGCCGGCCGGCGAGGTGGGGCGGCTGGCGCAGTGCGGCCACGTCCCGCTGGGCTACTACAACGACCCGGCGAAGACCGCCGAGACCTTCTTCGAGGCGCGGGGTGACCGGTGGGTGCTGCTGGGCGACATGGCCACCGTCGACGAGGAGGGCATCGTCACCGTCCTCGGACGGGGCTCGCAGTGCATCAACTCCGGTGGTGAGAAGGTCTATCCGGAGGAGGTCGAGCAGGCGCTGAAGGCCCATCCGGACGTCTACGACGCGCTGGTGGCGGGCGTCCCGGACGAACGGTGGGGCAACCGGGTCTCGGCGGTGGTGCAACTCCGTGACGGCAGCGGCCCGTTGGACCTGGCCGCCCTCCAGGCCCACTGCCGCACCCGGCTGGCCGGCTACAAGGTCCCGCGCGCGGTCGTCTTCACCGACCGCATCCAGCGCTCCCCGAGCGGCAAGGCCGACTACCGCTGGGCGAAGGCGGTGGCGGCGGGCGAACGGAGGGCGTGAGGGCCCGGGCGGCGCGCCGCCCGGACCGCCGCGGTCATCGGCCCGGGCCGCGGCCGTCGGCCGGGGGGCCGCCGTTCAGCCGGCCGCCCCGCACACCGACGAGAGCGAGCGGGCCAGGGCCACGGTGTGCAGCGGGTCCAGGTGGCGTGCGTGGCGTACCCCGGCGCCGGCCAGGGTCAGCAGCGGGTGGCAGGACGGTGCCGAGCGGGCCGGCGCGGAGGCGGCGATGGCGCGCACCAGTTCCGTGTTGATGCGGTTGATCTCCTTGCGGACCTCGCCCAGGTCCGGGCGCTCGGCCGGAGCCTTTGAGGGATCGGCGTCCCAGCGGCGGTGCAGGCCGCGCTGCACGATCTTGTTGGCCTCGATCTGGTCCCGGAAGATCCGCACCGTCGCGGCCGGGTCGGCGCCGAACTGCCGGGCCTGCTCGGCCACCGCGTCCAGCACCTGCTGCTCGCGGGCCGGATCGTCGATCGGGCTGCCGGTGCCCCACTTCGCCGCGGCCACCAGGTCGCCGGTGGCCAGCCGCTCCGCGGACAGCGCGGCGAGCGGCCGCAGGGCGGCGTACGGGGAGTGCGCCCGGACGGCGGCCGGGGCCGCGGCTGAGGGGGCGGCGGCTGCGGGGGCGGCGGGCGCGGCGACCGCGGCACCGGCGCCGGTGAACATCAGGGTCGCGGCGGCGCCGGCGATCAGCGCGCGACGCGCCGAGAGGGTCAGCTGCACGGTCGGCCTTTCTCGAACCTCCGGGCGGCCGGGGGGAGTTCCCCCGGCGGGCCGTACGCGGGGAGGCGTACGGCCGCGAGCCTAAGGGACGTGCGCGCCCGCCGGCCCCGGGTCGGCGCGGCCGGCTACCGCGGGGCCGGCAGGAACGAGGTGACCGCGGCGAGGAATTCGCCCGGCCGCTCCTCGTGGACGAGATGGCCGGCGCCCTCGACGGTCACCAGGCGGGCGTCGGGGATCAGGTCGGCCATCCGCGCGAGGTGTTCCTGCGGGAGGTGGCTGGTGGGGCCGCCGGCGATGACGAGGGTGGGGGCGGTGATCCGCGGCAGGCACTCCCACCACTGCGGGTCGGGCGCGTTGCGTTCGGCGACCACCGCCGTCTTGGCGCGCCAGTCGAACGCCGGCGTACCGGCCGGCTGCTCCGGTGCCTCCTGCGGCGGGTCGGCGGGGAGCGGCGGGGTGGCCTCCTCCAGGACCAGCCGGTCCACCAGCTCGGGCCGGTCGGCGGCCACCAGCAGGGCGGTCAGCGCACCGACCGAGTGGCCGACGAGGGTCACCCGCTTCAGCCCGAGGGCCTGGAGGAAGCCGATCGCATCGTCGCGCCAGCGGGCGAAGCCGTACTCCCCCGGCCAGTCGCTGTGCCCGTGGCCGCGCTGGTCGAGGGCGAAGACCCGGTGGGTGCCGGCGAGCCGGCCGACCACGCCGCGCCAGTCCTCGCCGTCCTCACCGAGGCAGTGCAGCAGCACCACCGGGGGCGCGTCCTCCTCCCCCCACACCCGGTACGCCAGCCGAACGTCACCTACCTGCACTTTCCGGACGTCAGTCATGCGCGGGACGCTACCCGGGGACGGGCTGCGGCACGCCCCTTGACGTGTTCGCCGCGCGCTGATTACTTGGATCACCATGCAGCTACCGAATGATCGGTAGGGAGACGAGGCGGTGACACTCCATGCCGGAAGCGACCACGGGCAGGGTGCCGGACAGCGCGGCGCGCGACGACGCGGAACGGCTCTCGCCACACGCCCTGCGGGACCTCCAGCTGACCCGGCTGCGCGCCTCGTTGCGCCACGCCTATGACCACGTGCCCTTCTACCGCGCGGCGTTCGACCGGGCAGGGGTGCGCCCCGAGGACTGCCGGACGCTCGGTGACCTGGCCCGTTTCCCGTTCACGGTCAAGGACGACCTGCGTGCGCAGTACCCCTTCGGGATGTTCGCGGTCCCCAAGGAGGAGGTGCGGCGGATCCACGCCTCCAGCGGCACCACCGGCCGCCCGACCGTGGTCGGCTACACCGAACGCGACCTCGCCCACTGGTCGGACGTGGTCGCCCGCTCGATCCGCGCGGCCGGCGGCCGGCCCGGCCACACGATCCACATCGCCTACGGCTACGGGCTGTTCACCGGCGGGCTGGGCGCGCACTACGGCGCGGAGCGGCTGGGCTGCACGGTCGTCCCGGCGTCCGGCGGGATGACCGGCCGGCAGGTGCAGATCATCCAGGACTTCCGGCCCGAGATCATCATGGTCACGCCGTCCTACATGCTCACCCTGCTGGACGAGTTCGAGCGGCGGGGCATCGATCCGCGGTCGACCTCGCTGAAGGTCGGCATCTTCGGTGCCGAGCCCTGGACCGAGCAGATGCGCCGCGAGATCGAGGAGCGGTTCGCGATCGACGCCGTGGACATCTACGGGCTGTCGGAGGTGATGGGCCCGGGGGTCGCCCAGGAGTGCGTGGAGACCAAGGACGGGCTGCACATCTGGGAGGACCACTTCTACCCGGAGGTGGTCGACCCGGTCACCGGTGAGGTGCTGCCGGACGGTGAGCACGGCGAGCTGGTCTTCACCTCGCTCACCAAGGAGGCGATGCCGGTCGTCCGCTACCGCACCCGCGATCTGACCCGGCTGCTGCCGGGCACCGCCCGGCCGGCCTTCCGCCGGATGGAGAAGATCACCGGGCGCTGCGACGACATGATCATCCTGCGCGGGGTCAACCTCTTCCCGGCGCAGATCGAGGAGATCGTGCTGCGCACACCCGGTGTCGCCCCGCACTTCCAGCTCAGGCTCACCCGCGAGGGCCGGATGGACCATCTGACCGTGCGCGCCGAGGCCCGCCCCGATGCCGGCCCCGAGGCGCGTACGGCAGCCGTGGGGCTGATCGCCCACGGGGTCAAGGAGGGCATCGGGGTCTCGGTCGCCGTGGAGATCGTCGATCCGGAGACGCTGGAGCGCTCGGTCGGCAAGATCAAGCGGATCGTGGACGCCCGGCCGCGGGACCCCGCCTGACCGCTCAGGTCATCTCCGGGTCCCCCTTGATCAGGGCGAACGGGGCGCCGAACGGATCCGTCACCATCGCCAGCCGGCCGACGCCGGGGGCGGTGGTCGGCGGGATGAGGACCGTGGCGCCGTGGTCGAGGGCGGCGGCGTAGGTCGCGTCGCAGTCGGTCACGCCGAAGTACGGGTGCCACTCCGAGGCCGAGCCGGCCGCCAGATTCTCCTCCGCCAGCTGCATCACGCCGCCCTGGCCGGTGTCCTCGCCCTGGCCGCCGCCCGGCGAGGAGACGATCGAGTAGAACCGGTCGCCGCCCATCGGCATGTCCTGGAAGCTCCAGGAGAACACCGAGCGGTAGAAGCCCTTCGCCATGGCCACGTCGGTGGTGTACAGCTCCGTCCAGCACAGGGTGTTCGGCTCCATGACCCGCTCCAGGCCCTGGACGTCGCCGGGCTGCCAGACCGCGAAATCGGCGCCGGTGGGGTCGGTGTAGGCGGCCAGCCGGCCGGCCGTGAAGACGTCCATCGGCGGGATCCGCACCGCGCCGCCGGCCTGCTCCACCGCCTTGGTCGTGGCGTCCGCGTCGGCGGTGTGGAAGTACGCCGTCCACGCGGGGCTCGCGCCCTCCTCGGTGAGCGGGCCGACGGCGCCGACGGTCTTCCCGTCGAGCTGGAAGAAGCCGTAGCCGCCGGCCTCCGGGCCGGCGGACGCGAAGCTCCAGCCGAACACGGCGGAGTAGAAGGCGACGGCGGCATCGACATCGGGCGTGCCCAGGTCGAGCCAGTTGGGGGTGCCGGGGACGTAACGGGTGGTCAGCATGGTGTCCTCCGTCGTACGGAACGAGACGTGCAGGGCCGTCGGCCGGCGGTGCTCCGGCCACGCGTTTTCAGCATGGCAGGGGGCACTGACAGTCGCCCTCCGCACGCGTCGCGCGCGCCGCCCGGTGCGCCGCGCACCGCACGGCTCAGGACGCCGCGAACCGTTCCCGCAGCTCCCGCTTGAGGACCTTGCCGCTGGCGTTGCGCGGCAGCGCGTCCACGAACAGCACCCGTTTGGGGGCCTTGAACGGCGCGAGCCGGGCCCGGGCCGCCTCGATCAGCTCCTGTTCCCCTACCGGTCCCCCCTCCGGCCGCCGCACGACCACGGCGGTGACCGCCTCGATCCACCGCTCGTCCGGCAGCCCGATGACCGCGACCTCGGCCACCTGGGGGTGGGCGTAGAGCGCGTCCTCCACCTGGCGCGAGGCGACCAGTACGCCACCGGAGTTGATGACGTCCTTGACCCGGTCCACCACGGTGAAGTAGCCCTCGGTGTCCCGGACGGCCAGGTCCCCGGAGTGGAACCAGCCGTCGCGGAACGCCTCGGCGGTCTCCTCGGGCTTGCCCCAGTAGCCGGAGCACAGCTGCGGGGAGCGGTAGACGACCTCGCCCGGGGTGCCGTCGGGCACCTCCCGGCCCGACTCGTCGACCACCCGCGCCTCCACGAAGAGCACCGGGCGCCCGCAGGAGTCCATCCGCCCCTCGTGCTCGTCCGGTCCCAGGACGGTGGCCAGCGGGCCGATCTCGCTCTGCCCGAAGCAGTTGTAGAAGGCCAGCCCGGGCAGCCGGGCGCGGAGCCGTTCCAGGACCGGCACCGGCATGATCGAGGCGCCGTAGTACGCCTTGCGCAGCGCGCTCAGGTCGCGGTCGGCGAAGCCGGGGTGCTGCGACAGGCCGATCCACACCGTGGGCGGTGCGAACAGGCTGTCCGCCCGGCCGGCCGCGACCAGGTCCAGGATCCGCTCCGGGTCGGGCGCGTCGAGGATCGTGTTCTCCGCACCGACCGCCAGGTACGGCAGCAGGAAGACGTGCATCTGCGCGGAGTGGTACAGCGGCAGGGAATGGACCGGGCGGTCGGTCTCCGCGAGGTCCAGGGCGGTGATCGCGCTGACGTACTCGTGCACCAGGGCGTGGTGGGTCATCATCGCGCCCTTGGGCAGTGCGGTGGTGCCGGAGGTGTACAGCAGCTGGACCAGGTCGCCCGCGTCCGGCGCCGCGGGGTCCGGGTCCGCGGGCGCGGTGCGCAGCCGGACCAGCAATGAGTCGTCGGTGTCGCGCAGCGGCAGCACCCGCGCGGAGTCCGGCAGCCGCCCGGCGAGCTGCGGATCGGCGAGGACGAGGGAGCTGCCGGACTGCTCGACGAGGTAGCGCAGCTCGTCGCCGGTGAGGTGGTGGTTCATGGGTACGTGGATCAGCCCGGCGCGGGCGCAGCCGAGGAAGCCGATGAGGTAGGCGTCGGAGTTGTGGCCGTAGGAGCCGACCCGGTCGCCGGGGCGCAGTCCGGCCCCGCGGAGCACCGCGGCCGCGGCCGTCACGGCCTCGTCGAGCTCCCGGTAGGTCCACGTCCGGTCGCCGTACCGGACCGCGGTGCGGTGCGGCACCCGCCGGGCGCTCCGCCGCAGGATCCCGTCCACCGTGCTGCTGCGCACATCAGTCATGGCGGGATCCTGCGGGCGGCCCGTGGCGAGGTCAAGTACCGCTACACGGCGCGCTCGCGGCCCTCCCAGTAGGGGTCGCGGAGCCTGCGCTTGTACAGCTTGCCGTTGGGGTCGCGCGGCATGACGGCGATGAAGTCGACCGACCTGGGCCGTTTGTAGCCGGCGAGTCGGCGCTCGCAGTGCGCCAGGATGTCGGCGGCCAGTCCGGGCCCGGGCGCATGGCCCTCGGCGGGCTCGACGACGGCCTTGACCTCCTCACCCCAGTCGTCGTGCGGGATGCCGAAGGCCGCGGCGTCGGCGACGGCGGGGTGGCCGAGGAGGGCGGATTCGATCTCGGCGGGGTAGATGTTCACCCCGCCCGAGATGATCATGTCGATCTTGCGGTCGCGGAGGAAGAGGTAGCCGTCCTCGTCGAGGTACCCGAGGTCGCCGACGGTGAAGAAGTCCCCGATCCGGTTCTTGCGGGTCTTGCCCTCGTCCTTGTGGTAGCGGAAGCCGCCGGTGGTCATCTTCATGTAGACGGTGCCGAGTTCGCCGGGCGGCAGGCGATTGCCGTCGTCGTCGAAGATGGCCAGTTCGCTGATCGGCCAGGCCCGGCCGACCGTTCCCGGTTTCTTCAGCCAGTCCTCGGCGGTCGCGAAGGCGCCGCCGCCCTCGCTCGCCGCGTAGTACTCCTCGACGCAGCCGCCCCACCAGTCGATCATGGCGCGTTTGACGTGGTCGGGGCAGGGTGCGGCGCCGTGGATGGCGTGCCGCAGCGAGCTGACGTCGTAGGCCGCCCGGGTCGCCTCGGGGAGCGCGAGCAGGCGGTGGAACTGGGTGGGCACCATGTGGGTGTGGGTGCAGCGGTGCCGGTCGATCAGGGCCAGCATGCCCTGGGGGGTCCACCTGTCCATCAGGACGACGCGGTGGCCGAGATGCAGCGAGGCGCCGGCGAACTGCAGGACGGCCGTGTGGTAAAGCGGCGAGCAGACCAGGTGGACGTTGCCGTCGAACGGCCTGATGCCGAAGATGCCGAGGAAGCCGCCGAGATGGGCCTGCTCGGGCGGGGTGCCGGGCAGCGGGCGGCGGATGCCGCGCGGCCGTCCGGTGGTCCCGGAGGTGTAGTTCATCACCCAGCCCAGCGTCCGGCCGTCGGGCGCCGAGTCGGGCCGGTCGTCGAGGAGTTCGCGGTACGGCCGGAAGCCGTCCGCCGTGCCGACCAGATAGCGCCGGGCGGCCGGCAGCTCCGCCTCGTCCGCGGCCTGCCGGGCCGCGTCGGCGAACCGCTCGTGCGCGATCACCACCTTCGCCCCGGAGTCGGCGACGATCCAGGCGATCTCCGGGCCGACCAGGTGGTGGTTGACCGGGACGAGGTAGAAGCCGGCCTGGGACGCCGCGAGGTAGGCGGTGAAGAACTCCACGCCGTTGGGGAGGACCACGGCGAAGGCGTCGCCGCGTTCCAGGCCGGCCGCGCGCAGCCCGTGGACCAGCCGGTTGCTCGCGGCGTGCAGCCGGCCCGCGGTCCACTCCGCGCCGTCCGGGGCGATCAGCACGGTACGGTCCGGGTCGGCGGCGGCCTGGGCCCAGAAGCCGTTGGGCGGTGGGGAGTTGGTCATTCCGCTGTCCTCCTCGGGTTCATGCGCGTCCGGCGATGCGGTTGATGCGGTCGATGGCCCGCTCGAAGCCGCGGGTCAGGTCGTCGAAGACGGCCTGGACGCTGCGTTCGCTGGTCATCCGGCCGACGATCTGGCCTACCGGGGTGCCCAGCAGCGGCTCGACCTCGTGCCGCTGGATGCGCGAGTTCGCCTCGGCGACCAGCAGTCCTTGCAGCGGCATCGGCAGTGGGCCGGGCCCGGCCGGGTCGTCCCAGGCGTCGGTCCACTCGGTGCGCAGCTGGCGGGCGGGTTTGCCGGTCAGGGCGCGGGAGCGGACGGTGTCGCCGGGGCCGGCGGCGAGCAGTTTGGCGGTCAGCCGCCGGGAGTGCAGTTCGGCCTCGCGGGTGGTCAGCCAGATCGAGCCGAGCCAGACGCCCTGGGCGCCCAGGGCGAGTCCGGCGGCGATCTGCTCGCCGGTGCCGATCCCGCCGGCCGCGAGCACCGGCAGCGGGTCGACTGCGGCGACCACCTCGGGGGTGAGGACCATGGTGGCGATCTCGCCGGTGTGTCCGCCGGCCTCGTAGCCCTGGGCGACGACGATGTCGATGCCGGCGGCCTTGTGGTGCCGGGCGTGCCGGGGGCTGCCGGCCAGTGCGGCGACCAGGACGCCGTGCTCGTGGGCGCGTCGGACGACGTCCGGGGGCGGGGGGCCGAGGGCGTTGGCGAGCAGGGTGATGGGGTAGTCGAAGGCCACGTCGAGCTGGGTGCGGGCGACCTGTTCCATCCAGCCGGTGATCCGCCAGCCGGACGCCTCGCCCTCGGCGAGCGGCGGTACGCCGTAGGTGTCGAGGAGGTGGTCGACGAACCGGCGGTGCCCGTCCGGGATCATCGCTTCGACGTCGGCCTCGCTGACGCCCGCCACCTTCTTGGCGGGCATCACCACGTCGAGCCCGTACGGCAGCCCGTCGGTGTGCTCCTGCATCCAGTCGAGGTCGCGGGCGAGGGCGTCCGGCGCGGTGTAGCGGACCGCGCCGAGCACCCCGAACCCGCCGGCCCGGGTGATCGCCGCGGCGACCGCGGGGAAGGGGGTGAACCCGAAGACGGCGTGCTCCGCGCCCAGCCTGTTGCTCAGCTCCGTCTGCATGCGCGCAGGATGCCGCAGGGCGCCGCACGAGGGAAGAGATTTTCTGATGCAGCGTCAGAAAACCGTCACGGTCCCGGCCGGCCCGGGACCGTGCGCGCCTCCCGGGCCGTCACGCCCTGCTGGAGGACCGTTCCTCCAGCACCGCCATCGCGGCGTTGTGGCCGGGGATGCCGCTCACCCCGCCGCCCCGCACCGCGCCGGCGCCGCACAGGAGGACGGCGTCGTGGCCGGTGGCCACTCCCCAGCGCGCCGCCGCGCCGGCCGGAGCCTCTGCCTCCGGATCGGCGTACGGGAACGCCAGCTCGCGGTGGAAGATGTTGCCGCCCGGCAGGCCGAGTTCGCGGTCCAGGTCGAGCGGGGACCTGGCCTCCACGCAGGGGCGGCCGTCGGCGTCCCGGGCGAGGCAGTCGGTGAGGGGCTCGGCGAGGTGTGTGTCCAGTTCGGCGAGGGTGGCCGCCAGGAGGCGGTCGCGGGTGGCGGCGTGGTCGGCGGTGTCGTCGGCGAACAGCCGCGCGGGGGTGTGCAGGCCGAAGAGGGTGAGCGTCTGGTAGCCGCGGCGGACCAGGTCGGCGCCGAGGATGGAGGGGTCGGTCAGCGAGTGGCAGTAGATCTCGGCGGGCGGGGCGGCGGGCAGGTCGCCGGCGGCGGCCTGCCGGTAGGCCCGTTCCAGCTGGTCGTAGCCCTCGGCGATGTGGAAGGTGCCGGAGAACGCCTCCCGCGGGTCCACCCCGGTGTCGCGGAGCCGGGGGAGCCGGGTGAGCAGCATGTTCACCTTGAGCTGGGCGCCCTCGGCGGGCGGTGGCGGCGCCTCGCCGAGGAGGCGGGCGAGTTCCCGCGGTGAGGCGCCCACCAGGACCCGGCGGGCGCCGATCGTGCCCTGCTCGCAGGTGACCTCGGCGGTGCGGCCGTCGGTGGCCAGCGCGGTCACCGGGCAGCTGGTGACGATCTCCGCGCCGGCCCGGCGGGCGGCGTCGGCCAGGGCGTCGGTGAGGGCGCCCATCCCGCCCAGCGGCACGTCCCAGTCGCCGGTGCCGCCGCCGATGACGTGGTAGAGGAAGCAGCGGTTCTGGCGCAGTGACGGGTCGTGGGCGGTGGCGAAGGTGCCGATGAGGGCGTCGGTGAGGACCACCCCGCGGACCAGGTCGTCGCTGAAGGTCTTCTCGACCAGCTCGCCCAGGGGCCGCTCGAAGACGGCGCGCCAGGTGGCGTCGTCGTCGACCCGGGCGCGCAGCGCGGCGCGGGTGGGCAGCGGCTCGGTGAGGGTGGGGAAGACCCGCTCGGCGAGCCGGCGGGTGGTGCCGTAGAAGCGCTCCCAGGCGGCGAACTCCCGGTCGGAACCGGTGAGTTCGGCGAAGGAGCGGCGGGTGCGGGCCTCGCCGCCGCCGACCAGGAGTCCGGTGGGGCGGCCGTGGCGCACGGTGGGGGTGTAGGAGGACACGGTGCGTTTGCGGACCGCGAAGCGCAGCCCGAGGTCCCGCACGATCTTCGGCGGCAGCAGGCTGACGAGGTAGGAGTAGCGGGACAGCCGGGCGTCGACACCGGCGAAGGCCCGGGTCGACACGGCGGCACCACCGGTGTGGTCCAGCCGCTCCAGCACCAGCACGCTCAGACCGGCGCGTGCGAGATAGGCGGCGGCCACCAGTCCGTTGTGCCCGCCACCGACGATGACCGCGTCGTACGAAGTCCGTTCCGGCATGCCCCTTGGTAGCACGCGGTGATCGCGGAGGCCAGGTGCACGCGGCTGAAACCTCCACTCCGGGCGGTGCGGCTTCTTGACCGGGTCCGGGGCTGCTCCTAGCGTCCGGCCGTGCTCCGCCTCGGCACCGCCCCGGCTGTCCCCCCGTCAGGCTGTCCCGCACACCCGTGAGGTGACCCCGTGTCCCGTCCTTCGGCACCCCGCATCGGCCGCACCGTCGCCGGACTCACCGCCGTCGCCGCCTGCTCGGCCGGGCTGCTGGCCTCCCCGGCGCCCGCCGCCGCCACCCCCGGCCCGGGCCGCGCGCCCGGCCCGGCGCCCGCCGCCGGCCCGTACCCGAACCTGGCCCCCACTCCCCCGATGGGCTGGAACAACTGGTCGTACTACACCTGCCACGTCGACGAGAAGGTGGTGCTCGACAACGCGCGGGCACTGGTCCGTTCGGGCCTGGCGCGCAGGGGCTACCGGACCGTCACGGTCGACGACTGCTGGATGGCCAAGCAGCGCGGCCCCAAGGGCGAGCTGCTGCCCGACCCGGTGAAGTTCCCGCACGGCATGGCCTACCTGGGGCAGCAACTGCACGCCATGGGGCTGAAGTTCGGGATCTACGAGGACGTCGGCACGCTCACCTGTGAGAAGTACCCGGGCAGTCTCGGCCACTTCGCCGAGGACGCGAAGCTGTTCGCGAGCTGGCAGGTGGACTACGTCAAGGCGGACGGCTGCAACGTGCCCACCACGCCGGGACACAGCAAGGAGGAGACCTACCGGGACCTGTACGGCCGGATGAGCCGCGCGCTGCGGGACAGCGGCCGGCCGATCACCTTCTCGGTGTCCGCGCCGGCCTACTTCCAGTTCGACGGCGACGGCGTCTGGCACCGGGTCATCGGCTGGTCGTCCGAACTGGGGAACCTGTGGCGGGGCGGCCGGGACGTGGCGCTGCAGCAGAGCACCCCGGCCGCCAAGTGGTCCTCCATCGTCTACAACTTCCACTACAACGCGAACCTCGCCGATCTGCAGCGCCCCGGGCGCTGGAACGACCCGGACTTCCTGCTCGCCGGGGACTCGGGGCTCAGCCCGGACGAGATGCAGAGCCAGATGTCGCTGTGGGCGATGATGGCGGCGCCGCTGATCTCCAGTACGGACCTCGGCAAGCTCTCCCCACAGGCCCGCGCGGTGCTGGGGAACGCGCACGTCATCGCCGTCGACCAGGATCCGCTGGGCGTCCAGGGGCGCATCGTCGCGCAGGACGAGAACTCGGCCGTCCTGGCCAAGCCGCTGAAGAACGGCGACCGGGCGGTGGCGCTGTTCAACTCCGGTGACGCGCCGCGCACGCTGTCGGTCACCGCCGGCGCGGCCGGTCTGCCGGAGGCGTCCTCGTACCGGCTGCACGATCTGGTCACCGGTCACCGCAGGCACAGCGACGGGGACATCGTGGCGAGCGACGTGCCGGCGCACGGCACGGTGCTGTACCGGGTGACGCCGGCCGACTGAGCGTCCCGCTACCGCCGGTGCGTCGCGCGCTCCCGGCGGAGGGCGGCGATCCGGCGGTGCAGGGCTGCCGCCTCGTCCTGGCGGCCGAGTTGTTCCAGGCACTGGGCGAGGTCGCTCTGGCTGGCCAGGGTGTCGGGGTGGGTGGCGCCCAGTGCCCGGGTGCGGGCGTCAGCGACCCGGCGGTAGCGGTCCAGCGCGTCGTCCCAGCGGCCCAGCCAGCCGAGGGCCACGGCGGTCTCCCGGAGGCTGACCAGTGTGTCGGGGTGGTCGGGGCCGAGCACCCGCTCGCGGGCCGCGGCCACCTGCCTGGCCTCGGCGAGCGCCTCCGGCCAGCGGCCCAGCCGCCCGAGGTTGACGCCGAGGCCGTGCCGGGCGCGCAGGGTGTCCGGGTCGTCGCCGCCCTGGGTGCGGGTGCGGGCGGCGACCAGGTCGTGGTAGAGCATCAGCGCCTCGGCGCTGCGGCCGAGCCGGCCGAGGCCGATGCCGACCTCGGCGCGGGCGTCGAGGGTGTCGGGGTGGTCGGGGCCGAGCGCGGCCGTACGGGCCGCCGTCACCTCCTGGTAGATGCCGAGCGCCTCGGCCCACCGGCCCAGCCGGCCGAGGACGTGGCCGAGTTCGTAGCGGGTGGTGAGGGTGTCGGGGTGCTGGGCCCCGAGGACCCGGGCGCGGGCCGCGGCCACGTCCCACGTCATGGCCCGGCAGTCCTCCAGCCGGCCCAGCCGGCCGAGGTTGCGGGCGAGGTGGTGACGGCAGTCGAGGGTGTCGGGGTGGTCGGGTCCCAGGGTGCGTTCCTGGGCGGCCAGCACCTCGGCGTAGATCTGGTGGGCCTCGAAGTACCGGCCGTCCTCGCCCAGGGCCCGGCCGGCGGCCAGACGGGCGGCGAGGGCGGTGCGGCGGTCGTCCGGAGGTGCGGGGCTGGCGATCCCGGCGGCCACGGCGGCGTCACCGGACCGGGGGTCGCCGCCGGTCCAGGCGTCGGTGAGGGCCGTGCCGGCGCGGCTCGGTACGGAGCGGGGCGGACGGTGGGCGGGGCCGGCCGGTGAACCGGGGGTGATGCCCTCCATCCAGTCCGTCAGGACCGGGACGGTCTCGCCGTCCTGGCGCGCGTCGGCGAGGCGTTTGGCCAGGTCGTCGGCGTCGCGGGGCCGATCGTCGGGGTCCTTGGCGAGCAGCTGGAGCATGATCCGCTCGTAGGCCACGGGCAGGTCGGGACGGAGGGAGCGCGGCGGGGTCGGCGCGGTGTCCCGGTGCCCGACGAGCACCGCCCAGGCGTCACCGAGGTCGAACGGCGGGACGCCGGTGGCGAGTTCGTACAGCACGCAGCCGAGGGAGTACAGATCGCTGCGGTGGTCGACGGGATGGGCGCCGATCTGCTCGGGCGACATGTAGTGCGGGCTGCCCATCGCGACGCCGGTGCCGGTGAGCCGGGCGGTGAAACCGATGTCGTGGCCCAGCCGGGCGATGCCGAAGTCACAGATCTTGACCGTGCCGTCGGCGGTGCGGACGATGTTCGCCGGCTTCAGGTCGCGGTGCACCACGGCCTGCCCGTGGGTGTAGGCCAAGGCGGCGGTGACCTGCTCGGCGATGTCGATGACGTCGGGGACGGGCAGCGGCTGGCGCCGGTTGTCGTCGAGCAGCTGGCTGAGGTTGCGGCCGGTCAGCAGCTCCATGACGAGGAAGAGGGTGCCCTGGTCCTCGCCGAAGTCGTGGACGACGGTGATGCCGCGGTGCTGGAGGGCGGCCGCGACCCGGGCCTCGCGGCGGAAGCGCTCGCGCAGGACGTCGAGGAACTCCCGCTCGTGCCGGGGCCCCAGCGGCTTGAGGCACTTGACGGCGATCTGCCGGCCCAGTGCTTCGTCGCGGGCCCGCCAGACCTCGCCCATGCCGCCGCGCCCGATCGTGCCGAGCAGCCGGTACCGTCCCTGGATCAGCCGGTTCTCCGCCATCGTCTGTCGCCGCCCCCGTCCCCGCCCTCACGACCAGCCGCGTCGCTCCCCCTGCCCGTCCAGTATGGCGGCGGCGCGGCGGAGCTTGTAGGCCGACGGGCGGGTGCCGGGCCCGAGTCGTTCGACGGCACGCAGGATGTGCCGGGGCGGCAGCTGCCAGCGGACGGCGGGCGGAATGGCGCGAAGCAGGCGGCCGGTGGCGCGCAGACGGCGGGTGACGGTGGCCGGTGGCGGCGCCGGGCGCCCGTAGAGCCGGTGGGCGTACGCCGGGAGGGCGCCGTAGGCGAGCCGGGCGATCCACGGCCAGAGCACCGCGCGGGCCGGGACGAACGCGGCGGGCACCGGCGGACGGCGGAGGAACGCGTCCACCTCCCGGGCCTCGGGGGTCGCCGCGAGCCGGGGCCGTACCGTTGCGAAGTACGCGGCGAGCGCGGCGCGGTCGCCGGGGACCCGCGCCGGCTCCAGCCCGACGAGCCGGCCGCTCTCCCGTTGTTCGCGCAGGTAGGTGTCGGCCTGGGCGCCGGTGAGCGGACAGCCGGAGCGGCGCAGCACCTGGAGGTAGGAGTCGACCTCGGCGCAGTGCACCCACAGCAGCAACTCCGGCTCGTCGATGCGGTACCGCTCGCCGGTGGCCGGGTCGGTGGCGGTCAGCCTCCGGTGCAGTCCGCGGACCGCGGCACCGGCGCGTTCGGCGGCGTCGGTGGTGCCGTACGTCGTCGTGCCGACGAAGTTCGCGGTCCGCATGAGCCGGCCCCAGGCGTCGCGCCGGAAGTCCGAGTTCTGCAGGACGCCGCGCACCGCGCGGGGGTACAGCGCCTGCAGGTAGAGCGCGCGGATCCCGGCGATCCACATCAACGGGTCACCGTGCATCTGCCAGGTCACCGACGAGGGCCCGAAGAGTCCGGGGTCAGCTGCTCCCACCACACCTCCCGCGCCCGGCGCGGCCCCCGAGGTGCCCGTCACCCGGCTCGGGCCGTCGGCCGCGCCCCTCCATTTGCTCATACCGCACCCGCCGGGAGAAAGCCCTGCGTGGCGAGGCCGAACGGTTCTGCATATCCTTGAAAGGTATGGGTGTCCGCCGGTTCTCCTGCGCGGTCCGGCCGCGGCGGACACTCGCGGCTGTGCCGCTCGCGGGTTCCGCCCCTGGCGCGCAGGGTGACCCGTCGACATTCGACGGAGGTCGGTGCCATGGACCTCAACACCATCACCGAAGTCGTCCGGCGGCCGTCCGACCGGCCGGGCGCGGACTGGCGCGAGGGCGACGCCTGGCTCGCCGGCGGCACGTGGTTGTTCTCCGTGGAGCAGCCGGGCCTGCGTCGCCTGATCGATCTGACGGCGTTGCGCTGGGAGCCCCTCGTCGCGGGCGAAGCGGGCCTCGACATCGGTGCCACGTGCACCATCCGCGAGCTGTACGCCTTTGCGCCGCCGGGTAATTGGTCTGCGGGCAGCCTCATCGCGAAGAGCTGCGAGGCGTTCCTCTCCTCGTTCAAGGTCTGGAACACGGCGACGGTCGGCGGCAACATCTGCATGTCGCTGCCCGCCGGCCCGATGATCACGCTGACGGTCGCCCTGGAGGCGCGGTACGAACTGTGGGCCCCTGACGGGTCCGCGCGGGCCGTCGACGCCCTCGACTTCGTCACCGGCGACCATCGCAACGTCCTCGCCCCCGGCGAAATCCTGCGGCGCATCACCGTCCCGGCGCACGCCCTGCACAAACGCGCCGCATACCGCCGCTTCACGCTGACCCGTCTCGGCCGTTCAACGGTGTTTCTGATCGGTACGCGGACGCCGGGCACGAGCGACCTGCTGCTCACCGTCACGGCCGGCACCACCCGGCCGGTGCGCCTCGCTTTCGACACGATGCCCGATGCCCGGACGCTGCAGCAGAGCATCGACGTCATTCCCGCCGACGTCTGGTTCGCCGATCCGAACGGGACCCCCGACCACCGCCGCCATCTGACGCGGCACTTCGCCGAGGAAATCCGCCGTGAACTCATGGCGGGGGGCCCGGCATGACGTACACCGTGAACGGCAGGCGCTTCGCCGATGAACCGGGCCCCGGCCAGTGCCTGCGCACGTTCCTCCGCTCGCTCGGCCACCACGGCGTCAAAAAGGGCTGTGACGCGGGCGATTGCGGTGCGTGCACGGTGTGGCTGGACGGCGATCCGGTACACAGCTGCATCACCCCGGCCTTCCGCGCGGACGGTCATGAGGTGACGACGATCGAGGGGCTCGGATCGCCCGGCAACCTGCATCCGATGCAGCGGCAGTTCCGCGATGCCCCCGGCTTCCAGTGCGGTTTCTGCACCGCGGGGATGATCATGACGTCGGCGACGTTCACCGAGGCCCAGAAGGCGGACCTGCCGAGGGCGTTGAAGGGCAACCTCTGCCGCTGCACCGGATACCGGGGCATCGAGGACGCCGTGCAAGGCGTCACCGGAGTGGAGGCGGCCGCGCCGGGAAAGGCCGTCGGGACGAGCGTCGGAGCGCCGGCAGGCGAAGAAGTGGTGACCGGGCGCGCCGAGTTCACGATGGACACCCACCTCGACGGCATGCTGCACCTCAAGGTGGTGCACTCGCCCCACGCGCACGCCCGGATCGTGTCGGTCGACAAGACCGCCGCACTCGCCGTCCCCGGTGTGCACCGGGTCTACACCTGGGAGGACGTGCCGAACAGACGCTTCACCACGGCGATCCACACCGACCATCTCGTCGATCCCGACGACACCCGGATCCTCGACGACACGGTCCGCTTCGTCGGCCAGCGCGTCGTCGCGGTGCTGGCCGACACGGCCGCGGCGGCCGAAGAGGGCTGCCGGAAGGTCGTCGTCGAATACGAGCAACTGCCGGCGGTGTTCGACCCGGAAGAGGCCATGGCCGAGGGGGCGCCCCCACTGCACGGCTCGCACGACCCCTTCGTCCGCGACCCCGCCCACAACATCCTTCTCGAGCTGCACGGCCACATCGGCGATGTCGACGCCGGGTTCGCCGAGGCCGACGTGATCCACGAAGGCACGTACTTCTCACCGCGCGTGCAGCACGCGCATCTGGAGACCCACGGTTCGATCGCCTGGATGGCCGACGGCCGTCTGAACGTCCGCACCAGTTCGCAGTCGCCGTCGATCGCGAAGGTCAAACTGGGGTACCTGTTCGCGCTGCGCCCGGACCAGCTCAGGGTGTTCTGCACCCGCGTCGGCGGCGGCTTCGGCGGCAAACAGGAAGTGATCTCGGAGGATCTGGTCGCGCTCGCCACCCTGGACACCGGGCGCCCGGTCTGCTTCGAATTCACCCGCGAGGAGGAGTTCACCACGGCGTCCCCGCGGCATCCGATGTCGCTGACGGTCAAACTCGGCGCGAAGGCGGACGGAACGCTCACCGCGATCCAGGTCCGCAATGTGTCCAACACGGGTGCCTACGGCAACCACGGCGGCGAAACGCTCTACGCGGGCGGCGCCGCCGTCATGATCTACCGCTGCCCCAACAAGAAGTACGACGCCTACTCCGTCTACACGAACACCGTCCCGAGCGGGGCACTGCGGGGCTACGGGATGACGCAGCCGGCGTACGCGGTGGAATCCGCGATGGACGAGCTGGCCCGCGCCGTGCACCTCGATCCGCTCGCACTGCGGCGCCGCAACATCGTGCGCCCCGGTGATCCGCTCATCGCGATGAGTGAGGGCCCGGACGACGTGTCGTTCAGCGAGGACGGCCTCGCGAGGTGCCTCGACCTGGTGGGCGAGGCCCTGGCCCGGACGGCCGACGAGCCCTCCCCCGGCCCCGGGTGGCTGGTCGGGACCGGCGTCGCGAGTTCCCTGCACGAGACCGCGCCGCCGACGGAGCACGTCTCCGAAGCGTGGGTCACGCTGGGCGACGACCTCGTGTACGAACTCGCCGTCGGCACCGTCGAATTCGGCGAGGGCACGTCGACCGCGCACGTCCAGATCGCGGCCAACCAGCTGGGCACGACACCGTCGCGGATCCGCCTGGTGCAGTCCGACACCGACCGCACCGGATTCGACACCGGCGCCTTCGCGAGTGCGGGGCTCTTCGTGGCGGGCAACGCGGTCCTGCGGGCGGCCAATGCCGTGCGCGACCGCATCCTGGAATTCGCCGCCGCCCACACGGGCGTCCATGTCGTGATGTGCTCGTTGCACGACGAGGGGGTCGTCTGCGGCGAACGGCGCCTGTCGCTGGCCGAACTCGTCGCCCTGGCCCGGGCGCGCGGCATCCGGTTCACCGCCGCCCGCAAGGCCTACGGATCGCCCCGGAGCGTCACCTCCAATACGCAGGGGTTCCGCATCGCCGTCCATCGGGTGACGGGCGAGATCCGGATCCTGCACAGCGTCCAGGCGACCGACGCCGCCGTGGTCATCAATCCCGGACAGGTCCGCGGGCAGGTGGAGGGCGGCGTCGCCCAGGGAATCGGCTTCGCGCTGACCGAGAATCACCACGTCGACGCGAACGGCGTCATGGTCAATCCGAATTTCCGCAACTACCGCATCCCCACCTACGCCGATGTCCCCCGCACGGAGGTGCTGCTGGTGGAGTCGTCGGATTCCGTGGGGCCCCTGCGGTCGAAGGGGATGGCGGAATGCTGTATCAACCCGGTGGCCCCGGCCTTGGCGAACGCACTGCACGACGCCACGGGCGTCCGTTTCCGTGCGCTGCCGCTGACTCCGGAACGCATCTACCGCCGGCTCAACGAGAGCCGGTCGGTGCCGGCGGCGTGAGCACACGGACGGGCTGAGCAGATGACCACGGAACGGCTCGACGACGGCGCCGCGACAGCGATCGAGATCTCCCGGCAGCCGGACTGGACCGTCGTCTACCGCTTCGATTCGATTGCCCATCTGCAGGTCTGGATCAACAGCGCCACCCGGCAGCGCTTCCTCGACACCGGCCGCCCGTTCCTTCTCCTTCGTGACGACCCGGATCTGGACGCTGCCCTGACCCTCAGCGCCGTACCCGCGGCATCCCCAGGCCGATCCACGCGATGATCTCGCGCTGGATCTCGTTGTTGCCGCCGCCGAAGGTGAAGATCACCGCGGAGCGGTAGCCGCGTTCCAGTTCGCCGTGGAGGACGGCGCCCGCCGAGCCCTCCTTGAGGGCGCCCGCGGCGGCGACGACCTCCATGAGCCAGGCGTAGGCGTCCCGCCGCGCCTCGGAGCCGTAGACCTTGACCGCGGAGGCGTCCTGCGGGGTGAGGGTGCCTTCCTGGAGGGCGTTCACCATGCGCCAGTTGAGGAGCTTCATGGCGTCCAGCCGGGTGTGGGTCTGCGCGAGGCGGCGGCGGACCCAGGGCAGGTCCACGACGCGGCGGCCGTCGGCGAGCTTGGTCTTTGTCGCCCAGCGCTGCACGTCGTGCAGGGCGCGGATGGCCATGGTGCCGTGGGCGGCGAGCGTGACGCGTTCGTGGTTGAGCTGGTTGGTGATCAGCCGCCAGCCCTTGTTCTCCTCGCCGACGCGGCGCGAGAGGGGGACGCGGATGTTCTCGTAGTAGCTCGCCGTGGTGTCGTGCGAGGCGAGGGTGTTGATCAGGGTGCAGGAGTAGCCGGGGTCGGAGGTCGGTACGAGGAGGATGGTGATGCCCTTGTGCGGTGGCGCGTCGGGGTCGGTACGGACGGCCAGCCACACCCAGTCGGCGGTGTCGCCGTTGGTGGTCCAGATCTTCTGGCCGTTGACGACGTACGTGTCGCCGTCGCGCACGGCCCTGGTCTTCAGCGCGGCCAGGTCCGTGCCCGCTTCGGGCTCGCTGTAGCCGATGGCGAAGTCGATCTCGCCGGAGAGCACGCGCGGCAGGAAGTACGCCTTCTGCTCCTCGGTGCCGAACTGCATGAGCGTCGGGCCGACGGTGTTGAGCGCCATCAGCGGCAGCGGGACACCGGCCTGGGCGGCCTCGTCGAAGAAGATGAACTGTTCCATCGGGGTCGACCCGCGCCCGCCGTACTCCTTCGGCCAGCCCACGCCGAGCCAGCCGTCCGCGCCGAGCCGGCGGACGGTCTCGCGGTAGAACCGCTTCTGCGCTGCCGGATCCGCGTACCGGGCGTGGGCGTGGTCCGGCACCAGTTCGGCGAAGTAGGTGCGCAGCTCGGCGCGCAACTGCTGCTGCTCGGGGGTGTATTCGAGGTGCACGGCGCCTCCAGATCGTCCGGCAGTCCGGTCGTCCGGCCGACGATCCGCCGGTTTCTGACGGGCCGTCGGTTAACGGATCGGAGGGCACAGTAGAACTTGTTACAGAAATTCGGAAGAGCGCGGGCGGGCGCACGAAGGCCCGGTGCGGCACCTGCGGGTACCGGACCGGGCCTGGGTGCCGGGCGCCATCAGCCCACGGCGTGCTTGGCCGCGTTGTTGTGGGGCGCGATCCGGCCGCGCTGCACTTCCTTGCAGTACTTGACGGAGCCGCTGTTGGTCACGTACTTCGCCGCGACCCAGGTCCCGCGCCCCTCGCCGGTCAGGTACCAGACGCTGTTGCCGCCGACGGGCTGGGTGCGGACCTTGCACACCAGGTTGACCTGGGCGCGGTGCCGCAGGTAGCCCTTCACCGAGGCGTCGGTGCTGGGGTACTGACGCTCGCTCAGGCCCATCTTGGTAGTGACGACGCCGTACGGTTTGGCGGTCGGGCCGGGCGCCGCCTGCGCCGGGGTCATGGCGGACAGCGTCGCTCCGAGGGCGAGCGCCGTGGTCAGTGCGCCCGCGCCGGCTGCGAGCTTCCTGCCGCGGACCGCGAGGAATTCGGTCGTGGACATGGGGGTCTCCTGTTCTTGACGCGCGATGCCACCCATTGGTGCGAAATGGACATTACGCGCAAACCACCCTTGAAATGTGGTGAAACGACGAACAGGCCGCCGATCGTGTGACGGTCAGCCTTCGGTGCCCGCGCGGTGGATGCCGAAGGAGGCCCCCTGCGGGTCCCGGACCACCGCGATCCGCGGGCCCTCGGGCACGTCGGTGGGAGGCACCAGCAGCATCCCGCCGGACTCCGCGGCCCGGGCCGCGGTGTCGTCGACGTCGGCGACGGCGAAGTACGGCAGCCAGTGCGCCCGCACGTCGTCCGGGTAGAACTCGTCCAGCGCGCTCAGCCCGCCGAAGTCGGCGCCGTCGATCCCCCATTGCGGATAGTCCTCATGGGTGCCCACGGTCCAGCCGAAGACCCGGGTGTAGAAGTGCTTGGCGGCCTCCTCGTCGCGGGTGGCGAGCTCCACCCAGCCCAGCGAACCGGGCGCGTTGAGCAGCGCCGCGCCGGGGAAGTCCCGGGCCTGCCACACCGAGAACAGCGCGCCCTCCGGGTCCGCCAGCACCGCGAAACGGCCCTGCTGGAAGACGTCCATCGGTGCCATCAGCTGCCGCCCGCCGGCCTCGGCGACCGCCGCGGCCAGCGCATCGGCGTCCCGGGTGGCGAACGAGACGGTCCAGGCGGTCGGCTGGCCGGGGGCGTAGAGCGGGGTCACCGCGGCGACCGGGGCGGCACCCAGGAGGAAGACGGTGTACCCGCCGGCCTCCGGGCGCAGGTCGGTCTCCGCGCGCCAGCCGAAGACCTCGCGGTAGTAGACCTTGGCGGCGTCGACGTCCGAGGTGCCCAGCTCCACCCAGCAGGGCGCACCGGGGGTGGGCTCGGTGATCTTCACGGTGGGTTCCGTCTCCGTGCGGTGCCGGTCGCTGTCCGTACGCTGCCGATCGTCCGACGGGCGGGCGGGGGCCGCAACCGGAGCTCCGCGCACCGGCGTCGAGCCGCTAGGGCCTGTCGTCAAATTCCCGTCGTCGCCCGAAGGGCGGCAGCGCGGCGTCTGGTGCGTGCTCTGGGGGTCCCCCCGGCCGAAGGCTGGGGGAGTGCCGGGTGGAAGTCCTCGTACTGGAGTACTTGGGCTTTCGCCCGGTGCGGCGAGAGTGCGTGCCAGGCGTCGCGGGGCAGACGGGAATTTGACGACAGGCCCTAGGCGTCGCCGGCCGTCGTCCGCAGGTGGCGCAGCGAGCCCTCCGGGGCGTCGGGGGCCAGGGCGTTGGCCAGGCCGCGGGCGGCCGCCTCGGCGGCGTCGGCGGAGCGGGGCAGCAGCACGGCCTCGTAGGCGCGCAGTGCCGCGTCCCGGTCGGGGTGCCGGACGAGGGCCAGGGCGAGTTCGCTGCCGTCGAGCATGGCGAGGTTGGCGCCCATGCCGGAGAACGGCGTCATGAGGTGCGCCGCGTCGCCGAGCAGCGTCACGCCCGGGGTGTGCGCCCAGGTGTGCGGCACCGGCAGGGCGAACAGCGGCCGGTTGACGAATCCGCCGTCGTTGTCGGTCAGCAGCGCCAGCAGCCGGTCGTCCCAGCCGGCGAACCGGCCGAGCAGCGCGGCCCGTACCGCCTCGGTGTCCGTCATCGTCACCCCGGCCTCCAGGGCCCAGTCCTCCGAGCCCCGGAAGGCGGCGTAACCGCGGAGGTGGCCGCGGCTGTTGCGCTGGACGATCAGCGCCCGCTCGGCGGAGGACGCCATCATGCTGCCGCCGCCGACCAGCTGGGCGATCGCGGGGTGGCGGGCGTCGGCGTCGTCGAAGGAGAACTCGACGAAGGTGACGCCGGAGTAGTGCGGGGTGGCGTCGGAGAGCAGCGGACGGACCCGCGACCAGGCGCCGTCGGCGCCGATGACCAGGTCGAACTCCTCGGTGTGGCCGTCGTCGAACTCCGCCTTGTGCCGGCCGTCGCCCAGCGGGTGCAGCGCGCGCAGGTAGTGGCCCCAGCGGACGGTGCCGGGGGCGAGCGAGTCCAGCAGCAGCCGCCGCAGCTCCCCGCGGTCGATCTCGGGGCGCTCGGTCACGTCTGCGGCCGGGGCATGCCGGAAGAGCAGGGTGGCGTCGCGGCCGTAGAGCCGCATCTCCTGCCCTTCGGGGCGGGCGAGGGCGGCGAACTCCTCGTAGAGACCGGCCGCGCGCAACGCCGCCTGGCCGGTGGCCGCGTGCAGGTCGAGGGTGCCGCCCTGCGGCCGGGCCCCGGCGGAGGCGTCCCGGTCGAGGACGGTGACCGGCAGGCCGTGCCGCTGGAGCACCCGGGCGCAGGTCAGCCCGCCGGGGCCGGCTCCGATGATCGCGGTGCGGGAAGGGGTGGTGGGATGCATGGACCACAGAAAAGCACATCCGATGCGAAAGTACAACGACTTCACTTTTCGTGTTGCTGCACCTTCGGTGCGGGTCTCCTGAACGGGCCTCACGGGGCGCCGGAGCCGGGTGTGTGGTCGCCGTAACGGCGGATGATCGCCTCGTGTGACACGTGGTTAACGGGCCCTTCGTAGGGTCGGAGCCCAGCTTCCGACCACGAAGGGGACCGTCCGTGACCGCAGCGGAAACACCGGCAGAGCGCCTCACGCAGGTGCGCACGGCGTGCCAGTACTGCGGTGTCGGCTGCGGGATCGTGCTGGAGGTCGCGACGGACGGGGACGGCCGGCGGACCGTGCGCCGGGCCAGCGGGGACAAGTCCCATCCGGCGAACCACGGCCGGCTCTGCACCAAGGGCGCGACCAGCGCCGAACTGCTCAGCGCGCCCGGCCGGCTGACCGGCGCCCTGGTCCGCGGCGACCGGGGTGACGAACCGGTGCCCACCGCCATGGACACCGCCGTCAAGCAGACCGCCGCCCGGCTGCGCGAGATCGTCGACGCGCACGGCCCGGACGCCGTCGCGCTCTATGTCTCGGGGCAGATGACGCTGGAGGCGCAGTACCTGGCGAACAAGCTCGCCAAGGGGTTCCTGCGCACCACCCACATCGAGTCCAACTCCCGTTTGTGCATGGCGAGTGCGGGCAGCGGCTACAAGCTGTCGCTGGGCGCGGACGGCCCGCCCGGCTCCTACGAGGACTTCGACCGCGCCGACGTGTTCCTCGTCATCGGCTCCAACATGGCCGACTGCCACCCGGTCCTCTTCCTGCGGCTGCTGGAACGGGTCAAGGCCGGCGCCAAGCTGATCGTGGTCGATCCCCGGCGCACCGCCACCGCGGCCAAGGCGGACCTCTTCCTGCAGATCGCGCCCGGTACGGATCTGGCACTGCTGAACGGGCTGCTGCACCTGCTGGTGGAGAACGGCGACATCGACCAGGAGTTCATCGACGGGCACACCGAGGGGTGGGCGGAGATGCCCGCGTTCCTGGCGGACTATCCGCCCGCGAAGGTCGCCGAGATCACCGGGATCCCGGAGGCGGAGCTGCGCCGGGCGGCCGAGTGGATCGGTGCCGCGGGCGACTGGACGAGCTGCTGGACGATGGGGCTGAACCAGAGCACCCACGGCACCTGGAACACCAACGCGCTGATCAACCTGCACCTGGCGACCGGCGCGATCTGCCGCCCGGGCAGCGGCCCGTTCTCGCTGACCGGCCAGCCCAACGCGATGGGCGGCCGGGAGATGGGCTACATGGGACCGGGGCTGCCCGGCCAGCGGTCGGCGCTGGTCGCCGAGGACCGCGCGTTCACCGAGGAGTTGTGGGGCCTGGCCCCGGGGACGCTGCGGGCGGACGACGGCGGACAGGGCACCGTCGAGATGTTCCGGCGGATGGCGGACGGGGACATCAGAGCCTGCTGGATCATCTGCACCAACCCGGTCGCCTCGGTCGCCAACCGCCGCACCGTCATCGAGGGCCTGGAGGCCGCTGAATTCGTCGTGGCGCAGGACGTGTTCGCGGAGACCGAGACCACCGCGTACGCCGATGTGGTGCTGCCGGCCGCCATGTGGTCCGAGTCCGAGGGCGTGATGGTCAATTCGGAACGCAACCTCACGCTGGTGGGCCGGGCCGCCGATCCGCCCGGCGAGGCCTGGCCGGACTGGCGGATCATCGCGCGGATCGCCTGCGAGATGGGCTATGCGGACGCCTTCTCGTACGACAGCGCGGAGGAGATATTCGAGGAGCTCAAGCGCGCGGGCAACCCGCGGACCGGGTACGACCTCGCCGGGGTGAGCTATCCGCGGCTGCGCGGGACGCCCGTGCAGTGGCCGAGCGCGGCCGCCGACGGACCGGACCGCAATCCGGTGCGCTATCTCAACGACGGGGCCGGCCGGGAGCCGGTCGTACGGCCGGACGGCAGCCGCCCCCGGCTGGTCTTCCCCACCGCCAGCGGGCGGGCCGCGTTCTTCGCCCGTCCGCACCTGCCGCCGGCCGAGCTGCCCGACGACGACTTCCCGTACCTGCTCAACACCGGCCGGCTGCCGCACCAGTGGCACACCCTGACCAAGACCGGCAAGGTCGCCAAGCTGGGCAAGCTGAACCCCGGGCCGTTCGTGGAACTCCATCCCGAGGACGCCGAGCGGCTGGGCGTGCGGGAGGGCGATGCGGTGGAGGTCGCCTCGCGGCGCGGGCGGGCGGTGCTGCCGGCCGTGGTGACCGACCGGGTACGGCCCGGGAACTGCTTCGCGCCGTTCCACTGGAACGACCTCTTCGGTGAGTACCGGTGCGTCAACGCGGTGACCCATGACGCGGTCGATCCGGTCTCCTTCCAGCCCGGGTTCAAGGCGTGTGCGGTCGCGTTGACCAGGGTGCCGGGCGGCGCCGGCCACCCGGAGACCGCGGCGCTCCCGGGCGCGGCGGCGGGCCCGGACGCGGAACCCGGCGGCCCGGCGGACCGGTCGGGGGGCGGTCCGGCGGGCGGCCCGGGAGGGGGCGCCGCGGGGGGCGCGGTGGCGGTCCTGACCGACCTCTTCCGGCTGACCGACCCCGCCCCGCCGGCCCTGGCCGAGCACGAGCGCCGCTATCTGTCCGGCTTCCTCACCGGGCTGGCGTCCCGTCCGGCCGGCGGTACGCCGGTGCTGCCCGCCCAGGCGCCGTTCGACGCGGACACCGCGCTGTGGGTGAACGGCGTGCTGGCCGGGATGTTCTCGCGGACCGCGGACGAGCGGACCGGGACGGCGGCGCGGCACGACCCGGAGGATCCGGGTGACGGGTCGTCGGATTCCGTTGCCCGTACGGTGATCGTGCTGTGGGCCTCGCAGACCGGCAACGCGGAGGAGGTCGCCGCGGACACCGCCCGCCGGCTGAAGGGCAGCGGGCGGGAGGCGACGCTGGTGAGCATGGCCGACAGCACCCCGGCCACCCTGCCGCGCACCGCGGACCTGCTCATCGTGACCAGCACCTTCGGCGACGGCGAGGCCCCCGACAACGGCTCCGGCTTCTGGGAGACGCTCAACGCGCCGGACACCCCGCGACTGGAGGGCCTGCGCTACTCGGTCCTGGCGCTGGGCGACTCCTCGTACGACGACTTCTGCGGCCACGGGCGGCGGCTGGACGCCCGGCTGGCGGAGCTGGGCGCGGTCCGGCTGGCGCCGCGCACGGACTGCGAGCCGGACTACGCACAGCCGGCCGGGCAGTGGCTCGACCAGGTGCTGCGGGCGCTGGAGGACGGATCGCCGGAACCGGCGGCCGACGGGCACACCGGGACGCCACCGGCCCCGGCCGCCCCCGCGGCCTCCGCAGCCCCCGCCAAGGACCCCACCGTCACCGCCCGGCTCGTCGGCAACGATCTGCTCAGCCGGCCCGGCGCCACCAAGGAGGTGCGCCGGTTCACCTTCGACACCCGGGACGCCGAGGGGGTGCCGCTGGCGTACGAGGCCGGTGACGCGCTCGGGGTGCAGCCGCTGAACTGCCCGGAGCTGGTGGCGGAGTGGCTGGATCTGACCGGTCTGGACCCGGCGGCACCGGTGGACGTCGACGGGGTGGGCACGGTGGCGTTCGGCGAGGCGCTGCACCGCCATCTCGACATCACCCGGATCACCCCCGCGCTGCTCCGGCTGGCCGCCGAACAGACCGGGGACCGGACACTGCGGAAGCTGCTGCGGCCCGGCAACAAGGGCGAGCTGGACCGGTGGACCTGGAGCCGGCAGGCCGTCGACGTGGTGGCCGAGCACCGGGTGCGGGCCGACGCCCGGGAATGGGCCGCGCTCCTCCCCCGCCTGCGGCCGCGGCTGTACTCCGTCTCGTCGAGCCCGCTGACCGATCCCGCGCTGCTGCGGCTGACGGTCTCCGTGGTCCGCTACGAGAACCGGCAGGGCCGCTCGCGCAAGGGCGTGGCCTCCGCGTTCCTGGCGGATGCCGAGCCCGGCAGCCCGGTGGAGATCTTCGTGCGGCGCAGCGCACACTTCCGGCCACCGGCCGACCCGGCCACGCCGATGGTGATGGTCGGGCCCGGCACCGGCGTCGCGCCCTTCCTCGGCTTCCTCGACGAGCGGCGGGCCCGCGGCCACCACGCCCCCAACTGGCTGTTCTTCGGCGAGCAGCGCCGCGCCACGGACTTCTACTACGAGGAGGAGCTCGGCCGGCTGCACCACGACGGGCTGCTCACCCGGCTGGACACCGCCTTCTCCCGCGATCAGCGCGCCAAGGTCTACGTCCAGGACCGGATGCGGGAACACGGCGCCCAGCTGTGGTCCTGGCTCCAGGACGGCGCGCACTTCTACGTGTGCGGCGACGCCTCGCGGATGGCCAAGGACGTCGATCGCGCGCTCCGCGAGATCGCGGTGGCCCACGGCGGCCTGACGGAGGACGCCGCCACCGGGTACGTCAAACAGCTCGCGGCCGAGAAGCGGTACGTACGGGACGTGTACTGACGGCTCCGCGCTCCCCTCCCGCTGCCTTTCCTCCTGCGGGTTCTTCCTGCGGTTTCCTCCCGCGGACCAGGTTTCCGCCCCGAACGGGCCGAGTACCCGCATGGGACGCAGGATGGAGAGGAAGGAGAGCGCTATGACCCATGTGAGCACTGAACCCGCGCCCAAGGGGCCGGGCCCCGTACCGAGCGAGCCGGACCCGCTGCCGCGGGACCCGGTGCCGGCCGAGCCGGAACCGGAAACGGAGGAGCCGGGCACCGCCCCCGCCGAGCCGCCCGGGGCCGAGCCGGGAGAGCATCCCGCGCCCGAACCGCCCGACTGACGCAACCGCCCTGGTCAGGCCCTGGTTGCAGGCCCCGGTTGCAGACCCCGTCCCGCGACAGCAAGGTGGGTTGAATGGTGCAGATCGGATACACAATGATGACCGAACAGGCGGGCCCGCGGGCCCTGGTCGGTCATGTCGTCGGTGCCGAACGCGCCGGCTTCGACTTCTCGGTGACCTCCGACCACTACTTCCCGTGGCTGGACTCGCAGGGCCACGCCCCGTACGCCTGGAGCGTGCTGGGCGCCGCGGCGCAGGCCACCACCCGCATCCCGCTGATGACCTACGTGACCTGCCCGACGACCCGCTACCACCCCGCGGTCGTCGCCCAGAAGGCCGCGACCATGCAACTGCTCTCCGGCGGCCGGTTCCGGCTGGGGCTGGGCTCCGGTGAGAACCTCAACGAGCACGTGGTGGGCGCGGGCTGGCCGGCCTCACCCGTACGGCTGGACAAGCTGGCCGAGTCGATCGAGATCATCCGCAAGCTCTTCGGCGGCGGTGAGGTCACCCACCACGGCACCCACTTCGACGTGGTGCACGCCCGGCTGTGGGACCTGCCCGACGAACCGCCGCCGATCGGGGTGGCCGTGTCGGGCGAACGGTCGGTGGAGATCGCCGGCAAGCTGGGCGACCTGCTCATCGCCACCGAGCCCAAGGCCGGGCTGCTGACGTCCTTCGACCGGCACGGCGGCGCCGGCAAACCCCGGGTCGGCCAGCTGCCGGTCTGCTACGACCCCGACCGCGACGCGGCCGTCGCCCGGGCGCACGACCAGTTCCGCTGGATGCTCGGCGGCTGGCAGGTCAACTCCGAACTGCCCGGCCCGAAGGGGTTCGCCCAGGCCACCCAGTACGTCACGCCCGAGGACGTCGCGGAGGCGATTCCCTGCGGCGACGACGTGGGCCGGTTCGTCGAGGCGGTGCGCCCGTACGTGGACGCGGGCTTCACCGAGGTCGCGCTGGTGCAGATCGGCGGCGGCCACCAGGAGCCGTTCCTGGAGTGGGCGGAGGCCAAGCTGCTGCCCGCGCTGCGCGACCTGTGACCTTGACCGTCCGTTGCACGCCACCGTCGTGAGGAGCTGAGCATGTCCGACGCGCACGCCCCGGCAGCGCCCGGAACCAGGCGGTCGGCGGCGCCGGGGCCGCTGGACGCCGCCGAGCTGCGCGCCCTGGACGCGCACTGGCGGGCCGCCAACTACCTGTCCGTCGGGCAGATCTACCTGATGGCGAACCCCCTGCTGGAAGCGCCGCTGCGCCCCGAGCACATCAAGCCGCGGCTGCTGGGCCACTGGGGCACCTCCCCCGGACTGAACCTGGTGCACACCCATCTGAACCGGGTCGTCAAGGCCCGTGAGCTGGACGCGCTGTGCATCTGGGGGCCGGGGCACGGCGGCCCCGCCGTGGTGGCCAACTCCTGGCTGGACGGCACGTACGCGGAGACCTATCCCGACGTCGGCCGGGACGGGGAGGGCATGGCCCGGCTGTTCCGGCAGTTCTCGTTCCCCGGCGGGATCCCCAGCCATGTCGCCCCGGAGACGCCGGGATCGATCCACGAGGGCGGTGAGCTGGGCTACTCCCTCACCCATGCCTACGGAGCGGCCTTCGACAACCCCGGCCTGCTGGTCGCCTGCGTCGTCGGCGACGGCGAGGCGGAGACCGGCCCGCTCGCCGCGTCCTGGCACGCCACCAAGTTCCTCGACCCGGTGCACGACGGCGCCGTCCTGCCGATCCTGCACCTCAACGGCTACAAGATCGCCAACCCCACGGTGCTCGCCCGGCTCCCCGAGGAGGAGCTGGACTCGCTGCTGCGCGGCTACGGACACGAGCCGGTGCACGTCACCGGTGACGACCCGACGGCGGTGCACCAGGCACTGGCCGCCGCCATGGACCGCTGCCTGGACCGGATCTCCGACATCCAGCGCCGGGCCCGCGGCGACGGCCTCACCGACCGCCCGCGCTGGCCGGTGATCGTGCTGCGCACGCCCAAGGGCTGGACCGGCCCGCACGAGGTCGACGGGAAGCCCGTCGAGAACACCTGGCGCTCCCACCAGGTCCCGCTGGCCGGCGTCCGCGACAACCCCGGGCACCTGCGGCAGCTGGAGGAGTGGCTGCGCTCGTACCGGCCCGAGGAGCTCTTCGACGCCCAGGGCCGGCCCACCGCGGAGGTGCTGGCCTGCGTCCCCGAGGGTCCGCGCCGGCTGGGCGCCACCCCGCACGCCAACGGCGGGCTGCTGCTGCGGGACCTGCCGGTGCCGCCGCTGGAGCGGTACGCCGTCGAGGTCGACAAGCGCGGCACCGTGCTGCACGAGCCGACCCGGGTGCTGGGCGGCCTGCTGTCCGGGATCATGGCGGCCACCGCCGGGCGCCGGGACTTCCGCGTGGTGGGCCCGGACGAGACCGCCTCCAACCGGCTGGAGGCGCTCTACGACGTCACCGGCAAGGCGTGGCAGGCCGAGGTGCTGGACACCGACGAGCACCTGGCGCACGACGGCCGGGTCATGGAGGTGCTCTCCGAGCACCTGTGCCAGGGCTGGCTGGAGGGCTATCTGCTCACCGGGCGGCACGGCCTGTTCTCCAGCTACGAGGCGTTCGCGCACATCGTCGACTCGATGGTCAACCAGCACATCAAGTGGCTGCGCACGGCCCGCCGGCTGCCCTGGCGGCGCCCGATCGCCTCGCTGAACTACCTGCTCACCTCGCACGTCTGGCGCCAGGACCACAACGGCTTCTCGCACCAGGACCCCGGGTTCGTCGACCACATCCTCAACAAGAGCCCCGAGGTGGTCCGGGTCTACCTGCCGCCGGACGCCAACACCCTGCTGTCGGTGGCCGACCACGCGCTGCGCAGCCGGGACTACGTCAATGTGATCGTGGCCGGCAAGCAGCCCAGCTTCGACTGGCTGTCCCTGGACGAGGCCCGCGCGCACTGCGCCCGCGGCGCCGGCGCCTGGGAGTGGGCCGGCACCGAGGACGGCAGCCGCGAGCCCGACGTGGTACTGGGCTGCGCGGGCGACGTCCCCACCCTGGAGACGCTGGCCGCCGCCGACCTGCTGCGCCGTCATCTGCCGGAGCTCGCCGTGCGGGTGGTCAACGTCGTCGACATGGCCCGGCTGCTGCCGGCGGGGGAACACCCGCACGGCATGACGGACGCCGAGTACGACGCGCTGTTCACCCGCGACAAGCCGGTGATCTTCGCGTACCACGGCTACCCGTGGCTGATCCACCGGCTCGGCTACCGGCGGGCCGGCCACCCGAACCTGCACGTCCGCGGCTACAAGGAGGAGGGCACCACCACCACGCCCTTCGACATGGTCGTCCGCAACGACCTCGACCGCTACCGGCTGGTGATGGACGTCATCGACCGGGTGCCCGGCCTCGGCGTACGCGCCGTCGCGCTGCGCCAGGCGCTGGCGGACGTCCGCACCCGTCACCACGCCTGGATCCGGGAGCACGGCACCGATCTGCCCGAGGTCGCCGACTGGACCTGGTCCGGCTGACCGGCCGTCCGGCGCTCCGGCGCCCGCGCCGCACGCCGCGCGCCCCGACGGAGTAATGCGCGGCGCGGTGACGGGGCGGCCGGGGCGCCGCATGTGAGCCTGAGGCGCGGGTACCCGGTCGGCAGGGAGGTGGGTGGCGGATGGTGCGAGCGCTGGCGGCCGGGGGTGAACTCCTGGGCTGGTGGGCGGCGTTGACCCTGCTGTGGATCATGCTGATCGGCCCCGTCGACACCCTGGAATGGGTGGTCGGTGCGGGCGCCGGACTGGTCGCCGCCGCGGCGGCCCGCGGGGCCCGGCGTGCGGTCGGCGACCGGTGAACGGCTGGACCGCCGCGGGCACCGCGCTGCTGCTGTGCGGCTTCGCGCCGGCCGCCTGCGGTGTGGCCACCGGGCGGGCCCGGCGGCGGGTGCCCGCACAGAACGTGGCGACCACCTTCCTCAGCCTGGTCTTCCTGCTGCTGTCGCAGGGCTTCGCCCGGCCGGCCTACGTCGACACCGCGCTGATGCTCTCGGTGCTGGGCCCGGCCGGGACGCTGCTCTTTGTGCGGCTGCTCGCCGACCAGTTGGCGGACCATCCGCCCGGGCAGCGGTGGCTGCGCGCGCTGACGGCGGTGAACTACGTCGCGGTGGCCGCCGTGGTGCTGCCGCTCTGCGTCGCCACCGGGCCCGGCCGGGCGATGGTCAAGCTCCTGGTCATCGGGGTGCTGCTGGCACTGGGCTGCCGGGTGGCGACCCGGGCGGTGCAGGCCGCGGCGGCCATCGGCCACGGGCGGGGCGCACCCGCGGAGGGTATGTCCGATGACCGGTGAACTGCCGGTGCTGCTGGGCCTGCTCCTGGTGGCCGCCGCCGGGACCGCGGCGGTGCTGGTGCGCGATCCCGTCCGCCAGTCGTTCGTGCTGTCGCTGCTCGGGCTGTCGCTGGCCACCCTCTTCCTGCTGCTGCAGGCGCCCGACGTCGCGCTCTCCCAGCTCGCGGTCGGTTCCGCGCTGACGCCGCTGATGGTGCTGCTGTCCGTGCGCAAGGTGCGCCGCAAGGCCCGCAGCGAGCGCCGGGAGGAGCGGGAATGACCATGCGGCTGCGGATGTGGGTGCTGGCCCTCGGCGGGCTCGGCGCGGCGGTGCTGTACGTCCTGGCCTGCCTGGACCTGCCCTCGTTCGGGGGCGACTGGCACCCCTACGGCGACCGGGCGGTGCGGGCCGCGCTCGCCCGGCACACCGCCAACACCGTCTCCTCGGTCAACTTCGACCAGCGGGCCCTGGACACCCTCGGCGAGGAGTCCATCCTCTTCGGTTCGGTGCTGGGCACCGTCGTCCTGCTGCGGCAGACCCGGGACGAGGACCGGCAGCAGCCCGAGCCGGCCCGGGTCGCGCCGTCGGTGCGCCGCTACGCGCTGTTCGCCCTGCCGGTCACCCTGCTCATCGGGCTGTACATCGTCGCGCACGGCCAGCTCAGCCCCGGCGGCGGTTTCCAGGGCGGGGTGGTGGTGGCGACCTCGCTGCACCTGCTCTACATCGCGGTGGACTACCGGGCGCTGGAGCGGATCCGGCCGCTGGGGATGTACGAGGTCGCGGACGCCGCGGGCGAGGCGGCGTACGTCCTGGTGGGCGCGGCGGCGCTGCTGGCGGGCTGGGCGTTCCTGGGCAATTTCCTGCCCTACGGCACCTTCAACACCCTCTCCTCGGGCGGCACCGTCCCACTGCTCAACGCCGCCATCGGCGTGGAGGTCGCCGCCGGGGTGGTGGTGCTGCTGGCCCGGTTCCTGGACCAGGCGGTGGAGATCGCGAGTACGGACGAGGAGGCGGAGGACCGGGCATGAGCGCAGCGCCGTACGTGGTCGCGGGCTGGCTGTTCCTGATGGGGTGTTACGGGCTCGCGACCAGCCGCAACCTCATCCACGCCGTGGGCTGTCTGGCGGTCTGCCAGTCGTCGACCTACGTCCTGCTGCTGGCCGTCGGCTACCGCTCCGGCGCCACCGCGCCGGTGTTCTCCGACATCGCCCCGGGCTCGCGTCCGGTCGTCGATCCGGTCGTCCAGGCGCTCACGCTGACCGACATCGTCATCGGCGCGACCGTGACCGCCCTGCTGCTCTCCCTGGTCATCCAGGTCGCCAAGCGCCACCGCACGGTGGACCCGGACGAGCTGTCGGAGCTGCGGGGGTGAGCGTCGCACAGACCCTGCCGCTGATCGTGGTCACCCCGATGTTCGGTGCGGCACTGCTGGTGGGGGCGGGCCGGCGGCTGCCCCGGTACGCCGCCGAGACGCTGGGCTGCCTGTTCGCGGCCGGTGCCGCGGTGCTCGCCCTGCTCGCGCTGGCGGCCACGCCGTCGGCGGCCGGGCAGCCCGCCGAGTGGGTGGGCGGTTGGCGGCCGCACGGCGGGGTGAGCGTGGGCATCGTGCTGGTCGGCGACCGGACCGGCCTGGGGCTCGCCACCCTGGTCTCCCTGCTGGTGCTGGCGGCGCTCGCGTACGCCTGGCGGTACTTCGACGAGCCGCCGCGCCGGCACGCCGGTTCGTTCCCGGCGCTGGTGCTGCTCTTCCAGGCCGGCATGTGCGGATTCACGCTCACCGGCGACCTCTTCAACGCCTTCGTGTTCTTCGAGCTGATGGGCGTGGTCGCGTACGCGCTGACCGGCTACCGGGTGGAGGAGGCCCGGGCCGTCCAGGGCGCCCTGGTCTTCGGCGTGGTCAACTCCCTCGGCGGATACGCCACGTTGCTGGGCATCGGCCTGCTCTACGCGCACACGGGCGAGCTGGGCTTCGCCCAGATCGGCAACGCCCTGGCCGGGTCGCCCGGCGGCACCCCGGACGCGCTGCTGATCGCCGCCTTCACCCTGGTCGTGACCGGACTGCTGGTCAAGGCGGCGGCGGTGCCGTTCCACTTCTGGCTGGCCGACGCCCATGCGGTGGCCCCGACACCGGTGTGCATGCTGATGTCGGGGGTGATGGTGGAGCTGGGGCTGTACGGCACGGCCCGGGTCTACTGGACGGTGTTCGCCGGTCCGGGCGGGCTGCCGGCGCCGGACGCCCACCGGGCGCTGCTGGCCCTGGGCGTGCTGACCGCCGTCCTGGGCGCGCTGATGTGCTGGCAGCAGCGCCACCTCAAGCGGCTGCTCGCCTACTCCACGGTGGCGCACGCCGGACTGTTCCTGGTGGGCATTGCGGTGCTCAGCCCGGAGGGGGTCGGCGGCGTCGCGGTGTACGTCCTGGGGCACGCCGGGGTGAAGGCGGCGCTGTTCGCGTGCGTGGGCATCCTGCTGGACCGGTTCGCCAGCGTCGACGAGCACCAGCTGCACGGCCGGGGGCGCGAACTGCCGTGGGTGGGCGCGCTGTTCGGGGCCGGCGGGCTGGCGCTGGCCGGGCTGCCGCCGTTCGGCACCGCACTGGGCAAGGCGGTCACCGAGGAGGCCGTGGGCGGCTGGGCGACCGCGCTGTTCGTCCTGGTGTCGGCGGTCACCGGGGGCGCGGTGCTGCGGGCCGGGGCCCGGGTGTTCCTCGGTCTGGGCCCCCGGCCGGCCGACGCCGGTGAGCACCCGGCCGACGAGACGACCGGTGAGGAGGAGCCGGAGACCCGGGGCGGTCTGCTCTCCCGGATCCCGGACACCATGCTCACCGTGCCGGCGGTGCTGCTCGCCGCGGCCCTGGCGGTGGGGCTGATCCCCGGCCTGCGGACCGGCATCGGGCAGGCCGCGGACGCCTTCACCGACCACACCGGCTACCTCGCGGCGGTGCTGCACGGCCGGGCGGCGGAGCCGGTGCCCACTCCCCCGCCGCACTGGACCGCCGCCGGGGTGGGGTGGGGTCTGGTGGCCACCGCACTGGCCGCGGGTCTCGCGCTGGGGACCGTACGGCGGCCGGTGCGCGACGAACCGGCCCGCTGGACCGTGCCGCTGCGCCGGGTGCACTCCGGTCATGTCGGCGACTACATCGCCTGGTTCGTCGCGGGCGTCGCCCTGCTGGGGGCCCTGATCGCCTGACGGCTGCGGGCGGTCACCGGTCGCCCAGGGCTCCCGGCCGCCTCAGCCGTCCGCCGCCTCGCGCACGTCGTCCACCACGGACCTGTCCAGCGCGGCCCGCACCAGCGCCGAGGCGAGCGCCGCCAGTTCGTCCTCGCCCACCAGCCGGGCCAGCCTGCGGCCGTCCTCCGGGAGGCCCAGCCGCTCGGCGCCCTGGAGGGCCTTGCCGTCCACGCAGGGGGCGAATTCGGGCCAGACGCCCTGCACCTCGCGCAGGAAGATGTCGCAGCCCGCGGGCCCGAGGCCGGGCACCTTGCGCAGCGCGCCGCGCAGTTGGGCGGCGTCGCCGGCCGCCGCGTCCCGCATCCGCCGCAGGTCCCCGCCGTACTCGTCCAGCAGCAGCTCCGCCGCGTCCCCGAGCTGGGTGGCGGTCCGTTCGTCGTAGCGCCGGTAGCCGCCCTCGCCCAGCGCGTCGACCCGCTGCTGCCAGGTCGCGTCGGCCATCCGCCGCGGCGTGCGCAGACCGGCCTCGAACAGCGCACGCGCCGACGCCACCGCCACGGAGGCCCGGATCCGGGCGCTGAGCAGATGGGCCAGCACCAGCACCTGGTAGAGCGGCTGCGGGGTGTTGCGCAGCCGGATGCCGCTCTCCTGGGCGTAGGTCGTACCGTGTCGTTCCAGCAGCGTACGGGCAAGGGCCCGGTCGGATGTACCGCCCATGGCCGGCTCCTGACGTCGTCGGGCTGCGGGTCTCCTCCCGCTTCCAGGCTGCCCCCTTCGCCGGGCCGGAACCAACCGGTCGGCCCGGGTGCGCGCCGCGCCGCGGGCGGCTACGCTTCGCGTCGGCCGGCCGACCGACCACCGGAGGCACGTGGTGTCGAACGGGACTCAGGACGAGACGCAGGACGAGACGCAGGGCGATGCGCAGGGCACTGCGCGTCACGGGCCGCAGGGCGAGACGCAGGACGGGCCGTCGCAGGACGGGGCGGACGCCAGGACCGCGGTCACCGTGTTCGTGGCGCTCGGCGCCAACCTGGTGATCGCCCTGGCCAAGGTGGCCGGCGGGCTGATCGCCGGCTCGCCCGCGCTGCTCTCCGAGGCCGCGCACTCGGTCGCCGACAGCCTCAACGAGCTCTTCCTGCTCGCCTCCCTCAAGCGCAGCACCCGCGCACCGGACTCCCGGCACCCGTTCGGTTACGGCAAGGAGCGGTACTTCTGGTCCCTGCTCGCCGCCGTCGGGATCTTCGTCATGGGCGGCTGCTTCTCGTTCTTCCAGGGCGTCGAGGCGCTGCGCTCGGGCAGTTCGGAGAGCCGCACGGGCTACACGGTCGGGCTGGTCGTCCTGGGGGTCGCGCTGCTCGCCGAGGGCTCGTCGCTGCTGCGCGCGCTGGCGCAGGTCCGCGGTCAGGCGCGGGAGACCGGCCGGAGCATGCCGGCCGCGATCCGCGCGGGTGACGATCCGGCGTTGCGGACGGTGCTGGCCGAGGACGCCACCGCCTGCTTCGGCGTGCTGGTCGCGATGGCCGGGGTGGGGCTGCACCTGCTCACCGGCGAGGTGGCGTGGGAGGGCTGGGCGTCGGTGGTCATCGGGGCGCTGCTGATGTACGTCGCCTACCAGCTCGCCAAGGAGTCCCGCGGCCGGATCATCGGTGAGGCCGCCGACCCGGCGCTGCGCCAGGCGCTCGCCCGATTCCTGGACCGGCAGCCGGAGATCGACGCGGTGACGACCCTGCTGACCATGCGGCTGGGCACCCGGTCGACGCTGGTCGCGGCCCGGATCGACCTCGTCGGCGGGCTGGACAGCGAGGAGGTCGAGGAGGTGCTGGTCCGGGTGAAGACGGAGCTCCGGCGGCGCTGGCCGGTCGCCGACCAGATCTTCCTGGACGTCACGGAAGCCTCGGCCGAGGACCGGGAACGGGCCCGCCGGGAGCGACAACTGCTCGACGAGGCGGTGCTCGCCGACCGCGAACGGCAGACGCCGGGACCGCACGCCGGGCCGCACGCACCGGGACCGCATGCCGGGCCGGACGCGCCGGACACCGGACCGCCGGCGGACTGACCGGGCCGACGGCCCCTCAGCGCAGTCGGTCGAGCCGCTTGCGGGCCGTGCGCAGCGACCGCCCGCGGGCCGGCACCGCCGACCACGGCCGGGCCCGGGCCTGCTCCAGGACGCCCGCCAGGTCCGTCAACGCCCAGCTCCGCGCGGTCAGTTCGGGGTCGTCGAGCTGCTCGTGGCGGATCGGCACGGCAACCGGCGCGCCCGGCTTGGCCCGTAGCGACCAGGGGGCGACGGCCGTCTGTGCGTAGGCGTTGCGCTGGACGTCCAGGTAGAGCCGGTCGCCGCGGGCCTTCTTGCGCACGGCCGTGGTGAGCCGGTCCGGGTGGCGCCCGGCCAGCACCTCCGCCACGTCCTGGGCGAAGCCGCGCACGGTGTCGAAGTCGCCGCGGCCGTCCAGCGGGACGATGACGTGCAGCCCGCGCGAGCCGGTGGTCATCAGCATCGTCGGCAGCCCGAGTTCGTCCAGCAGCCCGACGAGTTGCCGGGCGGCCTCCCGTACCGGCTCGAAGCCGGAGCCGGGCGGGTCGAGGTCGAACACCAGCCGGTCCGGGTGGTCGGGCCGGCCGGCCCGGGACAGCCAGCGGTGCAGGGTGAGACAGGCCTGGTCGGCGAGGTAGAGCAGGGTGGCCTTGTCGTCGCAGACGGGATGGGTGACGGTGCCGCCCTCCTTGGCCATCTCTTCGCGGCGGATCCAGTCCGGGTAGTGGTCCGGGGTCTCCTTCTGCATGAAGTGCGGCCCGTCCAGCCCCTCCGGGAGCCGTTCCAGCATCAGCGGGCGGTCCCGCAGGTGCGGGACCGCGGCCGCGGCCACCTGGCGGTAGTAGTCGACGACATCGGCCTTGGTCAGCCCGTCGTCCGGGAACAGCACCTTGTCCGGGCGGTGCACCTCCACCGTCCGGCCGCCCGCCCGCACGGTCTTCGTACCGCCCTGGCCGCCCTTGCCGCCCTTGCCGGTCCGCTTGCTGCCGGTTTCCGGGTTCCTGTCCGTGTCCTCCATGCGGGCGGGGGTACCCGCTGCGGGCCGCCGTACGCTCCGGCGTCCGGGTGGCGGCCGCCCGCCACGCCGCATGCCGGGCCCGAAAACGGCAACAAGGGTGGTGTCCCGAAGGGGCCTCATGGGCGTACCGCCCGTGGGGCCGTAGCGAAGGAGGGTGTTGTGCCGGAATCCGTACCGGACGCGACGTGCCGTCAGTGGGGGCGCGGAGCCCGCGACCCCGTACCACCGACGCCGGGCCCGGGGCCCGGGCCGCCCGGACCCACGCCGGGCCCGCGCCCCGGCCCGGTGCCCGCCCCCGGCCCTGATCCGGTTCCGCCACCGGTACCGGCCCCCGAGCCGGATCCGATCCCGCCGCATCCGGCGCCGCCCACGCCGGGGCCCGAACCGGGCCCCGCGCCCGATCCGCTGCCCGCGCCGGGCACCTCGGGCGCGGCCGCGGCGCCGCGCCCCGGGGCCGGCCGGCGCTGATCCCCCCTCAATGCGGGCCCCTCACCCCTGACATGCGGCCGGCCGGTCCCTGTGGAAACGTGGAAACAGTGCATGACCACATGACCCCCGCCGGGATCGCGCCGGCGGCCGGCCGGGTTTCCCAGGTGAGGAGTGAGCCATGGCCACGCAGAAACCCACCATCGTCGGGGGATGGACGGCCTTCGCGGGCGTCCTGATGATCTTCGGTGGGGCGATGACCCTGCTGGAGGGCATCTCCGCCATCGCGAAGGACACCGTCATTCTCACGACGCGGAACTACGTGTTCTCGTTCAGCCTCGCGGGCTGGGGATGGATCCACCTCATCCTGGGCATCGTGATCCTTGCGGCCGGCGTCGCCCTGATCGCCAGCGGAGCGATGTGGGCGCGCATCCTCGGCGTCGTCCTCGTCGGCCTCAGCGCGCTCGCGAACTTCCTGTGGATCCCGTACTACCCGTTCTGGGCCCTGACGCTGGTCGCCATCGACATCTTCATCATCTGGGCGCTCTGCGCGGGAGACCACCGGCACGCCGTGGCGTGACCTGACCGCCCACGGGGCCGCCCGGGGTGCGGGCGCCCCGGGCGGCCGCCGCCCGACCCGATCGGGCCATGCCCGATATGATCCGGGATGTACGGTTCGCCCGGTCCGCTTAGCATGGAGCCGAACGCACCGATGAAGGCGGCCCCCATGCGTCCCACGGCGAAGTTCGCCATCAGCTTCGGCCTGGTCACGATCCCGGTCGCCGCGTACAACGCCACGGAGACCTCCGCATCGGTCAGCTTCGTCCGCATCCACACCAAGGACGGCGGGCGGGTGCGCAACCAGCCGGTGTGCTCCCTGGAGGACGCCGAGGTCTCCCCCGACGAGATCGGCCGCGGCTACCGGCCCGGCGACGGCGACACGGTCGTCCCGCTCAGCGACGAGGACCTGGAGGCCCTCCCGCTGCCCACGGCCAAGACACTCACCATCCTCGCCTTCGTCGCCGGCGGTGACATCGACCCGCTACAGCTGGGCAAGGGCTACTACCTGGGCATCGACGGCCCGGCCGCGGCCAAACCGTACGTCCTGCTGCGCGAGGCGATGGAACGGCACCAGCGGGTCGGCCTGGGGAAGATCGCGCTGCACGGCCGGGAGACGCTGGCGATGATCCGGCCGATGGGCGAGGTCCTGGTGATGCAGCAATTGCTCTGGCCGCACCAGATCCGCCCGTTGCAGGGGGTGCTGCCCGAGCGCGAGGCACCGGTGCACGCCAATGAGGTGGCGGCCGCCGAGGCGCTGATGGACTCCTTCGGCGGACTGTCCGAGGAGGACGTGCACGACCACTACCGCGAGGCGCTCGAAGAGCTGGTGGCGGCGAAGCTGGCCGACCGCGAGCCGGAGTTCGAGACCGGCGAGGAGCCCCCGGCCGGCCAGGTGATGGACCTGATGGCGGCGCTGCAGGACAGCGTCCGGGCGGCGAAGCGGTCGCGCGGCGAGGACGAGGAGTCCGGCCCGGCCGCGACCGCGAAGAAGTCAGCGGGGCGGAAGGCCGCGGAGAAGAAGACGGCCGCCAGCGCGACGGGCACCAAGAAGACCGCCGAGAAGACGGCAGGCACGAAGAAGACCGCCGCGAAGAAGCCGGCCGCGGCGAAGAAGCCGGCCGCGGCGAAGAAGACCGCGGGCCGCGGCGGCCGTCGCGCGGGCTGAGCCGCCCGCCCGGGCCCACCTCGGGGCCCCGCCCCCTCCCCCCGCGCCGGACGTCCCGCCGCGGCCGCGGACATAAGGCCCCCGCCCCGGGGTAACCGCACTGTCAACAGGCCTGACCGTCAAAACCAGTTATGGAGGCAAACACCATGGGTATCGGCGGGTGCATCGGTCTGCTGGCGGTGGGGGCGATCCTCACGTTCGCGACCGACTGGCACATGGCCGGGATCAACCTCGACCTGGTCGGCATCATCATGATGATCGTCGGCATCATCGGGCTCGCGACGTACGTGAGCATCCTCAAACGGCGGCGCACCCAGCCGCCCTCCCCCGGCGCTCCGGTGGTGGACGTCGAGGACAACCGTTACTACCGGGGGTAGCCGGTCCACGGGCTGCCGGCCAGCGGACCGCTCAGCCGCAGCTGCTGCCCGGCCCGGGCAGCACGCCGTCCATCAGGAAACGGTCGACATGATTCTGGATACAGGTGTCGCCGGTGGTGTAGGCGGCGTGCCCTTCCCCGCGGAAGGTCAGCACGACGCTGGAGTTGTCCAGCGCCCGGGCCATGTTGAAGGCGCCCTGGTACGGGGTCGCCGGATCGTTGGTGGTGGCGACGAGCAGCATCGGCGGTGCGTCCGGCGCCGCGACGTCGCGGGAGGAGTCGTCGCCCGCGACCGGCCAGGCGTAGCAGTCCAGCAGGGTCGGGGCGATGTCCGGGCCGAACAGCGGTGAGGCCCGGGTGAGTTCGCGCTCCGCCCGGGGATAGTCGGCGGCGCCGTAGCGCTCCGAGGTGTCCCGGCAGGAGATCGCGCGCAGGGCCAGCTGGTCCTGCGGCGGCAGTTGGTCGTCCTGCCCGGTCCGCCGCGGCGGGAGTCCGGCCCGCGGCGGTACGGCAACGGCCGTGCCGCCGCGGGCCCTGCTGCTGTGGGGGGCCAGGCTGCCGCCGCTGTCGCTGAGCCGGAGGATGCCCGCGCCGTCACCGCGCCGCAGCTGCGCCAGGGCCTGCCGCAGGGCCGGCCAGTCGCTGCGGCTGTAGAGGGCCTCGCGCAGCGCGTAGACATAGGTGGTCTCGTCCACCGTACGCCCCTGCACCGTCAACGGTGTATCGGTCAACTCCCGGTACCAGCGGAGCAGTTGGTCCTGTGCCCGGCCGTCGTCCGTGCCGAGCGGGCAGTCGGCGGCACGGACGCAGTCGGCGGTGAAGTCGTCCAGCGCCCGCTGGAAGCCCCGGGCCTGGCCGAGCGCGGTCTGCCAGGTGTTCTTGGTGGGGTCCTCGACGCCGTCCAGCACCATCCGGCCGACCTTGTCCGGGAATTCATGGGCATAGACCGCGCCGAGCTTGGTGCCGTAGGAGAATCCCAGGTAGTTGAGCTTGTCGTCGTGGACCGCGGCGCGCAGCACGTCCAGGTCCCGGGCGACGTCCGTGGTGCCGACCCAGGGAAGCAGTCCGCCGGAGTACCGCCCGCACGCCTCGTTGATGCGCTTCTCCTTCGCCGCGAGGGTGTCGTCGGCGCCGTTGCCGGGCGGCGGGGCGAGCCGGCTGCCGCAGGAGACGGGTTCGGTGCGCCCGGTGCCGCGCGGATCGAAGCTGACGAGGTCGTAGCGCTGGTTGGGGCGCGCGAAGGCGCTGCCGCTGCCGATCAGGTAGTCGACGCCGGAAGCGCCCGGACCTCCGGGGTTGAGCACGAGGGAACCGAGCCGTTTGCCGGGCCCGGTGGCCGGCAGCCGGACCAGCTGGACCTGCAGCGCGGTCCGGTCGGGGTGGGCATAGTCCCGCGGTACGGTCAGCCGGGCGCATTCCAGCCGGTCGGAGAAGCCCGGCGGCGCGGTGTCGCCCTGACTGCGGGCGCTCTCCTGTACGTCCGGTCCGCACCGGGCCCAGGAGAGCCGCTGCTGGTAGAAGCGCGCCGGCCCGGGGCCGGGGGACGGTTCACCGGCGACCGCCGGCACGGGAGTTACCGCCAGGGCGGCGGGGACGCCGGCCGGTACGCCGAGCAGCGCCACCACCGCCGCCACGGCCGGCAGCCGGGCCGCGGCCGCACACCGGCGGACCCGCCGCGTTCCCCCGGCTCCCCCACGATCTGCCCCCGTACGAGGCGGGGCACGGCGTGATCCCGGCATATTCCGAGCGTAGGACCGTCGCCCTCGGTCCGCACACCTACGGGCCGACGGCAGGCCGGACGTCCTGCGGTTCTTTGACCGCTTTTTGACCGCATCGACGCCACTTTGACGGACCCGCGTGTTTTTCTTCCGGACCGCCGGTAACCCGTAGAGCGGGCTGCCCGTAACGGCGGGCGAACCCGCTGTTCCGGCCTGCCCACGGGGCGCGGCCGCGCTCCGCACCCGCGAGAGGCGCCCGAGATGCGCAGGTCACCACAGGGATCACTCTGGAGATATGGCGCCGATCGGCAGGCTGCCCAGGAAAAGGTGACACGTCCATGAACGAGAGAACGAAGATCATGCTCGCCGCCGCGATGGCCGGCGGCTATGTGCTGGGCCGTACCAAGAAGGGCCGGCTCGCGCTCACGGCGGCGTCCTATCTCGCCGGGCGCCAATCCGGCCTCAACCCCCGTCAGCTGGTGTCCGACAACCTCCGCAAGCTCGGGGACATCCCCCAGGTCGCGGATCTGGGCGACCAGCTCCGCGGTGAGGTGATGGATGCCGGCCGCAAGGCCCTGACGGCCGCCGCCACCCGCCAGCTGGCCTCGCTCGCCGGGACCCTCCAGGACCAGACCCGCCGCCTCCGGCTCGGCCCCGAAGAGGACGAGGAAGAGGAGGAGGAGTACGAGGAGGAACCTCGGGAGGAGGACGAGGAGCCCGAGGAGGAGGAAGAAGAAGGCGAGTACGACCAGGAGGACGAGGAGGGGCCGGACGAGGAAGAGGAGGAAGAGGAGGAAGAGGAGCCGCCTCGCCGCGGCGGCGGAGCCCGCGGGGAAAGGGCTCCGGAGAAGAAGACCGCCGGCAGCCAGGCCCCGGCCAAGAAGGCCGCCGCCAAGAAGGCCCCGGCACGAAAGGCCGCCGCCAAGAAGGCACCGGCGGCGAAGAAGACGGCCAAGGCGGCCAAGAAGGCTCCGGCGAAGAAGAGCGCCGCCAAGAAGACCGCGTCGCGCGGCAGAGGCGGGAGGTGACCGGTCATGGCACGAACGGGATCGGGCCTGGACTCGGGGCTGGACCGGGTGCGGGACGAGTTCGGCAACCTCATGACGGCGTGGGTGGGAAACCTCGCCGAACGCGCCGGCGACAAGCTGACGGACGTGACGGACCGGCTCACGGATGTCGCCGAGAACGGCGGCTCCCTGGGCAAGGAGATCGGCATGGGCCTTCTGGGCGGCAAATCCCCCGCCAAGGCAGTGCTCTCCGGAACGGCGAAAAGCGTCAAGGACAAGCTGGTCGGAAAGGCCAAGGAGGCTTTCGGCGGCGGAAAGAAACGCGCCTCGGGCGACCGGAAGGTCACCAACATCATCGAGGTCCTGGACGTCGGTGTGCCGGTGCGTACCGCCTATGACCACTGGACGCAGTACGAGAAATTCAGCCGCTTCACCAAAGGCGTGCGCAATGTGTCGCCGCACGACGAGACGAGCAGCGACTGGAAGGCCAAGGTCGGACCGTCGACCCGGGGCTGGAAGGCGACCGTCCAGGAACAGATACCGGACGACCGGATCGTCTGGACCTCGGAGGGGGCCAAGGGATCGACCCGGGGCGCGGTGAGCTTCCACGAGCTGGCGCCGAACCTGACCCGCATCGTGCTGGTCGTCGAGTACTACGCCTCGGGCTTCTTCGAGAAGACCGGAAACATCTGGCGTGCGCAGGGACGACGGCTGCGGCTGGACTTCAAGCACTTCCAGCGTTACGTGACCCTCACCACCGAGGAACCGGAGGGCTGGCGCGGCGAGATCCGCGACGGCGAGGTCGTCCGGACCCATGAAGAGGCCGTCGAGGAGGAGGAGAGCGAAGCGGCCGAGGAAGAAGAAGGCGAGGAAGAACGCGAGGAGGGCGAAGGAGAAGGCGAAGAGGAGGAAGAAGAGGAGGAGGAAGAGGAACCGGGAGAAGAGCGCGAGGAGGACGAGGAAGCGCCCGCCGAAGAGGACGAGGAAGAGACCGAAGAGGAGTGAGGCTGATGCGGCTCTCCGCGCGGTACACGAAATTCGCCGTCCTCTCCCCGGGTACGGGTGGCGTCCTGCGGACCGCCACCGGTTCCGGCAGCGACACCGGGACGTGGAAAGGCGCCGCGGCCCGCGCCGAGGCCACGTTCCTGCGTTCCCTGGACGAACTGAGCCGCCTGGAGAAGCTGGACCCGGTGATCGGCCCGCTCCGGCGGGCGGTCCATGGGCTGCCGCTGGGGCGCTGGCGCGATGTGCTGCACGGGCTGCCGATCGGCCATCCGCTGCACCCGGCGCTGGTACAGCTCCCGCTGGGCTCGTGGCTGTCCGCCGCGGTGCTCGACCTGGTGCCCGGCGACCGGCGCGGGGCCCGGGTGCTGGTGGGCGTGGGCGTGCTGTCCGCGCTGCCGGCCGCGCTGGCCGGCTGGGTCGACTGGGCCGAGCAGCAGCAGGACCAGATGCGCACCGGGCTGGTGCACGCCGCGTCGAACGCCGTGGCCATCGGCCTGTACGCCAACTCCTGGGTGCAGCGCGGCCGCGGCCGTACCGCGCTGGGCAAGGCGCTCGGATTCGCGGGGCTGTGCGCGGCCGGTACCGGCGGGCTGCTGGGCGGGCACCTCGCCTACCGGCAGGCCGCGGGCGCCAACAAGGCCCAGCCGGTGCCGTACCTCGTGGCGGCGGGCTGGCACACCGTGGGACGGGTGGAGGACTTCCCGGTCGGCGAGGCGGTGCGCCGGGAGCTGGGTGAGGTGCCCCTCGTCGTGGTGCGGCAGCCGGGCGGCCACATCCACGTCCTCGCCGACCGGTGCAGCCACCTGGCGGGGCCGCTGTCGGAGGGGAAGGTCGCGGACGGCTGTGTGGAGTGCCCCTGGCACGGCAGCGTCTTCCGGCTGGCGGACGGCGCCAACGTACGGGGGCCGGCCACCGCGCCGCAGCCCGCGTTCCAGGTGAGCGTGGAGTCCGACGGCACCGTGCGGGTACGGCTGCCCGACGCCGGCGGCTGACACCGGCCGGGGCCGGGCCGCGCGCACACGCCACCGGTCCCCGCCGCCCGCACGGAGACACGGGCGGCGGGGACCGGTTCTCGTCGGCCGTTCCGGCCGGGCAGCAGGCTCAGTGCTTCAGTGTGTGCCGGCCCTTCTCCACGGCCTGCTTGACCTTGCCCATGGCCTTCTCGGCCCTGCCCCGGTGTTCGAGCCCCGCGTCGCCGCGGGCCCTGCCGGTCGTTTCCTTGGTCCTGCCGATCGCTTCCCTGGCCTTGCCCGCGGCGGTGCCGCCGAGCTCCCGGGTCTTCTTCCTGATGTCCATCTCGCGCTCCTTGTCGTGCTCCTTGTCGTGCTCCTTGTCGTGCTCCTGGTCGTGCTCCTGGTCGTGTTCCTGGTCGTGTTCCTGGCTTCGTGCTCCTGGTTGCGGGACGGCGCCGGTCAGGACGGTGCCGGTGGCAGCAGCGTTCCGAGGGGTCCGAGGTCCAGGTTGAGGTCTTCCAGTGACAGGTCGTACCGGGCGCAGAGGTCCACCATCCGGCTGTGCAGGATCATCAGCGTCTCGCCCAGCCGTTCCTCCTGCTCCTCGGTCAGGTCCCCGGCGTCGACCCGGTGCAGGGCCTGGCGCTCCATGAGTTGCCGCAGCAGCTCGACGAGGGTGAGGACGAGCTTCATGAGGTCGCGTTCCACCGTGTCGGGATCGGTGGCGATCCGGTGGGCGGGCCGGTGCGACGGACCGCCCGGCGTGCGCAGGACCTCGTCCTCCGGTGCCGCGGGCAGCAGGCGGAAGGCGCGCTCCGCCGCGTCGGCGACCTCGTCGAAGCGGGCGCCGGCCGGCCACCGGGCGTCCTGGGTCATGGTCCGCCCTCCGGGAGCGTCGGCTCCTCCGGGTACGGCAACTCGCCCCGCTGCGCCAGTTCCTCGCGCGACGGCCACGGGGAGGGGTTCGCGGCGCTGATGGAGACGACCAGCGCGCGCAGCGTGATGCGGACGAGGTCGATGTCGGCGATGGAGAGCACCACGTCGCCGGTGAGCACCACACCGCCGCTGAGCAGCCGGTCCAGCAGGTCGATCAGCGCGACCTGCTGGTTCGGCAGCGGCTCGTCCGTCCTGGCCGGCGGCCCGCCCACGGGCCTCACGGCGCGGCTCTCCGCACGGGTTCGGCCTCGGCGGGGACGGCGAAGGAGTAGGGCGCCCAGGGCCCGGTGACCTCCACGCGGACGCCGGGGAAGCCGTCACCGGCCCGGAGGACGTCGGTGCGGAAGTCCTCGGCGTCCTGCTGCGGCACGAGGTAGGCGTCGTTGACGACGTTCTCGCCCGGGCCCTGGGCCAGTTCGCCCTGCTGTGCCCGGTGCCTGACCTGGTCGACGGCATAGGTGCGGGCGGTGTCCTCGACCCGCCGGGCCGCCTCTTCGGCCTGCCGGTAGGCGTCCTGGCGGGCGTGCCGCTGGGCCCTGCGCCGGCTGAGGTAGGCCCGCCCGGGGCTCACGTCCTGGTCGGCGGACGGCTCCTCGGGGGCCTCGGCGGCCTCGACGTAGATCTTGACCCCCCACTCGGTCTGGGCGGCCAGCTCGGCGAGCCGGTCGGCGAACGCCTGCCGGCGGTCCGCCAGCATCAGCCGGACGCTTTCGTCGTCGACGTAGACGGTGGCCAGCCGCAGCGGCAGTACGGTGCTGCGGGCGGCCAGCGCCTCGATCACCCGGTGGTGGGCGCGGGCGACCACCTCCAGCCAGTCCAGGTCCTCGAGGTGGGAACGGAGTGCGCTTTCGTCGAAGTCCGCCGCAGGCACCGCGCTGACGGCGACGACCACATCGCCGTCGTCACCGGTACGCACCAGACGCACGGGCGCGTCGGCCACCCCCGGGAGCCCGGACAGTTCCGCCTCCAGCGATCCGTCGGCGTCCCGCGCGACCGCGTAGGCATAGCTGATGAGCTCGGTCATGGCTCGTCCCGCTTCTTGCCCCGGGGGCGCGGCTCGGCCCGCTTGCGTGCGGTGCCGGAGGTGCGGGCCCGGCCCGAGGTGCCGGACGTGCCCGAGGTGCCCGAAGTGCCGCTCACGGTGCGCCGTCCGCGGGGGGCCGGGCGGTCCGCGCGCTCGGCGGGCTCGGGCGGTCCGGGCGGTTCGGCCGGCTCGGCCCCCGGGGCCCGCTTGGCCCGCCTGGCCTGCCCGGCCTGCCTGGTCACCGCGGCCTGCTCGTTCGCCCGGACGTTCTCGGCCTCGTCGCCCGCCGCGGCGTCGTCGGGCTGCTCCGCGGTGTCGCCCGGCGGCAGCTCGTCGCCCACGGGCCGGTCGCGCGCCGCGGCGAGTTCGGCCCGCAGCCGCCGGTTCTCCTCGGCGAGCGAGCGGTAGCCGTCGGAGGCCCGGGAGGACAGTGCGGGGTCGTGCTCCCACCAGTCGATGCCCATCTCCTTCGCCTTGTCCACCGACGCGATCAGCAGCCGCAGCTTGATGGTGAGCAGCTCGATGTCGAGCAGGTTGATCTGGATGTCCCCGGCGATGACGAGGCCCTTTTCCAGGACGCGTTCCAGGATGTCGGCGAGGTTGGCCGAGGTGCCCTGGCCGCCGGACGGGGCGGCCCTGGACGGATGGTCACCCAGCCTCCTGGCGACGGGTTCACTCACGGACCTGCACCTCGCTTCCCTGCCGTTGCGGCGGCCGGGCGGCCCGGCTCAGCCGCCGGTGCCCCGGATATGGGCCCGGATCTCCTCCAGCCGGTCCAGCAGTTCGTCCTCCCGCCGGTCGAACGTCTCCTCGTCGATCTCCCCGGCCAGCAACTGCCGCTCCAGATCGGCGAGTTGCTTCTCCACGGGGGCGGGGTCGTAGTACTCGTTCTCGGCGGCCTCGACCACCCGCTCCATGACCCAGACGACCCCGCGCACCGGGGCGAGCGGAAGGGTGGCGATCTGTCCCAGCAGACCCATGGGAACTCCCTGGACGAGGCCGCGGACCGGACGTCCGGACGAGCCGGACGACCGGCCGGGCCTTGGCGGATCAGACGAAACTGTAGACCGGGAGCGGACCGCGCAGCCGCAGGTCGAAGTCCTCGCCCAGTTCGTCGGCGATCTTCTGCACCGCGGTGCGCAGGCGTTCCTCCCGGTCCCGGTCGACGAGGAACGACACGCTCAGGAAATCGTCCCCGGCCGCCTTGTAGGTGCTCACCTCGCGGGCGAACCCGCTCAGCGCGTCGGAGACCACGGCGGCCAGCCGTTCCTTGCGCGCCTCGACCTCCTTCGAGACCAGTTCGCCGAGCGCGAGCGGCAGGTCCGGGCCGGCCCGGCCGCTTCTGACCTCCTCGTTCATCCGGCGCGCCTGGTCCGATTCCGTGAGGATCTGGCGCAGCAGCGCCTCCTCGCTCTGGGCGGCCTTGAGGTGGTACTCGACACAGCCCTCCAGCGCCTGCAGCCGCTCGGCGTACTCCTCCGCGCGTTCCTCCAGCACGGTCCGCACCGCGTCCTCGTCGTCGGCCGTGAAGCCGAACTGCAGCGGCAGGGCCGTGCCGTCGGCCATCAGCCGTTCCTGCACGGCCTGATGGGCGGCGAGGTCGCGGCGCTTGGGCCGTAGCCCCTCGGGGGCATCACTGACCACCGCGGTCAGCTCCTCGCCGGCCACCGTGCGCAATTCTGACGGCGGGTCGCCCACTCCGTTCAAACCGTCCAGCTTCTGCGGATGGCTGCGGGAGACGATCGCGTAGACGTAGACGGGCATGGCTCAGTCCTTTCGGTGCCTCACCGGTCGCTCGCGCTTGGCCGCGGGCTCCTTGTGCCGTTCCTCGGACTCCTGGACGCCGGCCTTGAGGGCGTCGGCCACGGACTCCGCGACACCGCTCAGGGCCCCCTTGGTCTTGCCGCGCGCGCCGCCCTCGGTGACCTCGCCGACGACGTCCGTCAGCTTGGACGGGGCCTTGCGGCCGGACTCCAGGTCGAGGCGGTTGCAGGCTTCGGCGAAGCGCAGATAGGTGTCCACGCTGGCCACGACGATGCGGGCGTCGACCTTGAGGATCTCCAGGCCCACCAGCGAGACCCGTGCGAAGACGTCGATGACCAGACCACGGTCCAGGAGCAGTTCCACGACGTCGTAGAGGTTGCCGGTGGCCTGTCCGCCACCCGTCGCAACGGCTCCTCCTCCTTGCGGCACTACACTCACGGTGCCTCCCTTTCACCGGCGCACTCCGGATTCCACCGAGGTGGCCGTGTCGTTCACTTGCCGAACGGTGATGTCGGCGTCGGCTAGCTCTGGCCGATCTGTCCTTTGGTGTAGCGGCGGGTGCGCTCGTAGGACATCAGCTCGCCCTCTTCGTCGAGCGTCACCCGGTAGCTCGCCATCACGCTGCTCGTGGTGGGGACGCGTTCGAGTTCCAGAACCTCCACGTCGGCCATCCAGCCGTCCTCCGTCGGTTGCACCGCGGAGACCGACTCGGGGGCCCGGCCCAGGAGCTCCTGGAGCTGCTCGGCCGCGTAGCGCATCGCCCGCGGCGCGGAAACGCGGCGGGCGGCGCGCTCCGTTCCACTCTCATCCGTTTCCCGGCTGCCGGAAGGTGCCTCGCTGCCTTTCCCCGCCGTCTTTCCGCGGCTCGGGCGCCGGTCCGGTGCTTCGTCGTCCTCTTCTTCTGCGGCCATGTTTCCTCTCAGGATTCGGAGGTGACATGCTGCCCGCGCCAGGTTCAAGAGGCGCCATTACATGATATACGGCGGTTTGTCCTATATCGCGAGCCAGACGGCCCGCAGCCGTCCGGCCCTCCGCGTGCCCCGCCGGCACCCGGGCGCCGGTGGCCGCTCGCATGCCGTGATCCGGCCGTCGGCGTAACGTCAGCACTGTTCCGCACGGACGGCGGGCCGGAGTGGGTCGCAGATGTCACGACGACAGCGGTGCGAAGGTGCGAGATGAGCGGCGGGACCGGGACCGACCCGCTGGACCGGGTACTGCTCCGGACGATGCGGGACGCCGGGGCGTCCGCCGGCGGGGTGTACGTGCTGGCGGACGACGAGCCGGTGCTGCAGCTGACCGTCATGAGCGGGGTGCCCGTGCCGTTCCTGGAGCCGTGGAGCCGGGTGGCGCTGGCCGCCCCCATCCCGGTCGCGGTCGCCTTCCGCCGGCGCCACCTGGTGTGGGCGGGCAACCACCAGCAGCTGGTCCGTGACTTTCCCCGTACGGCGGTGGCCGTGCCGTACGACTTCGCGCTGGCCGCGGCGCCGATCGGCGACCGGGACGCGGGCGGGGGCCGGGGCGCGCTGCTGCTGCTGTGGCCGGCCGAGCATCCGCCGCACCTGTCGGCGGACGAGCGGGAGCGCGTCGAGAACGGCTGCCGGCAGCTCGCGGCGGTGCTGGCGGAGCAGCCCCGGCGGTCCGCCGGACACCCGCCGCGGCCGGTCGAGCCGCGGGTGCTGACCCCGCCGCCGGCCCGGACCGTCGGCCCCCAGGAGGCGCTGGCCGCGGTCGATTTCGCCGAACGGCTGCCGGGCGGCGCCTGCGCGCTCGACCTGGACGGCTCCCTCACCCTGGTCACGACCGGCGCCGCGGAACTGCTGGGCGCGGAGCCGGACCGGCTGCTCGGGGCGCGCCCCTGGGAGGCGCTGCCCTGGCTGCGCGACCCGGTGTTCGAGGACCGGTACCGCGCCGCGGTGATCAGCCGTCAGCAGATGTCCTTCGTCGCCTTCCGCCCGCCCGACCGGTGGCTCACCTTCCGGCTCTTCCCGGACGGCCGCGGTCTGAGCGTGTGGATCGCGCCCTCGGAGGTCCCGGCCGGCAAGGAGTACGGCCCGTTGCCGGTGCCCGCGCCGGGAGAGGCGGTGCCGCCCCGGGCCGGCCAGATCTACCACGTGCTGCACCTGGCGGCCGCGCTCACCGAGGCGGTGGGCGTCCAGGACGTCGTCGACCTCGTCGCCGACCAGATCGTGCCGGCCTTCGGGGCCCAGGGGATGCTGATGTACGCGGCGGAAGCCGGCCGGCTGCGGACCATCGGCCACCGTGGTTATCCCCCCGAGGCCATCGCCGCCTTCGAGGGGCTCGCGCTGGGCGCCGCGAAGAGCCCGGCCGTGCACGCCCTGTCCACCGGGGAGCCCAGCTTCTACACCACCCCCGAGCAGATGGAACGCGACTACCCGGGGCTGCCGCGGCTGACCGGCAAGGCGGCCCGGGCCGTGCTGCCGCTGATCGTCTCCGGCCGCCCGGTCGGCTGCTGCATCCTCTCCTACGACCGCCCCCGCACCTTCAGCATGGACGAGCACCAGGTCCTCACCTCGCTGGCCGGACTGATCGCCCAGGCACTGGACCGGGCACGGCTGTACGACGCCAAACAGCAGCTGGCCCACGACCTCCAGGCCGGGCTGCTGCCGCACGGTCTGCCGTCGGTGCCCGGTCTCGCGGTCGCCGCCCGCTATCTGCCGTCGACCCGCGGGATGGACATCGGCGGCGACTTCTACGACCTGATCCGCCTCGACGAGGACAGCGTGGCCGCGGTCATCGGTGACGTACAGGGCCACAACGCGGCGGCGGCCGCCCTGATGGGGCAGGCCCGCACCGCCGTGCACGCCCATGCGACGGCGGGCGCCTCCCCGGGCGAGGTGCTGGCCCGGACCAACCGGCTGCTGACCGATCTGGACCCCGACCTGTTCACCAGCTGCCTGTACGTCCACCTCAACCTGCGCTCCGGCCGGGCCTGTCTGGCCAGTGCCGGCCACCCGCCGCCGCTGCTGCGCCACCCCGACGGGCACACCCGGGTGCTGGACGTGCCGCCCGGGCTGCTGCTGGGCATCGACCCCGACTCCCGGTACGAGGCCACCGAGATCGACCTGCCGCCGGACTCCGTACTGGCGCTCTACACCGACGGCCTGGTGGAGCAGCCGGGGGTCGACCTGGACCGGGCGGTCGCCGAGCTGGCCGGCCGGCTGACCGCGGCACCGCCCCGGCAGCCCGACGCCCTCGCGGACGTGCTGCTGGGGAACCGGTACTCCGGGGCGGACCGCCAGGACGACGTGGCGCTCATGCTGCTGGCCCCGGACAGGATCGGACCGGACGGGCCCGCTTGACCGCTCCGCGGCGGGGTAGCCGCCCTTCCCCGGGGTCGCCCGGCCCCGGCGTGCCAGACCCGAACAGGAGTGACTTCGATGTCCGGTGCCTCGCCGATCCGCCCGGTCCTGGCCGGTGTGGACGAAGGAAGCGACCAACGGACGGTGGTCCGGCACGCCGCACGGCAGGCCGGGCTGCACCACACCCCGCTGCATCTGCTCCACGTCACCGGCCACCCGGATCCCGCCGGTACCACGACGGACGGGCACGGGCCACCGGCGCCGGCGGCCGCCGTCACCGAACGGCTCGCCGAGCTGGCCCGCGTGGAGTTCCCCGGCATCACGGTGACCACGGAGACGGTGCCCGGCCGGGCCGCGCCGGTCCTGCTGGAGCGCTCGGCGGAGGCCTCCTTCCTCGTCCTCGGCCACCGCGGCAGCGGCGGCTTCCCGCGGCTGTCGCTGGGCTCGGTGAGCCAGCAGGTGGCCACCCACGCCGACTGCCCGGTCATCGTCGTACGGCCCGGGGAGACCTCCGCGGACCCGGACAACCGGGTGGTGGTCGGGGTGGACCTCGGCGACCTCCGCGCGCGGGCACTGGACGTGGCGTACGAGGAGGCGGCGGCGCGCGGGGCGAGCCTGCAGCTGCTGCACGCCACCTTTCACCCCGGCGAGGTGCCGACCGGACCCAGCCTGGTCGCGCCGGACTTCGAGGCGCTCGACGCGGCCGCGCTGGAGATCCTCCGTACCGAGGCCGCCCGGCGCCTCGACCGTTTCCCCGAGGTCACGGTGCAGGCCCGCGTCGAACGCATCCGCCCGGCGGCGATGCTGACCGAGTCGTCCCGCGGCGCGGCCCTGGTGGTCGTCGGCACCCACGGCCGCCGGGGCCTGCGCCGGCTGATGCTCGGGTCGGTGAGCGGCGAGGTGCTGCACCGCGCGGCCGCGCCCGTCATGGTCGTGCCGGGGCGGGACGGCGACCACCAGGCGTCATAGGGCGCATCGCACGGAGCGCGCCGCGTCGTCCGCGCGGCGCCGGCGGGCGCGGGCACGGCCGGGTGTCAGGGCCAGGTGCCGGCGCGGAGCGGGACGCCCCGCCCCAGGGCGCGCTGGGTGCGGTGGAGCAGGCTGCCCGGTGCGCGGCGCAGGGCCGCCCGGGCCGCGTTGGCCCCCGGTGCGCCGTGCACCCCGCCGCCCGGATGCGCGCCGGCCGAGGCCAGGTAGAGCCCCTCGACGGGGGTTTCCGGGCGCCCCAGCCCCGGCAGCGGCCGGAAGAACAGCTGCTGGTGGACGGCGGTGGTGCCGCCGTTGACCGCGCCGCCGTGCAGATTGGCGTCCAGCGCCTCCAGGGTGGGCGGGGCGAGGATGCGCCGGGCCTTGATCCGCGCCCGGAAACCGGGGGCGAACCGCTCGACCTGCGCCTCCACCCGGTCCGCCATCGCCTCCTGGTCCCCGCGGTCCCAGGCGCCGGTGATCCCGCCCCGCTCCGCCGCGTCCCCGCGGACCCGGTGCGGTACGTGGGTGTAGGCCCAGGCCGACTCGGTGCCCGGCGGCGAGCGGGTGGGATCCGCGGTGGTCATCTGCCCGAACAGCGCGAACGGCCGGTCCGGTACCTGCCCCATCGCGATCTGGGCGGCGAACCGCGTGAGTTCGTCCATCCCGTCGGCGAGGTGCACGGTACCGGCGGTGGCGGCGGCCTCGGCCGCCCACGGCACCGGACCGCCCAGCGCCCAGTCCACCTTGAACGTGGCGAAGTCCCACTGGAAGCGCCGCAGGTCCGCCAGCACCCGACCGGGCAGCTCACGGGGGTCGATCAGCCGGCCGTACAGCGCCGGGACGGACACGTCGGCCAGCACCGCCCGGCGCGCCGGCACGGTCTCTCCGATCGCGGTGCGCACCGCCACCGCGCGGCCGGCGCGCACCACGATCCCGACCACCCGCTCCCCGCAGCGCAGCACCCCGCCGCGCCGCTGCAGCCGCCGGACCAGCGCCCAGGTCAGCTCCTGCGCCCCGCCGGCCGGCACGGGGAAGCCGTAGGCCTGCGCCAGCATCGACATCAGCCAGCCGAACCCGCCGCTGCCCGCCGCTTCCGGGGCGAGGTCGGCGTGCAGTGCGTTGCCCGCCAGCAGCAGCCGCCCGGCCTCGCCCTGGAACTCCTCGTCGCCCAGGCGCCGTACGGGCAGCAGCAGCTGCCGGGCCAGCCGCAGTCCGCCCGCGGCGCGGAGCCGGGCGGCCAGCCGGGCCGTCGCCCGGACCGGGGGGAACGGGGTGAACAGGGCCTGGAGCAGGTCGGGGCCGATCCGGTCCCACATGCCGCACAGCCCCTGCCAGGCGACCCCGTCGCCGGCGCCGAAGGCTTCCAGTGCGGCCGCGGTGTCCTCGGGGCAGCGGTCCAGCACCGCGCAGCGGCCGTCCGTCAGCGGATGGGCCAGCACCCGGGGCGCATGGCTCCACACCAGCCCCTGCTCGTACAGGTCCAGGCGTGCGAGGACCGGCGAGGCGGCGGCCAGCGGGTAGAAGGAGCTGCACAGGTCGCTGACGTAGTCGGCGTGCACGCCGCGGTCACTGCGGACCGCGCCGCCCGGCTCCTCCTGCTCCTCCAGCACCTCGACCGTCCACCCGGCGTCGGCCAGCAGGTTCGCCGCGACCAGCCCGTTGGGCCCGGCACCGATCACCACTGCGTCCGGCATCGCCGTCTCCCGTCAGGAAACCGCCCCTCGCGTCAGGACACCGCCCCCTCCGCGGCAGGAAGAACCGGCGCGGCTCACCCGCCGTGCTCCACCAGCTCCTTGAACTGCTGCAGGTCGCTGCGCAGGCCCCGCTCGATGGCGGCGGCCTGGGCGAAGCCCTTGGGCCCGCCGAAGGTGTCGGTGATGGTCCCCGGCTCGTACTCGAAGCGGGCCTGCAGGCGGGTGTGGTCGTCGTCGAGGGACAGCAGCGAGAAGGCGCCCCCGAGGCTGGGTCCGCTCGTGGTGCGCCACGTCATCACGTTCTCCCCGCCCCGGTCGGTGATCGTGATCTCGAACTCCCGGGTCCGGCCGCCCGCCTCGACGTCGAGACGGGTCCGCTCCCCCTCCGAACGGGCGGCCCGCACCCCGTCCAGGAACTGCGGATACGCCTCCGCCCGATGCAGGCATTGCCATGCCGTATCGAGCGGAACGCTGATGTCTATGTGTTCTTCGAGAGTGCTCATCGGGCACCTCACAACTCGGCTCATGGCACGCGATTACGCTTCCAGGGTGCCCCGCCCGGAGCGGGGCGGCGACCCGGCCGAGGGGTGCCGCGCGCACCGGATTCGCTACGTCCGCGGTGCGGCGAAGGTCTGTTCGCGGACGAAATCGCAGGAGCGGCGCAGGAGGCGGGAGATGTGCATCTGGGAGAGGCCGACCCGGTCGCCTATTTCCTTCTGGGTGAGGCCCATGAAGTAGCGCAGGTAGAGGATGCGCCGCTCACGCTCCGGGAGCATGCGCAGGCCCGCGGTGGCCGCCGCCCGGTCGTCGACCAGGGCCAGGGCCGGGTCCTCCTGCCCGACGAACTCGCCGAGCGTGTCGGAGCCGTCGCCGCCCAGGGGCCGTTCCAGGGACAGCGTGGTGAAGGTGTTCTCGGCGTCGAGGCCGAGCAGGACCTCCTCCTGGGTCAGGCCGGTGTGGGCGGCCAGGTCGCGTACGGTGATCTCCTGCTGACCGGCGTGCGCGGCCAGCTCCTCCCGGGCGTGGAAGACCTTGGTCCGCAGGTCCTTGACGCTGCGTGGGACGTGCACCGCCCACATCGCGTCGCGGAAGTGCCGCTTGAGCTCGCCGACGATGGTGGGCACCGCGAACGCGCCGAACGGGGTGTCGGCCCGCGGGTCGAACGCGTCGATCGCCTTGAGCAGGCCGAGCGCGGCCACCTGCCGCAGGTCCTCGTCGCTCTCACCGCGGCCGGTGTAGCGGCGGGCCAGCCGGTGGGCCATCGGCAGCCAGGCCCGCAGGATCTCCTCGCGCAGCCTCTCCTTGCGGTCACCGTCGGCCAGTGTGGCCAGTTCCTCGAAGGCCGCCCCGGTGTCCGGGTCCAGGTGCGCGTACCGGCCGGAACCGGCACCGCTGGTCATCGCGCCTCACGCCTCCCGATCAGCCTTTTCGCCCTGCCGCGGGCTGCCCGCCCGCTGCTCGTCCAGCTCATCGTTTCCACTGTGCGGCCAGGGGCGGACGCGCGCGAGACGACCGGGGGCCGCCCCGCCGCACCACCCGTGCCGGAGCACCGGGTGGGAGAATGGGAGGGAGGGCGAGCCGCGCCCCGGGTCCGCAGGCGGTGGGTGAGGGAGCCGCCGCGGTGCCCCCGGTGGCGAACGGCTCGGCTCAGCGGCCCCCGTGCCGGGGATTCCCCGGCACGGGGTCGGCCGATCGGAAGGGGACGCGACCGTGTCCGAGTACCGTCCGGACGGGCCCCGGTCTGAAGGCCGCCGGCGCAGCGGCACCGAGCCGGTCACGGCCCGCAGTGCGCTGCGGCTCCGGCTGGTCCTGTCGGCCGCCGCGGTGGTGGTCTTCGGCGCCGGAACGGCGTGTTTCGCGGTGTGGTCGGGGGCAGCCGGCCCGCAGGACTCCCCCGGCCCGACCGCGCTGCTGGTGCTGGCCGTGGTCTGCGGGGTGCTGGTGCTTCTCGCCGTGCTGGACCTGGTCGTCGTGCGGGGCCGCATCCGCCGCGAGCGGCGCGTGGCCGCCGGGCCGGGCCCGCGCTGAGCCCCGGTCTCAGCGCGCCAGGGCCGGGATGACGCCGCCCGCCAGGACCGCCCGGCGCCGGCCGGGCGAGAGCCGGTGATGGACCGGATACCCCTCGTCGCGGGTGGTGTTGCGGACGCGGAGGGCCGGCGGACCGTGCTCCGCGAGCGCCGCGTGCAGGCCGGTGAGCCGCAGCCGGTCCCCGGGCTCGATGCGCCCGTAGTCGTCGGGGTCGTCGAATTCCAGGGCCAGTACGCCGAAGTTGGCGAGGTTCTGCCAGTGGATGCGGGCGTAGGACTTCGCGATGACGGCGCGTAGGCCGAGATAGCGCGGAGTGATGGCGGCGTGTTCCCGCGAGGAGCCCTGGCCGTAATTCTCCCCGGCGACGATGAGGTGGCCGCCGTCCTCCTGGGCCGCTTTCGCGCGGCGCGGATAGTCCGGGTCGAGCCGGGTCAGGGTGAATTCCGCGAGTTTCGGGATGTTGGACCGGTAGGGCAGTGCCCTGGCGCCCGCCGGGGAGATTTCGTCGGTCGAGACGTCGTCACCGGCCTTGAGGAGAACGGGGAGTTCCAACTCGTCCGGCAGCGGGTCGAGTTCGGGCAGTGCGGAGATGTTGGGGCCGCGTTCCAGCTCCACCCGCAGCGCCTCGTCCGGTGGCAACGGCGGTTCCAGCATGGCGTCGTTGACCGACACCGGGTCCGGGGCGTCGGGTGCCGGGGGGTCCACGGCGCAGCGGGCGGCCCATGCGCGGGGATCGGTGAGGGTGCCGGTGAGCGCGGAGGCGGTGGCGGTCTCCGGCGAGCACAGCCAGACCGCGTCGTCGTCGGTGCCGGAGCGGCCGGGGAAGTTCCGCGGGAAGGTGCGCAGCGAATTGCGGCCCGCGGCCGGCGCCTGCCCCATGCCGATGCAGCCGAGGCAGCCCGACTGGTGGATTCTGGCGCCGGCCGCGATCAGGTCGAAGGTGGCCCCGCACCGGGTCAGGTCCTGGAGGATTTCCCGGGAGGTGGGATTGATGTCGAAACTCACTCCGGGGGCGGTCTGCCGCCCGCGCACCATGGCGGCGGCCACCGCGAAGTCGCGGAACCCGGGGTTCGCCGACGATCCGATGACGACCTGGCCGACCGGTGCCCCGGCGACCTCCCGTACGCCGACGACATTTCCCGGCGAGGTCGGCCGGGCGATCAGCGGTTCCAGCGACGCCAGGTCGATCTCCTCCGCCACGTCGTAGGCGGCGTCCCGTTCGGCGACGATTTCGGTGAAGTCGGCACCCCGCCCGACGGCTTCGAGGAATGCCCGTACGGCGTCGTCGGCGGGGAAGACGGTGGTGGTGGCGCCGAGTTCGGCGCCCATATTGGCGATGACGTGCCGGTCCATGGCGGTGAGGGAGGCCAGTCCGGGGCCGTGGTATTCCAGGATGCGGTGGACACCGCCCTGGACGCCGTGGCGGCGCAGCATCTCCAGGATGACGTCCTTGGCGCTCACCCACGGCGGGAGTTCGCCGGTCAGCCGGATTCCCCAGATCTGCGGCATGGTGAGGTGCAGCGGCCGTCCGGCCATGGCGAGGGCCACTTCCAGCCCGCCGGTTCCGATCGCCAGCATTCCCAGGGATCCGGCGGCGCAGGTGTGGGAATCCGAACCGGCCAGGGTTTTCCCGGGAATTCCGAAGTGCTGCATGTGTGTCGGATGGGAGACGCCGTTGCCGGGTTTGGAGAACCACAGTCCGAAACGGCGGGCGGCCGAGCGGAGGAAGAGGTGGTCCTCCGCATTGCGCTCGTCGGCCTGGAGGATGTTGTGGTCGACGTACTGCACGCTGACCTCGGTGCGGACCCGTTCCAGCGCCAGCGCCTCCAGCTCCTGCATGACCAGCGTGCCGGTGGCGTCCTGAGTGAGCGTCTGGTCCACCCGCAGGGCGATCTCCTCACCCGGTTCCATGCGGCCGGACACCAGGTGGTCGCTGATCAAGCGCTGCGTCACGGTCCCCTGCGAACGCCCCATTTGTTCATGTTAGCCCTCCTCTGCCGCGCCGGCCCTGCCGTACCGTCGGCCGGCCACCGGCCCAGGACCGGCCGCGCGTGGGGCAGACTTGTCGGACAGGCTGGGACGCCGTGGGAGAAGGAGACCGACATGGCCGGCAGGCAACCGCAGCGGCGACCGGTCGTCGCGCTCTACGAGCGCATCGTCGAGGCGGTCCGGGACGGCACCTATCCGCCGGGCTCCACCCTGCCGACCGAGCCCCGGCTCGCCACCGAGCTGGGCGTGAGCCGGCCGGCGCTGCGCGAGGCGCTGATCCTGCTCCAGGAGGACGGCGTGATCACCGTGCGGCGCGGGGTGGGCCGCACGGTCAGCCACCATCTGCCGCCCCGCGGCTTCGAGCACCTCAAGCCGGTCGAGGAGCTGCTGGGCGAGGGCCGCCAGGTCGCCACCACCGCCCTGGCCCGTACACATGAGGAGCCGACCGACTTCTCCACCCAGCACCTGCTGCTGCCGGGCACCTGCCATGTGCGCTTCTGGGAGAGCCGCATCGAGGTGGCCGGTCTGCCCTCGTGCCTGACGCAGGAGTGGGCGGCGCAGGACGAGCTGCTGGCCGAGCTGCTGCCGGCGGCGGTGGAGGCGTTCGACGGGCCGGCGGCGGGCTCGTCGTCGATGCTCCGGCTGCTGCTCGCGGCCGGGCGGGGACTGCCGCTGACCGGCGGCAGCACGGTGGTGGCCACCACCCTCGGCCGGCAGCGCGGGGCGCAGCTGGGCCGCCCGGCGGACACCCCCGCGGTGCTGATCACCCAGGTCGTCCGGCTGGACCGTACGCCGCTGCTGGCGGCCAAGCACATGCTGCCGCCGGGCGCGCCCGCCCTGCCGGTCTGGCAGGCCCGGTAGCCGGCCGGCGGGACGGCCGGCGGGCCCTCGGCCTGGACGGCCCGCCGCTGGTCCGGCCGGCACCCGTTCCCGGGACGCGTTCGCCCTCCCAGGGAAGTCGTGTCATACTCCCGCCCCATGACCTTGTCTGACAAGCTGCCGCTGGTGGCTCCCCACGTCCTCGATGAGCGGCAGATCCGGCGCGCTCCCAAGGTGCTGCTGCACGACCACCTCGACGGCGGCCTGCGCCCCGCGACCGTCATCGAGCTGGCCGGGCACATCGGGTACCGGGACCTGCCCACCACCGACCCCGCCGCGCTGGGCCGCTGGTTCCGCGACGCCGCCGATTCGGGTTCGCTGGAGCGCTACCTGGAGACCTTCGCGCACACCTGCGCGGTCATGCAGACCCCGGAGGCGCTCTTCCGGATCGCCGCCGAGTGCGCCGAGGACCTCGCGGCCGACGGCGTGGTCTACGCCGAGGTGCGCTACGCGCCCGAGCAGCACCTGGCCGGCGGGCTGTCCCTGGACGAGGTCGTGGACGCGGTCAACGCCGGCTTCCGGGAGGGCGAGCGCCGGGCCGCGGCCGCCGGCCACCGCATCCGGGTCGGCACCCTGCTCTGCGCCATGCGCCACGCGGACCGCTCCCTGGAGATCGCCCGGCTCGCGGTCGCGCACCGCGACCGCGGGGTGGCCGGCTTCGACATCGCCGGCGGCGAGATCGGCAACCCGGCGAGCAACCACGCCGAGGCGTTCGACCACCTGCGCGCCCAGGGCGCCCGGGTGACCATCCACGCCGGTGAGGCGGTCGGCATGGACTCCATCCACGAGGCGGTGCTGCGCTGCGGCGCCCACCGCATCGGCCACGGCGTGCGGATCACCGACGACCTCTCGACCGGCCCGGACGGCCGGGTCACGCTGGGCCGGCTCGCCTCGTACGTCCGCGACATGCGGATCGCCCTGGAGGTGTGCCCCACCTCCAACCTCCAGACGGGCGCCGCCGCGAGCTACCCCGAGCACCCGATCGACCTGCTCCGCCGGCTCGGCTTCCGGGTGTGCCTCAACACCGACAACCGGCTGGTCAGCGGTACGACGATGACGCAGGAGTTCCAGCACCTGGCCCGCGCCTTCGGCTACGGCGCGGCCGAACTGGAGGAGTTCACGGTCAACGCGGTCAAGGCCGCCTTCCTCCCCTTCGACGAGCGCACCGCGCTGCTGAACGAGGTCGTCCTCCCCGGCTACGCGCGGCTGCGCGCCGAGGAACTCGGCCGCGTTCCGGCCGGCGCGGGCAGCCTTGTCTGACAGCTAGCCGTCGGCAGGGGCCGGACTCCGCCACGAGGCAGCGGCCCGGGCACCTGCCCGGGCCGCTGCCTCGTCCGCGGGTGCGCCGCCTCCACCGTCTACCAGGAGGACTTGGTGACGCCGGGGAGGAACCCGGCGTGCGCCTGCTGCCGCACCCGCACCCGGGACAGGCCGAACTTCCGCAGGTGCCCGCGCGGCCGGCCGTCCACGCTGTCCCGGTTCCGCACCCGGGTCGCGCTGGCATCGCGCGGCTGCCGGCGCAACTCGGCCTGGGCGGCCGCGCGTTCGTCCCCGGTCGACGAGGGCCGCCGGATGATCTCCTTCAGCTCGGCGCGCCGGGCCGCGTACCGCTCGACGATCACCTTGCGCCGCTCGTTCTTCGCGATCTTGCTCTGCTTGGCCATCTGACCTTCACCCTCGCAACCCCCCACGGGTGCCGCGGCGGAACGTGGGGTGCGCGTCAGCGAGGGGTGAGCACCATCCGGAAGCGGGCCGTTCCGGAGAGCATCTTCCGGTAGGCCTCGTCGGTCCGGTCCAGCGGCGCGGTCTCGATCATCGGGCGGATGCCGTGCAGCGCGCTGAAGGCCATGGTGTCCTGCACGTCCTGGGCGGTGCCGGACGGATGACCGCGGACGGCCTTGCCACTCATGATCAACTGCACCGGGCTGATCCCCAGCGGGTCGGTGGACACCCCGATGACCACCAACTCGCCGCGGTGGGACAGCCCGTCCACGGTCGCGGCGATGGCCTCGGAGCTGGCCGCGGTGGCCAGGACGACCTTGGCGCCGCCGAGGGACTGCAGGGCGTCCGCGACGGGGGTGGCCGCCGTGCTGTCGACGTAGTGGTGCGCGCCGAGCTGCTCGGCGAAGTCGGCCTTGGCCGCGCCACGGGCGATGGCCACGGTCTCGAAGCCCATCGCGGCCGCGTACTGCACGCCGAGGTGGCCCAGGCCACCGATGCCGAGGACGGCGACCAGGTCGCCCGGCCGGGCGGGGCTGCGCCGCAGCCCGTTGAACGTGGTCACCCCCGCGCAGGCCATCGGCGCCGCCTCGGCCGCCGGGAGCGCCTCAGGGATGCGGGCCAGCGCGTCGGTCGGCGCGATCACCACGTCCGCGTAGCCGCCGTCGTACGCCCAGCCCGGGACCTTGAGGTTCTGGCACACCACGAAGTCGCCCTGGCGGCACGGCGGGCAGTGGTGGCAGCTGCCGCCGAACCAGCCGACGGCCACCCGGTCGCCCACGTGCCAGCCGTCGTCCACGTCCACGTCCGCGCCCAGCGCCTCGATGCGCCCGGCGATCTCGTGCCCGGGGACCAGCGGAAACCGTACGCCCGGGACCTGGGCGTCCACGAAGACGGAATCGCTGTGGCAGATCCCGCAGGCGTCCACGGCCACCCTCACCTGCCCGGGGCCGGGTTCCGGCACCTCGCGTTCGACGATCTCGAACGGGGCTTGGGCGGCGGCGACCTGGGCGGCGCGATAGCTCCTCATACGGCCCTCCGGGGACGTGCGACGGGAACGTGCGGACGGCCCCCGTTCCAGCACACCACCTCCGGGCCGATCACGCGCGCGCAGGCGCCCGGCGCGTGCCGGTGCCGTCGGCGCCGCCGCGGGCCGATACTTGAACCGCCGGACCGGCCCGCCCACCAGGAGGTACCCGTGAAGATGCTGATCAACGTGCCGGAGACCGTCGTCGGGGATGCGCTGCGGGGGATGGCCGCCGCGCATCCGGAGCTGGTGGTGGACGCCGAGAACCGGGTGGTGGTGCGGCGGGACGCGCCGGTGGCGGAGAAGGTGGCGCTGGTGTCCGGGGGCGGCAGCGGGCACGAGCCGCTGCACGCGGGCTTCGTCGGGCCCGGGATGCTGGACGCGGCATGCCCCGGAGAGGTGTTCACCTCCCCCGTACCGGACCAGATGGTGCGGGCGGCGGCCGCGGTGGACAGCGGGCGCGGGGTGCTGTTCGTGGTGAAGAACTACACGGGGGACGTGCTCAACTTCCAGATGGCGGCGGAGCTGGCGGAGGACGAGGGGATCCAGGTCGCCAGCGTGCTGGTGGACGACGACGTGGCGGTGACGGACTCGACGTTCACGGCCGGGCGGCGCGGCACGGGCGCGACGCTGTTCGTGGAGAAGATCGCCGGCGCGGCGGCCGAGGAGGGCATGCCGCTGGAGCGGGTGGAGGCGGTGGCCCGGCAGGTCGTCGGGTCCTCGCGCAGCTTCGGGGTGGCACTGAGCGCCTGCACGACGCCGGCCAAGGGCAGCCCGACGTTCGATCTGCCCTCGGGAGAGCTGGAGTTGGGGGTGGGCATCCACGGCGAGCCGGGGCGGGAGCGGCGGCCGATGATGACCTCGCGGGAGATCGCGGACTTCGCGCTGGACGCGGTCCTGGAGGACCTCGAACCGCGGCTGCCGGTGCTGGTGCTGGTCAACGGCATGGGCGCGACACCTCTGCTGGAGCTGTACGGATTCTCCGCGGAGGTGCGCCGGGTGCTCGACGAGCGCAAGGTGGCGGTGGCCCGTACGCTCGTCGGCAACTACGTGACGTCGCTGGACATGGCGGGCTGTTCGGTGACGCTGTGTCAGGTGGACGGGGAGCTGCTGCGGTTGTGGGACGCGCCGGTGCAGACGGCCGGGCTCCGGTGGGGCCGGTAGCGGATCCCCCGGCGGCGCCGGGCCGTTTACCCGTCCCGGTGCTCGTGTATGTAGCTGGGTACCCGTTGCCGCAGGTGAACCGTGAGCAACTCGATCTGAGGAGAGTGGTCCGTGTCCGTAACGGCCCTGGATGCCGCGTTCTTCGTACGCTGGATGACGGCGGCGGCCGCCGCCATCGACCGGGAGGCGGAGCGGCTCACCGAGCTGGATTCGGCCATCGGTGACGCCGACCACGGCACGAACATGCAGCGTGGTTTCGCGGCCGTGGTGAAGATGGTGGAGGCCGAGCCGCCGGCCACGCCCGGGGCGGTGCTGACCGCGGCCGGGCGGCAGCTGATCTCCAGCGTGGGCGGGGCGTCCGGACCGCTGTACGGCACGCTCCTGCGGCGCACCGGGAAGACGCTGGGCGACGCGGCGCAGGTGTCCGCCGAGGAGCTGCGGGCCGGGCTGGGGGCCGGGGTGGACGCGGTGGGGCAGCTCGGCGGGTCGGCGCCGGGTGACAAGACGATGCTGGACGCGCTGGTGCCCGCCGTGGCGGGGCTGGCCACGTCCTTCGAGGCGGCGGCCGGGGCGGCCGAGGAGGGCGCGCGGTCGACGGTGCCGATGCTGGCCAAGAAGGGGCGGGCGAGCTACCTCGGCGAGCGCAGCATCGGGCATCAGGACCCGGGGGCCACGTCCTCGGCGCTGCTGTTCGCGGCACTCGCCGAGGCGGCGAAGTGAGCAGCGGGGGCGAAGTGCGCGGCCAGGGCCCGGCCGGCGGGGCGGAGGCGCTGGTCGGGGTGGTGCTGGTGTCGCACAGCGGGCCGGTCGCGGAGTCCGTGGCCGCGCTGGCCGTCGGGCTGGCCGGGGGCGGCGCCAAGGCGCCGGTGGCCGCGGCCGGCGGCACCCCGGACGGCGGGCTGGGCACCAGCGCGGAGCTGATCACCGAGGCGGCCCGGCGGGTGGACCGCGGTGCGGGGGTGGCGCTGCTGGTCGATCTGGGCAGTGCGGTGCTGACCGTCAAGGCGCTGCTCGCCGAGGGGGACGAGCTCCCCGAGGGCGCACGGCTGGTGGACGCCCCCTTCGTGGAGGGTGCGGTGGCCGCGGTGGTCACCGCCTCCGCCGGGGCGGATCTGGACGCGGTCGCGGCGGCGGCCGGGGAGGCGTACGGGTACCGCAAGGAATGAGCGGGCGGGGCGGCCCCGTTCGGCCCGCTTCCGGCCCGCTCCCGGCCCCCGGCACTCCGCGCGTCAGGGCTTGCGGGCGACGGCCGCGTAGCAGGCGGCCTCGGCGTCGGTGACGTGGGTGGCGTCGGCGGGGTCGTCCGGTCGCCACTGGTGGGAGAGGGCGATGCCCGGCTCCAGCAGGTCCCAGCCGTCGAAGAAGCGGAGGAACTCGGGGCGGGAGCGGAACTGCAGGCGGGTCCCGGCGTCACCGTAGATCTTGATGATCTTCTGCATCGTCTCGGGGGCGAAGTCCGCGGTGGCGTGGCTCATGGCGAGCGTGGAGCCGCTGGGGAGGGCCGCCTTGAGGGTTTCGACGATGGTGTGGGCGCGGTCCCGGCCGTCGTCGGGGACGAAGTGCATCAGGGCGTTGAGGCTGAGGGCGACCGGCCGGGACAGATCGAGGGTGTCGAGGAGTTGCGGCGCGCCGAGGATGCCCCCGGGGTCGGTGACGTCGGCCTGGACGTAGGCGGTGCGGCCCTCGGGGGTGCTGAGCAGCAGGGCCGCGGCGTGCGCGAGGACGATCGGGTCGTTGTCGGTGTAGACGATCCGGGCGTCGGGGGCGCTGCCCTGGGCGATGTCGTGCAGGTTGGGCGGGGTGGGGATGCCGGTGCCGATGTCGAGGAACTGGCGCAGGCCGGACTCGGCGAGGAAGCGGGTGGCGCGGTGCATGAACTCGCGGTTGATGCGGGCCGCGACGAGTGCGGCGGGGAACACTCCGAGCACGCTGCCGGCGGCCATCCGGTCGGCCAGGAAGTTGGTCTTGCCGCCCAGGAAGTAGTCGTAGATCCGGGACGAGTGGGCCCGGTCCAGCTGTAGGTCCACCACCGGCTCGTGTGCGTTCATCGTCCGCTGCCTCCCCAGGTACGGCTCCCACTTGGGCACAGCGCCGCAGGCCGGGCGGCCGGGGGCGCACGCGAAGAGAGCGTGCGCCCCCAGCGCGGGCTTTCGGCCGTTGTGCGCTGGGCTGTGGGAGCTCTGCCCGGTGACGGCCGGATCATGCGGGGCGCACACCCGCGCAGGCAGTGACAGCCCGCCATCTCGGTGTCACGATTCGTCACATGCCATCGTCATGGGTAGTCATATGAATACGCAGCGGAAGATTTTTGCGCCCCTCGTGCCACAAACGGGGCCTGTTTCCTGTTCATTGGAGGGTGAGGGCAAACCGTCCTCCCGCTGTCCTCGGGACACCGCCACCCGGTCAGCGGTGCACGGCAAACGGAACGAGGACTGCTCGTGAGCGCAGACCGGGACCGACTTCTACCGGCGTGCGCCCCGGCGCACACCCTCATCACGGAGTTAGCCGCGCTCCCCCGGTGCCCCCTGCCGCCCGTCACACCGGCCCGGTCCGACCGCCAGCTGTCCATAACCTTCGAGGCGTTCCTCGCGACCCATGCCCGCAAGTGGCTGACCTACGCCTATCTGCACACGGGCAGCGAGCCCGCGGCCCGCGAGGTCGCCCTGTCCGCCTACGAGCAGCTCGGCCGGCTGTGGCCGCACGCGCTGCGGCAGGCGTCGGTGGAGGCGTACGCCTGGTCGGTCCTCAAGGAGCGGGTGGTGGAGTGGCTCTACGACCACCAGCAGCCCACCGCCCTCACCGAGACCGCCGCCTTCGCCGTCGTCACCCATGCCCTGCTGCGCGAGTGCCAGCAGCAATTCGCCATGCTGGAAAGCCAGTTGGGGCTGTACGCGGCGATCGCCAGACTGCCGGAGCGGCAGTGCGACGTGATCGTGCTCCGGCACGTCATCGGCTACAGCGACGCCCAGATCGGCGCCCTGCTCGGCGTCGACGAAGTCACCGTCCGCTCCTACGCGAGCCGCGGCAAGCGCAAGCTCGCCGCGGCGCTCGGTATCGATCAGGGAAATCCCAGGGGGAACTGACCATGTCGCACACCCATTCCGCCGGGCGGCGGGAGACCGTCGAGACGCTGCTCAGCGCCGCCGCCGCGGTCGCCGGGACCGACGGGCCGGCGGGCCTGTACGGTCCCGGCGGGCCGACGCCGCCCGGCGGCCCCCGCCGGATCGGCGTCCCCGTACCGGCGGGCGCCCTCGCGGCGGACGGGACCGGGCCGGCCGGGCTGCCGGGCCGGGCCGACCGGGCGGCGCCGAGCGGCTATCCGAGCGCCCGGGACGAGGCCACCCATGAACTCCAGCTGGCCTGTGCGCTGGTGGTGAACGCCGCGGCGGCCGCGGCCAGCCTGGAGCGGCTGGTCGACGACCACCGCATCGACCCCGAGGGTGCGCTGGTCTTCGCCTGTCTGCTGCACATCACGGGCCGCACCGACGCGGCGCACTTCTGGTGGCACTTCGGCGCCGGCGCCGGCAGCCGGACCGCCGCCTACTGCCTGTACCTCTCGCACCGCCGCAACGGCGAATACCGCGACGCCGCGTACTGGCGCGAGCAGGCCGCGCACGGGCCCGACGAGGAGCGTCCTTCGATGGCCGCGTTCGACGAGAAGCAGCTGCTCCCGGACGCCGCCCGGCACAACCTCCTGGTCCAGTGGCACAGCGGGCTCGCCCCGACCCTGCCGGCCGCCCTGGAGCACGTGATCAACCAGCTGGTCGTGGACAGCGACGACGAGGACTTCGGCGAGATCCCGCGCCCCTCCCCCACCCTGGTCCGGGACCTCGGCCGGACCTGGTAGCCGGCGGCCGGCGGGGCGGTGGTCAGACGAAGCTGACGCCCTGGGCGAGCGGGAGGTCCGCCGAGTAGTTGACGGTGTTGGTGGCCCGGCGCATATAGGCGCGCCACGCGTCGGAGCCGGACTCGCGGCCGCCGCCGGTCTCCTTCTCCCCGCCGAAGGCGCCGCCGATCTCCGCCCCCGACGTACCGATGTTGACGTTGGCGATCCCGCAGTCGGACCCGTCGGCGGCGAGGAAGCGTTCGGCCTCGCGCTGGTCGCGGGTGAAGATGCTGGAGGACAGCCCCTGCGGCACGTCGTTGTGCAGCGCGAGCGCCTCGTCGAAGGTGCGGTAGGTCAGGACGTAGAGGATCGGCGCGAAGGTCTCGGTGCGGACGATCCCGTTCTGCTCGGGCATCCGCACGATCGCCGGGCTCATGTAGGCGGCCTCGGGGGCCTCGTCCGCCAGGCACCGCTCGCCACCGGTCAGCAGCTTGCCGCCGGCCCGCTGTGCGGCGGCCAGCGCCTCGGACATCGCCGTGCGGGCGGCGGGGCCGATCAGCGGGCCGACCAGCGTGGCCGGGTCGAACGGGTCGCCCAGCGGCAGCTGTTGGTACGCGTGGACGATGCGCGGCAGGAAGCGGTCGGCGACGTCCTCGTGGACGATCAGCCGGCGCAGCGTCGTACAGCGCTGGCCCGCGGTGCCGGCGGCGGAGAAGACCACGGCGCGGACGGTCAGGTCCAGGTCGGCCGACGGGGTGACCACGGCGGCGTTGTTGCCGCCGAGTTCGAGCAGGCAGCGGCCGAACCGGGCGGCCACCCGGGGCGCGACCTCGCGTCCCATCCGGACCGAGCCGGTCGCGCTGACCAGGGCCACCCGCGGGTCGTCGACCAGGTGCTCCCCGCAGTCCCGGGCGCCGAGCAGCAGGTGGTGCACCCCGGCGGGCGCGCCCGTGTCGGCGGCGGCCCGGGCGAGCAGCGCGTCGCAGGCCAGCGCGGTGAGCGGGGTGAGCTCGGACGGCTTCCAGACCACCGGGTCGCCGCAGACCAGGGCGATCGCGGTGTTCCAGGACCACACGGCGACCGGGAAGTTGAAGGCGGAGAGCACGCCGACCACGCCGAGCGGGTGCCAGCTCTCGGAGAGCCGGTGGCCGGGGCGTTCGCCGGCGATGGTGCGGCCGTAGAGCTGCCGGGACAGGCCGACCGCGAAGTCGCAGATGTCGATCATCTCCTGGACCTCGCCGAGCGCCTCGGAGCGGATCTTGCCGGCCTCGATGGTGACCAGGTCGGCGAGGTCCTCCTGATGGGCGGTCAGCAGCGCGCCCAGCCGTTTGACCAGCGCCCCGCGCCGCGGCGCGGGCACCGTACGCCACTCCTGGAACGTCCGGTGCGCCTCGGCCACGGCCGCGTCGATCTGCTCCGGCGTGGTGGCGGCGAGGTCGGCGAGGAGGCCGCCGGTGAGGGGCGTACGGGCGGGGAGGGTCGTGCCGGAGGCGGCGGTGACGGCGTCGAGGTCGGCGCCGCAGTGGCGGAGGGCGGTGGCCGCGCGGGCGCGCAGCGCGGCGGTGTCGGGGAGCCGGGGGCCGGCGGGGCTGGCGGCGGGCATGGCGCGCTCCTGGGGGGGAGAAGGGGGCGTTCAGGGGGCGGGGACGGGTTCCGGGTCGATCAGTTCCCCGTGGTCCAGGGCGCGTAGCGCGGCACCCGCCCGGAGGGTGAACAGCGCCTGCCGCAGCGAACGGTCCTGCTGCCCGGCGTAGAGCGCGAACGGGTCGGCCACCGGGCGGCCGATCGCCTCGGACAGCCGGTCGGCGTCGAAGGGCGCGCCGGCCCGGTCCGCGTCGTGGCGGCCCGCCCCTGTCAGGTTGGAGCGGAAGATGCCGGCGGCGGAGCGCGGCAGGAAGTCCTCGTAGACGATCGGGTGCGCGGTGAGCCAGCCGTGGGTGAGCAGGCCGGCCAGGTCGGCGGGCGGGCGCCGGCCGTCCCGGGGGCGCGCGGGCTCCGGGCGGTAGGTGAAGAACGCCAGGTGGGAGAGGGCGAGTTGGTGTTCGGAGCCGGGGAAGCCCTGGAGCCAGAGGCAGCGGGCGGTCTGCTGCCGGTCGGCGCCCGGGCGCAGTACCGTCCGGCGGTCGGTCTCGGCCATGAGGTGGTCGTAGCGGGCCCGGCCGGCGCGGGTGAGGGCGATCCCGCGCGCCTCGACCTCGCCGAACCGGACGCGCAGTGCGCCGCGGGTGAGCCGGCCGTCGGGCTCGCGGAAGGTCCGGGTCTCGGCCAGGGCGCGGAAGGAGGTCTGGCGCAGCAGGACGTCGGGGCCCTCCCAGCGCGGCGGTCCCTGGATCCGGTCGATCATGGTGATGCCGCGTTCGCCCATGCGGCGGTGGAGGGCGTCGATGTCGAGGACGCGCGGGGTGAGGTGGTTGAGGTGGGTGGTCGTCACCCCGCCGATGTCGGCGGCGACGGCCGAGACCCGTTCCAGTTCGGTGTACCAGGCGCGGTCGACCGGCTCCCGTGACATGGCGAACGCGGCGGCCGCGAGGGTGAGGAAGCGTTCGGCCTGGGGGTCGGGGAGCCCGCCCTCCGCCTCGGCGCGGGCGGCCAGGGCGAGGAGTTCGGGCGGGAAGAGCTGACGGCGGGCGAGGAAGGCGTCGAGCCGGGCGGCGAGGTCCGGGCCGAAGAAGCGGCGGTCGGAGGTGGTCAGGAGGGAGGTGAAGACGCGGAAGGGGTTGCGTTCCAGTTCCTCGGGGGCGGTCGGCCGGAAGGCGGTGGAGACGACGGGCACCGCGCCCTCGCCGCCGTCCCGCAGGTCGTAGAAGCCCACCGGGTGCATGCCGAACGCCGCGAACACCTGGGCGGCCTGCCGGAGTTCCTCCGGTGTGCCGACGCGGACGGCGCCGTGCCGTTCCACGCCGACCCGGCCGAGGCCGCCGAGCCGGGCGGCCTGTGGGTCCCGGGCCGCGACCTCGTCGTTGATCTGTGCGGTCACCTCCAGCAGCGTGGTGTACGCGGGGACTTCGGTGCCGTACATGCCGGACAGCCGGCGGGCGAACGCGGCGCGCAGTTGCCAGGTGGGGACCATACGCAGCTCCGGGGACGGGGAGGGACGGGTGCCGGGGAGGGGCTCCGGGGCCGTCGCCGGTGTCGCGGTGGAAGCCATCCGGTCCGCCTTCCCGTGTCGTGGTGCGGGAGCCGGTGCCGGTCGGGCACCGGTGGTGCAGAGGATGACGGGCGTGCCGTCGCGCGTCCATGGGGCGGGGGGCGGACGCGGTGTCCCGGGTTCCGGAACTGCGGGTTTCCGGTCCCAGGGTTCTGGGCGGGGCGGGGTTGCGCAAGGTGGCCGGCTGCTCCGGGCGCGCGGTCCGGTCACCCCGACGGGGCCGGCCGGCGCGCCCGCCGGGCCGCCCTCGCGCACGCTGGAGCGGCCCCGTCGTGTCCGCCTGGAGGTACCGGTGCCCGCAGCCGCCCGCCTGCGCACCCTGGCCGTGCTGCTCGCCGCCGGCGTCGGCGCCGCCCTGCCGACCGCGCCGGGGGCGCCCGCCGCCGTACCCGTCCCGGAATCCGGCCGGGGTGCGCTGTTCGAGACCACGGATCTGGCGGTGTCCGGGCAGGGCGCGCACACGTACCGCATCCCCGCGCTGGCCACGCTGCCGGACGGCACGCTGATCGCGGCGTACGACCGGCGGAACCACAGCGCGGCCGATCTGCCGGGCGACGTGGACGTGATGGTGCGGCGCAGCGTCGACAAGGGGCGCACCTGGAGCGCGCCGCGGGCGGCGGTGGACTACGACGGCGGGGTCGGTGCCGGGGACCCGAGCCTGCTGGTGGACCGGACGACCGGGCGGATCTTCCTCTTCCACGCGTACGCGCCCAAGGGGGTCGGCTTCGGCACCGCGGGCCCCGGCAACGCGCACGACAGCACCGGCGTGCTGCACACCGATTACAGCTCTTCCGACGACGGCGGCCGCAGCTGGCGGCACCGCCGGATCACCCGCGCCCTCAAGGACCCGTCCTGGCGCGGCATCTTCGCCTCGTCCGGTTCCGGCAGCCAGCTGTCCGGCGGGCGGCTGCTGCAGCAGTACGCGTTCCGCAAGGCGGACGGCAGCATGTGGGCGGCGAGCGCGTACAGCGACGACCACGGGGCGACCTGGCGGCTGGGCAGGCCGGTGGGGCCGCGGATGGACGAGAACAAGACCGTCGAGCTGGCCGACGGGCGGGTGCTGCTCAACAGCCGCACCACGAGCACGCCCCGGCGGCTGGTCGCGCACTCGCGGGACGGCGGGCTGTCCTACAGCGCCCCGACGGCCGACGACGCCTTGCCCGACCCGGCCAACAACGCCTCGATCCTGCGGTACGACCCGGCGGCCCGGGCCGGCCGGCCGCGGGCGCACTGGCTGCTGTTCAGCAATACGGCCAGCGCCCGGGCCCGGGAGAACCTCACCGTGCGGGGCTCGTGCGACGACGGGGAGAGCTGGCCGGTGTCCCGGACGGTGGTGCCGGGGCCGGCCGGGTACTCGACGCTGACCCGGCTGCCGGACGGCACGTTCGGGCTGCTCTACGAGTCCGGGCCGTACCGGAAGATCACCTTCGCCCGGTTCAACGGGGCATGGCTGGGGATGCGCTGCCCGGGGCCGTCACCCGGGTGAACCGCCGCTTCACACGGACGGGTCCTCGACGCCGGGCGGCCAGGCCGGGCGGGCGCCGTCGGGGACGGCGGCCAGCGCATGGCCGACCGTCGGGTAGCAGGAGAAGACGCCGAGGGACTGGGTGCCGACCAGCAGCCGGAGCATCCGTACGCCGAGGGAGGCCAGCAGCAGCCGGCCCTCCAGGCGGCGGCACAGCCATTCCAGGGCCAGCAGGCAGCTGAGCCCCCGGGAGTCGCAGAAGCGCAGGGCGGTCAGGTCCAGCACGAGGAAGCGGTGGCCGGCCGAGACCACCGACCGTGCTTCGGCGAGGAACGCCTGCTCGGTGCGGAGGTCGAGTTCCCCGCTGACGCGCAGCACCGCGCACTCCTCCGCCTCCACGACCGAGGTGACCGCCAACGACCGCATCTCCGAGCTCATGCCGTCCAGACTATGCGGCGCCGCCGCCGGCACCACCGCTGCGGGCGGCCGGATCCGATCGGGCGGTCCCGGTGGGCCACGGGCACGCCACAGGAGGGGTACGGGCAGCCGCCCCGGGTCCCGGCCGGTGCGGGAGCGGTCCGGAGCGGGCAAAAACGGGCAGTTTTTCTGTCACTACGGGCAGGACTCCGGTCGGCCCCGGTTGCTATAAACCTGATGCGGGCGGAAACGGGCAGGCCCGTGACCGAACGGAAGCCACCGGAAACCGCCGGACACCGGGCAGGAGTGAGCCATGAGGGCCGAGGAACGCCAGCACCGCATCCTCGCGCTGGCCAGGCAGTCCGGCCGGGTCGAGGTCGCCGATGCCGCGGCCGAGTTCGGCGTGGCCCGCGAGACCGTCCGCCGCGACCTGAGCGAGCTGGAGCGCCGCGGGCTGGTCCGGCGGACGCACGGAGCCGCGTACCCGGTCGAGAGCGCCGGTTTCGAGACCACACTCGCCCGGCGGGAGACCCAGCAGGTGGCCGAGAAGCGGCGGATCGCCGCGGCGGCCGCGGAGCTGGTCGGCTCCGCCGAGACGGTGTTCGTCGACGAGGGCTACACCCCGGAGCTGGTCGCCATGCTGCTGCCCACCGACCGCCCGCTGACCGTGATCACCGCCTCGCTGCGGACCGCGTCCCTGGTCTCCGTCGCGGAGTCCGCCACCGTGCTGCTCGCCGGCGGCCGGGTGCGCTCCGGGACGCAGGCGACGGTGGGGTCCTGGGCCCGCGACATGCTCTCCCGGTTCGTGATCGACCTGGCGTTCCTCGGCGCGAACGGCGTCTCCCGGGAGCATGGACTGACCACCCCCGACCCGGCGGTCGCGGAGGTGAAGGAGCAGGCCGTCCGCTCCTCGCGGCGGCGGGTGCTGGTCGGGGTGCACAGCAAATTCGGCGCCAGCAGCTTCTGCCGGTTCGCCGAGGTCGGCGACTTCGACACGATCGTCACCGACGCGGGACTGTCCGCGCCGGAGGCCCACCGCTACTCCCTCCTGGGGCCGCAGGTGCTCCGGGTCTGACCCACGGCCCGGACCGCACCGGTCCACACGCCACCACCAGCCGCCGCCGAGGCCGCACCGCACCGCGGGCCCTCGTGCGGTTCCCCCACCGTGCCTCGGCACGACCTTGTATCCCCAACATGCCGACATGCAGTGAAAAAGAGAGGTATGAGCCGTGCGAGCACGATCCCCCGGGCCAGGCCGCGGCCCCCGCGCGGCGGGGCTCACCGCCCTGGCCCTGGCCCTGTCGCTGTCCACCACCGGCTGCTACCGCGGCGCCGGTGACGCCGGCAACGACGGCCGCAACACCCTGAACGTCCTGATGGTCAACAACCCGCAGATGGTGGATCTGCAGCGGCTCACCGCCGAGCACTTCACCAAGGAGACCGGCATCAAGGTCAACTTCACCGTGCTGCCGGAGGACGACCTGCGCGACAAGATGAGCCAGGACTTCTCCAGCCAGGCCGGCCAGTACGACGTGGCCAGCGTCAGCAACTACGAGACCCCCATCTACGCCCGCAACGGCTGGCTCGCGGAGCTCGGCACCCGTGCCGCGAAGGACCGGACGTTCGGCCAGAACGACATCCTCCCGCCGCTGCGCAGCTCCCTCACCGCCGCCGACGGCAAGATCTACGCGGAGCCGTTCTACGGCGAATCGTCCTTCCTGATGTACCGCAAGGACCTGCTCCGGGCCGCCGGCCTGACCATGCCCGCCCGCCCCACCTGGCACCAAGTGGCCGCACTGGCCGCCAAGCTGGACGGATTCCGCAAGGGCATGAAGGGCATCTGCCTGCGCGGCCAGCCCGGCTGGGGCCAGCTGGCCGCCCCGCTGACGACCGTCGTCAACACCTTCGGCGGCACGTGGTTCACCAAGGACTGGAAGGCACGGGTCGACAGCCCGGAATTCACCCGGGCCACCCGGTTCTACGTCGACCTGGTCCGCAAGCACGGCGAGGCGGGCGCCCCGCAGGCCGGCTACACCGAGTGCCTCAACGACATGCAGCAGGGCAAGGTCGCCATGTGGTACGACGCCACCGCCGGCGCCGGCTCCCTGGAAACCACCGGCTCCAAGGTCGCCGGCCGGATCGGCTACGCCCCCGCCCCGGTCGAACGCACCCGCACCTCCGGCTGGCTCTACACCTGGGCCTGGGGCGTGCAGAAGGCCAGCACGCATAAGGACGCGGCCTGGAAGTTCATCCGCTGGGCCTCGGGCGCCCCGTACGAACGGCTGGTGGGCCGCGAACTGGGCTGGTCGAGGGTGCCCGGCGGCAAACGGGCCTCGCTCTACCGCAACCCCGACTACACCCGGTCCGCCGGCGCCTTCGCCGCGGCCACGCAAGCCGCCATCGGCTCGGCCCGGCCCGGCGACCCCGGCGTCCAGCAACGCCCCGCCCCCGGGATCCAGTTCGTCGGCATCCCCGAATTCTCCGACCTCGGCACCAAGGTCTCGCACGAGATCAGCGCGGCCATCGCCGGCAAGCAGAGCGTGCCCGAGGCCCTTACCGCGAGCCAGCGACTGGCGCAGGAGGTGTCCGATGCCTACGCAGACCACTGAGCCGGCCCGGGAGGCCGCGGGTCCGGGAGCACCGCCGGCCGGCGGACCGGTCGCCCGCGCCCGCCGCACCGGGCGGGCCAAGGACTGGGCCCGGCGCGCCCCGCTCCTCCCCGCCCTGGTCTTCCTGATCGCCGTCACCCAGCTCCCGTTCGTGGCGACGGTGGTGATCTCCTTCACCCGCTGGAACGCGCTGGCCCCCGACCACCGCGGCTTCGCCGCCTTCGCCAACTACCGGGCGGTCTTCACCGATCCGGCACTGCGGTCCTCGGTGGGCACGACGGTGCTGCTGACCGTGACCGTGGTGCTGGTCAGCCTGGTGCTCGGGCTGGGCCTGGCGCTGCTGCTGGACCGCAGCTTCCGCGGCCGCGGCATCGTCCGGACCCTGCTCATCACCCCGTTCCTGGTCGTTCCGGTGGCCTCCGCGCTGCTGTGGAAGCACGCCCTCTACAACGCCTCGTACGGGCTGATCAACGGCTCGCTGACCTGGATATGGGGCCTGTTCGGCAGCAGCGACGCACCGCAGCCGGACTGGATGACCGACGTGCCGCTGGCCGCGGTCGAGGTGTCGCTGATCTGGCAGTGGACACCGTTCATGATGCTGATCCTGCTGGCCGGGCTGCAGAGCCGGGCGACCGACGCGGTCGAGGCGGCCCGGATGGACGGGGCCACCGCCTTCGACATCTTCCGCTACCTCACCCTGCCGCATCTGCGCCGCTACCTCGAACTGGCCGCGCTGCTGGGCACCGTCTACGTCGTCCAGAACTTCGACGCGGTGTTCACCATCACGTCCGGGGGCCTGGGCACCGCCAACCTCCCGTACACCATCTACCAGACCTTCTACCAGGCCCACGACTACGGACGGGCGTCCGCGCAGGGCGTCGTCGTGGTCGTGTGCTCCCTGCTCGTGGCGACCTTCGCGCTGCGTACCGTCTCGTCCCTGCTGCGCGAGGAGGTCACCCGATGAACCGCGCACCCCTGACCCGGCGCCCACGGCGAACCGGGAGCCTGCTGGGCCTGGCGGCCTGGCTGTGCGGCATCGCCTTCTTCCTGCCGGTCGCCTGGATGGTGCTGACGTCCTTCCACAGCGAGGCGGACGCGGCGACCAACCCGCCGAGCGTCGGCGCGGGGCTGAGCCTGCACGGCTACCGGGAGTTCTTCGGCGCGGACAGCGGCGTCAGCCCCTGGCCGCCGCTGCTCAACTCCCTGACCGCATCGGTGGTTTCCACCCTGCTCGTGCTGGCACTCGCCTTCCCGGCCGCGTACGCCCTGGCCATCAAGCCGGTACGGAAGTGGAGCGACGTCCTGTTCTTCTTCCTCTCCACGAAGATGCTGCCGCTGGTGGCCGGGCTGCTGCCGGTGTACCTCGTCGCCCAGAACACCGGGCTGCTCGACAGCGTCTGGCTGCTGGTCATCCTCTACACGTCGATGAACCTGCCGATCGCGGTGTGGATGATGCGCTCGTTCCTCGCCGAGGTGCCGGTGGAGATGCTGGAGGCGGCCTCGATCGACGGTGCCGGGCTGACCACCACCCTGACCCGCATCGTGGCCCCGGTCGCCCTGCCCGGCATCGCCGCGACGGCGCTGATCTCGTTCATCTTCAGCTGGAACGAGCTGCTGTTCGCGCGGGTCCTGACCGGGATCGTGGCCGGCACCGCGCCGGTGTTCCTGACCGGACTCGTGACCAGCCAGGGCCTGTTCCTGGCCAAGGTGTGCGCCGCCGCCACCGTCATCTCGCTCCCGGTGCTCGTCGCCGGGTTCGCCGCCCAGGACAAACTCGTCCGGGGCCTGTCGCTCGGAGCCGTGAAATGACTCGCGGCCGTGCAACGAAGGGAACCGTGAAATGAAGGCCGCACTGATCAGCGCCCCCGGCAAGGTCGAGGTCACCACCGTCGACGACCCCACCCCCGGGCCCCGCGAGGTCGTGGTCCAGGTCGCCGCCTGCGGGCTGTGCGGAACCGATCTGCACATCCTCCAGGGCGAGTTCGCGCCCACCCTGCCGGTCGTCCCGGGCCACGAGTTCGCCGGAACGGTCGTCGCGACCGGCAGCGCGGTCACCGAGCTCGACGAGGGCGACCGGGTCGCCGTCGACCCCTCCCTGTACTGCCACGAGTGCCACTACTGCCGGATCGGCCGCAACAACCTCTGCGAGCGCTGGGCCGCGATCGGGGTGACCACGGCCGGCGGCGCCGCCGAGTTCGCCGTGGCACCGGTCGCGAACTGCGTCAAGCTGCCCGATCACGTCCGTACCGAGGACGCGGCCCTGATCGAGCCGCTGTCCTGCGCGGTCCGCGGCTACGACATCCTGCGCTCGACGCAGCTCGGCAGCCAGGTGCTGATCTACGGCTCGGGCACGATGGGCCTGATGATGCTGGAGCTGGCCAAGCGGACCGGTGCGGCCGGCGTGGACGTCATCGACATCAACCCCGAACGGCTGGCCACCGCCCGCACGCTGGGCTGCAGCAACGCCGCCGGCTCCGCCGACGAGCTGGACCGGCCGCGCGGCTGGGACGTGGTCATCGACGCCACCGGCAACGAACGCGCCATCCAGGACGCGCTCGGCCGGGTCGGCAAGGGCGGCACGTTCCTCCAGTTCGGCGTGGCCGACTACGCCGCCCGCGCCGTCATCGAGCCGTACCGGATCTACAACCAGGAGATCACCATCACCGGCTCGATGGCCGTCCTGCACAGCTACGAACGCGCCGCGGAACTCTTCGCGGCGGGCGTCCTCGACCCGGAGGTCTTCATCAGCGACCGCCTCCCCCTGGACCACTACGCCGAGGCGCTCGGCCGGTTCCGGGCCGGGCAGGGCCGCAAGATCCAGGTCTGCCCGTAGGACGTGCCCCGGCGTCGTCCACGCCCTCACCGCGGCAGCCGGGCCGGCGCGAGCTCGCCGTGCAGCAGCGCGGTGCCGAGCGGGGTGAGGGCATGGACGACGCAACCACCGTCGCGCCGGCTGCGGGCCAGGCCGGCCTCGCGCAGCGCGCTGACGTGCTCGCTGGCCGACGGCGCGGAGACCCGTAGGCGGCGGGCCAGTTCACCGGTGGTGGCGGGCGCGTCGAGGGCGGCGAGGACCCGGGCCCGGGTGCGGCCGAGCAGGGCGGACAGGGCCTCCGGTCGGCAGCCGCGGGTGGCGGCCGGCGCCCAGCCGGTCGCGTGTTCCACCGGGTGGACGAGGACCGGCGGCAGGCCGGGGTCGGCGAGCGCGATGGGCCGGCGCCAGCAGAAGTGGGACGGGATCAGCCGCAGCCCGCGGCCGCGCAGATGCAGCTCGCGCTCGCAGGGATAGTCCACGGACAGCACCGGCGGGTCCCAACACGCCGACGGGCGCAGCGAGTCGAGCATGCCGTCGACCCCGCCGCGGCAGAACGCGCGGGTCCGGGCGCCGCGGTCGCAGCCGACCGTGGCGGCCACCTCGGTCCAGTCGGGCGCGACCACCGCACGGTGCACCTCCTCGAAGGCGGTGGCCAGTTCGTCGAGCGGCTGCCGGCTGCCGGCGGCCAGCGCACCGGCCCAGCGCGGCAGCCGGGCCGGCAGCGCGGCCCGGGCGGCCTCCGCGACCAGTCGTTCGGCGGGGGTGTCGCGGAGCGCCGCCAGGCCCGCGGCGAGCCCGTCGCGGGCCGCGTCGGGGGTGAGGAAGTCCGGGAAGTAGCGGGCGCCGGCCGGGGCGAGAACGCTGATCAGCCGGGCGGCCCGGGCCAGCCCGCGCGCGTGCAGCTCGCGCCGGGCCCGGGCCCGCCAGGCCGCGTACACCGGCACTCCGGGACCGGCCGGCACCAGCTGGTGCATCGCCAGCACCGTTTCCCAGAGCGGATCGGGTTCCGCGGCGATCTGCACCCGCGCGACATCCCGGTCCTCGAAGTGGATGCGCAACATGCGGCCCCCGCGGCATGCTCACGACCCCGTTGCCGGAGCCCTGTGTTCCGGGCCTCCCCCGGGGCCCCGCCGTCAGCCTGCCGGGCCGGGGACGGGGTGTCCAGGGCGAGGGCCGGCCGGCCGTGTGCACAGGTGGTGAAGGCGGGGAGCGCGGGGCACGGTGCGCGAGCGGCCCGGCGGCCGGTTCCGGGCGCGGGGCGGGGCCTTGGCGGGCCCCGGAGTCAGCCGTCGGCCGTGAGCCGCTCGGCGAGGCGTGCCAGGAACACCCGCTGCCCCGTCACCAGCCGCCCGTGCGCCTCGTCCGGGGCGAACCACGCCACCCGGTCGATCTCCGGGAAGCTGCGGACCGTGCCGGAGCCGCGCGGCCATTCCATGGTGAAGGTGCCGGGCACGATCCGTTCGGGGTCGAGATCGCCCTCGACGGCCCACACGGTCACCACCTTGCCGCCGGACTGCCGGGTCTCCCCCAGCGGCAGGTAGGTGCCGTCGGGCGGCGGCACCCCGAGCTCCTCCTCGAACTCCCGCCGGGCGGCGGCCCACGGCTCCTCGGGCGGCAGGTACTCCCCCTTGGGCACGGACCAGGCGCCCGCGTCCCGCCGGGCCCACAGCGGTCCGCCCATGTGCGCCAGCAGCACCTCGACGCCGGGCCCGCCGCTCCGGTACAGCAGCAGGCCGGCGCTGCGCCGCGCCGCCACGGCCTACCCCTCCCCGCCGGGATGCGCGGCGAGGACGGTGCCCACCGTGTCCGCCTCCGCGGCCGTCTTGTCGTCCCGGTAGCGCACCACGCGCGCGAACCGCAGCGTCACCCCGGCCGGGTAGCGCGAGGACGTCTGCAGCCCGTCGTAGGCGATCTCCACGACGAGTTCCGGCCGCACGGTCACCACATGCCCGTCGTCGGACACCGCGAGCTCCCGCAGCCGCTCGGTCTGCCAGCCGAGGACGGTGTCGGTGAGCCCCTTGAAGGTCTTGCCGAGCATGACGAACCCGCCGTCCGGGTCGCGGGCGCCCAGGTGGAGGTTGGACAGCTTTCCGGTGCGCCGGCCGTGCCCCCACTCCGCCGCCAGCACCACCAGGTCGAGGGTGTGCACCGGCTTGACCTTCAGCCAGGCGGCGCCCCGGCGGCCGGCGCTGTACGGGGCGTCGAGCGCCTTGACCATGACGCCCTCGTGGCCGCGGTCGAGCGTCCGGGTCCAGAACTCCTCGGCGGCCGCGCGGGCCGCGGGGTCGGCCGGGTCCTCGACCACACAGCGCCGCACCCGCATCGGCTCCGGCACCAGCCGCGCCAGCTCCGCATGCCGCCGGGCGCCCGGCAGTTCCAGCAGTTCCCGGCCGTCCACCGCCAGGACGTCGAAGAAGACCGCGGAGAGCGGCAGCGCGGCCTGCGCGGCGGCGACGTCGACCCGTGATCCGAACCGGCCCGCGACCTGCTGGAACGGCACCGGGCGACCGCTGCGTCCGAGGGCGATCACCTCGCCGTCGAGGATGAAGCGGGTGGCCGGCAGCTCCCGGGCGGCGGCGGTCACCTCGGGCAGCCGCCCGGTGACCTCGTCCAGCGTGCGGGTGTAGATCCGCACGTCCGGGCCGTCCCGGTGCACCTGTACGCGGATGCCGTCGAGCTTCTCCTCCACGGCGCAGGCCCCCAGTTTGTCGATGGCCTCGGCCACGGACTTGGCGCTGTGCGCCAGCATCGGCCCGACCGGCCGGCCGACGGTCAGCCGGAAGCGGGTCAGCGCCGCCGGCCCCTCCGCGAGCAGCGCCCGGGCCACGTCCTGCAGCGAGCCCGCGAGCATCACCGCCCGCCGGACGTCCTCGGCGGGCACCTCGGTCGCCGCGGCCAGCCCCTCGACCGCGAGGGCGTCCAGCGCGCCCTGGCGCACCTCGCCGGTGAGCAGCCCGACCAGGAACCGCTGCTCCTCGGCGGTCGCCGCGCCCAGCAGCTCCCGCACCCGCCGGCGCCGCTCCGCCTGCGCCCCGGCCCCGGCGACCCCGGCCAGCCCGGTCAGCGCCGCGTCCGCCTCCCGTACGGTCAGCGTGGCCCGCTCCGCCGCCGGAACCGGCTCGCGCAGCACGCTCCAGCCGACCCCGATCCGCCCCTGGGGCAGCCGCCCGGCCAGATACGGGATGACCACCGGGACGTCCTCCGGCGCCGCGGCCCGGAACAGCCCGGCCAGCAGCGCGATCTTCCGCGACCGCGCGGAGGTCGCGGCCACCTCCCCTGACACCTGCGCGAGATCGGCCAGCAACATAGGGCCATGGTGCCTCCGTACGGCCCGCGGCGCAGCGGGGCCCGCCGTGAAGTAGCTTCACCCACAAGCACTTTCTGCGCCGAACGGGCTGCCGGCCCAGCCGGATTCCCCCGTGCCGCGCGGAGGCGATGCCGCTCGGAGGTCGCGCGATGGACCCGGAAGACCTCATGGCGGAGGCGGCGCGGCTCGCCACCGAATCCGCGGAGAACGGCTGGGGCGGCCCCTTCGGCGCGGTGCTCACCCGCGACGGCGAGATCCTCGCCCGCGGCCAGAACCGCGTCCTGCTGACCGGTGACCCCACCACGCACGCCGAGGTGGAGTGCCTCCGCGAGGCCGTGCGCCGTCTCGACCCCGAGGCCCCGTCCATTTCGCAGGAGCGCCAAGGCGAAAGCACCCTGGCTTACGTACCGCGCCCGGAAGGCTCCTCCGGTCCGGTCCCCGCACGCGCCCGGATGCTCCACCCGGAGCTGGGCGCCCGCGCCTGCGACGCCTGGCGGGCCCGGGCGGACCGGCACTGGTACTGAGTCCCCGTCCGCCCGTGGACGGCCCGCTCACTCGTACATCACGTACTCCGGCTGCGGCCTGAGCGCCAGCACCTCCTTCGGCGTCATCAGGCGGCTGCCGCCCTGCGCGTCCTCCTCGTAGAAGAGCTTGAAACCGGTGTGCAGCCCGTCCGGCAGATCGCGCACCAGCCGCTTCCAGGTACCGCGTTTGAGCCCCGGCGAGCCGATGCCGTCGGCGCTCTTGATCAGCGCCACGCCCGGCTGCGGCCGCAGCGCGGACTGCTCCCGTACGACGGACGTGGCGACCTGATGGAAGACCAGCGGTTTCTCCGGCAGGTCGTGCGCCTCGACCAGCCCCGACAGATAGCGGGCCACCGAGGTGAGCTCATGGCCGTCGGTCCGCCCGTAGGAGTCGCCCGGTATGTCGCCGGGGCCCATCTCCCACTCGGGGTCCAGCGCCACCCCCACGTCCGGGTGGACCAGCCACTTCCGCAGCGCCTTGACCTCGTCGAGCACCGCCGCCCGCCCGGGCTGGACGTTCAGCAGCAGCATCGCCCGCCGGCGGCGCGCCAGCCGGTGGAAGCGGTCGATCGTCGCGGCGGGCGTCCGGGAACGGTATGTGCCGTCCGGGCCGGGGGTGGAGTTGGCGACCACGGCCAGCAGCTCCAGTACGGGCAGTGGTTCGCGCCCCGCCGCAAAACGGCGGGCCGTCTTCTCGATCTCGTCGGCGCGCTCCGCCGAATCGCCGGTCCCGAGCCGGCCGAGCGCCGCCGCACCGGGCAGCCCGCAGAAGCCGACCATCCGGTACCGCGGGAACAATTCGCGTCCGCCGCGCGGGAGTTCAGGGCGGGGGCGGTGCGGTGTCCGGGTGGGGGCGGGAGAACCCTGCGGGCCGGACGGGCCGGGCGAGGCATGCGAGGGCCGGGGAGCGGGTTTGGCGTCCGAGCGGCCGGCGGACGGCGCCTCCCCGCAGCCGGTGAGCAGCGTGAGGCCGGCCGCCGCGGTCGCCGCGAGCACCTCCCGGCGACCGACGCCCGCTGCCCTTTCCGGCGCTCCGTCCGTTGTCCGCCGTGCTGTCCCGTCCGTTCCGGTTCCTGCCGCGGTGTCCGGCACACTGCCTCCGTCCTTCGGGCGACCCTTTCCGTCCAGTGCGCTTCTCCAGCCGATTCCGCGCAAAACCCGCGCCGCCGGCCTCCTTTCGCCGACCCGGCCGGGTCAGGCCATTTCCGGCCCCTCCGGACGAGTGCACGAGGGCGGAGCAGGCGCAACGCCTCCCCCGGCGCGTAGCGTGAAGGTGTGACCAGGCCCCGACGCCTCGATGACGCCACCGCCCGTCCGGACGGCGAGCGCCGCCTGTGGTACGCCGCCTACGGCTCCAACATGCACCTCGACCGGCTGACGTCCTACCTGGCCGGCGGGCGTCCGCCCGGCGGGCTGCGCAGCCATCCCGGCTGCCGGGACCCGCGCCCGCCCGCCCGTACCGAGCCGGTCATGCTGCCCGGCCGGATGTACTTCGCCACCACCTCACAGGTCTGGGCCGGCGGCCGCGCCTTCTACGACCCCGGCCCCCGCGCCCCGCGGCCGCCGCACGGCACCGACGGCCGGGCGCCCGAACTCCCCGCCCGGCTCTACCTCCTGACCCCTGCGCAGTTCTCCGACATCGCCGCCCAGGAGATGTACCGGGAACCGGGCGGGGAGCTCGATCTCACGGAGGTGCTGCGCGAGGGAAGGGCGTGCATCGGCCCGGGCCGCTACGAAACGCTGGTGTGTGCCGGGCGGCTGGACGGCCTGCCGGTGCTGACGTTCACGGCCCCCTGGAACCCCGCCGACGGCACCGTCGACCTGAACCCGCCGTCCGCGGCCTATCTGCGCCACATCGCGGCCGGGATCATCGCCGCCCACGGCTGGAGCGCACGCCGCGCCGCCGGCTATCTGGCCGGCTGCCCGGGCGCCCACGGCCACTGGACGGCGAGGGACATCGCCGCGCTGCTCAGCGGCCCAGCAGCGCCGGCAGATCGGCGAACGAGTCGATGACCTCGTCCGGGGTCCCGTCGGCCGCCTCGACGGCCTCGGGCTGGTACTTGCCGGTCCGGACCAGGACACCGGTGATCCCGCAGCGCTGGGCCGCGAGCACGTCGGACTCGACGTCGTCGCCCACCATCAGCGTGTCGGAGGCGGACGTGCCCAGGTGCGCCAGTGCGGCGGCGAAGAACGCCTCGGACGGCTTTCCGGTGACCACGGCATCGACCCGCGCGGCCCGTTCCAGTCCCACGAGGAAGGCGCCGGTGTCCAGGTCCAGCCCCTGTGCCGTGCGCCAGTACAGATTGCGGTGCATGGCGACGAGCCGGGCACCGGACCGCAGATACCGGAACGCCGCATTCAGCGCCGGGTAGCTGAATTCCTCGCCCGCCCCTCCGAAGACCACCACATCCGGCGGCGCCCCGGAGTCCGCCTCCGGACGGTCCGCCTCCGGTCGGTCCGTCCCCTGGACGATCTCGACGCCTTCCAGGTCGGCCCGGACGTCACCGCTGTTGATCAGCAGACAGCGCGCGTCCGGATGGTGTTCTTGCAGGTAGGCGGCGGTGACCGCGGGTGCGGTGAGGATGTCGTCGGCGCCGACGGGAAAGCCCTCCCCGCCCAGTCGCCGGGCGATCTCGGCGCGGGTGCGCGAGGTGGTGTTGGTGACCAGGGCCAGCGGGAGGCCCGCGGCGCGCAGCCGTTCCATGGCCTCGACGGCGCCCGGCAGCGCCTTCCAGGACACCGTGAGCACCCCGTCGATATCGATCAGCACCGCCCGGATGTGTTCCATGTGCACGACGGTAACCACGGTCGGCGGCATCCGGCCGGTGGACGGACGGCGGCGACCGGCCCGACTTGCGCCCGCCCCCCACTTGCGGTTACGTCGGAGACAGGTGTACGGGGTCGAGGACAGGTAGGGCCGTGACCTCCGTCCCCTGGGCAGGGGGTGCCCATCGTGCTGTTCACCGATCGCGTCGACGCAGGTCAGCGCCTTGCCGAAGCGCTGCGGCAACTGGCGCAGGAAGAGCCCGTGGTCCTGGGCCTGCCGCGGGGCGGGGTCCCGGTGGCCTTCCAGGTGGCGCGGGCGCTGAACGCGCCGCTCGATGTGATCGTGGTCCGCAAGCTGGGCGTCCCGTACCAGCGTGAGCTGGGGTTCGGCGCCATCGGTGAGGGCGGCGTGCGGGTGATCAGCGATGACATCGTCCGTCGCGGCCACCTCGGCCAGGCGGACCTGGCGTCCGTCGAGCGCACCGAGGAGGCGGAACTGGTGCGCCAGGCGGAGAAGTTCCGCGCCGGACGCCCCCGGCTGTCCCTCGAAGGACGGACCGCGATCCTGGTGGACGACGGTATCGCCACCGGCTCCACGGCGGCCGCCGCTTGTGAGGTGGTACGGGCGCAGGGCGCGGCCCGGGTGGTGCTGGCCGTGCCGGTGGCGCCTCCGGACGCGGCCGAACGGCTCCGCGGCAGCGCCGATGAATTCGTCTGTCTGTCCACGCCGTTCGGGTTCTCCGCCGTGGGCGAGTGGTATCAGGACTTCTCCCAGACCCCCGACGACGAAGTGGTCTCCCTGCTGGCGCAGGCCGCCGCCCGGCCCGGTACGGGTGCCGGCGCGACCGCCGACGAGAATCCGGGCGCCGGAGAGGGCGCGGCCCCCGTGGAGGACGGGGACGTCGAGGAGGAGGTGGACGTCGAGGAGGAAGTGGCCATCGACGCTGCCGGGGTCCGGCTGACCGGCGATCTGACCTTGCCGGCGGGCGCCAAGGCGGTCGTGATGTTCGCCCACGGCTCGGGCAGCAGCCGGCACAGCCCCCGTAACCGCCTGGTCGCCACCGCCCTCAACCGGGCGGGCCTGGGCACCCTGCTCTTCGACCTGCTCACACCGGCGGAGGAAGCCAACCGGGCGAACGTCTTCGCCATCGAGACGCTGGCCGAGCGGCTGACCGACGCCACGGAGTGGCTGCGCGGCCGCGTTCCCGTACCGATCGGCTACTTCGGCGCGAGCACCGGGGCCGCCGCCGCGCTACGGGCCGCCGCCTCCCCGAGCGCGGACATCGGCGCCGTGGTCTCGCGCGGCGGCCGCCCGGACCTCGCCGGGCCGATGCTGGCCGGCGTCCGCGCACCGACCCTGCTGATCGTCGGCGGCAACGACCCGCTGGTCCTCGACCTCAACCGCGAGGCCGAATCCGCACTGCGCTGCGAGACCCGTCTCGACGTCGTCCCCGGCGCCACCCACCTCTTCGAGGAGCACGGCGCCCTGGCCCAGGTGTCCGAGCTCGCCCGGGACTGGTTCCTCGACCATCTGGTCGGCTGAGCGGCCCGGTGCCGGCGCCCTCACGTCTCGTCGGTCTCGTGAGCCTCGTCAGTCTCGTCAGTCTCGTCAGTCGATGGTGAGTTCGCCCATCGCGCTCCAGCCGTGGGCGCCCTCGATGGTGGTGCTCACGATCTCGGGGGTACGGCGCAGCAGCGGGCGCATGGCTTCCAGACCGGCCCGGAAGTGAGCGGAGTTGACGTGCGCCTCGCCGGCGTCGTCCTGGAACGCCTCGACGAGGACGTAGGTGTTCGGGTCCTCCAGGCTGCGTGACCACTCGAACCACAGGTTGCCGGGTTCGGCACGGGTGGCACCGGTGAAGGCGTGGACGTGCTGCGGCCACTCCTCGGCGTACTCGGGCTTCACGGGGAACTTGACGACAATGAAGATCATCCGGCGATTCTAGATCACCTGCTGATGTTTCCTGTTAGCCGTGGGTTTGAGTGTGAGTGTCATGGTCTGCGCTGCCGTTCCGCGCTGTGCTCCGGCCGTGATCAGCGCCGGATCAGCGCCGGATCGGGGCTCTCTCAGAGGTGTCTCAGGGGTCTCTCAGGGACGGATCAGGGGCGGGTCGGGGAAAGCCCTGACGGAATCGCGGCGGACTTTCCTCATGCTGAGTCACATGAGTTCTTCTTCCTTGTCCCGCAGGGCAGTTGTGGGTGCGGCGCTGTCCGGTGCGGCGGTCCTGGCGACGCCGGGCCTCGCGCAGGCCGCCGGCCGCTCCCCCGGCCCGCGCCCGCCGCACCGGCCCGTCCCCACCGTCCCGTCCGCCCCTGCCACTCCCCCGGTGCCGGTGCCTCCGCTGAACGTTCCGGCGCTGCGGGCCGCCATCGGCGATCTGGAGCATCCGCAGCTGACCGCGGCGCAGGTGCGGGTGAGCGGCTCGGCGGGCCGGTGGTACGGCGCCGCGGGCGTCGCCGATCGGGACACCGGCCGGGCCGTCCAGGCCCACGACACCTTCCGCATCGGCAGCATCACCAAGGTCTTCGTCGCCACGGTGGTGCTCCAGCTGGTGGCCGAGGGCCGGGTCGCGGTGGAGTCGCCGATCCAGCGCCGGCTGCCCGGGCTGCTGCCGGCCGGGTTCCCGCCGATCACGGTGCTGCAACTGCTGAACCACACCAGCGGGCTCCCCAACGAGCAGGGCGAACCGGACCTGTCCACGCCCGAGGCCATCGCCCGGCACCGCTACGACCGGTGGACCCCCCGTCAGCTCGTCGCCCTCCTCCCGCCCGGCGCGATGAAGTTCACGCCCGGCCGGAAACAGGAGTACCGCGGCATCAATTACGTCCTGCTGGCGCTGCTCATCGAGCGGCTGACCGGCCGGCCCTACGGAGAGGTCGTCGCGGACCGCATACTGCGCCCGCTCGGACTGCACCACACCTGCGTGCCGGGCAACGACCCGCGGATCCACGGCCCGCATGTGCACGGCTATATGAAGATGACGGACGGGTCCCTGCTGGACATCACCGATTTCGACCAGTCGGACGCATGGGGCGAGGGCGAGATGATCTCCACCACGGGTGATCTGGACCGTTTCCTCACCGCCCTGTTCTCCGGTGAGCTGCTGCCGCCCCGTGAGCTGGACCGGATGTTCACGCTGCCGCCGGAGGAGGTGCGGATGCTGGACGGCACCCCGGCGCGCTACAGCGCGGGGCTGCAGACGGTGACGGTGAACGGGATCACCTTCTGGGGGAAGACCGGCGAACGCTTCGGCTATGCCTCGGCCATGGTCGCCACGCAGGACCAACAGCGGCGTGCGGTCCTGTCGTTCAACCCGGTCCGGCGCGATGCCACCCAGGTACAGGCCACCCTCCGCATGGCCGACGCCCTGACGAAGCCCCCGTCCGGGCGCTGACCAGGACCGGCCAGGCCCCGGCCGGACGAAGGCGTAGCCGGCGCCCACGGGGTTGACGGGGGTCGTCCCCAGGGGTGCCGGCTACGAGCGAGGGCGGCCGGGCCTCAGCTCAGCACTGCGGCCGCTTGCCGTGGTTGGCTCCGTTCTTGCGGCGTGCCTTCTTCTTGCGACGGCGCTTCGAGGACATGGCGTCTCCCTTCTCCCTGGCGGCTCATCGATGGTTTCGCCGAATTTCTACCACTTCGGCGCGGTATCCCGCCCGGCGATCATGAGGCCCGTACCCAGCGTTCCGGTGCATCACCCTCCGGCTCCCTGTGAGTCATGCCACCGGACGTCGTCCCGCCGAGTCGTCCCGCCCGGTCCGCCGGGACGACCGCCGCACCGACCCGCAGATCCCCTCCGCACAGATCCCCTCCGCACGGATCGGCCCCTCACAGATCGGCCTCCTCGCCGAGGTACAGACCGGCGAACGCCTCGGCCGCCGAACGGGAACCCAGCAGCCGCCGCAGCCGGGCGGAGGCCGTGCCGGCCCGGAACCGGTCGCCGGACGAGGCGCCGTGCAGCACCTCGGAGAGCCACTGCGAGAACTCCAGGTACTGCCAGACCCGCCGCAGGCAGGCGTCCGAGTAACCGGCCAGGCCGGTGTCGTCGCCGTTGTGGTGCGCGATCAGCGCCTCGGCGAGCAGCAGGGCGTCGTTGAGCGCGAGGTTCATGCCCTTGGCGGCGATCGGCGCGACCAGATGTGCGGCGTCGCCCGCCAGGTAGAGCCGGCCGTACGCCATGGGTTCCACGACGTAGTTGTGCATGTCCAGGACGACCTTCTCCCGCAGGGGCCCTTCGGTCAGGGGCGGGGCCCCGGCGGCGGCGAGCCGGGTGTGCAGTTCGTCCCAGACGCGGGCGTGCGGCCAGTCGTCCGCGTCCTCACCGGGCGGGACCTGGAGGTAGTAGCGGGTGATCTGGGGGCTGCGGGCCATATGGGCGCCGAGTCCGCGCTCGTGGATGCCGAAGACCACACCGTCGGCGGAGGGCGGGGCCTCGGCGAGCAGGGCGAGCCAGGCGACGCCGTGGTCGTAGCGGGTCAGGACGGTCCGTCCGGCGGGTATCGCCGCCCGCGTCACCCCCGCGCGCCGTCGCAACCGGCGATGATGTCGCAGGAGATGTGGTGCCGCGCGCCGGTCCGCGGATCGGTGTACGACACGGCGGGCCGGTCGCCGTCGATGTCGTGCAGCCGGACGTCGCGCACACCGAAGCGGGCATCACCGCCCGCCCGGTCGACGTATGCCGCGGCCAGGTCGGTGACCAGCAACGGCTGGGGGTAGACGAAGTGCCGGCGGCCGGAGAGTTCGGCCGTCCGGAAGGTGTGCCGCTGCCCGTCGGAACGGAACTCGAACTGCGCCTGCGTCTCGGCCGTTTCGAGCAGCCGGTCGGCCAGCCCGTGCCGGGCCAGGGCGCGTACCGCCCACTCCTCGATGAAGCCGGCGCGCGGCCGTTGTTCGATGAACTCCCTGCTCTCCGCCTCCAGTACCACGCAGTCGACGCCGGCCGCGCGGAGCAGATTCGCGAGGGTGAGCCCGGCGGGCCCGGCGCCGACGACGGCGACCGAGGTGCGGGTGAAGGAGGCGGAGGCAGGCGGGTTCACGTCGTGCGATTCCCTTCGGGCGGGGAGAAAGATCGCACGCAGTATGGCGGTTGGCCGGGACGCCCCTCCCGGCGGGCCTCAGTGCTGCCAGACCCGTACGTAATCGACCTTCATGTCCTTGGGCAGAACGGTCGGCCCGCCGATCGACGACGACACCGTGTGGTCCATGACCAGGTATTGCGGGGACCTGGTGATGCCCGTCGCGATCCGGCCGACCTTCACACCGTCGTAGTAGTAAGTGACGCTGCCGGGCTCCCAGTCGGAGGCGAAGGTGTGCCACCCGCTGAGGTTGCCGGGTACGCAGTTGCCGGGGCCGCCCGAGGGGGAATGGAAGTGGAAGCAGGCCTTTCCGCCGAGGCCCTCCATCGTGTCGTTCTCACCGTCCGTCGGCCAGTTCTGGCCGTTGGACCACAGGGCGGGCCAGTTGGCTATCTGCGTCCCGCCGGAGGGGAGGTACGCGCGCCACTCCACCGTGCCGTAGGTGTAGGAGAACCGGCCGTTGCTGCTGACCAGCGCCCCGGTGTTCGGCTTGGTCTGTCCGCCGCAGGTCGAACGGCCTGCCTTGGCCGTCAGATGCAGGGCGCCGTCACCGGGCAGCGTGACATTGCGGGAGTCGTAGCAGGCCTGTTCCTTGCCGTTGACCGGCTTGGTGACCCCGGTGCCGAACCAGCCGGGCGTCCAGCTGCGGGACAGCGTCGTCCCGTTGAATTCATCGGCGAATTTCGTGGTCCAGCTGCCGGGGATTCCGGCCGGCCCGGCCGATGCGGGCCGGGGTGCGACGGCAGCCGAGGGGCGGGCGGTGGTGGACGGCTGGGCCGAGGACGTCGCGGCGGCCTCGGCGATCGCCGGGGCGGAAACGAGCGCCCCGACGGCAAGTGCGGTCGCGGTCACCTTCAGACGATGCACGATTGTGTTGCCCCTCTCGAGCAATCCCCCAGGTGTACGGAAATTCGACAAAGAAATGCGGAGATGGAATGCCGGTGATTGCGCTGTGCTTTCGGCGCACTACCGAATAATCCCGGTCACTTCGCCTCAACCGGGCGAAGGCGAATACCAGGCATACACGGAAAGAGCGGGAATCCACCAGATTCACCGGCCCGATGTGCGAGGTCTCACACACCGGGCCCCTGCCCCTTTCCCCTCCTCCTCCCGCTTCCCCCGGCTCACGCCTGGCGGGTCGGCAGCACGATGGCCTGGCGCAGGTTGACGTGGCGGGCGCGGCTGGTCGTGTAGGCGATCAGGTCCGCGATGTCGTCCGCGGACAGCCCGGTCAGGGCGTCGAACATCCCGTCCAGCTGACCGGACAGCTCCGGGTTGTCGATGTGGCCGCCCAGCTCGGTGTCGGTGAGGCCCGGCTCGATGTTGGTGACGCGGACGTCGCGCGGGCCCAGCTCCGTGCGCAGGGACTGCGAGAGGTAGGTCAGCGCGGCCTTCGTCGCGCCGTACACCGCGTAATTCGGGAAGGGGATGTGCGCGCCGATCGAGGAGATGTTGACCAGGTCCGCGGTCCGGCCGGACTCCGCCACCGCGATCAGGTCGGGTGTGAAGGCGCGGATGACGCGGAGCGCGCCGGCGACGTTGGTGTCGAGCATGCGCTGCCATTCGTCGGAGCGGCCGTCGGTGACCGGGTTGGGCAGCATCACGCCCGCCGCGTTGACCACCAGGTCGACCTGGCCGTACGCGGCGTGCACCCGTTCCGTCGCCGCCTCCACGGACGCCGGGTCGGTGACGTCGGTGACGACCGCGAGGGCCTGCCCGCCCGCTGCCTCGATCTTCGAGGCCAGCTCCGTCAGCCGCTCGGCCCGGCGGGCGAACAGCGCCACCCGTACGCCGTGCGAGGCGAGCAGCAGGGCGGTGGCCTCGCCCATCCCGCTGGCGGCTCCGGTGACGACGGCGGTACGGCCGGTGAGGGTGTCGTACGACATGGGAACTCCTGGTGAGAGGGGGTGTGCCGCCGGGCGTCCCCCGGCGATGACCTCACCTTGCTCCGGTCCGCCGGCCTTACCCAGGGTTGCCGTTTTCCTGGGTCTGGCAGTACCAGGAACGGGGCTGCTGCGGCGCCTAGGATCACGGCATGGACATATCCCCGGACCGGGAACTCGGTGACTTCCTGCGCTCGCGGCGCGCCCGTATCCAGCCCGAGGAGGTCGGCCTGCCCGGTCATGGCAGGCGGCGGGTGCCGGGCCTGCGGCGTGAGGAGGTCGCCCAGCTCGCGGGCGTCAGCGTCGACTACTACATCCGTCTGGAACAGGGCCGCGGCCCTTCCGTCTCGGATGCCGTGCTCGACGCCGTCGGGCGCGTGCTGCGCCTCGACGACACCGAGCAGGAGTACCTGCGCACGGTGGCCAGGCCCGCCGCCCGCCGTAGGGCCGCCGCCGTCTGCGCGCCCCAGAAGGTCCGCCCGGGGCTGCGCCTCCTCCTGGACAGCATCGACAAGGTCCCCGCGTTCATCCTCGGCCGGCGCATGGACGTGCTCGCCTGGAACGCGCTGGGCGACGCCGTCGTCGGCTTCTCGCAGATGCCGCCCGGGGAACGCAATATGCCGCGGCAGGTGTTCCTCCATCCGCAGGCCCGCGAGGTGTACCCCGACTGGCCGGCGGTGGCCGCGGAGACGGTGGCCTATCTGCGCCTGGACGCGGGCAGCCATCCGCACGACCGTCAACTGGCCACGCTGGTGGGCGAGTTGTCGCTCGGCAGCGAGGACTTCCGTCGGCTGTGGGCGGACCACCTGGTCAAGGAGAAGACCGCCGGGGCGAAGCGCATGAGGCATCCCGTGGTGGGTGAACTCACCATGCCGTACGAGACCTTGACCGTGTCCGGGGAGCCGGACCAGATGCTGGTGGTCTACACGCCGGAGCCCGGTTCGCAGACCGAGGAACGGCTGCGGCTGCTGGCCAGCTGGGCGGCGACCCCGGCGGTCTGAGGCCGGCCGGTGACCACGGGCCGCACCTTGGTGAGCATCAGGTCCAGGAACTGGTCGGGGTGGCGGAACGACGCGAAGTGGCTGGCGTCGCGTAGGAGCGCGAATTCCTTGACCGGCGCGGTGACGTCGTCGAAGAACCGCCGGGCGGGCTCGGGCGGGGTGAGCACATCGCGGTCGCCCTGGAAGAGGAAGAACGGGAGACGGAACGCGGTCCCCTCGGCCCATTCGTCGATGCCCATGGCCTGGGGCCCGAGCTGCTCGGAGAAGCTCATGCCCCTGAGGTAGGTGCGCAGCTCGCGGAGGCTGTGCAGCGGGGAGAACCAGAGCGAGCGGACCACCACGGTCTTCATGGTGTCGTAGGTCAGCGGGTCGGTCGTGACGACCAACTTGGCGTACTGCGACCACTCTTCGGCGCTCCAGGCGGAAGCGTCCGCCCCCATGGCGGTGACGGCGGCCAGCTCCTTGCGCTTGCCGGATTCCCGGAGGCGCTCGCACAGGGCGTCGTACGAGGCTAGGTCGCGGCCGCCCGCGACGATGTTCTGGTCGGTGCCGACGTAGCCGGAGAACAGCTCCGGGTGGCTGCGGGCCAGGCGGAGCCCGACGAACGTGCCGAAGGAGTTGGCGACCAGCAGGACCTTGTCGACGCCGAGCCGGGCACGGAGGTGCTCGGTCAGCTCCAGGGCGTCGCTGTGCAGCCGCGCCAGGCTCATCTCGCCCTGCCCGGCCGGGCCGCCGCGGCCGAAGGTCTTGCCGGCGCCGCGCATGTCCCACCGCACGATCGTGAAGTGCTTCTCCCAGGCACGGGTGCGCGGGGCGTGGATCAGGTTGGACGCCCCGGGGCCGCCGTGCAGCTCCAGGACGACCGGGTTGCGGCGGTCCTCGCCGCGGACGGAGACGTACTGGTCGATGCCGCCGATCCGGACGAAGCCGGCCTCGTCGATCCCCCCGGGTGCGGTGATGCGCAGCCGCCGGGTCAGAGCGGCGCGCTTGACCTGGCGGTATCCCAGCAGCCCCGCCGTCGGCGCGGCAACAACGGCGGCAGCAGAAGCCCCAAGAACGGTTCCCAGCATGATGGGTGTCCCCCCTAAACTATTTATGCCATCAGCAGTGAGCTTTACGGTATATACAGTTGGAGCGGACGTCAACCGGCTTCCGTCGACCGCGAGGAGAAGGAGGACCGCCGTGGCCAGGACCACCAAGGCCAAGGAGGCGCGGGACGTGCGCGCGAGCCTCGCGCTGCTGTGGGGCGAGCAGGACCGGCCCACCCGGGGGCCCAAGCCCAGCCTCACCCCGCACCGCATAGCGGAGGCCGCCGTGGCGCTGGCCGATGCCGAGGGCCTGGAAGCCGTCTCCATGAACAAGGTCGCCGGCGCGTTCGACGTCTCGGCGATGGCGCTGTACCGCTACGTCCCCGGCAAGGCCGAGCTGGTCGAGCTGATGATCGAGGCCGTGCTCGCGGAGCGGCCCGACCTCTCGGCGGCGGGAGACGGCTGGCGGCCGCAGCTGACCGAGTGGGCCCGCCGGTCCTGGGCCGTCCACCAGGCGCACCCCTGGCTGCTCGCCGCCACCGCGATGCGCCGCCAGGCCATGGGGCCCCGTCAACTGGGCTGGCTGGACGCCGCGTTGGCGGCCCTGGAGCCGACCGGTCTGACCGCGGCGCAGCGGCACCAGGTCTTCCTGCTCGTCGTCGGGCTGATCCGCAACCTCGCCCAGCAGCTGGTGGACTTCGACGCGGAGCAGGACCAGGAGTGGAACCGCCTCACCGGCGAGCTCCTCGACCGGCACGCCGACCGCTTCCCCGCCCTGACCAAGGCCGTCGCCGCCGGTGCCTTCGCCCCCACCGCCGAGGACCCGCTCGTCTTCGGCCTGGACCGCATCCTCGACGGGGTGCAGACCCTGATCGACCGCGAGGGCCCGCGCGCCGGCTAGGGCCTGTCGTCAAATTCCCGTCGTTGCCCGGAGGGCGGCAGCGCGGCGTCTGGTGCGTGCTCCGGGGGTCCCCCCGGCCGAAGGCTGGGGGAGTGCCGGGTGGAAGTCCTCGTACTGGAGTACTTGGGCTTTTCGCCCGGTGCGGCGAGAGTGCGTGCCAGGCGTCGCGGGGCAGACGGGAATGTGACGACAGGCCCTAGCGGTGTCTCCCCCTGGCCACGACGCCCCCTGCTCCCCGGCCTTCCTGGTCCACGGTGAGTTTCGCGTGGTCGGTGTCGGGGAGCCAGTCGCGCCGGGGGGTGTAGTCCAGCCAGCGGTGGGAGCGGCCGGTTTCGGTGAAGCCGCGGAGCAGGGTGTCGAGCAGCGGGTGGCGGGCGGACTCGCGCCAGGCCAGCGACCAGGCGTACAGCGGGACCGGCTCGACGAGCGGGATCGCGCGCAGGCCCGCGTGGTCGGGGAGCGGGGCGTCGGCGGGGAAGAGGGTGAAGCACGCGGTGTCGCCGCGGAGGTGCTGGACGAGGTGGTCCAGCCCGAGGTTGGGACCGTCCTGCCGCCGGGTGATGCCGAAGGCGTCGGCGAAGCGGCGGAGGAAGTCCAGCCGGGTCAGTTCGGCCGGGCACCACAGCGTGCACGCGCGCAGGTCGGCCGGGCGCAGCGCGTCCGCGCCGGCCAGCGGATGGTCGGGGCCGACCACCGCGTCGACCGGTTCGAGCCGCACCAGCCGCTGGGTGAGCCCCGCGTCGCGGCCGCCGGGCAGCGGGTGGACCCGGCCGAAGCCCAGGTCGGTGCCGCCGTGCAGCAGGGCCTGCGCGACCGAGGGCCAGTCGCGTCCGGGGCCGGGCTCCAGCCGCACCGGACCGAGCCCCTGCACGGCCTGGGCGACGGTGCGCATCGGCGCGTAGAGATGGCCCCAGGTGTCGATGCGTACGGCCGGGCCGGACCCGCTCACCGCCGCGATCGCGCGCTCGCCCGCCGCCAGCGCCTCGTGCGCGGCCGGCAGGAACCGCTCGCCCGCCTCGGTCAGCCGGATGCCCCCTTTGCGCACGAAGAGCCGCACGGCCAGCAGCTCCTCCAGCCGGGCGATGCGCTTGGACAGTGCCTGCTGACTGGTCCTCAGCTCCTCGGCGGCCCGCCCGAAGTGCAGCGTCCCGGCGGTCGTGGTGAACGCACGGACCAGGGCGAGGTCGAGATCCATGCCGCTGACCTTATGCGACAACCGCGCGTTGTCGGCCGGGTGGTCCGGTTGTTGGCCGGGCCGTCCCGCCGCCCGGTCAGATGGTCCCCGACGCCCCACCGGGCGCCGCACCGGGGACGGCCCCCGGAGGCCACCGAGGAGGACCGACCACGATGAAAGCCCTGATACCGACCGGGGATCCCGCCGAACCGGTCGTGCTCGCCGACGTTCCCGAGCCGGCCCCGCGCCCCCATGAGGCGCTGGTCAAGGTGGAGGCGTTCTCGGTCAACCGGGGCGAGACGTTCAAGCTGGAGCGGCCGGTCCCCGGCGAGCGCCCCGGGAAGGACGTCGCGGGGCTGGTGGTGCAGCCGGCCGCCGACGGAAGCGGACCGTCCGGGATCACCCGGGTCGTCGGCCACCCCATGGCGGGCGGCTGGGCCGAGTACGTGGCGGTGCCGACCGATGCGCTCGCGGTCCTGCCGGACGGGGTCCCGGTGCTCCAGGGCGCGGCGCTGCCGCTGGCCGGGCTCACCGCGTTGCGGCTGCTGCGCGCGGCCGGGCCCGTGGTGGGCCGGCGGGTACTGCTGACCGGTGCGTCCGGCGGTGTGGGCCACTACGTGACCGAGCTCGCGGCCGCGGCGGGGGCAGAGGTCACCGCCGTGACGAGGGACGCCGAACGCGGCGCCCGGCTGGCCGGACTCGGCGCCGCGGAGATCGTCCACGAGGTCGCCGACGCGAGCGGGCCGTTCGACCTGGTGCTGGAGTCGACCGGCGGCCGGGCCCTCCCGCTCGCCCTGGCGCGGCTGGCCCGGCGCGGCACGCTCATCTGGTTCGGCCAGGCCAGCCGCACCCCTGCCACGCTCGACTTCTTCGACTTCTTCCGCGGTCCCGAATCGGCCGTGCTCCGGCACTTCCACTACCTCGACGCGGACACCCGCCTCGACGACGACCTGGCGGCGCTGGTCCGGCTGACCGCCGAGGGCCGGCTGCACCCGGAGATCGGCCGCGTCGCGGACTGGGCCGGCACCGCGGCCGTCCTCACCGACCTGCGCGACCGCCGCATCCGCGGCAAGGCCGTCCTCACCCTGTCCTGAACCCTCCCCCGGGCCGGAAGACCCCGGCCCGCGAACGCAACCCGAACGAAGGAGCACGCTCATGAGCACCCTCACCGACCCCCGGTCCGTCGTCATCCGCTACGTCGAGGCCGTGCGCGACGGCGACGCGGACGTCATCCGCGACAGCTTCGCCGAGGACGCCACCTGGGACTACCCGGGCGATCTGCCGGTCTCCCGGGTGTGGCAGGGCCGCGACGCGATCGTCAATGACTTCCTCGGCGGCATGGGGCCCGCCTTCGTCCCCGGCACCATGGACATCGCGCTGGTCAGCACCGTAGCCGAGGGCGACCGGGTGGTCGCCGAATGGACCGCGAAGGCCACGACCGTGCACGGCGACCGGTACGACAACCGCTGCCTCGGGATCTACACCGTCCGCGACGGCCGGATCACCTCGGTCATCGAGTACGCCGACACCCACCATGTGGCCCGCACCCTCTTCCCGGACCACGCCAACTCCCGCTCCACCGGCGGCGCGTGAGCCGGGCCACCGGCCGGAGGAACGCCGGGCGGACAGGTTGACGTCCGCCGCGGCGGCCCCGGGCAGGTGGGCGCCGCGCCGCTTCGCTCAGTCGGTGGCCACCAGGATCTGCGGCGCGGCTTCCTTGATGCGGGTGGTGATCCAGGTGGCCTGGGTGCGGGTCTGCTGCTGGAGCGGGCCGAGGGCGGTCAGCAGGTCCTGGTCGCGGAGGGCCCGGGCGGCCTGGCCGAGCATGATCCAGTTGATGTAGGCGGCCTCGGCCTTGACGTACAGCCGGCGCAGGTCGCGGAGCAGGAGGAGGCCGGACCCGGGGCGGCGGCCGAGGAGTTCGGAAGCGTCGTGGCGCAGCGCGTCCCTGGCCGCGGTCAGCAGGTCGGAGTGGACCGGCGGGTGGAGGGATGCCCCGTAACGCCCGCCCCAGCCGCGGATCTGCTCGGCGTGTGCGTCGCACTGGGCGGCGAGGGTGTGGCACGGGGAGGAGGTGCCGTGGTCGGCGGCGTGGCGCTCGGCCACGGCGTGGTAGGCGGCCGCCAACTCGGTTTCGGAGGCGTGGAGTTCCTTCAGCAGGAGGCCGGTCTTGCTCATGGCCGCTCCTTCGGGGGCTGCGGCGGGGCCACGGCGCTGAGGCCGGGCTCGCTGATGACGACGGGCCGGCCGCCGGCCGCCGCATCGGCGACCTTGACGATGCGGACGGCGGTGACCTTGTAGACCGGCTGTTTGGAGACCGGGTCCCATTCGGTGCGGGTGAGTTCGTTGGCGGCCCGGTTGTGGCGGTCGGGGTCGGCCTGGTCGAAGTAGCCGTAGTGGAACGGGGCGAACACCACGCCGGGCCGGGGTCCGCGCAGCAGGGCGGGGGCGACGAGGTCGCCGCGGCGGGAGGCGACGCGTACCAGGTCGCCCTCGGCGATGCCGGCGTGTGCGGCGTCCTCGGGGTGCAGTTCGACCCACATCTCGGGCGCGGCGTCCTGGAGTTGCGGGCTGCGCGCCGTCTTGGTGCGGGTGTGCCAGTGGTGGACGGTGCGGCCGGTGGTGAGTTGCAGGGGGTAGCGCTCGTCGACCGGTTCGTGCGGCGGCAGGTAGTGCGCCGCCTTGAGTACGGCCCGGCCGTCGGGGTCGTGGGCCCGGTAGGTGTCGGCGTCCTTCTGGGCGCCGGTGGTCAGGTCGTGGCCGTAGTCCTCGCAGCGGTCGGCCGCGGTGGGGAAGAGGTGGTCGGTGTAGAGGCGTTCGGTGCCGTCGGGCGCCCGGTCGGTGCAGGGCCACTGCATGCCGCCGGCGCGGCGCAACGCGTCGTAGGTGAGGGCCGACTGGTCGCAGGGGCGGCCCTGGGTGAGGGCGGTGAAGTCGTGCCAGGCCTCCTCGGGGCGGCTCCACGGGGGCAGGGGGCGGCCGTCCCGGTCGGTGAGGTCCATGCGCCGGGCGTAGTCCAGCAGGACGTCGAAGTCGCTGCGGGCCTCCCCGGGCGGGTCGACGGCCCGCTCGGACAGGTGCACGGTCCGGTCGGCGTTGGTGAAGCAGCCGGTCTTCTCGCCCCACATCGCGGCCGGCAGGACGACGTCGGCCAGGGCGGTGGTCTCGGTGGGGAAGGCGTCGGAGACCACGAGGAACAGCCGGTCGGAGCCGTAGATGGCGCGGATGCGGTGGAGTTCGGGGAGGGAGACGGCCGGGTTGGTGCCGGTGACCCACAGGAACCTGATCGAGCCGTTCTCGCAGTGCCAGAAGATCTCCATGGCGTGGGTGGGCGGTGACCAGTGCGGGATCTGCAGGGCGTCGACGTTCCAGGCGTCGGCGAGCCGCTGTACGTGCGCGTCGTTCTGCCAGTTGAGGTACGCCGGCAGGGTGCCGTCGGCGCCGGTCTCGCGGGTGTTCTCGGCGGTGGGCTGGCCGTTCATCTGGAAGACGGTGCAGCCGGGGCGGCCGATCATGCCGCGGACCAGGTTGATGTTGTTGACCTGGACGGCCGCGGCGGTGGCCTGGTGGGACTGGTAGACGCCCTGCAGCACGGTGGAGACCAGCCGCGCTCCGGTGCCGATGATCCGGGCGGCCGCGCGGATGTCGTCGGCCGGTACGCCGCAGATGTCCGCCGCCTTCTCCGCGGGGTACTGCGCGGTCACCTCCGCCAGGTCCGGGAAGCCGACGGTGTGCGCGTCGAGGAAGGCCCGGTCGATCCGGTCGTTCTCGATCAGCTCGTGGAGCAGGGCGTTGAGCAGGGCGACGTTGGTGCCCGGCCGGAGGGCCAGGTGGACGTCGGCCTCGCGCGCGGTGGGCGTCGAGCGCGGGTCGATCACGACCAGCCGGGGGCGGTCCGGGCCGTGCAGCCGGTCCAGCATCCGCGACCACAGCACGGTCTGGGTCTCCGCGACGTTGTGGCCGACCAGCAGCAGGGTGTCGCAGACGTCGATGTCGGTGTACGAGCCGGGGACGCCGTCGCTGCCGAAGCTCTCGATCAGCGCCCATTCCGCCGTGGCGGTGCACAGCCGGGTGTTGCCGTCCAGGTGCGGGGTGCCGATGCCGGCGCGGGCGATCAGCGCCTGGGCGTAGTACTCCTCGGCGAACAGCTGGCCGCTGGTGTAGAAGGCCATGGCCAGCGGCCCGTGCTCGGCGAGCACCGCCTTCGACCGGTCGGTCACCGCACGCATCGCGGTCTCCCAGTCCGCCGGCCGGAGGACGCCGTCGGTGCGGACCAGCGGCCGGGTGAGCCGGTCGCCGGAGTGGTTGGCCTGCCAGCCGTAGAGGCCCTTCGGTCCCAGCCGGCCGTGGTTGACCCGGTCGTCCTCCCGGCCGCGTACGCCGACCATGCGTCCGCCGGCGACCGCGATGTCCAGCCCGCAGCCGTTCGAGCACAGCACGCAGGCGGACGGCACCCAGCGCTCGACCTCGTCGTCCGGCACGGTCAGGTACCGGTCCCCGCGGGGCGGCCACCGGTCGCCCGCGCCGAACGGGGTGCGTGCCCCCCACACATCGGTGGTCCGGTCAGCCATCGGAGCAGTCCCTTCCAGGTGTGTCACGTCCGGTGCCGGAGGCGGTGCCGCCACCGTCGTCGGCCTGTGCGCCGATGAGGAGGAGCGCGATGTCGTCGCCCCGCGGTGAGGTGAGGCCGGTGCGGCGGAGGAGGTCGTCGGCGAGGGTCTCCATGGGCGGGGGCCCGGAGCGGGCGAGGTGGCCGGCGAGGCCGGCGATCTCCTCCTCGATGTCACCGCCGGGCGTTTCGACGAGGCCGTCCGTGTAGAGGGCGAGCACGCTGCCGGGCCGGAGGGTGATCTCGGTCGTCGGGTAGTCGGTGTCGGGGTCGATGCCGAGCAGCAGGCCGGGCGGCAGGGTGAGGACCTCGGTGTACCCGTCCGGGTGGCGCAGCAGCGGGGGCGGATGGCCGGCGCTGGCCATCCGGGCGCGGTGCTCGGCGAGGTCGAGGTGGACGTAGAGGCAGCTGGTCAGCAGTCCGGCGTCCAGGTCGGTGAGCAGCCGGTTGGTGCGGGCGAGGACCTCGCCGGGGGGCGCGCCGGCGGTGGCGTGGACGGCGGTGCGGACCTGGCCCATGAGGGCGGCGGCGTTGACGTTGTGTCCCTGGACGTCGCCGATGGCCGCGGCGGCGGCGCGGTCCCCGAGGCGGATGAGGTCGTAGAAGTCGCCGCCGATGTCGGTGACCCGGCCGGCCGGGAGGTAGCGGGCGGCCACGTCCAGGCCGGGGATCCGGGGCAGGCGGGTGGGCAGCAGTCCGGCCTGCAGACTGCGGGCGAGCCGGTGTTTGGTGTCGTAGAGCAGGGCGCGGTCCAGGGCCTGGGCGACCAGCCCGGCGAGGGAGGTCAGCATGGCGCGCTCCTGCGGGGACCAGGGGAACGGCCGGTCACAGGCGAGGACGAGGGAGCCGACGGGTGCGCCGGAGGCGATCAGGGGCAGGAAGGCCCAGGCGGCCATGTCGTCCTGCAGGCCGGCCTCGGGGTAGGCCCGTCCGAGGTCCTCCAACGTGGCGAAGAAGCTGGGGACGCCGCTGCTCAGCACGCGGACGACCGGGGTGTCGGCGGTCAGCGTCAGGCCCTCGAAGCGGTCCAGGACGTCGGCGGTGAAGCCGCGGTGGCCGACGATGCGCAGCCGTCCCTCGGCGGCGGTCGTCAGGGCGAGGGCGTGCACGCCGAAGGCGGGCATGATCTGGTTGGCGACCCGTTCGGTCACGTCCTGCACGCCGACCGCTTCGGTCAGCGCGGCGGCCAGGTGCAGCAGGTGGTAGAGCACATCCGTCCGGCTCGGCCCGGCGGGCCCGGCCGGCCGGCTCCGGCCGGCGCCGTCCGCGGGGCGGTCCGCGGCGGTGGACAGGTCCGCGGGCCCGTCCGTGGTCCGGTCCGTCGGCCGGTCCGTGGGTGCCGGGGCGATCAGGACGCTGAGGCCGCCGGCGTCCGGGTGGAGGCGGAAGGACAGCCAGCGGTCCGGCGGGCGCAGCGCGGTGAAGGACACCGGTTGCCGGCTGATGACCGCGGCCCGGTAGTGGTCCTCGAAGACCGGGTCGTGGAGCCAGGGCAGCGCCTCCCACGGCAGCGCGCCGCGCAGCTCGCCGACGGTGGCGCCGACGAGCTCCGCGGCGGTGGCGGTGACGAAGGTGATCCGGCCGTCGAGGTCCAGCGCGCAGGCGCCCTCGGGCAGCCGCTCGGCGAAGTCGAAGGCGGCCAGCGCCTCGGCCGCACCGGGCGCGCGGGTCCGCAGCGCCGGGATGATCCGCGGCTCCGGGCCCGGGAGGACCGGGTGGCCGGTGTCGGCGGCGTGCTGCAGCAGCAGTCCCAGGTGGTGGCAGCAGGCGCGGAGGCTGTCGTGCTCGCGCGGGGAGAGTTCCGGCGGGTGCGAGCCGGGCCAGAGCAGCGCCAGGCCGCCCCAGTCGGTCCCGTCGGCGGTGATCGGCGCGGTGGCCAGCGCGAAGGCGTACGGCAGGGCGAGGGCGGCGCGGGGGTACCGGCGGGCCATCTCCTCGTGGCCGGCGACCCAGACCAGGCGCCGCTCGCGGACCGCGTCCGTCACCGGGACCGATCCGGCCAGCCGCATCCGTTCCCAGGGGGCGACGATCCGCTGGGAGATGCCCGTCATGACGGTCAGGTGCAGCCGGCTGTCGCCCGGGGGCAGCAGGAACACCAGGCCGGCGGAGGCCCCCGATTCCTGGACGGCCTGGACCAGGGGAGCGTCCAGCAGCATGTCGGAGCCCCCGGCGGCAGCGGGCCCGAAGATGTCCGTCACCGCGTCAGCCTCCCCGGCCGGTTGCCGCGTCTGCCGCACCGCGCATGGACCATATCGGGACGATACGCCCGCGATCGGGGGTGCGTCTGCGCCCGGCCGGGCGTGCTGCCGTCGCCGCTCCGCGGTGCCGTTACGCGGACTTCCCACGCCCCGTGACGAAGTCCCTGGCCCGGTCCACCAGCCCGGCCCCGGGCGCGAGCAGCTTGTTCGCCGGCGGGGTGTCGGGCGCGGAAGGGTGCGGGCGGGTGGGGGCCATCTTCTTCGCGGTACGGATCTTGTCGCCGAGGGTGTCCAGGGCGTCGGCGGAGCAGACCGCGCGCAGCCGGGGGAAGAGGTTGGCCTCCTCGTCCTGGACGTGGCTGGTGACCGAGTCCTTCAGCAGCATGAAGAGCTGGTCCAGCTGCGGGTCGTCGGCCGAACAGCCTTCGAGCTTCTTGAGCATCTTCTCGACCTCGGCGTGGTCCTTGAGCTCCTTGTCGGCCATCGCGGCACCGCCCTCGACGTGCTCACGGACCGTCGGGTACAGGTACTGCTCCTCGGCGACGGAGTGCCGTACCAGCTCGATGGTGACCTGGTCGATGAGGTTCTTGCGGTCCTTGTGGCCGCTGGGCATGGCCTCGATCCGGCGGAAGAGGTCCTCGACCTCGCGGTGGTCGGTGGTCAGTTCGTCGATGATGTTGCCGCCGTGTGCCATGAATGCCTCCTGAAACGGTGGGCCGTACTGCCCGCGCACCGTGCGGCGGGCCTCACCACGGGTTCCCGGGCCCAGCGCTTCCTAACGGGGAGAGGGGCGTCTTGGCCCTGGTTGGCGCCGCGTTGTCACCCGGAGGCGGGGACGGGGAGGCGGCGGGCGACGGCGGCGGGGTGCCGGCACGGAGGGGGTGCCGGCACGGAGGGGCAGAAAATTCGGGGCTTTCGCGTGAGCTGCGTCATTTCGCCCGATAGGCCGGGCGCCTAGGCTTCCGGAGGCCCGGTTCCGCGGGCCGCACCTCCTCCCCGTTCCGCGCTTCCTCCCGTTCCGCACCCCGGACGCCCTCGCCGCCGAAGACGCCGGGGCCGCCGCTGCCGCCAGAGAAGGGACCCCGTGCCGTTGTCCGCCGACATCTCGCCGGTCATAGCCTCCACCGCGCAGTGGCTGCTGCGCTCCTACCCCGTCACCGGCGGCGCCCTCGACACGGCCCTCGCGCAGGCCCAGGCGCGGCAGGCCGTCACGGTCGCCGCCTGGCTGCGCTACCCCACGACGGCGGACGCCGCACTGGTCGCGCTGGTCGGCCCCGGCGGTTCGGCCCGGCTGGACTGGCTCACCGGTGCCGACGCGTCCGGGCCCGAGGCCGCCGAGGAAGCCTGGCGGAGCTGGGTCGACGAGGTCGTGGCCAGCTGGGCGGCCTGCCTGCTCACCACCCCCCGGCTCGCCGAGGACGCGGTGGCCGCCCTCGCGGACGGTGAGCACGTCGCCGGAACGTCCCCCGATTTCCGCCGGCTGACCCGGCCCGACGAACGCGACCGCCGGGCCGCTGCCCTGCTGCGCCACCCCGACCTCCTCGCCCCGGTCGCCGAGCTGCACCGCGAGGCGCTCGTACGGCACCTGGACGGCGACCTGCTCGACGCGGACTGCGCCTGACGGACGGCCCCGGGCCTGCCGGCCCGGGCGGGGGAAGGCGCCCGCGCGGCGGGTGACGGGCCGGCGGGCGATAGTGGACAGGTGCCGGTGTCCGACTGTCGCCGGAGGTCCGGATGGACTTGATCCACTTGCGCATGGTCATGCCGCCCGCACTCACCCCGCCGGCCGTCGGCCTGCTCAGCGCGGACGACCGCGTCCTCAACCTCATGGTCGTGCGGTCGGCGCACCTCCCGGAGGGCGACGCGCTCGAATGCGACGTGATGAAGGGCGCCGCGAACGACGTCCTGGGGGAGCTGCGCGAGCTGGGTGTCGACCGGGCGGGATCGATCGCCGTCGACGGTGTGGAGATGATGTTCTCGCACCGCGCCGAGCAGGTCGAGGCCGACCAGCCGAGCGCCCTGGTCCACGCGCCGCTGTGGGCCACGGTCGAGGCACACATCCGGTCGGAGGGCACCTACCTGCCGTCCTTCTACCTGTTCCTGGTGATCGCCGGCCTGATCAGCGCGGTCGGCATCATGTCGAACTCGCAGATCCTCATCGTGGCGGCCATGGTGGTCGGCCCCGAGTACCACGCGATCACCAGCATCGCCCTCGGCCTCGACCGGGGCAACCGGCGCCGGGTCCGGGACGGGGCCCGTGCGCTGACCGTCGGCTTCCTGCTGGCCATCGTGGTCACCCTGGGATTCGCCGCGCTGTCGCGGGCCGCACATCTGCAGTCCGAGGCCTTCGACCTGGGCCTGCGGCCCGTTTCCCACCTGATCGACACCCCGGACGTCTTCTCCCTCGTCGTCGCCTTCCTCGCCGGCGTGGTCGGCATCGTCTCGCTCACCGAGGCGCGCGGCACTGCGCTGCTCGGTGTCTTCATCTCCGTGACCACGATCCCCGCCGCCTCGGACATCGCCGTCTCGCTGGCCTTCGCCGACTGGCACGAGGCGTGGGGCTCGCTGGTCCAGCTCCTGCTCAACGTCGTCGTGCTGGTCGTGGTCGGCGTCCTCACCCTCCGTCTGCAGCGACGCCTGTGGCGCCGCGCGGGCCGGCGTGCCACGAAGAAGCCCCGGCAGTAGGGGCCGGCCGCCCGCGACCGGCCCCCGGGCCCGGCGCGCCGGGTCCGGGCCCCCGCCTTACGCTGGGCGGGGGGCCGCAGCATTCGGCTGGCTCGCACGCCGAAAGGGGCGCCCCGATGGACGACTACCCACTGATCGAGAACCACGGCCTGCTCGGGGATCTGCAGACCGCGGCACTGGTGACCACGGACGGGACGGTCGACTGGCTCTGCTTCCCGCGGTTCGACTCGCCCAGTGTGTTCGGGGCGCTGCTCGACAAGGACAAGGGCGGGCACTGCACGGTCCGGCCGCTGCACCCGACGCATGCGACCAAGCAGTTGTACCTTCCCGACACGGCGATCCTGGTCACCCGGTTCATGACCGAGGCGGGCGCCGGTGAGGTGCTCGACTTCATGCCCGTGACCGGGACGACGGTCACGGCCGGCCACCGGCTGGTGCGCATGGTCCGCTGCGTGCGCGGCAGCATGTCCTTCAAGGTCGAGATCGCCCCGCGCCTCAACTACGGGCGCACGCCCCACCAGTTGCACATCACCGAGCACGGAGCGGTGTTCGCCGCGGACGACGGCACGCAGCTCACCGTGCACCCCATCCGTGAACCGGAGGACGAGCAGCTGCTCGACATCCGGCCGGGCGGGGACGAGGACCTGCATTTCACGCTGACCCTGCGGGCGGGCCAGCAGCGCGGACTGGTGCTGGCGTGGGCCGCCGACGGGCCGCCGAGGGAGATCCGGCTCGCCGAATACCAGCAACTCTTCGAGGACACCGTCGCGTTCTGGCGCTCCTGGCTGGGCCGGTCCCGCTACTCGGGGCGCTGGCGGGAGGCCGTGGAGCGCTCCGCGGTGACGCTGAAGCTCATGACGTACGCCCCCAGCGGCGCCCTGGTGGCCGCCCCGACGGCGGCGCTCCCCGAGCAGCTGGGCGGCGAGCGCAACTGGGACTACCGGTTCACCTGGATCCGCGACGCCTCCTTCTCGGTGTACGCCCTGCTGGGGCTGGGCTTCACCGAGGAGGCCAAGGCGTTCATCGGGTGGCTGGGCGACCGGGTCCACGAGCGGGCCGGGACCGACGAGGACTCCGACCCCCTCAACATCATGTACAAGGTCGACGGCTCCTCCGACCTGGAGGAGCAGATCCTCGGCCACTGGGAGGGCTATGCGGGTTCCGCACCGGTGCGGATCGGCAACGGCGCCGCCACCCAGCTCCAGATGGACATCTACGGCGAGGCCCTGGACAGCGTCTACTTCGCGCACCGGCACGGGATCCAGGTGGGGTACCAGGGCTGGAACGCGCTGCTGACGAACCTGGACTGGCTGGTGGACCACTGGGACCAGGCGGGCGAGGGCATGTGGGAGACCCGCGGCGGCCGGAAGGACTTCACGTACGGCCGGGTGATGTCGTGGGTGGCGTTCGACCGTGCGCTGCGGCTCGCCGAGTCCAACGGCCGGCCGGCCGCGGCCGACCGCTGGCAGCGTGCCCGGGACGAGATCTACGAGCAGGTCATGGCGAAGGGCTGGAGCGAGGGGCGGCAGGCGTTCGTGCAGCACTACGGCAGTGACGTCCTGGACGCGTCGCTGCTGCGGATGGCGACGGTGGGGTTCCTCACGCCCGACGACCCCATGTGGCACTCCACCCTGGACGCGATGGAGCAGGAGCTGGTCAGCGACAGCCTGGTCTACCGCTACGACCCCGGGGCCTCCCCCGACGGCCTGCGCGGCTCCGAGGGCACCTTCTCGCTGTGCACGTTCATGTACGTCGACGCGCTGGCCCGCGCGGGGCGCCTGGACAAGGCACGGCTGGTGTTCGAGAAGATGCTGGGGTACGCCAACCACCTGGGCCTGTACTCCGAGGAAATCGACCTGACGGGTCGCCAACTGGGCAATTTCCCCCAGGCGTTCACCCACCTCGCCCTCATCGACGCGGCCCTCACCCTGAACGCGGCGCTCGACCGGCGGTAGCCGGACCGGTCAGCCGGCCGGTTCCGCCCCCGTCGCGGACGCCGGTCCGAGGAGGATCAGCGTGTCGCCCTCCTCCGCGGTGACCGGCAGGGCCGCGGTGACCGGGTCCAGCCGGCCGTCGCGCCGGACGACGAACAGGGTCGCGTACCCCGGCGGGGGCGGGACCGACGCGGGCTGTACGTGGAAGCGGGCGCCCTGCCCATGACGGGCCACCAGGGCGTGGCGGAGGAGGCCGGTGCCGAAGAGGGTGTCCCCGGCCGTGTAGGGCGCGACGACGCCGCGGCCGTCCGGTGGCGGGCCGATGCGGTACACGGGGCCGTCGACGCTGTCCCGCAGGACGATCGAGGCGAGGGCGTTGAAGTCGTCGTCGTCGGTCAGCAGGAAGGCCGCGGTGACCCCCTCCAGCCGGGCCTGCGGGTCGGTGGCCGCGGCCATCAGCTCCCCGGCCGCCAGCTCGATCCCGGCCTCCGCGATCCGGTCCCGCTGGTGTGCCGGACCGGCCCACATCAGCACGTCGAGTCCGGCGGCGCGCAGCGACCGGGCGAGGTCGACGGCCCAGGGATCACCGCCCACCAGGAGCGGACGGGCCCGGGTGGGGCGGGCGACGCCCAGCCCGGCGGCCACCGGCTTCGCCGTCAGCGCGTAGACCAGGACCGTTCCGACGATCACCAGGAAGGTGACGGGGAGGATCGTGCCGGCGCCGGGCAGTCCCGCTGCGGTGAGCGAGGCGGAGAACGTGGTGGCGGTGGAGGCGGCGACGATGCCGCGCGGGGCCATCCAGCCGATGAAGGCCCGTTCGGGGGCGGCGAGTTCCGTCCCGGCGGTGGAGAGCAGCGCGACCAGGGGTCTGACCAGCAGGACGAGCAGGGCGACGAGGGCGAGGGTGGGCAGCAGCACCGGGACGACGGACGTCGGCGGCACGGTCGCCGAGATGGAGACGAACAGCAGGCCGATGATGAGCTGGACGAGCGTCTCGAAGAACGGCCGCCGGGCGGGCATGTCGAAGCCGGGGAGGTTTGCGACGATCAGACCGGTGACGACCGCGGCGATCAGCCCGGTGTTGTCGTAGACCATGTCGCAGCCCGCGGCCACCGCGACGACGGTGGCCAGTTGGGCGAGCGTGCCGAGCGTCTCGCCGAGCCCGAGCCGCCGGAGGGTGAACCACAGCAGTGCGGCACCGACCACCCCGCCCGCGGTCCCCAGGGCGATGCCGGCGACGAAATCCGCGGCCCGGAACCCGTGTCCGGTCCGGAAGCCGCCGGAGACGACGGAGTGGAAGACGACGGCGCCGAGGATGCCGCCGACGGGATCCACCAGGGACCCTTCCCACAGCAGGACCCGCCGCACCTTGTCCGACGGCCCGACGTGGTCGAGCAGCGGAGCGACGACGGTCGGCCCGGAGACGACGAGGATCACGCCGATCATGCAGGCGACGGCGAACGGCACGCCGTACAGGACCGGCCCCAGCGCCATGACGCTGCCCGCGGTGAGCAGCACGCCCAGCACGATCAGGCGCACGACGACGCTCCGGGTGGCGCCTTTGAGGTGCCGCATCTCCAGCCCCAGGCCGGCGTCGTAGAGGATGAGCGCCACCGACAGCGACACCAGGGGCGAGAAGGCCGGCCCCAGGAGCGCGTCGGGGCGGACGGTGTCGGTGAGCGCTCCGGCGGCGAACCCGGCCGGCAGCAGCACGATCAGGGCCGGGATCCGCAGCCGGCCGGCGAGGATCTGGGAACCGACGGCGAGGGCCACGGTCAGTCCGACGCCCAGCAGGATGTCGTCGGTGCTCATCGCGCCCTCATCCCCCGGTGCGCGCCCCGCGGTGCGCGACCGCCACCGGGCTCAGCCCTCGTCACCGGCGACCGGGCGCCGCAGGTCGGCGTCGGTGAGGCCCTCCAGTTCGCCACGGGTGTCCAGCCGGTACAGCAGCGCGACCGCGGGGACGATCAGCACGAGCGCCACCAGCGTGACGAGCCCGAGCCAGCGCAGCGTGGTGGGCGCGCCCGCTCCCTCGGCGACGGTCAGCGAGGTCGGGATGAGGTACGGGCGCTGTGCCATGCCCCAGCCGAGGACGGCGGACGCGACCACGCCGGCCGCCGCGACCCGGGACCAGGCTCCGGAGGGGCGGAGCAGCAGCCAGGCGGTGGCGAGCGTGCCCAGCGCGGACACGACGACGAAGACGAGCCCCACGCCGTGGGTGAGCCCGTGCCAGACGTGCGGCGCGTCCCCGTGGGTGACGAACAGCGTGACCACGCCGAGGACCGCGACGGCCACCAGGGCGGCCAGCGCGCGCCGCCGGAAGTAGCCGTCGAGTGCGGGCGCGGCGAAGCGGCGGGCGTCCGCCGCCAGGAAGACCGCGCCGAGCAGGGCCGTGGTCGCGACGGCGAGCAGGCCGAAGAGGATCGAGGTGGGGTTGGCCCAGGCGTCCGTCGATGCCGTGGTCGCCGCGGTCACCCGCCCCGAGGCCACCCCGCCGGCCGCGGCGCCGAGGAAGAACGGCGTCAGCAGCGAGGAGACCGCGAACATCGCTCCGTACAGGCGCCGTCGGGCCAGCCGCCGGGCGGGCTTGCGCAGGGCGAAGCCGGCGCCGCGCAGCACGATGCCGACGGCGGCCAGTGCCAGGGGCAGCCACATGGCCGTGAACGCCCGCTGGAAGAAGACCGGGAATCCGGTCCACATGATGACCAGCACGAAGATCAGCCAGACGTTGTTGACCTCCCACACGGGCGCCATCGCATGGTCGATCAGGTCGCGGGGCCGCTTGCCGCGTTCCGCGCCGCCCGCGAGCAGGTCCCAGAACCCGGCTCCGTAGTCGGTGCCGCCGGCACAGGCGTAGGCGGCGACCGCGAGCAGCAGCACGACGGCGATGACCCCGGCGATCACGGCCGGCTCCCCGCGGAGCGCGGGCCGTACGGCGTGTCCGTCTCCGGTGTCTGTGTCCCCGGTCCTTCCGCCGGCGGCGGCCCCTGGCCCGTCGTCGCGTCGGCGAGCCGCCAGCGGGTGCGCATCTTCAGCAGCACCGCGAGGAACGAGCCGAAGACGACCAGGTACACCAGGACGACCAGGCCGAACATGATCCACAGGCTGGTGGAACGGGTCGACGTCACGGCTTCGGCGACCCGCATGTTCTGGTAGACGATCCACGGCTGGCGGCCCACTTCGGTGGTGATCCAGCCGCATTCGACGGCGACGACGGAGGCGAGACCGGCCACGGCGGCGCAGCGGAAGAACCACGGTGAGGCGGGCAGCCTGCGGCGGCGCAGCCACACCAGGGCGTACCAGAGGGCGAGCAGCACCAGCACGGAGCCGATGCCGACCATGATGTCGAAGGTCCAGTGGATGAGGGTGGCCTGGGTGGCCGTCGGCCGGTCGGCGGCCGGGACGGAGGTCAGACCGGTCACCCGGGTGTCCGGGCGGAAGCCGGCGAGGACGGAGTCCAGCTGGGGGATCCTGATGCCGCCGGAGATGCTCCCGTCGGGGTGCAGCCGCCCGAAGAGGTATTCCGGCACATGGGTGTCGGTCTTCCAGACGATCTCCATCGCGGCGAACTTCACCGGCTGCTGGTGGAATACCTGCCGGGCGATGGAGTCGCCGAGCACGAACTGCACCGGGGTGAACACCGCGGCGAGCGTGAAGGGGACGGTGAAGCCGAGCCGGTGGTAGCGGTCCCGGCGGCCGCGCAGCCAGCCGACGGCGTAGACGCCGGCCGTGACGAAGCCGGCCGTCACGAGCATCGCCACGACGAAGTGCCAGTACTGCGGGCCGAACATGGGCGTGAAGATCGCCTTCCAGATGTTCACGTCGACGGGGTTGCCGGCGGGGTCGAGGGAGAAGCCCCGCGGGGTGTTCATCCAGGAGTTGGCGGCCAGGATCCCGAAGGCGCCGAGCAGGGCGGCGGCGGGCAGCGGCAGGGCGAGCAGGAAGTGGGTACGGGAGGGCAGTCGGCGCCAGCCGTAGAGGTAGAGGGCGATCAGCACGGCTTCCAGGAAGAACGCCCAGGTCTCGACCCCGAACCCGATGCCGAAGACATCGCCCCACCGGCCCATCATGCCCGGCCACAGCAGCCCGAATTCGAAGGACAGCACGGTGCCGGTGACGACGCCGATCGCGAACTGCACCGCCATGACCGCCGACCAGCGCCGGGCCAGCAGCAGGGCGGCCGGGTCGTTCCGGCGCAGTCCGTGGCCGTGCATGATGAGCGTGATCAGCGGCAGCGCCACGCCGAAGGGCACCAGGATGATGTGCGAGGCGAGGGTGAAGGCCATCAGCGAGCGGGCCGGGAGCAGCTGCGCCGGCGCGTCGGCCAGCAACGAAACCGCGGGGTGCATGGGGGTCTCCTCGGGACCGGCGTGCGCGGGGGCCGATGTGCGCGCGACCGGTCAGCCGCCGGTGGCGAACCCGGGGAAGAGGGTCATCCCGCCGTCCACGTAGAGGGTGGCGCCCACGACGTAGTCCAGGAGGTCGGAGGCGAGCGCGACGGCCGCGTGGGCGATGTCCTCGGGGGCGCCGACACGGTCGTAGGGGATCAGCCGCAGGAGGTCCTGCTGGGCCTGGGGGGTGTCCCAGGCGTCGCGGTTGATGGGGGTCTTGATGGCTCCGGGGGCGATCGCGTTGACGCGGATCTTCTTCGGGGCGAGCTCCTGCGCCAGCGTCTCCATCATCATCTGCACACCGCCCTTGGAGGCGGCGTAGTTGACGTGGCCGGCCCACGGGATGATCTGGTGCACCGAACTCATGCAGATGATCTTGCCCGCCGCACGCGACACCTCGGGGACGACCCCGCGCCGCAGGAACTCCTTGGTCGCCTCGCGGGCACAGAGGAACTGCCCGGTGAGATTGACGTCCAGGACCTTCTGCCACTGGGCGAGGGACATGTCGGTGAACGACGCGTCGCGCTGCAGTCCGGCGTTGGCCACGAGGATGTCGACGGTGCCGAACTCCTTGACCATCCGGTCCGTCATGGCGACGATCTGGCCCTCGTCGGAGACGTCCGCCTCGTAGGCCGCCGCCCGCACGCCGAAGGACGCGATCTCCTCGACCACCTTCTCGGCTTCCTCGCGGCCGGCCACGTAGTTCACGACGACGTCGGCGCCGGCCCGGCCCAGGGCGACGGCGGTGGCCCGGCCGATGCCCGAATTCGCGCCGGTGACCAGCGCCTTCTGGCCCTTCAGCAGATCCGTGGGGAACACGTCCTGGGGTGCGCCTTCGGGGGAACTCACGATGACCTACTCCTCCACTGCGTGGCCCGGGATCAGCCGGGCCGTGGCCCGGAGGTGCAGGCGTCACACAACCACCGGGGAGGGGTGGCGGCGTGGCCGGGCGGTCCGCTTTGCGCTGCCCGACTGACGATCTTCGCCCGATCGGTGGTGCGTCGCCGCGGGCCGGTCAGCCGAGCCGGGCGAGGAGGTGGTCGCCCACCCGCAGGGCGTTCGCGATGGCCGTCAGGGACGGATTGACCGCGCCGATGCTCGGGAAGAAGCTCGTGTCGACGACGTAGAGGTTGTCCAGGTCGTGGGCCTTGCAGTGGAGGTCGAGGGCCGAGGACGCCGGGTCGTCACCGAACCGCACGGTGCCCGCCTGGTGGGCGGTGGCGCCGATCGGCATGCCCTTGTGCAGGTAGATGCTGTGGGACAGCAGATGGTGCTCGTGCATGCCGAGGTGGCCGAGCATGTGCTGGAGCTTGTGCCGCAGGCGGGTCAGGCCGGCGGTGTTGTTGGTCTCGTCGAGGGCGAGGTGGATGCGGCCGTCGGCGTCCAGGGTGACCCGGTTGTCCGGCTGCGGCAGGTCCTCCCCGCACAGCCAGAAGTCGACGGCGTGGTGGGCCAGGACCTCGAAGGGCATGTCCGGGGTGACCGCGCCGGCCCAGCGCGGCGCCTCGCCGTGGATCTGCTCGGCGTCCGACTTGCCGAGCATCTGGATCCCGCCGAGGGGGTAGTCCCAGTCGTCCGCGCCCAGGTACCAGTCGTGCAGGGCCAGGGTCTTCTGGAACTGGGTGTCGTTGGGCTCCTTCGAAATCGCCATCAGGGCGAGGTTGTTGTGCCGCATGTAGTAGCGGCCGACCACGTCCGAGCTGTTGGCCAGCCCGTGGGGATGCTGGTCGTTGGCCGAAGCGAGCAGCAGGGCAGCGGAGTTGACCGCCCCGCAGGCCACGACCACGATGTCGCCGGAGAACCGGGCCTGCTCCGCGTCCGGGAGCTCGGCGACGACGGTGGTGACGCTGCGTCCGGTCGGATCGGTTTCGAGCCTCGTCACCCGGGCGTGGGTGATCAGCTCGACGCCGTCGTGCCGCAGTGCCGGCTCCACACCGATCACCTGGGCGTCGGACTTGCCGCGGACCAGGCACGGGAAGCCGTCCACCCGGTTGCAGCGGATGCAGACGCTGGAGTGGGCCGCCCGCCCGTTCCCGTCCTGGGTGAGGTCGACCCCGATCGGCAGGTGGAAGGGGTGCAGCCCGCGCTTCTCCAGATCGTCGCTCAACTGCTGGATGCGCGGCTCGTGTTCCACCGGCGGGTAGGCGTACGGTTCGCTGCACGGCCCTTCCGAGGGGTCCTCACCGTGCCGGCCGTGCACCAGGTAGAGGTGTTCCGCCTGGGTGTAGTACGGCTCCAGGTCCTCGTAGCGAAGCGGCCAGGCGGGAGAGACGCCGTCGTGGTGGCGCAGCTCACCGAAGTCCTCGGGGCGCAGCCGGAACAGCGCCGCGCCGTAGAACTTGGTGTTGCCGCCGACGTAGTAGTTGACCTCGGGCGGGAACTCGTTGCCGTGCCGGTCGAGCCAGAACTCCGGGGCCCGGTACTTCGCCTTGACGAAGACGGCGGTGGAGTCCCAGTTGTCGCGTTCGCGCGGCAGCCAGCCGCCGCGTTCGAGGAGGAGCACCCGCTTGCCGGAGGGGGCGAGCCGGTGGGCGAGGCTGCCGCCGCCGGCGCCGGTGCCGATGATGATGACGTCGTAGTGGGAGGTGCCGCCCACGGCGACCACCGTCCTTGCCGTTGTGGTCGCCGGCCGCTGCCGGGACCTGCCGGTAGCCTTCTCCGCCCCTTCGAACGTATACGCCCCGGGACGGCGCGGCACCTGGAAGGGGCAGCGCGTCCCGGCCCGGTCACAGGACGGCGATCGGGTTCACCGGGGAGCCGGTGGCCGCCGGGAGCCGCAGCGGGGCGACCACGCACAGGAAGTGCCAGCGGCTCAGCTGGGCGCACACCGGTACCAGTTCCTCGAAGTTCAGGTAGTCCATGAGATGCAGCCCCATGGCGTTCACGGCCAGCACGTGCACCGGGAACGGGACCTCGGCGACCGCACCGGGGGCCGTGTCGTTGTTGCCGTCCGACCCGAGCGCGGCCACCCGCCGCTCGGCGAGGAAGGGCATCGCCGCCGGGTGCAGGCCGGCCCGCTGCTGCGCGGCGTTCCAGGCGCCGAGGCTCCGGCGCCGGCGACGGTGCCCGACGCGTACGAACAGCAGGTCGCCCGGCCCGACCGTGACGCCCTGGGCCGCCTCGGCCGCGACGAGGTCGTCGGCGGTCACGTGGTCGCCGGGCTCCAGCCACGGCACCCGGCGCAGGCGCGGGACGTCCAGCAGCACACCGCGGCCGACGATGCCGTCGCGCACCAGGTCCGTCGTGAGCGCGCCGGCCCCGTGCGGCGTCACGCTGCTCGCCGGAACACCGCCGTAGAGCTCGCCGTCGAACAGCACATGGCACAGCGCGTCGAGGTGGCTGTCCGCGTCCCCGTGCACGTTCATGGCGAACCGGTCGAGGGCGAAGTGCAGTCCCGGGGCGTCGGCCTCGCCGGGTGCCGGTGCGGTCATCCGGTGGGTGGCGGGCTGCGGGTCGTCCGGCCCCGGCGTGGTCTCGATCGGGGCGGCCAGCGATACGGTCCGGCCGGCCCGCACCCCGGTGGCGGCGGCCACCACCCGCTCGGGGGTGAGGTGGCCCAGCGCTCCGCGCCCGGGATCCGGGCCGTTCAGCGCCTGCTCACGCAGCCGGCGGTACAGGGAGCGGAAGGCCGCCCCGGACATGGGCTGCCGGGCCCCGGGCGTGCGGTCCCCGGCCCCGGGCGGCGACGTCGCGTCCTGGTGCGCACGATCCGGCACGTGAGCTCCTCCTCGTCCGGCGCGGGCCCTGGTCCCAGGGTCGGCCGCCGCCGTTCCCCCCGCATCCCGGAGCGGTCCCGCGGCGTCGTCAGCCGGCGTCCCAGCCCGGGATCGTCGGCAGGACCTTCTCGGCGACGCGGAGCAACGCCGCGTCATCGGGCATCCCCTCGTCCTGCCGCCAGACGACGACCTCGAAGGAGCCGCCGCCGTCCTTGGCGTTCCTGGCGACCTGCAGGCGGCGGGCGATGCCGCCGGGCGCGCTGTCGGCCTTGCCGGGCTTGCCACCCTCGAAGTTGAAGCGGATGGCGATGGTCCGGTCCGAGGAGAGGACCGCGGGACGCCCCAGAACCGTTCGCTTCTCCGCGGTATTGCCCAGGAGGTCGGCCGTCCGGGCAACGGAGAGGTCGTCGGAGGACGCCGAGAGCTGCACGGAGTAGGTCTTCAGCGTCACTTCCGCCTCGGGGGTGACGAACGTGGTGCCGCCGGCGAGCTTGGTCGTGCTCTCGCTGCCGTCAGCGGTCTCCGCCCGCTCCGCCGGCGTTCCGAGGAGCTCCGGCAGGTCCGCACGGTTCAGCGCCGTGCACAGCTGCGCCCCCGAAACGTGCTTGGCCGCGCCGTGCTTCGACGCGGCATGCTTCGGCGACCGGGCGTCGTCATGCGCGGGCGAGCAAGCAGCCGGCTTGCTCTCCTCCACCTCCTGCCCCGAGGCCGTCGCCATGACCCACATGCCCCCCGCGAGGCCCCCGACCAGCACCACCGCCGCGACCACCTGCGCCCCGGCGTTCATCCCCTTCTCGGGCCCGGCCTTGGATCCGGTCACGGATCCGGTCACGGACTCGGGTCCGCTCCCGGTCGCGGTTCCGGTCGCGGATCTGTCGAATTCGCCGTCCATGTCCCCCACTTCCCCCACTTCCCCCACCTGCTGATTCGCGCCGCATGCGCGCCGGGGGAGCGTAACCGGTGATCGCCGGGCCGTCACATGAGGTGCCGGCTTCGGCGCTGCCGCGGGGCCGTGCGGGCCCTCATGGTGGGACCGCGCACCCCGGTGCCCGGAACTATGGCGTCCCACCACATGGGCCACTGACCTGCGCGTTCCTACCGTGTGGCGGCACGAGCACATCCGCCGACCGCCTGGAAGTGGTGCACATGGCCCGCACAGCAACCGCTCCCCCACCACCCGCCGACCTCACGCGCATCGTCGCCGCCAGCCTGATCGGGACCACCATCGAGTGGTACGACTTCTTCCTCTACGGATCCGCCGCCGCGCTGGTCTTCAACAAGCTGTTCTTTCCCGGTTCCGATCCCCTCGTCGGGACCCTGCTGGCGTTCCTGACGTACGCGGTCGGGTTCGCCGCGCGGCCCGTCGGTGCGCTGGTCTTCGGGCACTTCGGCGACCGGCTGGGCCGGAAGAGACTGCTGGTGCTGAGCCTGCTGATGATGGGTGGTGCCACGTTCGCGATCGGGCTGCTGCCGACGCACGCCACGATCGGTACGGCGGCGCCGGTGCTGCTGACCGTGCTGCGGCTGGTCCAGGGGTTCGCGCTGGGCGGTGAGTGGGGCGGCGCGGTGCTGCTGGTGTCGGAGCACGGTGATGCGCGGCGGCGCGGGTTCTGGGCCTCGTGGCCGCAGACCGGCGCGCCCGCCGGGCAACTGCTGGCCACCGGTGTGCTCTCGCTGTTGACGGCGCTCCTGCCGGCCGCGGCGTTCGCCGCCTGGGGGTGGCGGGTACCGTTCCTGCTCTCCGGTGTGCTGGTCCTGGTCGGGCTGTGGATGCGGCTGTCGGTGGACGAATCACCCGTGTTCCGGGCGGCGTTGGAGCGTGCCGAGGCCCGCCGGGCGGAGGGGGCGGCCACCCGCGCGGAGAGGCTGCCGCTGGTCGCCGTGCTCCGGCACCACTGGCGTGAGGTGCTGATCGCGATGGGCGCGCGGATGGCCGAGAACATCTCGTACTACGTCCTCACGGCGTTCGTGCTGGTCTACGCGACCTCGCACGCCGGGGTGGCGCAGCAGACCGCGCTGAACGCGGTGCTGATCGCCTCGGCGCTGCACTTCGCGGTGATCCCCGCCTGGGGCGCGCTGTCGGACCGGATCGGGCGCCGGCCGGTCTATCTGCTGGGCGCGGCCGGCGTCGGCGCCTGGGCGTTCCCGTTCTTCGCGCTGGTGGACTCCGGCCGGTTCGGTCCGCTGCTGCTCGCGGTGGGCGTCGGGCTGTTCTTCCACGGTGCGATGTACGCGCCCCAGGCGGCCTTCTTCGCGGAGATGTTCGCGACCCGGATGCGGTATTCGGGCGCCTCGATCGGTGCCCAGTTCGCGTCGGTCGCCGCCGGTGCGCCGGCCCCGCTGATCGCGACCGCGCTGCTCGCCGACTTCGGCGGCCCGGCGCCGATCGCGCTGTACGTCGTCGCGGCCGCGCTGCTGACGCTGGTCGCGGTGGGCGCGGCCCGGGAGACCCGCAGCCGGGACCTGGCGGCGGTGGCGGAGGACGAGCCGCGGCCCGCCTCCGGGAGGACCGGCGACGGGCGGGAGATGAGGGTCTGATGTGCGGCGGGGGCGCGGCGGGCCGTGGGACGCTCCGGGAGACGGGGCAAGCTCGCCCGCCGCGCCCCCGCCGGACGTCAGGACCGCTCGGTCCTGCGCTTGATGGACTCCTTCGTGCCGCGGATGTTCTCCCCGGCGTCGTCCATGGTGTCCTTGGCCTTGCCCTTGGCCTCTTCCATCCGGCCTTCGGCCTTCAGGCGGTCGTCACCGGTGATCTTGCCGGTGGCCTGCTTGGCCTTGCCCTTCAACTTGTCCTTGGCGCCCTTGCCGGCCATGTCCAACTCCTTCGTGCGTGATCTGGGGCCCGTGGTCCGCGTACGGGCCGGGAAGCCACGGGACGTGCGGAGCACTCGCGGAATGGAGGGCTCCGCATCCAGGCTGCCGCACGCCCCACCGGCGCGCACCCGGAGCTACGGCCCGTTACTCCTCCGTTTCGCACCCGCGCCCACCGGTCCGTCCGCTGCGCCCTTACCGCTCGCTCCCCTGCTCCACGGCGGACGAGAGCTGGTGCAGCCGCAGCGCCAGCTGGAGTTCCAGGGCGCGCGCCGGGCTCTGCCAGTCGGGCCCCAGCAGCCGGCCCACCCGCTCCAGGCGCTGCGCCACGGTGTTCACGTGGACGTGCAGCTCGTCCTTGGTACGGCCGGGGCTCATCCCGCAGGCGAAGTACGCCCCCAGGGTGCGCAGCAACTCCGTCCCGCGGCGGGCGTCGTAGTCGGCGACCACGCCGAGCGTGCGGCGCACGAAGCCGTCGACGTCGCGGGTGTCGGCGAGCAGCAGTCCCAGGAAGCCGAAGTCGGCGGCGGCCGCGCCCTGACCGGCCCGGCCCAGCACCCGCAGCGCCTCCCGGCAGCGCCGGGCCTCCGCGTACGCGTCGGAGACCGCCGCGGGCCGCCCGGCGGGGGCCGGGACCGGGGCCGAGGCACCGACCGTGACCGGTACGTGGAGCGCGGCGCCCAGCCGGGCGGCGACCTCCCGTGCCCGGCCGGCCGGATCGCCGTCGGGCCCGAGCGGCAGCAGCAGGACGGCGCCGCCGTCGCGCACCGCGGCCAGCCCGTGCCGGGTGGCGGCGAGATGGGAGGCCGCCGACCACAGGCGCCGCCGGTCGCCGGCGGCGTCCTGGGCCGCGGGGGCGTCGATCCGGGCGGCCAGCACGACCTGCGGCGCGTCGAGGTCGGCGCCGACCCGGGCCGCGCGTTCCCGCAGCAGCCGGGGGTCGCGCCCGGCGGCGTCCAGGAGGTCGTCCAACAGCTCGCCGCGGACCCGCTGTTCGGCCTCGCCCGCGGTCCGGCGGGCGAGCAGCAGCAGCGAGGTGACCACGGCGGCCCGTTCCAGGGTCCGCTGGTCGACCGGGTCCAGGGCCGGGTGGCCGCGCAGGACCAGCGCGCCGAGGACCTCCCCGCCCGCCGATACGGCGGCGACCCAGTCGGCACCGTCCCGTACGGCGTGCCCGTCGGCCCGGGAACGGTCCAGTGCGTCGGCCGGGGCGTCGGCGGGTTCGGTGAACTCCACCTCGCCGTGCAGCACTTCGGCCACCGCGGCCGCGACGTCCTGCACCCCGCCGCCGCGCAGCACCAGTTCCGTCAGCCGGTCGTGGATGTCCGAGGCGCGTTCGATGACCGCGCTGCGGTCGCGGATGATCTCGTTGGCCGCCTCCAGCTCGGTCAGCGCCTTACGGGTCCCGGCGAGCAGGCGGGCGGTGTCGAGGGCGACCGCGGCGTGCGCCGCGTGGGCGGCGAGCAGGGCGATCTGGCCGGGTTCGAAGACCCGCTCACGGCGGTCGGCGGCGAAGAGCACCCCGATGACGCCGCTGCCCAGCATCAGCGGCACGCCCAGGATCGCCACCAGGCCCTCGTCGCGGACGCCGGCGTCGATGGTGCCGGTGTGCCGGAACCGCTCGTCGTGGAGGTAGCTGTCGGTCACGTACGGGCGGGCGGTCTGCGCGACCAGTCCGCCCAGTCCCTCGCCCATGCCGAGCCGCAGTTGCTGGAACCGCGCGGAGACCGAGCCGTCGGTGACCCGCATAGAGGTGTCGCCGGCGGCCGGGTCGTGGAGGGTGAGGTAGGCGACCTCGGTGCCCAGGAGGGAGCGGGCCCGGCGCACGATGGCCCGCAGCACGGCGTCCAGGTCGCGCAGCCCCGCCAGGTCGTGCGCGGTGGCGTAGAGCGCGGACAGTTCGGCCTCGCGCCGCCGGCGGCCCTCCAGCTCGGTGCGTATCCGCAGCGCCTGGCGTTTGGCCCGCTCCAGGGCGGCGAGCCGGCCGGGCGCGGCGCCTTCGGCACGGGCGCGCAGCACCGGCCGCTCGTAGTCCTCGGCGGGGGCGTCGGCGGCGAGCAGCGCGAGGAAGGGGGCCTCGGCCGGTTCGGTGGCGGGCGCGGACGAGGACGGATCGGTGGGCATGGTCACAGGGATACCTTCGGGTCGTCGCCGTGCGCCAGGGGCTCGGGGGTCCCTCCCCCTGGTGCCGCTCGGCGCCCCTGGATCGTCAGTGCGCGGTCCAGCCGCCGTCCAGGGTGAGCGAGGCCCCCGTCACGAAGGACGCCTGCGGGGTGCAGAGGTAGGCGACGGCCTCGGCGACCTCCTCCGGTTCGAGCAGCCGCTTGACGGCCGCGTCGGCGAGCAGGACGTCGGCCAGCACCCGCTCCTCGGGGATGCCGTGCGCGGCGGCCTGGTCGGCGATCTGCCGTTCGACGAGCGGGGTGCGGACATAGCCGGGGTTGACGCAGTTGCTGGTGACGCCGTGCGGGGCGCCCTCCAGCGCGGCGGTCTTCGACAGGCCCTCCAGACCGTGTTTGGCCGCCACATAGGCGGACTTGAACGGCGAGGCCCGCAGCCCGTGCACCGAGGAGATGTTGACGATCCGGCCCCACCCCCGCGCGTACATGTGGGGCAGGGCGCCGCGCAGCAATCGGAAGGGGGCCTCCAGCATCACGGTCAGCACCTGGTGGAAGACCTCGGGCGGGAACTCCTCGATGGGGCGGACGAGTTGCAGTCCGGCGTTGTTGACCAGCAGGTCGGTGCCGGCCGCGGCCCGCTCGGCGGCGTCGAGGTCGGTCAGGTCGAGGACCTGCGGCTCGATGGTGCCGCCGGAGCCCTCCGGGAGGTCCGCGGCCAGTGCGGCCAGACCGGCGGCGTCCCGGTCGACCGCCCGCACCGTGGCGCCGGCCGCCGCCAGCCGCAGGGCGCAGGCGCGTCCGATGCCGCCGGCCGCGCCGGTGACGAGGGCGGTGCGGCCGCCGAGGTCGAGGGAAACCGGGCCCGGGGTGCCGATCGTGGTCATGTCCGCACCTTAGGCACGGCCGGGCGGGGCACCGATGTGCCGCGGCACCACAGTTCGCGGGCGGAAGGTGGGGGCCGGCCACCCGGTGGGCGCGACGCGCCGGGTCACCTGATCGGCCGCCCCGGTTCGCCGCGCTCCCCCCGGGCTCCTAGCGTCGTACGACGCAGTACGCCGCCTGCACCGCCGCCACGAGGGAGTCCCACATGCGGAGGCTGATCACCGTGCCGACCGTGCTGCTCGCACTGGCCGCGGCGGGCTGCGCGGACGGGGACGACAGCGGCACCCGCTCGGCGTCGTCCACCGGCACCGGGCCCGGGCCGCAGCGCACCGGGGAGGGCTCACCGGGTGTGCCCGGCCAGCCGGTGAGCTGCGGGCGGCTGAAGGACGCGCTGGGCCAGGAGGGGGACGTCGCGCTGTACGCGGACCCGACGGCCGCGGGCACGGTGCCGTGCGCCCAGGCCCGGGACGTGATGACCGAGTTCTTCCTGCGGGCACCGCGGGAGGCCGGCGACGACCGCGGCACGCTGTCCGTACGCGGCTGGTTCTGCCACTACGAGAGCGGGCCGACCGGCACCTGGATCTCGGCCTGCAGCAAGGACAGCCGGGAGATGCACACGGAGGAGGCGGACGGCCAGGACACCGGCCCGGACGCACCCGGCGGGCCGGACGAGCCGGACGTCCCGGACGGCTCGCAGCTGCCCCCGCTTCCCGGTGATCCCTCCGCCCCGATGGACGACCCGTCGACGGAGGAGCTGTAGTCGGCACAGGGGCGGTAAGGGGGTCGTGTCTTCGGGCGGGCCCTTTCTAGACCTCGTCCATCCCGTGGAACCACGTCGGGCCGGCCGCGACGGCCCGGCGGATGCGGGTCAGTGCGTACGCGTCCAGCTCCGGCAGGGCGTCCATGGCGAACCAGCCGACCTCCAGCGACTCGTCGTCGTTGACCCTGGCCCGGCCGCCGACCGCGCGGCAGCGCAGCGTCACGTCCATGAACTGGCAGATGTCGCCGTTGGGGTACTGCGTGGGCGGCATGGTCTCGACGAGGACCACCCCCTCGGGGACGACCCGTACGGCAGTCTCCTCGTAGACCTCGCGCACCGCGGTCTGGGCGGGCTGCTCACCGGGCTCGGGGATGCCGCCGATCACCGACCAGCCGCCGGTGTCGGCCCGCTTGCCCAGCAGGACCCGCCCGTCGTCGTCGAAGACGACCGCACTCACCCCGGGCAGCCACAGCAGCTGCCGGCCGATGGAGCTCCGGAGGTCACGGATGAATTCGGGTGTTGCCATGCTCCGACCCTACGGGACGGCCCGGAGGGCTCCCCGGCCCCCAAGCGCGGCCCGCTCCGCACGCCCCCGACGCGCGCTAGGCGCCCGCCGGGCTCCCCTTGCGCGGCCGCAGCCGGCCGCGGACGGCCCGGACCGCGCCCTCGGCGTCGTCGACCGTGATGGTGAAGGTGCGCCCGTCGCCGAGCCGGAGGACCACGGCCTCCCCGCGGCGGACGACCACCGCCGTGCCCTGGTCCGGGCGCCAGCGGTAGCCCCAGCCGCCCCAGTGGCGGGGCGTGACCCGGGGCGCGAACTCGGCTCCCACGACGGTGTCGAGGGGGATCCGGCGGCGCGGCACCCCGATGTGGCCGCAGCGCACTTCCAGGCACTCCTTGTCGACCCGGACCGCGACGTGGACGAAGGCGAGCGTGCCGAACAGCACCAGCAGGCCGGCCGCGACACAGCCGACCACCGCCATCACCAGCGGCGCCAGGCCGGAGGTCCAGCTGCTGTCGACGGCCAGCTCGATGCCGAGCGCCAGACAGGCCGCCCCGATCGCGGCCAGCAGCCACTGGATCCGGTTGGTGGCGCTGCCGTGCCAGACCTCGGGGAGCTCCGCGTGCGAGCCGCCGGGCACCCGCCCCGGCCCCGCGGGCCGGCCGGTGCCGTCGGTACCGTCGTCCGTGCTGTCGTCTGCGCCGGGGGCTGCTGCCCCCTCGTGGGGGTGGTCCCTCATGAGACGCAGCGTACGCGTCTTCGCACGCTGCGGCAGGGTGTCGGACCCCCCGTTCAGCCGCTCAGCGCCCCGGCGGTGTCCGTACGGGACTGCGCCAGCAGCCGGCCCTCGGCGTAGGCGAGCGTCGCGGCGGGGAGCTCCGCCGGGCGGCCGCTGAGGAGCACGGTGAGTCCGCCGGCCGGGGTGGCCGCGGGCGCCGGCTCGGCACCGATACGGCGCAGCGCCTGGGCGGCGACCGCCTCGGCCGAGCCGTGCAGGACGAGCGCCGGGGCGCCGGGCTGCTGGAGGGCGGCGCGGATGCGTTCGGCGACCAGCTCGTAGTGGGTGCAGCCCAGGACGACGGCCCGCACGTCGCGCGGGGTGCGGCCTGCGGCGACGGCGACGGCCGCGTCGATGGCGGCCTCGTCGGCCTGCTCCACCGCGTCGGCGAGCCCGGGGCAGGCGACGCCGGTGACGTCCACGCCGCGCGCGAAGCGTTCGATCAGGTCCCGTTGGTAGGGGCTGCCGGTGGTGGCGGGGGTGGCCCAGATGGCGACCGGGCCGCCGCCGGTGGCGGCGGGCTTGATGGCCGGGACGGTGCCGATGACCGGGACGGCCGGTTCCAGTTCGGCGCGCAGCGCGGGCAGGGCGTGGACGGACGCGGTGTTGCAGGCGACGATCAGCGCGTCGGGGCGGTGCGCGGCGGCCGCCCGGGCCACCGCGAGGGCGTGCGCCGTGACGTCCTCGGGCGTGCGCGGGCCCCAGGGCATGCCGTCGGGGTCGGAGGAGAGGATCAGATCGGCGTCCGGCCGCAGTCGCCGTACGGCCGCGGCCGCCGCGAGCAGGCCGGTTCCGGAGTCCATCAGCGCGATCTTCACCCGGACACTTTACCGGGCGGCGGGTCCGACTTGTCATACCGGCCCGGCGAGCGGGTGGCCCCGGCCGGACCTGTCCCCCGGACGGGACGCGTCCGGGAGGACACGTCCGGCCCGGCCCGCGCCGGGGACGTCCGGCGGCGGGGCCGGTGCGGCAGACTGCGGCCGTGGGAGCGATGGAGTGGATCGGTGCCGGGTCGCTGCTGGCCTGGCTGTGGCTGCTGCTGGGCCAGGGTTTCTTCTGGCGGACCGACGTCCGGCTGCCGGAGCGGCGGGACCCGGACCGCTGGCCGTCGGTCGCGGTGGTGGTGCCGGCGCGGGACGAGGCCGCGGTGCTGCCGGAGAGCCTGCCCTCGCTGCTCGGCCAGAAGTACCCGGGCCGGGCGGAGGTGTTCCTGGTCGACGACGGCAGCGGCGACGGGACCGGTGCGCTGGCGCGGGAGCTGGCGGCCGCGCGGGGCGGACTGCCGCTGACGGTCACCTCGCCCGGGGAGCCGGGGCCGGGGTGGACCGGGAAACTGTGGGCCCTCCGGCACGGGATCGCGCTCGCGCGGGAGCGGACCGCACCGGACTACCTCCTGCTGACCGACGCGGACATCGCCCACGCCCCGGACAGCCTGCGGGAGTTGGTGGCGGCGGCCCGGTCGGCGGACCTGGACCTGGTGTCCCAGATGGCGCGGCTGCGGGTGGTGACGTTCTGGGAGCGGCTGATCGTGCCGGCGTTCGTGTACTTCTTCGGGCAGCTGTACCCGTTCCGGCGGGTCAACCGGCCGGGGGCGCGGACCGCGGCGGCGGCCGGCGGCTGTGTGCTGCTGCGGCGGGAGGCGGCGGAGCGGGCGGGTGTCCCGGAGGCGATCCGGCACGCGGTGATCGACGACGTGACGCTGGCGCGGGCGGTGAAGCGGTCGGGCGGCGCCGTCTGGCTGGGGCTGGCGGACCGGGTGGACAGCGTGCGGCCGTATCCGCGGCTGGCCGAGCTGTGGCGGATGGTCTCGCGCAGCGCGTACGCCCAGCTGCTGCACCGGCCGGTGCTGCTGCTCGGCACGGTCCTGGGGCTGGCCCTGGTCTATCTGGCGCCGCCGGTGGCGCTGGTGGCGGGGCTGGCCGGCGGCGGGGCGGTGCTCGCGGCGCTGGGCGGGGCGGCCTGGGCGGTGATGTGCGGGACGTACCTGCCGATGCTGCGCTACTACGGTCAGCCGCTGTGGACCGCGCCCCTGCTGCCGTTCACGGCGCTGCTCTACCTCCTGATGACGGTGGACTCGGCGGTGCAGCACTACCGGGGGCGCGGCGCGGCCTGGAAGGGCCGGACGTACGGGGCGCCGTGAGCCGCGCCCGCCGGGGTGTCGTCACTTGCTGGCCGGCGACCAGTTGAGCCCCCAGCCGTAGGCGAGGTCGACGGTGCGCTGCGGGCTGACGCCGGGCTGGGGGACGAGGTAGCGGGCCTCGCGCTGGACGACGAGCTCGCCGCCGTTGTGGGTGATCAGGGCCAGCGCGCAGACGTTGGACGGGACCGTGCAGGCGTCGAGGGTGAAGTCGACGGGGGCGCCGTGCTGCGGCTGGAGGGTGACCGTCGCGTTCAGGCCCTCGAAGGTGCGGGCGCCGGCATAGACGGTGACGAAGATCAGGATGCGCTTGATGCGCGCCTGGTGGTCGAGGTTGATGGTCATGTTCTCGCCGGCCGCGACCGCGCCGGTGCGGTCGTCGCCGTCGAGCTGGATGTACGGCGGGGCGTGCAGGGCACCGAAGTTGTGGCCCAGCGGGTGGATCACCCCGGCCGCGCCGTCGGTGAGTTCGTACAGCGCGCACAGGTCGAGATCCAGCTCGCCGGACGGGGGCAGCAGGGCGCCGCGGGCGCCCATGGCCTGCATCGCCTTGCGGCCGAGCTTCTGGGTCAGCCGCTTGCCGGCGCTGCCGCCGCTCCAGTTGAGGTTCACCCGCATCACCCCGGAGGTGCCGCCCTGCTTCGTCAACGAGACGGCGGGGGCCTCCTTCGTGAGGGTGACTTTTGTCAGACGAACGGCAGGCGACGCGGGGGCCGGCCCGGGCCGCCCCGGCGGGGGCGCCATTGACGCCGCCGGTTGACCGGCCGGCAACGGGGGCGCGAACGCCGCGGGGGGCGGCGCGACGGGGGGCGCGGGCGCCGCGGCCGGGGGCGCGGCGGGCGGTGCGGCGGGCGGCGGAACGGGCGCCGCGGTGGCGGCCGGAGCCGCGGACGGTTCCTCGACGCTGATGCCGAAGTCGGTGGCCAGACCGGCGAGTCCGCTGTCGTACCCCTGCCCGACCGCGCGGAACTTCCACGCCCCCTGGCGCCGGTAGAGCTCCCCCAGCACGAACGCGGTCTCCGTGGTGGCGTCCTGGCTGTCGAACCGGGCGAGTTCGGTGCCGTCGGCCGCGTCCAGTACGCGGATGTGGAGCCCGGGGACGCCCCCGAAGGTGCCGCCGTCGGCGGAGGCGGCCAGCACCACCTTGTCGACGGCCGGCTCCACGGCGCCGAGGGTCACCGTCAGCCCGTCCGTAGAAGCACCACCCTCGACGTGCTTGCCCTCGTGGCGCACCGCGCCGGAGGCGTGCACGGGCTGGTTGTAGAACACGAAGTCGCCGTCGTCGCGGACCTTTCCGGACGAAAGGAGGAGCGCGGAGGCGTCGACGTCCGGTGTGCCGGGGCCGGCCCGCCAGCCCAGTTCCACCCGTACCGCCGGGGCCGGGACCGGAACGTTGCCGCCTTTGGGCATCGACATGCTGCGCCTTCCTCTCGTCCGCCGTGCCGCGTGCGCGGTGGCACCCGTGGCACCCCACCCACGCGACCTCCCTCAACCTAACGTGCCCCGGACCGCGCCGAACGTCCGTCGTTCACCCGCGAGAAGCGAGGTCTTTACACGATTCCAACGGGCGATCGCGACCGATTTTCCCAAGTTCGCTCGCATTGGGGATCCATGGCCACTCCGCACACGTAAAACAACCTTCTTTTCAGGCTCCCCAATCGACACATCGTGGGCTTAACTTATGACGCATGACCTCCCCCCGCTCTACCTACGGCGGCGGCTACTACGCTTCGCCTTCCTTCCCCGACACCCCGATCTACGACAGCCTCGTCGCCGAGCGCGGCACGCCGCAGATCGCGCCGATCAGGGTGAACCCGTCGCCCTACGACACGGGCTCGTCGTATTTGCCGGCGCTGCCCTCGGCGCTGCCGGCACTTCCGGCCGCTCCGTCCCACTCCTCGCCCGCGCAGGGCTACCCGGCTGCCTCCGCGCATCCGGTCGCCCCTCTGCAGCAGGCGCCGGCGCCCTACATCCCCCAGCAGGCGGGGGCCCGCGGCGGCTACCAGCCGCAGCAGGCGCCGCAACCCCAGCGCCCGGCCCCGGGCACGGGCTACGAGGCCATGCGGCCGGCCGCTCCGGTCGCGCCCCGGCCGGCCCCGACGTACGACGATCCGTACGGCCGGCAGTATCCGCGCGGGTACTGACCCGGTCACCGGATCCGCTGTCGGAGGTGCCTGGCAGGATGGAACGCATGCTCAAGCCTGCGCTCCAGTCGATCCATCTCTATCCGGTCAAATCCATTGCGGGGTCCGGTCCCGGCGAGGCGGTCGTGGAGCCGTGGGGGCTCGCCGGGGACCGACGGTGGCTGTTGGTGGACGCCGAGCGCCGGCAGATCACCCAGCGTCAGCAGCCGACGCTGGCGTTGGCGCATGCCGAGGGGCTGCCGGGCGGCGGCCTGCGCCTGACCGCTCCCGGCCAGGAGCCGCTGACGGTGGAGGTGCCCGAGTACACCGGGACCCTCCCGGTGGAGGTCTGGCGGGACGTGGTCGAGGCGGTGCCGGCGGGCACCGCCGCCGCGGAGTGGTTCAGCGCGTATCTGGGCGTCGAGTGCCGGCTGATGTACCTCGACCTCCCGGAGAAGCGCCGGCCGGTCGATCCGGAGTACTCCGGGCCCGGGGACACGGTCAGCTTCGCGGACGGCTTCCCGCTGCTGCTGACCACGACTTCCTCGCTCGACGCCCTCAACTCCCTCATCGCGCAGGGCGACCACGCCGACGAGGGCCCCCTGCCCATGAACCGTTTCCGGCCCAATGTGGTGGTGGACGGCACGGCCCCCTGGGCGGAGGACGACTGGCGCCGGGTCCGGATCGGCGAGGTGGTCTTCGAGGTCGTCAAGCCCTGCTCCCGCTGTGTCGTCACGACCACCGACCAGCTCACCGCGGAGCGCGGCAAGGAACCGCTGCGTACCCTCGCCCGGCACCGCCGCTTCGGTGACCGTCTGGTCTTCGGCCAGAACCTGATACCCCGCGGGGTCGGCACGATCTGCGTCGGCGACCCGTTCGAGATACTCGGCTGACGGGTCGGCGCGGCCCCCGCCCGGCCGCGCCCGCCGCCGGCGGAGCGCGACGGGAGGACGAAGAACTGCGTGTCGATGCCTGCGAACGCCCCTTGGAGCGACCCTCTCCTTCCCGTCCAGCAGCTGCGCCCCGGGGACCATGCCTTGGTGAGTTACGGCAATGACGAGGTGCGCTGGGACGTGGTCACGGCGTTCGTACGGCTCGGGCTGGCCCGCGGCGAGAAGGTCCTGGTGCTGCCCTGCCCCGACGTGCCCGAGGAAGAGGTGCCGGCCCGCATCGACTTCCCCAGCCGCAGCACGCTGCGGGCCCGCGAGCGCCGCCAGTTGGTGGTGAGCAGCATGCGCGAGGTGATCCGCCCCGACGCGGAGTTCACCGCCGCCCGCCAGAGGGGCCGGCTGGCTGCCGAGACGGACCGGGCGACGGCCGGGGGGTACGCGGGACTGCGGGCGTTCATCGACATGGGCTGGGTGCGCGCGCTCGGCGCCGGCGTCGAGGCGATGATGCACCGCGAGACCGGCGCCGAGGCGCTGTTCACCGGCCGGCCGTACAGCGAGATCTGCGCCTACGACCGCCGCCGGTTCGACCGCGCGGTGCTCACCGCCATGGAACGGTCGCATCCGCGCGCGCTGCTGGAGCGGCTGGGCAGCCTGCGCCGGGAGCGCGAGCCGGACGGCGCGCTGCGCTTCGTCGGTGAGGCGGACGCCGCCCAGCAGGACGCCTTCACCCGGGCGCTGCGGATCGCGCCGGCGCACACCGCACCCGCCCGGCGGCTGACGGTGGATCTGACCGGGCTGCACTTCCTGTCGGTGAGCTGCGCCGTCGGCCTGCTCATATCGGTCCGCGGCGCCGTGGGCCACGATGTGGTCGAGGTGCGCTGCGACGGCGGGCAGCGCCGGATGCTGAGCCGGATGGGCGGCGAGGAGTTGCCGCGGCTGGTGTGGGAGGAGGTGGTACGGCCGTGGTGAACGCGGATCCGGCGGACCCGACCGAGGGGTCCGGCCGCCGGCTGCTCCAGCGGCGGTTCACCGCCCGGCTGCTGCCGCAGTTGCGGCTGCTGGTCGAGGAATGCGCCGCCCGGGAGGGCCTGTGCGAGCCCCGGCGGGGCGAATTCGTGCTCGCCGTCGACGAGATCGCGGGCAACGCCGTGGAGCACGCGGGCGGCTCCGGACGGCTGGTGCTGCGCCGGATCGGCGACGAACTGGAGTGCCGGATCAGCGATACCGGCCCCGGGTTCAGCGAGGCGGTGATCCCCGAGCTGCTGCCCGGTCTGGACGGCGCACCGAAGGGGCGCGGGCTGTGGCTGGCGCGCCTGGTGGCGGACCGGTTCTCGGTCGCCTCGGGCCCGGCCGGGACGGGCATGCCGGGGGCCGAGGTGACCCTGGCCGTCCGTCTGCGCTGACCCCGCCGGCGCCGTACGGCGGGCCCGTGCCGCACGGCCGAACCTCCCTTCCGCCCGCGGCCGGGCATCGTGCGCCGGGGGCGTGAGGTAGCTCTCTCTTCGCACAACCCTCGCGTGGACCGCCCCTGATGCGGTATTCAACGGACACGAGAGGGGGCGACGATGCGCGCGATGACAGGAGTCTGGCGCTGGCGGCGCAATCCGCTGCGCCGCCGCACGGACCGGATCGAGGCCTGGGCGGCCCTCACAGCCGCGCTCCTGATCGTGCTCGCGGCGCCCCTGGCGGGCTGGTTCACCGGCCGGGCCGCGCACGGCGCCCTGCTGGAGACCGTACGGCTGCAGCACCAGCAGCGGCATCTGGTCCGGGTCAGCGTCGACCGGCTGGTCTCCCGCGCCCCGCTCGACCCCGATCCGGAGACGTCGTCGCAGCGCGATGCGCACCTCCGGGTCATCGCCCGCTGGACGGCCGTCGACGGCAGTGGGCACATCGGGCAGATCGCGGCGCCGCATCCGGTGGAGCCCGGCGGCGGGTTCCGGATCTGGACGGACGGCCGTGGCCGGGTGATGCCGCGCCCGATGGACGTCAGCACGGCCGGTACGCATGCGGTGCTGGCCGGTCTGGGCACCGCCGCCGCGGCCGGCGGACTGATCGAGGCCGGCCGGCGGCTGGTCGTCGGGCGGCTGATGGCGCGTCGCTTCCGCCGGTGGGACCAGGAGTGGGAGCGCGCGGGCCAGACCTGGGGCCGGGCGGACGCCGGTAGTTGAGGCTTCCGGCCCCGGCGGCTGACCAGCAGCTGACCGTGTCAACTGCCGCCCTCCGGGCGCGCTACGGTGGGGGCGCCAGCCTCCCGGCTGGGGCCCGGCGGACCCGAATGCGGACATCCGCGGACGGAGCGTGCCGGGCCGACATCAGCCGCACGAAGTGGGGACACGACAGCGCCATGGCACAGGGCTCGGTCCAGGTGACGCACTCCGGCACGTCGCGATGGCGGCGCCGTACAGGGGAGTACAGCTCGCTCGCCGCAGCCCTGGAGGCCGCCGGGGACGGTGATGTGCTCACCGTCCCGGCCGGTACGTACCGCGAGAACCTGGTGCTGGCGCGCGCGGTGACGCTGCGCGGCGCGGACGGGTCGCGCGGCTCGGTGCGGATCGCGCCGCCGGACGGCGTGGCGCTGACCATACGGGCGTCGGCGACCGTGCACGACCTCCATCTGGAAGCCACCGATTCGGCCGCGCCCGCACTGCTGGTGGAGGACGGCGCCCCCGAGCTGTCCGGGCTGCGGGTGGTGACCCGGTCCGCGTCCGGCATCGAGGTGCGCGGCGGGGCCCGTCCGACGGTGCGCCGCTGCACCGTCGACAACGCGGGCGGTGTGGGCATCAGCGTCCTGGCCGGCGCCGGCGGGCTCTTCGAGGACTGCGAGGTGATGGCCGCCGGCCAGGCGGGGATCACGGTGCGCGACGGCGCCCACCCCCGCCTGGAGAACTGCAAGGTCCACCACGCCTCGGGCGCGGGCCTGGCGGTCAACGGCGAGGGCAGCGCGGTCGAGGCGGTGGGCTGCGAGCTGTACGAGATCAAGGGCACCGGGATCCAGGTGGCGGCGCGGGCCACCGGCCATCTCACCGACTGCACGATCCACCGCACCTCCGCCGACGGCGTCACCCTGGACACCGACGCGGTGCTCACCCTCGCCGACTGCGACATCCACGACATCCCGGAGAACGCGGTCGATCTGCGGTCCCGTTCGGTGCTGACGCTGACCCGCAGCACGGTGCGCCACTTCGGGCGGAACGGCCTGTCCGTATGGGACCCGGGCACGCGGGTGGACGCCAACCAGTGCGAGATCCACGACAGTACGGGCGACTACCCGGCGGTGTGGGTCAGCGACGGCGCCACCGCCGTACTGGACGCGACCCGGGTGCACGACGTACCGGACGCGCTGTTCGTCCTGGACCGCGGCTCCCGGGCCGACGTGGTGGACTGCGACCTCGCCCAGGTGCGGAACACCGCGGTGTCGGTGAGCGACGGGGCCACCGTCCAGCTGGACGACTGCCGGATCCGGGAGGCCGCGACCGGCGCCTGGTTCCGCGACCACGGCAGCGGCGGCACGCTCGCCAACTGCACCATCGACGGCGCCCAGACCGGCGTGATCGTCACCAAGGGCGCGGACCCCACCATCGAGGGCTGCACGGTCAGCTCCCCGGCGGAGGCCGGGTTCTACGTCTCCGCCGAGGGACGCGGCACGTTCCACGGCTGCCGGGTCACCGGCAGCTCCGGCTTCGGCTTCCATGTGATCGACGGCTGCCGTACGACGCTGACCCGGTGCCGTACGGAGCGGTGCGCGCGCGGCGGCTACGAGTTCGCCGAGGGCGGCGCCGGACAGGGCGACGGGCCGACCGTCCAGGACTGCACCAGCGACGAGAGCCGGGCCGTGCCCGCGCCCGGGACCGGCACCGCGCCCACCGTGCAGCACGCGACGCAGACCGCCGGGCTGCTGGGCAACGTCCCGGCGCAGAGCCCGCCGCCGGCCGCCACCGCCACCGCGGCCCCGGAACCGGAGCCGGCCGTGCAGAGCCGGCCGTCCGACGAGGTACTGGGCGAACTGGACACCCTCGTGGGGCTGGAGAGCGTCAAGCGGGAGGTGCGCAGCCTGATCAACATGATCGAGGTGGGCCGCCGCCGGCAGCAGGCCGGCCTGAAGGCCGCGTCGGTGCGCCGCCACCTCGTCTTCACCGGCTCCCCCGGCACCGGCAAGACCACGGTGGCCCGGCTCTACGGTGAGATCCTGGCCTCCCTCGGGGTGCTGGAGCGCGGTCATCTGGTCGAGGTGTCCCGGGTGGACCTGGTCGGCGAGCACATCGGGTCGACCGCGATCCGCACCCAGGAGGCGTTCGACCGGGCGCGTGGCGGGGTGCTGTTCATCGACGAGGCGTACGCCCTCTCCCCCGAGGACTCCGGCCGGGACTTCGGCAAGGAAGCCATCGACACCCTGGTGAAGCTGATGGAGGACCACCGGGAAGCCGTGGTGGTGATCGTGGCCGGCTACACCGCCGAGATGGAACGCTTCCTGGCGGTCAACCCCGGTGTCGCGTCGCGCTTCTCACGCACCATCAGGTTCGGCGACTACGCCCCGGAGGAACTGCTGCGGATCGTCGAGCAACAGGGCGAGGAGCACGAGTACCACCTCGCCGAGGGGGCCGGCGAGGCGCTGCTGAAGTACTTCACCGTGCTGCCGAAGGGCCCGTCGTTCGGCAACGGCCGCACCGCGCGGCAGACCTTCGAGGCGATGGTCGAACGGCACGCGGGCCGGGTGGCGCAGCTGACCGACCCGAGCACCGACGACCTGACCCTGCTCTACGCCGAGGACCTGCCCGAACTGCCCTGAGCGGGGCGGCCGTCCGGGTGGCCGCCGGCCGGCCGCTGCTCCGGCATCCCCGGCAGCCCCGGGCCGAGCCGGGCGATCAGCTCGGCCCGGACGGTGTCGAAGACCGGGTCGGCCTGGTAGTCGCCGTGGCCCAGTATCTGGGCGGGCAGCGGGTTCTGCAGCGTACGGCCGAAGGCGAGCGGGTCGCGCAGCGGCCCCTGGTCGACCCGGCGGCCGTCCTCGCAGGTGAGCCGGATCGGCCCGCCGATCGGGTCGGTGAACCGCCACAGATTGCGCCAGTCGTCCATCTCGCGGTGGAGTCCGGTGAGCGCGGGCGGGCCGAAGAAGGCCGGGAACCAGCGTCCGTAGAGGCGCTCCAGGGGGCTGCCGTACGTCAGCAGGGCGACCCGGCTGCGGGTGACCAGGTCCAGCTGCCAGACGGCGGCGGCCGCGAGCACGCTGCCCTGGGAGTGCCCGGAGATCACCAGCCGGCCGTCGAACCGCTCGGTCCAGGTGGCCATCCGCCACGTGAGGTCCGGTACGGCGCGCTCGGCGTAACAGGGCGGCGCGAAGGGGTGGGCGGCGCGCGGCCAGAACGTGCCGACGTCCCAGAGGATGCCGATGGTGCGGCGGGCGGAGTGGTCGCGGTAGGCGCGCCGGCCCATGGCGAGCAGCAGTATGACGCCGGCGCTCATCAGCCAGGAACCGAGGGACTCGGCGGTCTCGGCGGCGGCGTGCACGACGGGTGGTGCGCCCTCGGTGGCGCGGCCGGGCGCGCGGTCGGTCAGCCAGGCGCCGGCCACCGCGCCGGCGCCGAGGACGAGGGTGACCGCGGAAGTGGCGGCGACCAGGACGGGCGCGGCGTCGGTGAGCCCGGCCCGGGCGATGGTGCCGGCGATCGCCCGCGTACGGCGGTGGTCGGGGTGTTCGCGCGGGTCGTAGAGGCCGGGCACGTCCGCGGCGACCCGGCGGCGGACGATCAGCACGCGGACGGCGGCGAGCACCGCGACGACCGCGCACACGACCAGCAGGGCCGGGATGGCCGAGGCCTGCCAGGACAGCAGCACCGGCGGGCCGGGGATGGGCGCGTGCGCCTGACCCGGCGTCGCCCCGCCGTCCATCCAGTCGGCGAAGCGCTGGGCCACTCCCCCGGAGAGCACCCCGCCGACCGCGCAGGCCAGCAGGGCGACGGCCGGGCCGCCCATGCCGCGCAGGGCCGTCCGCCCGTCGTCGTCCCGGGCGGCGGCGCGCTGCAGCATCCAGGCGGTCACCGCGAGGGCCAGGACCAGCGCCCCCTGGAAGACGGCGATGCCGCCGAAGGCCGCGGCGCCGGGCAGCGGGCCGTGACTGTGCGATCCGGGCCGCTCCCAGCCGGAATGCACGGTGATCAGCCCGAGCACCGTGAGGGCGGCGTAGGGCAGGGCGCGGACGACGAGCCGGTCGGACTCCTCGTCCGGCGCGGCCTCACTGCGCGCGGTGCGCCAGACGACCACCAGGGTGGCCGCGGCGAGCAGGATGACCAGGGCGGTCAGCACCCGCCCGGTGACCGCGAGAACGGAATAGTGGCCTCCGGCCCCGTCCGCCTTCGCACCGGCCGCGAGCAGCACCGCCGCGATGGTGAGCACCCCCGCGGTGGTGTGCGCGGCACGCAGCCGGGCGACCAGCCGACGGCCGTACCAGAAGCCCTCCAGGCTCAGCGCGGTGCGTTCGGCGTCCGGGGTGTAACGGGAGCTGCCCGGCACCCGTGGTGGCGGCGAGGCGGATTCGTAGGCGCTCCAGGTGCGGTGCGAGAGCCACCACAGGAAGCCGATGACGAGCAGCGGCACCACCGAGGCGAGCGCCAGCCGCCGGCCGGGGGCGCTCCACCAGCCGCCGTTGTCCGGGCTGAGGAACCCCAGCCAGGACTTCCCGGCCACGCACACGGGGGTTCCGGCACACTGCCAGGCCGTGAGGTCCAGGGCGACCTCACAGGCCGCGGCGGCGAGCAGGACGGTCAGGGTGAGGGCGAGCATCCGCACCAGCAGGTCGTAGATCCGCTGCGCCCGGTGGTCGGGTGGTGCGGCCGGGCGCATCCAGTGCGCGAGATTGGCGACCATGAAGGGCACCAGGATCAGCCACAGGGCGCGCGCCCCGTTGCCCGAGGTGAGGTTGGACCAGCAGTACGCCTCCCGCACCGGCTCGCCCCGGTAGTCACCGGGCCGCTCCTCGGCGTCGGCATCCTCCGTACGCCGGTAACAGGCGGCGGTGTCGTCCCCGGTGATCAACTGCACCCGCGGATCACCGAGCATGTCCTGGGCGGTCGTACCACCCACACCGTGCACCAGAAGCTCCAGGGAGAGCTGAGGGGCGGCTGGTGGGCAGTCAACTGGTGGACCGGCAACTGGCCTGGTGGCATGGGTGGTTGAAGGACCGTGATCGTGTCCGTGCGGGTCGGTCGGTACGGGTTCCGCGGTCTCCACTGGTGTCCCCCGTTGTCGGTGTGGCCCGGCCGCGCGGCGGCTGGGCGGCTGGGTGCGGTGTGCGTGTGGTGTGCGTGTGGTGTGGTGTGGGTGATGGCTGTGTGCGGCGCCTGTTGTGGGGCAGTTGTTGTGCGTGGTGCTTGTTGTGTGGTGCTTGTTGTGTGGTGCGGCACTTGGTCTTGGTGCTGCATCGTCGTACTGCGTTGGCTTCGTGCTGCGTCGGTCTTGGTACGGGCTTGGCCTTGGTACCGGCTTGGCCTTGGTGCGCCGGCGAACGTGATGCGGCGCACCAAGGATTGTCCCTTTCCGGCGGGGGCCCATCCACCCGAACTGCCGCACGGATAGGTGCGGCGGCCGGCTGACGGCGCATCCACGCCATGCCACCCGGGCGGACGCGACTTAAGCGAGTGCCCGGGTGTTCCGGGTCTTCCGGGTGGCCCGGATGGCCCGGATGGCCCGGGTGCCACGGGTGTTCCGGGTGGCCCGGGTGTTCCGGGTGTTCCGGGCGCCACGGGGACCCCGGCTGTTCCGGGCGCCACGGGGGCCCGTGTTTCAGATGCCCCGGGTCCCCCGGGTGTTCGGGGTGCCTCGGGTGTTCCGGGCGCCTCGGGTGCGCTTCGCGCGCGACGCCCATCCCCCCACCCCCGAACCCACCCCCCGCCCCCTCCCCCGAAGGGGGAGAGGGGGAGGGGGCGGGGGAAGCCCCGGCAGGCGGCTGCGGGCGCGGCAGGCGGGCGCCGGGCGCTGGCCGGCGGGCGGCGGGCGCCGGGCGGCGGGTGCCGGCAAGGGTAGGTGGGCGAACCGGACGGGCAGGGAGGCGTCCGGGGGTGTCAGCGGTCGGCTCGGTTTCGGCGGTGTTCGTCGGGGCGGCGGCGGTGTCAGTGCCTCGTGCGAGGATGAGGGCATCAGTGATCGCAGGCGGGAGCCGGCGCGTATGACCCGACATGGCGAGCCGGGCGGAAGGGACGGGCGGGGTGAGCGACAACCAGAACCTCCTCGCGGAGCAGCGGCGGGCCCTGATTCTCGACGAGGTCAGGCGACGCGGAGGGGTGCGGGTCAATGAGCTCACCCGCAAGCTGAGCGTGTCCGACATGACGGTCCGTCGCGATCTCGACGCGCTGGCCCGCCAGGGCATGGTGGAGAAGGTGCACGGCGGCGCGGTGCCGGTCAGCGAGCCGAGCGCCCATGAGCCCGGGTTCGAGGCGAAGTCCGGGCTGGAGCTGAGCGCCAAGGAGGACATCGCCAAGGCGGCGGCCCAGATGGCGGCGCCCGGCAGCGCCATCGCGCTCGCGGGCGGCACGACCGCCTTCGCCCTGGCGCAGCAGCTGCTGGACGTGCCGGATCTGACGGTGGTGACGAATTCGGTCCGGGTGGCCGATGTGTTCTACACCGCCCAGCGGGCGGCGGCCAGCGGCGGTGCGGCGCCCCGTGCGGGGGCCGCGACGGTCGTACTGACGGGCGGAGTACGGACGCCCTCGGACACGCTCGTGGGACCGGTCGCCGATGCCGCGATCCGCTCGCTCCATTTCGACGTACTGTTCCTCGGCGTACACGGCATATCGGTGGAAGCCGGACTGTCGACGCCGAATCTGGCGGAAGCAGAAACCAACCGGCATTTCGTCCGGTCCGCGCGGCGGGTGGTGGTGGTCGCCGACCACACCAAGTGGGGCACGGTCGGGCTGAGTTCGTTCGCGACGCTGGACGAGGTGGATGTCCTGGTGACGGACGCGGGGCTGCCCGCGGAAGCCCGGGCCGAGTTCGCGGAGTTGCCGCCGGAGCTGGTGGTGGCGGGCGAGCTCCCGGAGGACGGAGACCTCTGAGGGCCGGCGGCGGAGGACGGGCCGAGGGACGGGTGAACGGACAGGCGGACGGGCGGGCGGGCGGACGGAGACGTCTGGCGGCTGCGGCGCGCACCTGGGCGGTGAAGGGCTGGCCACCTGATGCAGCGTCAGGTACGGTGTGCGGCCCCATCACCTCCTCACCATCATCCCCGCCGCCCACCAGGCTTCCATCCGGCCCGTACCACCCGGCACGACCCCGTACCACCCCTACCGGGCGGCTCCGCACCGTCCGTTCCCTCCCGTCCCCCAGGGGGTGCTCGTCCATGGCACGCCGACTTCGCGCCGTCGAGCTGGACTTCGTCGAGTCCGCGCCGCTGCGGCTGGTGTTCACCGGAGAGGTTGCCGCGCCGCCCCGGGCGGTCTATGCAGCGCTCGCGGACGACGTGGCCGGGTGGTCATCCTGGTTCACGGGGGTGGCGTGGGCATCGTCGACGCACGACGGCCGGGGCCGCGAGGTACGGCTTACGGGAGGCACCCGTTTCGCCGAGACGGTGCTGGCGGCCGAGCCGGACGCGCACTACGCCTACCGGGTCGACGCCACCAACGCCCCAGGGCTGCGCGCCCTGTTGGAGGACTGGCGGCTGACGCCGGCGGGGAGTGGTACCCGTCTGCGGTGGACGTTCGCGGCGGACGGCCCGGCACCGTTCCGCTGGGTGATGGCGCTGGCCAGGCCAGGACTGGGCCGGGCCTTCCGGGAGTCGGCACGGGCGCTGGACCACCGCCTGGCCCGCCCGTAGCTGACGTCAGGCCCCGTCGCGCCGTGGCCCTCGCGGTCGGCCGCGTGCCACTGCAAGCCGCTGCATACCCCCCGACCCCGCACCCCGCCCCCGCCACCCCGAAGCGGGCTCAGAGGCGAGCCGCCCCGTGGGCTCAGAAGCGAGCCCCCCGGTGGCTCGGAGGCGAGCCGCCGCCAGCGCGCTCAGCAGGGCCAGCGCCCCGTGGCCAGGAACTCGTCGAGCGTGCGCGCATAGGGCGTGATGTCCAGGCCCTGGGCGGCCAGCCAGTCGTCGGAGTAGTACTTGTCGAGGTAGCGGTCGCCGGGGTCGCAGAGGAGGGTGACGACGGATCCCGTACGGCCCTCGGCGACCATCTCGGCGACGATCCTCAGGGCACTCCACAGCCCGGTCCCGGTCGAGCCGCCCGCCTTGCGGCCGATCGCCGCCTCCAGGGCGCGTACGGCGGCGATGCTGGCCGCGTCCGGGACCTTCATCATGCGGTCTATCGCGCCGGGCACGAAGCTCGGTTCCATCCGCGGCCGGCCGATGCCCTCGATACGGGAGGCGGTGGCGCAGTCCGTTTTGGCGTCGCCGGTGAGCCAGCCGTCGAAGAAGCAGGAGTTCTCGGGGTCGGGGACGCAGATCCGGGTGTCGTACTGCATGTAGTGGACATAGCGGGCGATGGTCGCGGAGGTGCCGCCGGTGCCCGCGGTGGCCACGATCCAGGCCGGTTCCGGGTACCGCTCCAGCCGCAGCTGCTGGTAGATCGACTCGGCGATGTTGTTGTTGCCGCGCCAGTCCGTGGCCCGTTCGGCGTAGGTGAACTGGTCCATGTAGTGGCCGCCGGACTCGGCCGCGAGGCGGGCGGAGACCTCGTAGACCGTCCGCGGGTCCTGGACGAGATGGCAGCGGCCGCCGTGGAACTCGATCAGCCGGGTCTTCTCGCGGCTGGTCGTCGCCGGCATGACCGCGATGAAGGGGACGCCGATCAGCTTGGCGAAGTACGCCTCGGAGACCGCCGTGGAGCCGCTGGACGCCTCGATGACGGGCTTGCCCGGCCGGATCCAGCCATTGCACAGGCCGTAGAGGAACAGCGAACGGGCCAGCCGGTGCTTGAGGCTGCCGGTGGGGTGCGTCGACTCGTCCTTGAGGTAGAGGTCGATGCCCCACTCCTCCGGCAGCGGGAAGCGCAGGAGGTGGGTGTCGGCGGTGCGGTTGGCGTCCGCCTGGACCTTGCGTACGGCTTCTTTCAGCCAATCCCGGTAGTCCGGATCCGAGCGGTCGACGTCGACGGTCGGCATCGGGGCCCCGGCCGCGACCGTGTCGCCGGGCCGGCTCGTGGGCTGCTGTGCGGTACTCACCGGCGCACTCCTCAGACGGTTGCGAGCCCGCGCACGACGCCGGGCCTGTTTCCGACTATAACCATCGGTCGCACCCTTCTCACCTGCATAAACATCACTTTGAGAGACCCCAAGGCAGCCCTGGGGCGGGCCTCTTGCGGCGGAGATTCCGGTGGGATCACCGGCGGAGTCGTCCGGTACAGGAGCCCGGAAGGGCGGCTTCCGGTAAGCAACGAACCGCCGCGACCGCCGCGACCGAGGGGCCCGTGCCCCCGCACGGTGACCTGCGGCACTGGTGCGCCGGGCGCCCTCCCGGCAAACTTCCCACAAGGGGCGGTGGAGGGGATCCGCCCGTCTCACCGAGGAGGTGCCGGCCATGGCGGAGCCGGAGTTCACCGCGACCGGCGTACGGATCGAGCGCGCGCTGCGGTCGCTGACCCGCGCCGGACAGGTGGTCATCAGCGACGGCCGACTGGTACTGCTGACCAGTTACGGCACGGAGATCGACAGCGCCCCGCTGCAGTCGGTCGAGGCCCACAAACCGCTGTTCGCAGCGCGGGACCGGGCGCTGGCCACCCTCAACGGCCACCGCTATTCGCTCACCCTCGACACACCGGAACTCTTCTTCAAGGCCCTCGAAACGGCCCGCCCGCCGCGTTCCTGACCGGCCGCCGCGACCGGTGAGGTGCGGTTGCGGGAGCGCACCGTCTGACTGACCCTGGACTCGTATCACTGAGGGTTCACCAGCGGTGACGCTGTGGTGCAGCGGGCATCGCTGGATCCGATCTTCGCCCTGCCAGGAACCGGGGGGCGCCCGGCCTCATCAGGGAGTCGCGGTCGTGATCACGCAGCCCAGCAGGCACTGCACGGTGGAGCTCCACGCCGTTCCGGCACGCATCGGCCACGTGCGAAGAATCGTCTCCGCCCAGCTGCGGCGCTGGCATCTCGCCGCCCTGATAGACCCCGTGACGCTCGGGGTGACCGAACTCCTCGCCAACGTCCACCGGCACGCGAGCCCCAGCAAACGCTGCACCGTCGAACTGTGCCTGCTCACCGGCCAGTTGACGGTCTCCGTGCACGACGACGATCCCCGGCTGCCACGGATCCGGACCGCCGGCAACTGGGAGACCTGCGGTCGCGGGCTGGCGCTGATCGCGGCGCTCAGCGAGAGCTGGGGGATGCGCCCGGAGGGCGGCGGGAAGGTCGTGTGGTTCACCCTTCCGGCCCTGACCGCAGCACCCGGGGAGGCCCGCACGGTCCGCTCCCGCTGGGACCCGTTGCCGCTGGACGGCGACCCCGTTCGTACGCCCGCCGAGACCGCGCCCCGGAGCGGCGTACGGGGCGCCCGGGTCGGCTGACCCGACGGGCGACCTATCCGGCCGACCCGGCCGATCCCACCGATCCCACCGATCCGGCAGGGCGACAGGGCGACAGGGCGACAGGGCGACAGGGCGACAGGGCGACAGTCGCCAACTGCCCTGGAGGTAGGGAAGAAACGCAGAAGCGGCACTCCGCGCACTGCCGGCGGCCCGCACCGGCGCCCAGCCGAGGAATCCACCGAGCGCCGGACCGCCAGACCACCGGACGACTGACCGCCGGCCGCCGGTCGCCGGGGAGAGGAGTGAAGACGCCGCGGCCTGTTATGCCGCGCCGCTCTTGGGTCCGCCGGTGGCGAAGTGCTCCTCCAGGACGGACAGCCGGCGCCAGTACTCCTCCTCGTCGATCTCGCCCGCCGCAAATCGACGCCCCAGTACGGCGATCGGGGACGGGACGTCCGCACCGGAGGAGCCGGCGGTGCGGCCCGTACGGGCGGCGGAGCGCGGGCCGCCGGCGAACCGCGGACCGGGCCCGCCGTGGCGCCAGAGCGTGCGGCGCAGCAGCGTGACCACGCCGAAGACCGCCAGCGCCCAGAGGAACGGAACGAAGAGGATCCAGGGGCCGGGGCCGCCGCCGGACCAGGGTTGGGCCAGCTCGAACATCGCCATCAGCTCCTTGGGAGGACGGGACCGCCGTCCTTGCGGGACGGGGGTCGTTGCCCTTCCGAGCCTGGTCTCCCGAGGCCCGCCCGTCGTCGTACGGCCAGCGGCTTCGCCGGTACCACGTGGGGAGTACGGGGAGGTGAGGGGATGCTCCACCGGCCGCAGGACGGCACCCGGCAGTGCGGCGCCCCGCAGTGCGGCGCCCCGCCGGTCTCCCCCTCCACCACCAGCCTCCGCCCACCCCTCCCCAAGCCATACGCCATACCTCACACCTCTACCCTCCCTTGATTTCTGTAACTACTGGTATGTACAGTCCTGATCATGAGCACTCAGGAGCACCGGCCCGCCCCTCCGGCGGCGCAGCAACGGCTCGGCACACAGCCACGGCTCGGCGCGCAGGAGCGGCTGGTGCGCAGCACACAGGAGCTCCTCTGGGAGCGCGGCTATGTCGGTACCAGTCCGAAGGCCATCCTGGAGCGGGCCGGCGTCGGACAGGGCAGCATGTACCACCACTTCTCCGGCAAGTCCGATCTCGCCCTGGCGGCCATCCGGCGGACCGCGGAGGACATGAGGGCGGCCGCCGAGGAGTGCCTGGCCGCTCCCGGTACGGCGTACGACCGGGTGGCGGCCTATCTGCTGCGCGAGCGGCGGGTGCTGCGCGGCTGCCCGATCGGGCGGATGACACAGGACCGCGACGTGGTGCAGAGCGCCGAACTGCGGGCTCCGTTGGACGAGATGTTCGGCTGGCTCCAGGAACGGATCGCCGAGGTCCTCGCCGAGGGAGTGCGCCGCGGCGAACTGGCCGCCGGACTCGATCCGGAAGCCACCGCCGCCACCGTCGCGGCCGTCGTCCAGGGCGGATACGTACTGGCCCGGGCGGCCGACGACCCGGCGCCGTTCGACGCGGCCGTCCGCGGTGTGCTGGCCCTGCTCGCGGCCCAGGCCACCGGGAGCGCCTCCGGCCCCGCCCCGGCCGCCGACGGCGGCCGGTGACACGCCACCGTCCGCCCGTCCCCCCGCCCGTCCGGCCGCCCGTCCGTCCGTCCGTCCGCATCCGTATCGAGACTTCGGAGACCCGATGCACGCCATGCAATACGCCGTCACCCTGCCCGCCGACTACGACATGGGGATCATCCGGGAGCGGGTGCGGTCCAAGGGCCACCTTCTGGACGCCTACGAGGGGCTCGGCCTCAAGGCGTACGGGATGCGGGAGCGGGGTGTCGACGGCTCGCCGGTCAACCAGTACGCGCCGTTCTACCTCTGGGCGGACCCGGAGGCGATGAACCGCTTCCTGCTGGGTGACGGGTTCCGCGGGGTGGTCCGGGACTTCGGGCGGCCGGTCGTCCAGCACTGGAGGGGGCTCTTCCACCGGCCCGGCCCGGCGGCCGGTGCCGTTCCCCGCACGTACACACGGCGGGCCGAGACCCTCCCCGAGGGCGCCGACCTGGCCGCCGTAGTGGCGGAGGCGGCCGACGCGCAGGAGGAGTTGGCCTCGTCGGACGGCGTGCACAGCGCCGTGGTGGCGCTCGATCCGCGGCACTGGGAGCTGATCCGCTTCACCCTCTGGGCGGACGCCGCGGCGGACGTTCCGCCGTCCGCAGGCGATCGCTATCAGGTGCTGCACCTGTCCGCTCCGGGCATCGCCGGGCTCGGTGCGGGGCGGCAGTGGTGACCGGGCCGACGATCCGTACGGTCCTGGGCGACATCGCGCCCGCCGACCTCGGCGTCTGCGACGCACACGACCACCTGTTCCTGCGCAGCCCCCAACTGCCGGGGCAGGAGCTGGCCGACGCCGGTGCCGCGGCCGCGGAACTGGCCGCGTTCCGGGCGGCCGGCGGCGCCGCGGTGATCCAGTGGACGCCGTACGGCATGGGCCGGGGCGCCGCCGAACTTCCGCGGCTGGCACGGGAGTCGGGGGTCACCGTGGTCGCCGCCACCGGGCTGCACCAGGCGGTGCACTACGCGCCGGAGACCGTGGAACGCGTCCGCCCGGGGCTGGCCGAGCTGTTCGTCACCGAGCTGACCGAAGGTATCGGCGGCACCGGGACGCGGGCCGGGATGATCAAGGTGGCCGGCGGGTTCCACGGGCTGGACCCGCACGCCCGGTACACCATGGCCGCGGCCGCCGAGGCCCAGCGGGCAACGGGTGCGGCCATCGGGGTCCATCTGGAGCTGGGCACCGGGGCGCTGGACGTACTGGAGCTCCTCTGCGGCGAGTTGGCGGTGTCGCCGGACCGGGTGATCCTCGGGCACCTCAACCGCTCGCCCGATCTCGCGGTCCACCGGGCGGCCGCGGAGGCGGGCGCGTATCTGGCCTTCGACGGGCCGTCGCGGGCGAACCACGCGACGGACTGGCGGCTGCCCGAGGCGCTGGCCGCGCTGGCGGAGGCGGGCTTCGGTGACCGGATCCTGCTCGGCGGGGACACCACGACGGCCGCCGCGCGCTCGGTCGACGGCGGCCCCGGCATGCCGCACCTGCTCCGCCGCCTCCGGGCCCGTCTCGAACTCGCCCTGGGCGCCGACCTGGTGACCCGCTTCCTGACGGACAACCCGGCGCGGGCGTTCGCGGCGGAGTGGGGGCGGAGTGAGGGGCGGAGTAGGGGGCAGGTGGCGGCCTCGGCCTAGATTTCCGGCGACGGGCGCGCATTCTTCCCGCCGCTTTTCCTCCGCGCTCACCTTCGTTCATCTTTCCCCGCCGCCCACCCCCCTTCGGGGGTGGGCGGGTGTAGTGGTCCACTCCCGCGCCGCGGCCCGCACGACGGTTCCGGACCCCCCGACCCCCGCGAAGACCGCCAGCTCTACCGGGGGCCTCAACCGCTGCGAGGATCGCGACCGTGCCGGGATCGCCGCCGTTGCGATGCGGCGATCGCTACCGCTCCAGCACCACCAGCGGATCGTCCAGCACCGGCTGCCAGGCCAACTCCGCCGCGCCCACCAGGCTGTTGTGGTCGAGGCTGCACGGCAGGATCGGTACGCCGCCGCTGCGGCCCCACAGGCTGCGGTCGGCGACCACCGCGCGCAGCCGCTCCGGGTCGGCCTCCAGCAGGGAGCGGTGCAGCCCGCCGAGGATGATGCGGTCGGGGTTGAGGATGTTGACGAGCCCGGCGATCCCGAGGCCGAGCCGGTCGACGAGGAGGTCGGCGGCGGCGCGTACGCCCGGGTCGGCGTATTCGTCCCGCAGCAGGTCGGCGGCCTGCCGGAGCAGCGAGACCTCGGGGCCCGGTTCACGGCCGGCCGCGACGAGGAAGGCCAGCGGGTCGGCCTCGACGTCCAGGCAGCCTCGGCTGCCGCAGTGGCAGGGCGCGCCCTCGGGGTTGACGGTCAGATGGCCGACCTCCAGCGCCAGCCCCGAACTGCCGCTGTGCAGCCGCCCGTCGAGCACCAGCGCCCCGCCGACGCCCCGGTGGCCGGAGGCCACGCAGAGCAGGTCCCGGGCGCCCCGGCCGGCGCCGTGCCGGTGCTCGGCGAGCGCCATGAGGTTGACGTCGTTACCGGTGAAACCGATCGCCTCGGTGACGCCGGGGATGCCGGCATCGGCGAGCGCCTGGAGGAAGAGGGCGCGTACCGGTGCGCCCGAAGGCCAGGCGAGGTGCAGTGGGTTGAGGGCCTCACCATCCGGTTCCGCGACGGCGGACGGCACCGCCAACCCGGCGCCCAGGCAGCGCCGCCCGGTCTCGCGCAGCAGTTCCGAGCCGGCCGCGACGGCCTCGGCGAGGACGAGGGCCGGATCGGCGGGGATGGTGCCGCAGCCGCTCGTCGTCGCCACGATGCGCCCGCCGAGGCCGACCAGGGCGACCCGGTACCCGTCGGCGTGGATCTGCGCGGCGAGCACCACCGGGCCGTTCTCGTTGACGAACAGCCGGTGGGACGGGCGCCCTTGGGAGCCGGCGGAGGCGGTCGGCCGGGAGTCGACGGTGATCAATCCGAGCGCTTCGAGCTCGGCGGCCACCGCGCCCGCGGTCGCGCGGGTCACGCCGAGTTCCGAGGTCAGCACGGCACGGGTGGGCGCGCGTCCGGTGTGTACGAGCTCCAGTGCGGGTCCGAGGGCGCCACGGCCCCGCTCCAACCTGGTTGTCCGAATCTGGGTCACCCCCCTATTCTGACTTTGTGCCGACGCTAAACAAAATACGGTGGGCCTGGACGAAGCACCACGGCCCCGTCCCCGCCGATCGACACCTGACCCCGTCCCCCTCCGATCCGTCCCGCACCGCCCTGGCCCGACTGCGGCTCGCCCTCACCGCATTCTTCGCCATGGACGGCTTCCTGTTCGCCGGCTGGGTCGTGCGGATCCCCGCGATCAAGCAGCAGACCGGCGCCGGCGCCGGCGCGCTCGGGCTCGCCCTGCTCGGCGTGTCGGCGGGCGCGGTCGCCTTCATGATGCTGACCGGGCGCCTGTGCCGCCGGTTCGGCAGCCATGCCGTGACGACCGCCTCCGGGGCCGCCATGGCGCTGAGCATCGTGCTCCCGCCGCTCACCCACTCGGCGACCGCTCTGGGGCTCGTCCTGCTGGTCTTCGGCGCCGCCTACGGTTCGCTCAACGTCGCGATGAACAGTGCCGCCGTCGACCTGATCGAGGCGCTGCGCCGCCCGGTGATGCCGAGCTTCCACGCGGCCTTCAGCCTGGGCGGCATGCTCGGTGCGGGCCTGGGAGGCCTGATCGCGGGACGCCTCTCCCCCACCGTGCACCTGCTGCTGCTCGCCGTGATCGGCCTGCTGGTGACGGCGGTTGCGGGGCGCGTCCTGCACACCCACCCGGCCCCCGTCGTCCCCGAACGGCTGCCGGCGTCCGCGGACCGCCCGCAGAACGCCGGCCCGTCCCGCGGGCGCCGTCTCGTCCTCGTCTTCGGACTGATCGCCCTCTGCACCGCCTACGGGGAGGGCGCGATGGCCGACTGGGGTGCGCTGCACCTCTCCCAGGACCTGTCCGCCGGGCCGGGGCTCGCGGCGGCCGGCTACGCGGTGTTCGCGCTGGCGATGACCGCGGGGCGGCTGTCGGGGACCGCGGTGGTGCAGCGGTTCGGGGCCGCCCGGTCGCTGATCGCGGGCGGTACGACGGCGGCCGCCGGCATGCTGCTCGGCGCGCTCGCCCCCACCGCCTGGGCGGCCTGCCTCGGCTTCGCCGTCGCCGGGATCGGGCTCGCCAACATCTTCCCCATCGCCATCGCCCGGGCCGGTGAGGCCGGCGGGTCCCACGGGGTCGCGGTGGCCTCCACGGTCGGCTACGGCGGCATGCTGCTCGGCCCGCCCGCCATCGGGTTCCTCGCCGAGACCAGCACGCTGCCGGTCGCCCTCACGACGGTCGCCCTGCTCGCCGCGGTCGCGGCGGGCATCGCCCACACGACACGACGGGCGCACCACGCGGGTCGCTAGGTGTGGCGTCTCGGGACCTTGGTGACACGAAGTCCTCGGAGGTGAGCTGCTGCGGGACGTCCGCGAGTGGTTCGGGCGGTCGGTCGAAGACGATCCGGTAGTCGCTCCCGGCGGTCCGGCTGATGGGCGGTCGGCCGCCGCAGCGCCTCCACCAGGTCGGCGGTGTGCTCGGGGGTGCGGGCGGGACCGGTGGCGGGGCGGGAGGAGTGGTCGAGCAGTCCGTTCTCGCCGTGCGCGCGCCGGCGGGCGTACCACTTGGCCAGGCAGCGGCGGGAGATCCCGGCTCCCGCAGCGACGTGCGCGATCGGTCGTCCGGCGTCGATCCGCAGAGGCGCAGACGTCCTTCGGGGGTCAGCGGTGCGTTCCGATGTCCCCTGCTGGTGGCGCTTTTGGACTCCGCGGCCGCGTTCACCGGGAGCCCTGGGACCTCAGGGCTCCCGCGTGAGCGGCTGTGCGTGGCGTCAGCGTGCGAACTTTTCGATGGCCTCCGGGGTGACGGGGGTGAAGAAGTTGACGAGGTTGCCGTCGGGGTCGCGGAACAGCAGCGAGCGGTTGCCCCAGGGCATCGTGGTGGGCTCCTTGACGACGTCGGTGACGAAGCCGGTCAGGTTCTCGTAAACGCTGTCCACGTCGTCGACGAGGAACTCGGTGATCACGCTGTGGTTGTCCGCCGGGCGGGCAGAGCCCGGGGCGAACAGCGGGACGGTGCGGGTGCTGCCGATCGCGAGGGTGGCGCCCGCGGTCTTGAGTTCGGCGAAGTCCTCGGTGGCCCACGTCGCCCGCGCCCCTGTGGCTCGCTCGTAGAACTCGACGAGGCGCGCTACGTCGCTGGTGATGATGCGGATCGAGACGAAGTTCATGGGAATCTCCTTGGCTGTGCTGGAGTCGGGCACGTCGCAGGCTAGGAGAAATAGTGGACAGAATCGGTCCTATATTCGCGTTAGGCTGCGGACATGCCTCGACCCACCGGCCGCGTGCTGACACTCCTGGAGCTGCTGCAGTCGGGCGGCACCCGGACGGTGGCCGAACTCTCCGACCGGCTCGGCGTCGAAGGGCGCACCGTGCGCCGGTATGTGGGCCAGCTGATCGACCTCGACGTACCCGTGGAATCGGTGCGCGGCCGCTACGGCGGGTACCGGCTCGCCCCCGGGTACCGCTTGCCTCCGCTCATGCTCAGCGACGACGAGGCGCTGGCCGTGCTGCTCGGCCTGGTCGCGGGCCGCCGAGCAGGGTTGACGACGACGGAGCGCACGGCAAGCGAGACGGCATCGGCGAAGATCCGGCGGGTGCTGCCCAAACACATCGCCCGTCGGCTCGACACCCTCCTGGCAGCTCTCGCCTTCACGGACCAGCCCGGGGAGTTCGACACCCCGGACGCCGGGGTCCTGCTCACGATCGCCGATGCGGTGCGCCACCACCGACCGGTCTCGATCCGCTACACCGACCGTGACGGACGGCGCAGCGAACGCACGCTGCACGCGTACGGGATCGTCGCCCATGCGGGCCGGTGGTACGTCACGGGCAAGGACGCCCAGATCGCCGAGGACCGGACCTTCCGGCTCGATCGCATCGCAGACGCGCGGACCCTGCCCGGCTCGTTCGAAGCGCCAGTGGGTCCCGGTCCGGCGCAGCGCGTGTTGTCAGGGTTCGCCACGGCCGAGTACCGGCATGAGGTGATCTTGCGGATCCACGGGACGGTTGAGGAGATCCGCGCCCACCTTCCGGCCGGCGTCGCGAGCCTGGAGGAGCACGAGTCCGCGGCCGGCGAGGACCGGGCGGCCGAGCGCTGGCTGCGCGTCGAGCTGCGGGCGGAGCGGCTCGACTGGTTGCCTCCGGTACTCGCCGCACTCGACCGGCCGTTCGTCATCGAGCGCCCCGACGAACTCCGCGACCTCGTCATCGCGCTCGCCGAGCGCCTCACGTCCTGTGCCCGCCGAGCCTGACAGCGAGGAACCAATGTCAGGAGAGGGCACAGCCAGGGGGCCGCGACGGGCGCACCGATCGGGCCGCCAGGGGTGAGTCCCCTGGTCGCCGGGCCCCTTTGGTCGCTGGTCCCCTGGTCCCTTTGGCCCCTGGCCCCCTGGATCTCCGGTCCTCGCCCCCGGGCGGTGGGCGGGCCGATACCGGCCGGCGGGCGCCGCCCCGGCCGGGCGTTGCGGGCGTGGTCCACGCAGCGCGCCCGCACGCCCTTCTGGCTGCGGTGGACCCGCGCCGGTCCGTTGTCAGTGGCGGCTGGCACACTCGTGGGCATGGAGATCACTGAGTTCGTCGAAACGCTGCGTCTGGACGGCGGTCTGCTCGCCGACGCCGCCCAGGAAGCTGGCCTGGACGCGGCCATTCCGGCCTGCCCCGAGTGGCGGATGCGGGACCTGGTCGTCCATGTGGGCCGGGTCCACCGCTGGGCGACGGAGATAGTGACGCAGGGGCTGCAGCAGCCCATCCGGCCCGCTGAGGCACCGGATCTGACCGACGACGCACTCGTGCCCTGGCTCCGCGAGGGCCACCACCAGCTCGTCCTGGCGCTGCACGGCGCCCCGCGGGACCTGACGGCCTGGACGATATTGCCGACGGACTCGCCGCTGGCGTTCTGGGCCCGCCGGCAGGCCCACGAGACTTCGGTGCACCGCGTCGACGCCCAGCAGGCGGCAGCCGCCTCCCTCACCCCCCTGCCGTCCGCCTTCGCCGCCGACGGAGTGGACGAACTCCTCACGGGCCTGCACTCCCTGGAGCGCAGCAAGCTGCGCGCCGACATCCCGCGGACCGTCCGGGTGCGCGCGACGGACGTGCCCGGCGCCGACTGGACCGTCCACCTCTCCGACGCGCCGCCGCGCGCGATCCGTACGACCCCGGCGCCGGCCCCGACTCCCGGCACCCCGGTGGACCAGCCGACGGCCGACGTGAAGCCCGCCGACTGCACGATCGAGGGCCCCGCCGAGGAGCTGTACCTCGCCCTGTGGAACCGCCTGCCGTGGGACGCCCTCACGGTCACGGGCGAGCAGGCCCTGGCCGAGCTGTGGCGTGCGAAGGGGGGCATCTGAGAGGGGAGCGGGACGGTATGTCTGAGGTGAAAGCGGGGCTGTATGCCTGAGGTGAGAGCGGGACGGTATGTCGCCCAGCCGTAGCCGCGCCGAGCGTGACGCGATCACCGTCGAGATCATGTTCGCGCTGGTCAGCGGCGGATTTCTGGGAGTCGCCGGATTCCTGGTGCTGGGCAGTGCGGTGTTGTGGGCCGGCCTGCCTGGCGGATGGAAGGGGCCGTGGCTCACGGTCAGCGCCGTGGTCGGCGGTGTGCTGTTCGCCGTCCGGGTGGTGCGGGTCTTGCGCCGGCCCTACGTCGCGTCCGGCGGACGGCCGAGCGTCCGGGACGTCGTGTGGGGGCCCGATCAGCCCAGCCAGCCGGGCCGCACCAGCCCGGACTCGTAGGCCAGCACGACGAGTTGGGCCCGGTCGCGGGCGCCCAGTTTGACCATGGTGCGGCTGACGTGGGTCTTGGCGGTCAGCGGGCTGACGACCAGGCGGCGGGCGATCTCCTCGTTGGAGAGGCCGATGCCGACCAGTGCCATCACCTCGCGCTCCCGCTCCGTCAGGGCGGACAGCGCGTCGGCGGCGGCCGGTTCCTTGGAGCGGGCCGCGAACTCCGCGATCAGCCGCCGGGTGACCCCGGGCGAGAGCAGTGCGTCACCGGCCACGACGGCACGCACGGCCCGCAGCAGTTCGTCCGGTTCGGTGTCCTTGACCAGAAAGCCGGAGGCGCCCGAGCGGATCGCCTCGAAGACGTACTCGTCCAGCTCGAAGGTGGTCAGCATGACCACCCTGACGTCTGCCAGTTGCGGGTCCCCGGTGATCCGCCGGGTGGCGGCCAGCCCGTCGAGCACCGGCATGCGGATGTCCATCAGGACGACGTCCGGGCGGTGTTCGCGGACCGCGGCCACCGCCTGCTGCCCGTCGTCGGCCTCGGCGACCACCTCGATGCCGGGCTGGGCGTCCAGCAGCACCTTGAAGCCGGCCCGGACCAGCAACTGATCGTCGGCGAGCAGTACGCGGATCACGACTCCTCCTCGGTGGCGGGGGCCGATTCCTGTGCCGGGGCCGGCGTGCTGGCGGGGTGTGGATTCGTGGCGGGGGCCGACTCGGGAGCCGGTGACGGGGCCGGGGCAGAGGCCGGGGCAGAGGCCGGGTGTGACTCCGGGACAGGCGCAGGGGAAGGGGCTGGGGCCGACTCCGGGGCAGGGGCGGGGGCAGGGGCCGGAGACGAGAACGGGGCCGACTCCGGGGCAGGGGACGGAGACGGGGAGGAGGCCGGGGACGGGGACGGGGGCACGGTATCGGGCGGTTCCTCGGCCGCAGCGGCGGTCAGGGGGATGCGGGCGCGGATGCGGAAGCCGCCGTCCCGGCGCGGGCCGGCCTCGACGGTGCCGCCGAGTGCCGCGGCCCGCTCCCGCATTCCCACCAGCCCGTTGCCGCCGCCGGCCGGCTCGCCTGTCGTGGAGGTCGCCGGGCCGTCGTCGTCGACCCGGATGTCCAGTTCCCCGGGCGCGTAACGGAGCCGTAGCCGGGCGGTGCGGGAACCGGAATGCCGGACGATGTTGGTGAACGCCTCCTGGACGATGCGGAAGGCCGCGAGGCCGGTGCCGGGCGGCAGCGGGCGCGGGGTGCCCTCGGTGGTGACGGCCACGGCGAGTCCGGCGCGCCGGGCCTGCTCGGTGAGTTCGGGCAGCCGGTCCAGCCCGGGCGCCGGGGAGCGCGGCGCGGCACCCCGGGTACGCAGGGTGTCGAGGACCTGACGGACCTCGCCGAGCGCTTCCTTGCTCGCCGCCTTGATGGTGGTCAGTGCGGTGCGCGCCTGCTCCGGATCCTGGTCCAGCAGGGCCAGGCCGACCCCTGCCTGAACGTTGATGACGGAGATGCTGTGGGCGAGGACGTCGTGCAGCTCGCGGGCGATCCGCAGCCGTTCCTCGTCGGCCCGGCGGCGTTCCGCGGCGGCCCGCTCGGCCCGGGCCCTGGCGAGCTGCTCGCGGCGTACGCGGACCAGTTCGGAGAGGGCCACCACGGCCACCACCCAGGCAGTGACGAAGAGTTCGTCGCTCCAGGGGGCGGGGCCGTCGTGCGGGGGCGGCAGCCAGCGGTACAGCCAGTGGGTGACGAGGAGATGGGTGGCCCACACCCCGCCCAGCGCGCACCAGGCGACCGCGCGGTGTCCGGCGACAAGTGCGGCGAAGGCACCGAGGGCGAGTGTGAGGAAGACCGGCCCGTAGGGGTAGCCGGCGGCGAGGTAGGCCGCGGTGGTCGCGGCCGCGCCGAGCGCGACGGTGCGCGGGGCGCGATGCCGGAACAGCAACAGGACCGCGCCGACGACCAGGAGCGCGCGTCCGAGTGCGTCCAGCGGGGCACGGTCCGGCTGCTGGTGCGCGGCGAAGCCGGAGCCGACGGTGACGAAGACGGTCACCGCCAGCGTCGACAGCCAGGGCAGCCGGGCGGCCGGACGGTCGTGCCCGGGGGCGGGCGGGGCCGACAGCCACCGCTCCCACACCGGGCCGAGGCAGCGCCGCGCCCACGGCGGCCGTGCGTTCTCCATGCCGCAACGCTAGACCGTGGCGGGGCGCGACGTCGTCAGCCGGACGCGGTGACCGGTCGTACTCCCACGGGAGTACGACGAGCCGGCGAGCGACGCGGCGGACCCCCGGCACACCCACTCAGCCCCCTCCCCCGGCTCGCCCTCCCCCTCGGTCCGGCGCGCGGCGCTCCCACGCCGGCCGCCCCCTCATCCCCGGTCCAGCGCCTCCAGGGCGCGGCGGGCCATGCCGTTCGTGCGGATCATCTCGGCGAGGGTGGTCGTCCCGCGGGTGATCTTCGCGAACGCGTGCCAGGCCGGGCGGAAGCCGGTGACCGCGGCGTGCATCATGCCGGGGCGGCGGGAGAAGACCTGGAGCATGCGCCGGCCCACGCCCATCTCCACCCCGAGGCCCGCCTTGATCGCGAAGGCGTAATTGAGCGCCTGGCGACGGGCGTCGACCGCATCGTGGGCCTCCGCGACCCGGACCGCCCACTCCCCCGCGAGCCGCCCGGACCGCAGGGCGAACGAGATGCCCTCCCGGGTCCACGGCTCCAGCAGGCCGGCCGCGTCGCCGCACACCAGCACCCGGCCGCGGGAGAGCGGCGAGTCCTCGGCGCGGCAGCGGGTCAGATGGCCCGAGGAGATGCTCGGCTCGAAGCCCGCCAGGCCCAGCCGGCCGATGAAGTCCTCCAGGTACCGCTTGGTCGCCGCGCCCTCGCCGCGCGCCGAGATGACGCCGACGGTGAGCGTGTCGCCCTTGGGGAAGACCCAGCCGTAGCTGCCGGGGAGCGGACCCCAGTCGATGAGCACCCGGCCGGCCCAGTCCTCGGCGACCGGCTCGGGCACCGGAATCTCCGCCTCCAGCCCGAGGTCGACCTGGTCGAGCTTGACCCCGACGTGTGCTCCTATCCGGCCGGCGCTGCCGTCCGCGCCCACTACGGCGCGCGCCAGCACCACCTCCCCGTCACCCAGCACCACCGCGACCGTGCGGCGGTCCGGGACCGAGGCGCCGTGCTGCTCGACCCGGGAGACCGTGACGCCCGTACGGACCGTGGCGCCGGCGTCCTTGGCCGACTCGACCAGCCGGGCGTCGAATTCCGGCCGGTTGATCAGTCCGAAAAGCATGTGCTTGGAGCGGCGGGTGCGGCTCAGCCGGCCGTTCAGCGAGAACGTCACGGCGTGCACGCGATCGCGCAGCGGCAGGTCGAAGCCGGGCGGGAGGGAGTCGCGCGAGGGGCCGATGATGCCGCCGCCGCAGGTTTTGTAGCGCGGCAGCTCGGCCTTCTCCAGGAGGAGCACCCGGCGCCCCGTACAGGCCGCGGCGTGTGCGGCCGAGGCGCCCGCCGGCCCCGCCCCCACCACCACGACGTCCCACACCTGCTGGTTGCCCTCCGCTGCCCGATCGCTGCTCACCTGTGCTTCTGCTCCCGTTCGATGCCTGGCTGCGTACCGCCCTCGCATCCTACGGGCCGCTGTTGCGCACGGGGCCTGTGGGAAGATCGGTGGAATGCACACCCGCAGGGCCCCTACGGGAAGCCGTGCCCTGCGTCCGGCCCGGCCGGCTCACGAGGCCGGGCGGCCGGTCCCCACACGCCGCGCCCACAAGGAGCGTTCATGTCCGACAGCCCGCTCGCGCAGACCGTCGCCGCGCTGCAGCCCCGTGCCAGGACCGAACTGGCGGAGCTCGTGGCCTTCAAGTCGGTGGCCGATCCGGCCCAGTTCCCCCCGAGCGAGTGCGAGGCGGCCGCCGAGTGGATCGCCGCGGCGCTGCGGGCGGACGGTTTCCAGGACGTGGCGCTGCTCGACACCCCGGACGGCACCCGATCCGTCTACGGCTATCTGCCCGGCCCCGAGGGCGCGAAGACCGTCCTGCTCTACGCCCACTACGACGTGCAGCCGCCGCTGGACGAGGCCGCCTGGGTCTCCCCGCCGTTCGAGCTGACCGAGCGGGACGGCCGCTGGTACGGCCGCGGCGCCGCGGACTGCAAGGGCGGGCTGATCATGCATCTGACGGCGCTGCGCGCGCTGAAGGAGCACGGCGGGGTCCCGGTCAACGTCAAGGTGATCGTGGAGGGTTCCGAGGAGCAGGGCACCGGCGGGCTGGAGCGGTACGCCGAGGCGCACCCGGAGCTGCTGGCCGCGGACGCGGTCGTCATCGGTGACACGGGGAACTTCCGGGTCGGGCTGCCGACGGTGACCGCGACGCTGCGCGGGATGACCCTGGTGCGCGTCCAGGTCGACACCCTGGAGGGCAATCTGCACTCCGGACAGTTCGGCGGTGCGGCCCCGGACGCGCTGGCGGCGCTGATCCGGATCCTGGACTCGTTGCGCGCCGAGGACGGTTCCACGACGGTGAACGGGCTGGCCGGCGACGCGAGCTGGGAGGGCCTGCAGTATCCGGAGGAGAAGTTCCGCCGGGACGCCAAGGTCCTGGACGGCGTGGAGCTGATCGGCAACGGGTCGGTCGCGGACCGGATCTGGGCCCGCCCGGCCGTCACGGTGCTGGGCATCGACTGCCCGCCGGTGGTCGGCGCCACCCCGTCCGTACAGGCCGGGGCGCGGGCCCTGGTGAGCCTGCGGGTCCCGCCGGGCACGGACGCGGCGGCGGCCACGAAGCTGCTGGCGGCGCATCTGGAGAACGCCGCGCCGTGGGGCGCACGGGTGGCGGTGGAGCAGGTCGGCCAGGGCCAGCCGTTCCGCGCGGACACCAGCAGCCCGGCGTACGCCTCGATGGCGGCGGCGCTGCGGGATGCCTACGACGGCGCGGAGATGCAAACATCGGGTATGGGTGGCTCCATCCCGCTGTGCAACACCCTGGCCGGTCTGTACCCCGACGCGGAGATCCTCCTCATCGGGCTGAGCGAGCCGGAGGCCCAGATCCACGCGGTGAACGAGAGCGTGTCGCCGGAGGAACTGGAGCGGCTCTCCTTGGCGGAGGCGTTGTTCCTCCGGCGGTACGCCGCCCTTGGCTGAGCCCCGTACGTACTTGGCTGTCCCGCCGTGGGGGTTGCTCGCCGTTGCGCTTGGCGGCGCCCCCCACGTACCTGGCTGTCCCGCCGCGGTTGCTTCTCGCCGTTGCTCCCCCACTGCCCAAAGGGCGTGGGAGGTACCCCCAGCGGCGGGCGTTTGTGTGGCGGGGGCGGTGACAGCCCTACGGACTTCGTCCTCCGGTCTGTCCCCTCCCGGGAGTGGGGGGTTTGAGGTCGGTGGGGGTGGGCGTCGTCGTTTTGGGTGTGCCTCGCGTCGTGGGTGGGTGTCGGGAATACCTCCCCCACCCGTGGGGTTGAGGCCCTGCAAGGGGCGCTCGTGACCCCTACGGGATCTGTTCGACCCTCCCCTACGGGAATCCCGCCCGAAGGCGAGCCATCACCGCGTCGCCGCCCCGGATCAGACGGGAACGCCCGCCTCCAAGTGGAGTGGGTGCCCCTTTTCCCGGGCGCGCAGTGCCCAGCGGAGGCGGTTCCAGCGGACCGGGGGGAGCATGGTCTCCGCCTCGGCCTCGGTGACGAAGCGCCAGGCGCGCAGTTCCGCGTCGGGCAGCAGCAGTTTGCTGATCCGGTCGTCGCTCAGCATGCCGCCGTCGTAGAGCAGCCGCAGGCCGCCGTAGCCGGGCGGGCGGGGCGCCTCCCAGTCGAGCACCAACAGGCGGAGCGCACGCGGGAGTTCGATGCCGAGTTCCTCGGCGACCTCGCGGACGCCGGCGTGGGTGGGGGCCTCGCCGCGTTCCACGATGCCGCCGGGGAATTCCCAGCCCGCCTTGTAGGTGGGGTCGACCAGCAGCACCCGGTCCTGGTCGTCGAAGAGCAGGACGCCGGCGGCGAGGGTCTCGGCGGTCGGTTCGGGGGTCTGCACGATGTCGCAGGCGCCGGCGCCGGTGCGGAGCGCCTCGGCGACGCGTTCGGCGGTCTGCCGGGGTGTCAGCCGGGTGGTGTCGACGACGTGGGCGTCGGTCGTCAGCCAGGGCAGCGCATCGGCGTACGGGCCGAGGTGCGCCAGGCACCAGCGGCGGACGGACGCATTGGCCGCGTCGTCTCCCGGCGTTTCCTCCCGGTGCGCTATCCGCGTGCGCAGGATCGTTTCCTCCGCATGGAGGAGAACGTGCCGTACGGGTATCCGGCGGGCGGCGAGGGCGCCGAAGATCTCATCGCGGTATTCCTGCCGCAGCAGCGTCATGGGGGTGACCAGCGGGCCGGGGACCTCGGTGAGCAGCGCCGCCGCGGTGTCGACCACCATGCGCCGCCAGGACGGCAGGTCCTGGTAGTCGTCGACCTCCTCGAAGCGCTTGGCCGGCAGCATCAGCCGCAGGCCGTTGCCGAGGAGTTCGGGGTCGTAGAGCGTGCTTCCGGGAAGCAGGTCGAGCAGTTCATGAGCCGCTGTGGTCTTGCCCGCACCGAACGTGCCGTTCAGCCAGACGATCACGGTTTCCCCTCTTCCCTAGACCCAGGTGAGTTGCCCGCAACACCCTGCCACGGAAACGCTCGGGGTCACGGGCCGCGCGCACGGCCGGGAGCGCGGCCTGTTCGACCGCCGGTCCGGCCGGGGAGGCCCCGGCAAACAAGCGCTCCCCCGCCCCTCCAGCACCGAAACCCTCACCCGCACACCCGGTGCGCGTACCTGCGCGGAAGCGCCGGAATCCGCATATGACGGGGGCGCATCGTGCCCGGCTCCGGCGGCGCGCACGGCGGTCAGCCCTTGCTCGCCCCGAGGGTCAGGCCGGCGATGAAATGCCGTTGCAGGAGGAGGAAGACCAGGACGGTGGGGAGGGCGACGAGGACGGAGCCCGCGGCGAGCAGGTTGTAGTCCGTGAAGAACTGGCCGCGCAGGTTGTTGAGGGCGGAGGTGACCGGCAGTTTGTCGCCGTCCGAAAGGAAGACCAGGCCCCACAGGAAGTCGTTGTACATCCAGGTGAATTGCAGGGTGCCGAGTGCGGCGAGTGCGGGCCGGCACAGCGGGAGGGTGACCTGTCGGTACTGCGTCCAGACGCCGGCGCCGTCGACGATCGCGGCTTCGAGGATTTCCCGTGGCAGGGTGCGCATGAAGTTCGCCAGGACGAAGACGCAGAATCCGAGCTGGAAGGCGATCTGCACGGCGATGACGGCCCAGAGAGAATCGTAGAGCGTCATCGAATCGGACATCCAGTACGGCAGCGGGATCTTGTTGAAGAGGACGTAGAGCGGGGTGACGAGCACTTGCTGGGGCAGCAGGTTCCCGGCGGTGAAAACCATCAGCAGGACCGTGCCGCCGCGGATCCGGAGCCGGGAGACGGCGAACGCCACGAACGATGCGAGGAAGAGGGTGAGCAGGACTCCGGGGACGGCGATGACGAGCGAGTTCAGGAAGTACTTGCTCATTCCGGAGTCGACGAATGCCTGACGGTAATAGGCGAAGGAAAGATGGCGCGGGAGGGAGAAATAGCCGTACTGCGCGGTCTCTTCGTAGGGCCGCAGGGAGGCGTAGACGGCCAGCAGCAGGGGGGCGAGGAAGGCCAGCGAAACGGCGGTGAGGAAGAGGTGCACGCCGAACCGGCCGCGGCGGGCCGGGCGATGACGCGTGGGCACCGGAAGCGGGGCGGTCGATACGGTCATCGCTGCTGCTCCCCTCGGAGTTCCTGGACGAGATAGGTCACGATGAATCCGAGCGACACGAGGAGCAGGACGACGGCGATGGCGGAGCCGAAGCCGATCCGGCCGGCCTCCCCGATGATGTTGTCGGTGACGAGCACGGACAGCAGTTCCAGGCCGTTGCGGCCCTTGTTGACGGCGTAGACGATGTCGAAGGCGCGCAGCGATTCGATGACGGTGATGACGCCGACGATGACGTTCACCGGCCGCAGGGTGGGGAGTACGACCCGGAAGAATGCCTGCCGTTCGTTCGCGCCGTCGATGGCGGCGGCCTCTTTGAGGCCGGGGTCGACGGATTTCAGGCCGGCGAGATAGAGAATCATGACGTATCCGGTGTGCCGCCAGCAGGCCGCCAGCAGAACCATCCAGATGTTGCGGTCGGGATCTCCCAGCCAGTCGGTGGGATTCTTCCCGCCGAGTACGGCGTTGAGTGCGCCCTGGTCCCGGGAGAGGATGAGCTGGGCGATGAAGCCGACGACGGCGAGCGACAGCACCACCGGCATGTACAGGGTGGACTGGTAGAAGCGGCTGAAGCGGACGCCGCGGTCGATGAGGACGGCGAGCAGCAGTCCGAAGGGGGCGGCGAGCAGGCCGAGGAATGCCAGCCACAGCAGATTGTGGCGGACCGCGGGCCAGAAGGGCGGATAGTCGGTGAAGAGGTTCCGGTAGTTTTCCAGGCCGGCCCATTTGAGGTCGCCGATGCCGTCCCAGGTGGTGAAGGACAGTCCGACGGAGGCCAGTGTCGGGCCCCAGATCAGGGCGAGATCGAGCAGGATCGGCAGGCCCAGCAGGGCGCCGAGGACGGCGAGGTCGCGGCGGGTGTGCCGCCGCGGCCCCGGTCTTCCGGCGTGCCGGGCACGGGTTTTCACCACGGCGGTTCGCTCCCCGTCATTTCTCGCGGCAGGTCGATTCGTCGGTGACCGGGGCTCATCCGGTGGCGAAGATCTGCTTCTTCTGGCGCTCGATGTCGTTGACCAGGCCGTCGATGTCCTCCGGATTGTTGAGGAACTGCTGGATCGCCTGGATCATCACGGTCGAGGCAAAATCGGGCCGGGTGTCGCGGTCCATGAACTGCGAGATCTGCTTGGCGCCGGCGACGAGGTGCACGGCCTTCTTCTGCAGCGCGGTGTACGAGCCCGTATCCGCGCCGCTGTTGACCGCGATGTTGTTGGGGTCGTACGTGAGGTAGGTGTTCTCCGCCTGCGGGGTGGCGAGGAACTTCAGCAGGTCTCTGGCGCCGTCCTTGTCCTTGGCCTTGCGCGACATCAGGAATCCGTCGATCGGTGCCTCGACCGCGTCCTGGCCGTGCGCCGGGTCGATTTCCGGGAAGGGGAAGAAATCCAGATCCGGACGGTCGGCGGCGCTGAACTGCTGCCCGGGGTGGGGAAGTCCGAGGACGGTCATGCCGGCCTTCTTCTGTGCGAGCGTCTGCGCGGCCTCCTGCCAGGTGCGGCCGTTGGCGCCTTTCTGGTGATAGGGCATGAGCCCGCGCCACAGGTCGAAGACCTGCTTGACCTGCGGGCTGTTCCAGGATTTCTCGCCGCTCATCAGCGCGAGGTGGAAGTCGTAGCCGTTCGCGCGCATGTTGAGGTAGTCGAAGGTGCCCATCGCCGGCCAGCCGTCCTTGTCACCGAAGGCGAACGGCACCAACCCGTCCTTGTGCATCTTCTTGGCGAGCGCCCGGTATTCGTCGAAGGTCCGGGGTATCTCGTAACCCCTTTCCCGGAACACGCTCTTACGGTGGAAGACGGCCCAGGGATAGTAGTAGTACGGCACGAGATACTGCTTGCCGTCCCGTCCCGTCGACTGCTTCTTCAGCGCGTCGGTGAATCCGTCGAAGTGCCGCCACAGATCGCTGATGTCGGAGAGCAGACCCTTCTGCGCGAAGTACTGCATGCGGTTCCCGGCGAACCACATGAAGACGTCGTCCGGACTCCCCTGGAGATAGCGGTTGATGTTCTCCTGGAAGTTCTCGTGATTGACGGTGTTGACCTTCACCGTCTTCCTGGACTTCTTCTCGTACGCCGTGAAGGCCGCGGCGAAGGCCTTCTTCGGTACGGCGTCCGAGGCGTTGGACCCCACCGTGATGCCGCTGGGACCGCTGTCGCAGGCGGTGAGCAGGGCCGGCAGGGCCACCGCCCCGGCGCCGAACGCGGCGCCCCTCAGCAGCGTCCGGCGGGACATCCGACGTCCTGCCGCTTCCCCGTACGCCTCCGAACCGCTGCACGGTGACTGAGCCATGGCCCCCTCCTCAGGGGTGGAACCAAACAGAAACGAACGCGAGTGGTGGGATCTCACTCTGAACTGCTGGGCACGTCAAGAGTTTTGGCAGGCAGAGCATCAACCGTTACCGCTCCTCTTCCAACAGACTCCAACAAGCTCTACCGTAAGCACTCGCCAGTGGCAGGTACCCGACCTCACCCCACCTCTCGCGAAGACGGAGGACGCGAACCATGCGCGTTCCTATCCGCTCCATCCGCCGGACGGGCCACCGACGAATCGTCGGAGCGCTGTCCCTCGCCCTGCTCTGTGCGGCGGGCGCGACCGCGCCGCCCGCCGCGGCCCGTACCCCGGGCAACCCCGGCGCGGCACCGGCCGCCCCCGCACACGCCGCCCCGCGGCTCCCCGACGGGCTCGCCAAGACGCCCCCGATGGGCTTCAACAACTGGAACTCCACGCACTGCCGCGCCGAGTTCAGCGAGGACATGGTCAAGGGCATCGCCGACCTCTTCCTCGCCAAGGGACTCAAGGACGCGGGATATCAGTACGTCAATCTCGACGATTGCTGGGCGCTGCCCGCGCGCGACGGCAACGGCAAGCTCGTACCGGACCCCCGCCGATTCCCGCACGGCATCAAGGCGGTCGCCGACTATGTGCACTCCAAGGGCCTGAAGTTCGGCATCTATACCAGCGCCGGCACCAAGACCTGCAATTCCGCCGGATTCCCCGGCGGCCTCGGACACGAGAAGTCCGACGCCCAGCAGTTCGCCGACTGGGGCGTGGACTACCTCAAGTACGACAACTGCAATAACCAGGGCGTGGACGCCCAGCAGCGGTACCGCGCGATGCGGGACGCGCTGCGGGCCACCGGACGGCCCATCGTCTACAGCATCTGCGAATGGGGCGAGAACAAGCCCTGGGAGTGGGCGTCGGACGTAGGACACCTGTGGCGCACGACCGGCGACATCAGTGACTCCTGGTCGAGCATGCTGGCGATCGCCCGGCAGAACCTGCCGCTGGCGCCGTACGCCGGCCCGGGACACTGGAACGACCCGGACATGCTGGAGGTCGGCAACGGCGGGATGACGGACACCGAGTACCGCAGCCACTTCTCCCTCTGGGCGATGATGGCCGCACCGCTGCTGATCGGCTCCGATCTGCGCAAGGCCGGCCCGGAGACGTTCGAGATCCTGGCCAACAAGGACGTCATCGCGCTCGACCAGGACGCCCTGGGCAAGCAGGCCACCGTGCTGGCGTCCGAGTCCGGCCGCTGGACCCTGGTCAAGCAACTCGCCGGCGGCGAACGGGCGGTGGCGCTCTTCAACGAGACCGACCGGCCGCAGCGGATCGCCACCACCGCCCGGGCCGCCGGCCTCCCCCAGGCCGCCGGCTACCGGCTGCGCGACCTGTGGCAGCACCGCGACACCCACACCACGGGCGCCATCGCCGCCACCGTCCCCGCGCACGGCACCACCGTCTACCGGGTCGCCGCCGACAAGAACTGGGCGACCTACCCGCCGGCCGTCGAGACCGGCACCGACCACACGCCCCTGGTCGAGGCCGGAGCGACCACGGACATCCGCTCCACCGTCCGCAACCTGGGCGGCACCCCCGCCCGGAACCTCACCGTGACACTCAAGGCCCCGCAGGGCTGGCACGCCACCGCCGTCTCCCCCGCCACCGCCCGAGCGCTGCCCGGCGGCCGGGCCCTCACCACCACCTGGCGGATCGCCGCACCGGCCGGCGCCGCCCCCGGCGCGTACGACCTGCCGCTGACCGCCGACTATCGCTCACCACGCGGCGAACGGGTCACCACCAGCCTGCCCGGCACCGCCCACATCGTGGTCCCGCCGCCCGCCGGGACCGCGTACGCCGCCGAACTCCCCTGGCTGACCGCCGCCAACGGCTGGGGCCCGGTCGAGCGGAACACCAGCGTCGGGGAGAGCGCGGCCGGGGACGGCGGCCCGCTCCGGATCGGCGGCACCGGCTTCGCCAAGGGCCTGGGCGTCCATGCGGCCAGCGACGTCACCTTCTACACCGGCCGGAAGTGCTCGGCGTTCAGCGCCCAGGTCGGGATCGACGACGAGGCCGGTGACCGGGGTTCGGCCGGCTTCGAGGTCTGGGCGGACGGCAAACGGGTCGCCGCGAGCGGGACCGTGACCGGCACCGACGCCGCCCGGACGCTGTCCGCCGCGGTCGCCGGGGCCGAGACCGTCCGCCTCGTCGTCACCGACGGCGGGGACGGCATCGACTACGACCACGCCGACTGGGCGGACGCCAAGTTCAGCTGCTGATACGGCAGTTGAACGCTTGACCCGCACTCGCGGGCGGGCGGGTTCCCGGGCACTGCCACCGGGTCCCGCCCGCCCTCCGCGCTGTGCGAACGGCCGTCAGCAGACCGGCAGCCCGGGGACGGGCTGGTCGTTCGCCCCGCCCTTGAGGTAGACGACACTGAGGTAGACCCCCGTGTTGCCGCTGTCGTCGTCCGTCCTGGCCCACCAGACGTTCGTCCACTTCCCGTAGGTCTCGCGGCGGCCCAGCTTCGCCTGGCAGTAGAAGTAGTTGGTGCCCATGTTCACCGTGCCGACCTGCTGGAACGAGGCGGTGTAGGAATGCGCGGTGCGCCAGACGTCGCAGTTGGTCTTCCCGCCCCCGATGGACACACAGGACGTCGGTGCCGGGGTCGGGTCGCCGCCGCTGCCTGCGGTGCCACCGCTCCCGGAGTCACCGCCGTGCGTCCCGCCCGAGCCGCTGCCGCCACCGCTGCCGTCATGGCCGCCGTCCGCTCCGCCGCTCCCGTCGCCGCCCGAACTCCCGCCCGTTCCACCGGGCTTGGTGTCCTTGCCCTTGGACGTCGCACCGTCCGTGGGCCGACCGGTCGCGGACGACGACGCGCCCGCCCCGCCGTCCGCCCCCGCGTCCCGTGCCTTCCCCTCTCCCTTGCCCCGGGCGTCGTCCTTGTCGGTGGCCGTGCTGGGTGCGCCGGGCCCGCCGGGCGTCGGCGCCGGTTCAGGCGACTGCCGGCCGCGGTCCGCGACCGTATCGCTCGGACCGCCGCCGACCAGTGCGTACGTCACCCCGCCACCGGCGGCGAGCACGGCCAGCACCGCCGCCACGGCCAGCGCCACCCGACCGCGACGCCGCGCGGGCAGCCGCTCGGTGTCCCGCTCGCCGGGGTTCGCCGGGTACGGGTGGGCGCCCGTGCTGTCCACGGTGGGGCCGGCCGCCACACCGGGCGGATCGGCGGCCGCCCCGGGGGTCGCGTAGGAAAAGCCGGGCTGCTGGGCGGTGGCCGGGGGCGGGGTGTGGGGGTGGGGGAGTGCCTGGGTGGGGCCCTGGGGCTGGGGGTGGTTGTGCCCCTGGGCCCGGGTCTGGGGCTGCGGCGGTGGCGGGAGTTGCTGCGGCGGGGGCGGCGGGGTGAGCGGCCGCAGGTCGGTCGCGGTGGGCAGATGCGGTGCGCCGGGTGCCGGGGCGGGCGCGGGGTCCCGTCCCTCGGCCACCGCCCGCAGCATGCTCCGGGCCGCCGCGGCGGACGGCCGGTCGGCCGGGTTCTTGGCCATCAGGGCGTGCAGCACGGGCGTCAGCGGACCGGCCCGGCGCGGTTCGGGCAGCGCCTCGGTCACGATCGCGGTGAGCGTGGACCACACCGACGTACGGCGGAACGGCGCGCCGCCGCCCTCGACCGCCGCGTAGAGCGTCATGCCCAGCGACCAGATGTCGCAGGCCGAGGTGGGGTCCAGGCCCTGCGCCCGCTCCGGGGGCAAGTAGTCGAGGGAGCCGACGAGTTCGCCGCTGCGGGTGAGGTTCGTGGTCGCGCCGTCGCCCGGGGCCTCGATGCTGGCGATGCCGAAGTCGGTGAGCACCACCCGGCCGGTACGGTCGAGCAGCACATTGCCCGGCTTCACATCGCGGTGCAGCACGCCCACCTGGTGGGCGGCGTCCAGGGCGTCCATCACCTGGGCGCCGATCCGGGCGATCTCCCGCGGGTCGAGCGGGCCGCGCTCCGCCACGGCGTCGTCCAGCGACGGGCCGTCCACCAGCTCCATGACGATGACCGGCCGGCCGTCCTCGTCGATGACGTCGTGGACCGTGATCACACCGGAATGCCGGATCCGGGCCGCAGCGCGCGCCTCGCGCTGCATACGGGTGCGCAGATCGGCGAGCTCCGGCGCGGAGGCGTCCGTATAGGCGCGCAGCACCTTGACCGCGACCTCGCGGCCCAGCACCTCGTCCACGGCCCGGCAGACCACTCCCATACCGCCGCGGCCGATCCGGTCGGTGACGCGGTAGCGGCCGCCGAGCAGCCGTCCGGTCAGATCGTCGTCGGTGCCGCGCCGGGGACCGCTCGCCCCGGCGGCGCGGGGTGCACCAGGTGCGCCGCCGGCCGGACTGTCCGGTGCGGCCGCAGCCGGGCCGTCATCCGTGTCCTGCGACGGGGCTCCGCCTGGCTCCCCGGGGACGTTCGCCCCCTCCGCGCCCTGTGCCCCACCCGCCCCCGTTACCTCGTCCGGCCCGCGCTGCTCCCGCTCCCCCGATGTCACCGTCGCCAATCCCCTCGGTACCCAGGTCCGTTCCGCACACCGGGCACCTCACACGTGCCGGCGCACGGCCGCCGGCACGTCGTCGTGCGGCGCGGTCGGCACCAGACTAAGGGGCGCGCGGGGGCCTGTGGTGGCGTCAGGGTGCGGCGGCGAAGGCATCGAGACGGGACTGTTGCGCGGCGGCAGCGGCGGCGCCCACCAGCCCGGCGTCGGTGCCCATTTGGGCAGGTACGACGGTCAGGTCGGCGACGAACGACAGCGTCGCGTACTCCCGCAGGGCCGAGCGCAGGGGGGCGAACAGGATCTCTCCGGCGCCCGCGACTCCCCCGCCGATGACCGCTATGTCGATCTCGACGAGCGTGGCGGTGGCGGCGATTCCGGCGGCCAGCGCCTGCGCGGCCCGCTCGAAGGAGCGTAGGGCGACCTCGTCACCCGCCCGTGCGGACGCGGCGACGGCGGCTGCGCTGGCATCCCCGCCGGGGCCCGGACGCCAGCCGTTGGCCAGGGCGCGGCGGGCGATGTTCGGGCCGCTGGCGATGCGCTCGACACAGCCCCGGCCGCCGCAGGGGCAGGGGTCGCCGTCGAGGTCGACGCTGATGTGGCCGATGTGGCCGGCATTGCCCGTGGGGCCGGGGTGCAGCTGCCCGTTGAGGACCAGACCGCCGCCGACTCCGGTGGAGACCACCATGCACAGCGCATTGGCGTGCCCCCGCGCGGCGCCCTGCCAGTGTTCGGCCGCGGTCATCGCGACGCCGTCGCCGACCAGCACGACCGGGCGCCCGCCGACGAGCGCCCGTACGCCGGCGACGAGCGGGAAGTCGCGCCAGCCGGGGATGTTGACCGGGCTGACCGTGCCGGCCCGGGCGTTCACCGGGCCGGCGCTGCCGATGCCGACCGCCGCCACCCGGCCCCAGTCAGGGGCCGCGGACAGCTCGCCGACCACCTCGGCCACCGCACGCATCACCGTCGCCCCGTCCTGGTCGGCCGGGGTGGGCCGGGCGGCCCGGACGAGCAGTCTGCCGCGGGCGTCCACCAGAGCGCCGGCGATCTTCGTGCCGCCAATGTCCAGCGCTGCGCTGAGGTCCGTCTGCATCGGTGTGGAATCTCCTGGTGGGCCCGGGGGCCGGGGCTGCCGGCCCGGCGTTGAGAACGCCAGTCTTCCCTCGTTTGACAACGTTGTCTAGAGGCTATGCTCGACGCCACACCCAGGCGCCGAGAGAAACAGGACCGCAGACCGTGACCGACACCGCGCGGGGCACGTCCCGCCGCTATGGCACCCGTCCCACGATGAAGGATGTCGCGGCGCGCGCCGGGGTCGGCCTCAAGACGGTCTCCCGCGTGGTCAACGGCGAGGCGGGTGTCACCCCGGACACCGAACGCCGCGTCCAGGAAGCCATCACGGCCCTCGGATTCCGCCGCAACGACTCGGCGCGGATCCTGCGCAAGGGCCGCACGGCCAGCATCGGTCTCGTCCTGGAGGACCTCGCCGACCCCTTCTACGGCCCGCTCAGCCGCGCCGTGGAAGAGGTCGCCCGCAGTCACGGCGCACTGCTGATCAACGGCTCCAGCGCCGAGGACCCGGCGCGCGAACAGGAGTTGGTGCTGGCGCTGTGCGCACGGCGGGTGGACGGGCTGGTCATCATCCCGGCCGGTGACGACCACCGCTATCTGGAGCCGGAGATCACGGCCGGGATAGCGACCGTGTTCGTCGACCGCCCGGCGGGCCGGATCGACGCGGACGCGGTGCTCTGCGACAACTTCGGCGGCGCGCGGGACGCGGTGGCCCACCTCATCGCGCACGGCCACCGGCGGATCGGCTTCATCGGCGACCAGCCGCGGATCCACACCGCGCGGGAGCGGCTGGGCGGCTATCACAGCGCAATGGCCGCCGCGGGGCTGCCCGTTGACGACTCCTGGGTGTCGCTGGGCTCCACCGCGCCCGAGCGCGTACGCTCCGCCGCCGCGGCCATGCTGGACGCGCCGGAGCCGGTCACCGCGCTCTTCGCGGGCAACAACCGCGTCACCGTCACCGCCGTGCGGGTCCTCGGCGCCTCGCCACGACCGGTCGCGCTCGTCGGCTTCGACGACTTCGAACTCGCCGATCTCGTACGGCCGGCGGTCACGGTCGTCGCCCAGGACCCGGCCCTGATGGGCCGCACGGCCGCCGGGCTGCTCTTCCGCCGCCTCGACGGCATCACCGAACCGCCGCACCGCACGGAGATCCCGACCCGCCTGATCCCCCGCGGCTCCGGCGAAATCCCCCCGACGGAAGGCTGATCGCCCGCCCCGGCCGAGACGTGACGGCTCCTTGAGGCCGGTGCCTGGCTGCGGCGTGGGGTCGGCGTCTGACTGCCTCGCGGGGCCGGCGCCTGACTGCGTCGTGGGGCCGGCGAACGGCCGCACGGTGGGGTCGGCGCCGGCGCCCGGCCGCACGGTGGGGTCGAGGCTTGACCGCACGTTGGGGTCAAGGCTTGACCGCCCCGCACGGTCGACGCGTGACCGCACCACGGGGTCGGCGCCGGCTCGCCACGTACGGCGGCCGACCGCCCCTCGTCCTCGCCCCATCAGCTCCCCCGCCCCGCTGCACCCGTGCCCTGCCCTACCCTGCCCACGGCTCGTACCGCTGCGTCGTCCTGGCCCTTCCCCAACGCACCGTCATGCTCGCACGAGCCACTGACAATGCCGGGGACTCAGGCAGGTTCAGGCAGGTTCAGGCGGGTTCAGGCGGGTTCAGGCGGGTTCAGGGCCGGCAGGCTACGGGCTCGGGGCCGGCAGGCGGCGCCCCGCGGTCTCCCCCGCCCCCTCCCCCTCTCCCCCTTCGGGGGAGGGGGCGGGGGGTGGGTTCGGGGGTGGGGGGATGGGCTCTCGTGGTGCGGGGTGAGTTCGGGGTGGGGGTTCTGGTGAAGGTGGGTCCCAGTGGCGGGTGGGTCCGGGTGAGAACGGGTCCGGGTGAGAGCGGGCTCGGGTGAGAGCGGGCTCGGGTGAGAGCGGGCTCGGGTGAGAGCGGAGCGACTACCCCGTCTGCCCCCTCTACCCCACTTTCCCCGCCCGCCCCGCCAGCGCGTCGAGGTCCGTGCGCGTCAGGCCCGTGAGGCGGGCGACCTCGGCCGTGTCGACGGCGCCGCAGTCGAGGCCGCGGAGGAGATAGCCGCTGAGGGCCTTGGCGGTGGCGGGTTCGTCCATGACGTCGCCGCCCGCCTTGGCCACGTACGCCGCGAGCCGGGCCGCGGCCTGTTCGAGGCCCTCGCGGTAGAAGGCGTAGACGGCCGCGTAACGGGTCGGGAGGTGGGCCGGGTGCATGTCCCAGCCCTGGTAGTACGCGCGGGCCAACGAGCGGCGTACGAGGCCGTGGTGGAGCCGCCAGGCGTCGTGCACCTGAGCCGTCGGGCCGACGGGCAGGACGTTCGTCGAGCCGTCGGACAGCCGCACCCCGGTGCCCGCGGCGGCCACCTGCATCACGGCCTTGGCGTGGTCGGCCACCGGGTGGTCGAGGGACTGGTGGGCGGCGCTGACACCGCAGGAGGCGCTGTAGTCGAAGGTGCCGTAGTGGAGGGAGGTGGCGCGGCCCTCGGCGGCCTCGATCATCCGGGTGACGGTGGCCCGGCCGTCGGCGCCCAGGATGGCCTGGGTGGTCTCGATCTGGATCTCGAAACCGATCCGGCCGCTCGCCAGACCGTGCGCCTTCTCGAACGCCTCCAGCAGCCGCACCATGGCGGTGACCTGCTCGGCGTAGGTCACCTTGGGGAGCGTGAGGACCAGGCCGTCGGGCAGTCCGCCGGCCGCCATCAGGCCGGTGAGGAAGATGTCGAGGGTGCGGATGCCGCGGTCGCGGACGGCGGCCTCCATGCACTTCATCCGGATGCCCATGTACGGGGCGACGGTGCCTCCCCCGACCTCCGGCCGGGAGGCGTCCGCACGGTGAGCGGCCGCGACCAGGGCCGCGGCGCGGGCCGCGGCCTCGTCCTCCTCGGCGTCCGGGCGCGGGCCGTAGCCGTCCTCGAAGTCGATCCGCAGGTCCTCGACGGGCTCGCGGGTCAGCTTGGCGCGGACGCGGTCGTGGACGTCGGTGGCGAGCTCGTCCGGGATGCCCAGTACGGCGGCGAGGGCGGCGGCGTCGGGGGCGTGCTCGTCCAGGGCGGCGAGCGCCTGGTCGCCCCAGGAGCGCACGGTGTCGGCGGCGAAGACGTCGCCGGGCACGTAGACCGTGTGCACCGGCTGGCGGGTGCCGGGGTCACCGGGGTAGCGCCGGGCCAGATCCGCGTCCACCTGGGCGAGTGCGGCGCCGATCCCCTCGCGTACGGTGTCCGCGAGGCTCGTCGCCACGGTCTCCTGCTGCCCCATTCGTTACCCTCCCGACGCTTACGCCCGATGCTGCTGCCGGGCGTTTTCCGCTTAACGGAATCAACAATCCGTAGAGCGAAGTTAACCGGGGAGATTGCCGAGGTCAACACCCCACCGCGGGAGGCGGTGCAGGTCACGGCCGCCGGCACCGGCCGGTGAAACCCCATGGCGCCTGCCGCGCCGCACCATCGGACTCGCGGCATGACGTGGACCGCACCGCCCCTCCAGCGCAGAGACCTCCCTGGGTCTACGTCCAACTGATCGGGCCTACGTCCCCCTGATCGAGGAGTACGCGCGCCACAACGGCCACGCGGACCTGCTGCGCGAACGGATCGACGGGGTGACGGGCGACTGGGCCGAACGCCCTCTTCAAGATCACTTACGATCCCTCACCAGTGATCACATCCGTGTGATCGCATCCGTGTGATCCCACCCGTGTGATCACATCCGTCCGCAGTGCCCCAGGAGGCCCCGTGCCCGTCGTTGTCGCCACCATCCGGACCAAGCCCGGCCGCCGCGCGGACGTCCTCGCCGCGTTCCGGCGGCACACCCCGGCCGTGCACGCCGAGCCGGGCTGTCTGCTCTACGCGGTGCACGCCGGTGAGGACCGGGTCACCGTCATCGAGAACTGGGCCGACCAGGCGTCCCTCGACGCCCACTCGGCCGGCCCGGCCCTGGCGGCCCTGGGAGCGGAGATCGCCGAGGCGCTGGCCGCACCGCTGGACGTGGCCGTCGTCGAGCCGGTGCCGTCCGGGGAGCCCGGCAAGGACCGGCTCCCGCACACCTGAGGGCCGGGCCCCCGTCGGGTCCGGGCAGCACGAGGCCCCGTACGCAACCGCGCGTACGGGGCCTCGTGCGGTTCTGGCGGAGACGCGGCACCCGGAAGGAGCGCCAAGAGGCTCAGCCCTTGCGGGACTTGACCTCTTCGGTGAGGGCCGGGACGACGTCGAAGAGGTCGCCCACCACGCCGTAGTCGACCAGGTCGAAGATCGGCGCCTCGGCGTCCTTGTTGATGGCGACGATGGTCTTCGAGGTCTGCATGCCGGCGCGGTGCTGGATCGCGCCGGAGATGCCCGCGGCGATGTACAGCTGCGGCGAGACGGACTTACCGGTCTGGCCGACCTGGTTGGTGTGCGGGTACCAGCCGGCGTCCACCGCGGCGCGCGAGGCACCGACGGCCGCACCGAGCGAGTCGGCGAGCGCCTCGATGACCGGGAAGTTCTCGGCGCCGTTGACGCCGCGGCCGCCGGAGACCACGATCGCGGCCTCGGTCAGCTCCGGGCGGCCGGTCGACTCGCGCGGGGTGCGCGAGACGATCTTGGTGCCCTTGGAGGAGTCGGCGACGGTCACCGCGAGCGGCTCGACCGTACCGGCGGCCGGCGCGGCCTCCGGGGCGGCGGAGTTGGGCTTGACGGTGATGACCGGGGTGCCCTTGGAGACACGGGACTTGGTGGTGTACGAGGCCGCGAAGACGGACTGCGTGGCCACCGGGCCCTCGTCGCCGGCCTCCAGGTCCACGGCGTCGGTGATGATGCCGGAGCCGATGCGCACCGCGAGGCGGGCGCCGATCTCCTTGCCCTCGGCGGAGGACGGCAGCAGCACGGCGGCCGGGGAGACCGCGTCGTAGGCGGCCTGCAGCGCGTCGACCTTGGGGGCGACGAGGTACTCGGCGAACTCGGGTACGTCGGCGGCCAGCACCTTCACGGCGCCGTGCTCGGCGAGGACCTTCGCGGCCTCCTCGGCGTTCGGGCCGAGGTGGACGGCCACCGGCTCGCCGATGCGGCGGGCCAGGGTGAGCAGTTCGAGGGTGGGCTTGCGGACGGCGCCGTCCACGTGGTCGACGTAGACAAGGACTTCAGCCATGGGAATGCTCTCCTGCGGGAAGAATGAGGGCGGGGGGAAGGGCTGCGGCTCAGATGAACTTCTGGCCCGCGAGGAACTCGGCGAGCTGCTTGCCGCCCTCGCCCTCGTCCTTGACGATCGTGCCCGCCGTACGGGCCGGGCGCTCGGCCGCGTCCTCGACCTTGGTCCAGGCGCCTTCGAGGCCGACCTCGTCCGCGTCGATGTCCAGGTCGTCCAGGTCCAGGGACTCCACCGGCTTCTTCTTTGCGGCCATGATGCCCTTGAAAGAGGGGTAGCGCGCCTCACCGGACTGGTCGGTGACGGACACGACGGCCGGCAGCGCGGCCTCCAGCTGCTCGCTGGCGGTGTCGCCGTCCCGGCGGCCGGTGACCTTGCCGTCGGCGACGGACACCTCGGAGAGCAGGGTGACCTGAGGGACGTTCAGCCGCTCGGCGAGCAGGGCGGGCAGCACGCCCATCGTGCCGTCGGTGGAGGCCATACCGCAGACGACCAGGTCGTAGCCGGTCTTCTCGATGGCCTTGGCGAGCACGAGCGAGGTGCCGAGCGCGTCGGTGCCGTGCAGGTCGTCGTCCTCGACGTGGACGGCCTTGTCGGCGCCCATGGACAGGGCCTTGCGCAGCGCGTCGTTGGCGTCCTCGGGGCCGACGGTCAGGACCGTGATCTCCGCGTCGTCGGCAGCTTCCTTGATCTGCAGGGCCTGCTCGACGGCGTACTCGTCGAGCTCCGAGAGCAGACCGTCCACGTCGTCACGGTCGACGGTCAGGTCCTCGGCGAAGTGCCGGTCGCCGGTGGCGTCGGGCACGTACTTCACACAGACAACGATCCTCAAGCTCACGCCGGCTCTCCTACCTGCTTGGTCTCTTCAGAACTGCCTCGTGCTGGCAGCATAGGCGCCTCTCGGGGCGGCTCCCGGTCGGATGCGGTTCCCCACGCCGACCGCCATATTACTCGCCAGTACATACAGTCTCGTGCCCCGAATCAAGGCCGTCGAAATGTGACCTTCCCAACGGCCCTGATCGGGCGAAGAGCGCGGGTGAGAAGCGCGCCGCGGCGGACGCGTCAGTCGCGCAGCGCGTTGAAGCGGCCCTGGTGGTAGAGGAGGGGGCGGCCGGGCCCCGCGGGGTCGCCGACGACGGGCTGGGCGACCACGATGCGGTGGTCGCCGGCCGGCACCCGGGCGACGACCTTGCAGACCGTCCAGGCCAGTACGCCGTCCAGGAGGGGCACGCCCTCGGGACCGGTGCGCCAGGAGGTGCCGGGCCCGAAGCGGTCCGCGCCGCTGCGCGCGAAGGTGGCGGCCAGGTCCGCCTGGTGCTCACCGAGGATGTGGACGCCTATGTGGTCGGCCACCGAGACGGCCGGCCAGCTGGAGGCGCCGGTGCCGATGCCGAACGAGAGCAGCGGCGGCTCGGCGGCGACGGAGGTGAGGGAGGTGGCGGTGAAGCCCACCGGGCCGGAGCCCCGAGCGGTGATCACCGCGACACCGGCGGCGTGCCGGCGGAAGACGGAGCGCAGGAGGTCGGGCGAGGCGGCGCGGGGCGTGCCGAGGTCGGACGAGACCGTCATGGAGTTGTCCTTCTGCTGGGGCGGACGAGCCGGGGCGGGGCCGCCGGCGCCCGTACGGCGCCCTGCGGCGGTTACGTCGTCGTTGCTCACACGCCCGGACAGCGGGCGCTGGCGGTCCGCAGAAGGTCGACATGGGCGCGTCCGTAGAGAAGGGTTCCTGGCCGCATCACGTCAGAGTGACGATGTGTGACCCACAGCGTCAAGGGCGGCCCGGTATCTGGGAGATCAATCACGGACCGCCGCCCCGAGCGCCGCGATGACGTCGGCCTTGCGGGGCTGGCCGGAGGCGCGGCGGACGATCGTGCCGTCGGCGTCGAGCACCAGCACCGTCGGGGTGCGCAGCACGTTCAGCTGCCGTACGAGGTCGAGGTGAGCCTCGGCGTCGATCTCCACATGGGCCACCCCCTCGACCATGCCGGCGATCTCGGCGAGGGTGCGCCGGGTGGCGCGGCAGGGCTGGCAGAAGGCGCTGGAGAACTGCAGCAGGGTGGCCCGCTCCCCCAGCGCCGCGCCGATCTCCGCGGCCCCGAGCCGCGCCGTTTCGTCCCGCTTGCGCACCGACAGTCTCCCGTTGCGGCGTTGGTGCCATACGCCGAAGAGGCCCGCTGCCGCGAGCACCGCGAGGCACACCATGAGTCCGGTCATCGAGGAGTGCAGCATTCACACGACCGCAAAGATTCCCGGTGCGCCAGGCGGGCCGTTCCGGGGGAAGGTAGGGGCATGACGAGCGACAGGGTCGACGACCGGGTCGACGTACGCGGCCCCCGGTTCGGGGCGGCGCTGACGGCCGTGGTGCTGGCGGCGGTACTGATCAGCGGGAGCGCAGCGCTGCTGGCCTGCCAGGCGCTGGTCTTCGCGGTGGGGGCGGTGGCCGGGGTCCAGCGGTCGCCGTACGCCTGGCTGTTCAAGGCGGTGGTGCGGCCGCGGCTGCCCGCGCCGACGGCGTTCGAGGATCCGGCCCCGCCGCGCTTCGCCCAGCGGGTCGGGCTGTTCTTCGCGCTGGTGGGTCTGGCCGGCTTCGCCGCGGGGGCGCAGTGGCTGGGGCTCGCGGCCACCGCGGTGGCCCTCGCGGCGGCCTTCCTCAATGCCGCTTTCGGGTACTGCCTGGGGTGCGAAATGTACCTTCTGCTACGGCGGGCGACCGGCTGAGCCGGTCGGGTACGTGACGAGGATCTCTCGGCCGGGGCGGTCGGCGCGCTGGCCGCGGCGGCCGCAATCGGGCACGATCTCCCGAAAGCCGCAGTGACGACGGCGTAGGTTTCCGCCGGGAGAACCCTCCCCAGGCATGGAAAAAGGGGTCCTCCGGACAATGGCAGAGCTCGTCTACCCGCCCGTGATCGGTGCCGCGCGCACGCTGTTCAAGGCGCTCGACCTGAAATTCGACATCGCCGGGACGGAGAACATTCCGCGCCGCGGCGGGGCGGTGCTGGTGAGCAACCACATCGGGTACCTGGACTTCGTCTTCGCGGGGCTCGCCGCCCGCCCGGCCAAGCGGCTGGTGCGGTTCATGGCGAAGGAGTCGGTGTTCCGGCACAAGGTGTCCGGACCGCTGATGCGGGCGATGAAGCACATCCCGGTGGACCGCGCGCAGGGCATGCACGCCTACAAGCACGCGCTGACGGCGCTGCGTTCGGGCGAGATCATCGGGGTCTTCCCGGAGGCGACCATCTCCGAGTCGTTCACCCTGAAGTCCTTCAAGTCGGGCGCGGCGCGGCTGGCGCAGGAGGCCGGGGTGCCGCTGCTGCCGGTGGCGCTGTGGGGCACCCAGCGGCTGTGGACCAAGGGCCACAAGCGGGACCTGAGGCGCAACCACATACCGATCACGATCCGGGTCGGCGAGCCCGTGGCGGCCGATCCCGCCGAGCCCGCGGAGAAGATCACCGACCGGCTGCGGGCCCGCGTCCAGGACCTCCTGGAGGCCGCCCAGCGCGCCTATCCCGTACGCCCCAAGGGCCCCGACGACACCTGGTGGATCCCGGCCCACCTCGGCGGCACGGCGCCGGCGGCGCCCGGCGCGTAACGCAGCGCACGGGGCGGGCCGGCCGGTGCCGGTCCGCCGCTATGCGGCGTGGATCCCGCCGATCTCGACCCGGGCGCCGGGGCAGCTCTTCTGAAGCGCCTCGGCCAGCTCCTCGCCCGCGGCCGCGAGGTCGTCGAGGGGCATCGGAGCCATCCGTTCCAGCAGGAACAGCGCGCTGACGGAATCCTCGGTCAGCCGGGTGCGGACGCCCTGGCGCCAGTTCCAGCGGCGGCAGGTGACGCCCTCGTCGTCGCACCAGACCACCTCGCCGGCGTCGGGGTGCTCGATCACCTCGGCGCCGCCGGCCGCGGTCGCGAACGGCTCGTCGCCGGCCGCCCGGACGAGTCGCATACCGCCCTGGATGCGGTCCAGGTCCTCACCGCCGACGGGGACGAGGTGGGCGACGCTGATCGCGTTGTAGAGGTCGACGAGGCGGTTGATCCGCGGCAGCCCGCCGTCCGCGAGGGCGCGCCGGGCCAGCGCCTCGGCGGAGTTGCGGGTGCGCGAGGGCTTGGCGCCGAAGGCGGTGTACGCGGCGCGCCAGGCGGCGAGGTGCGGGTCGTCCTGCGGGGCGCGCCCGTCGAGGCGCCGGACCAGCCGGCGGGCGGCCTCGTCCAGCAGTGCGGCGCTCGCTGCGTCACTGGGCCCGTTGGTCAGGCCGTGGGCTTCGACGGCGAGGTGGGCGAAGCCCGGGGCCAGGGCGCGTACCTCGTCGGAGACGTACAGGGGTGTGGGCATCGGGCCGTTCCTCGCGGGTCGTGGCGGTGGCTGCCGGTGGCGCGGCCGCGTCGGCGGCCCTCCGGCGGCATTGCAGCACGACCGGGCACGGTAAATCAAACCGTACTGTCGAGTTCATTGTGCTGTACCAGCCGGTGCCGTACCAGCCCGTGCCGCCGCGAGGGTGCCGGAAAAGGCCCGCGCCCGGCCGGGGGTCACGTCATGACCTCCGGCCGGGCGCGGGCCCGTCGGGTCCGGCGTCAGCGGGCGATTTCCTCGCGGAGCGCGGCGAGGAAGCCGTCGACGTCCTCCTCGGTGGTGTCGAACGCGCACATCCAGCGCACATCGCCGGCCTGCTCGTCCCAGAAGTAGAAGCGGTAGCGCTTCTGGAGGCGTTCGCTCACGTCGTGCGGCAGCCGGGCGAAGACCGCGTTGGACTGCACCGGGTAGAGGATCTCCACCCCGTCGACCTGCCGGACGCCGGCCGCCAGCCGCTGCGCCATGGTGTTGGCGTGGCGGGCGTTGCGCAGCCACAGGTCCTTGGCGAGCAGCGCCTCCAACTGGACCGACACGAAGCGCATCTTGGAGGCCAGCTGCATGGACAGCTTGCGCAGGTGCTTCATCGCGCGCACCCGGTCGGGGTTGAGCACGACCACGGCCTCACCGAAGACGGCACCGTTCTTCGTGCCGCCGTAGGAGAGGATGTCGACGCCCACGGCGTTGGTGAAGGCCCGCATCGGGACGTCCAGCGTCGCCGCGGCGTTGGCTATCCGCGAACCGTCCAGATGGACCACCATGCCGCGCTCATGCGCGTGTTCGCAGATCGCCCGGATCTCGTCGGGCGTGTAGACCGTGCCGAGCTCCGTGCTCTGGGTGATCGAGACGACCTGCGGCATGGCGCGGTGCTCGTCGTCCCAGCCCCAGGCCTGGCGGTCGATCAGCTCGGGGGTGAGCTTGCCGTCCTCCGTGGGCACGGTGAGCAGCTTCAGCCCGCCGACCCGCTCGGGCGCACCGCCCTCGTCGACGTTGATGTGCGCCGTCTCGGCGGCGATCACCGCGCCCCAGCGGTCGGTCACGGCCTGGAGGGCGACGACGTTGGCGCCGGTGCCGTTGAACACCGGGAACGCCTGCGCCCGCTGGCCGAAGTGGCTGCGGAACACCCGCTGGAGGTGCTCGGTGTAGTCGTCCTCGCCGTAGGCGATCTGGTGACCGCCGTTGGCGAGGGCGAGCGCGGCCAGCACCTCGGGGTGGGCGCCGGCGTAGTTGTCGCTGGCGAAGCCGCGGATCTGCGGATCGTGGTGCTGCCGGGCGTCGGTCTTCGCTCCGGTCACGGCTCGGGGGTCAGCCACAGACGCTGTCCATTCACTTCCTGGGCGGGCCGGTCCCAGACCCCGGCGATGGCCTCGGCCAGCTCCGAGACGTCCGTGAAGCCCGCGAACTTGGCGTTCGGTCGCTCGGCGCGCATCTGGTCGTTGACGAGCGCCTTGACGACCAGGATGGCAGCCGCGGCGCGCGGTCCCTGCTCGCCCCCCGCCTTGCGGAAGCCGTCCGCCATGGCGAGCGTCCAGGCCTCGGCGGCTGCCTTGGAGGCGGCGTAGGCGGCGTTGCCCGCGGTGGGCTTGCTGGCGCCGGCCGCGCTGATCAGGAGGAAGCGGCCGTTCCCGCTGCGTTCCAGGGCGTCGTGGAAGGCGAGCGAGGTGTGCTGGACGGTGCGGATCAGGAGCCGGTGCAGGGCGTCCCAGTCCCGCAGGTCGGTCTCGGCGAACGTGGACGAGCCGCGCCAGCCGCCGACGAGGTGCACCAGACCGTCGATGCGGCCGAATTCCTTCTCCGTGCGGTCCGCCCATTCGCGGGTCTGCTCGAGGTCCAGGAGGTCGACGGTGTCCCCGATCACCGTGGCACCGCCGTGCGCGTAGCGGGCCGCGTCCACGGCCTCGGCGAGCCGTTCGGGGTTGGCGTCCGAGCCGACCACCACGGCGCCCGCCTCGGCCAGCCGCAGCAGCGTGGCCCGGCCGGCCGGACCGGCCGCTCCCGCCACCGCGATGACCGCACCCTCCAGCGGCCCGTGACCGCCCGTCGAAGTCACCATCTCCGTCGCCTCCTCGTCCTGCTCCTGGACGGCCGTGGGCCGGTTGTCACGGTCGGTGCTCATGCCGCCGCCAGCGTGTCGCTGTGGGCGGTGATGCCCTTGGTCGAGGCGATCACGGAACGCAGCTTCTTGGCGAGCGCCTCGTAGAACATGCTCAGCGGGAATTCGTCGGGCAGCACGTCGTCCACAAGCTTGCGCGGCGGCTGGTCCAGGTCGAGGGCGTCCGGTCCCTTGGCCCAGACCGAGCCCGGGTGCGGGGCGAGATAGGTCGAGACGAGGTCGTACGCGGCGAACCAGTGGACCAGCTTGGGCCGGTCGATGCCGTCGCGGTAGAGCTTTTCGATCTCGCCGCACAGCTCGTTGGTGACCTTGGGCGCCCGCTCCCAGTCGATGTGCAGTGTGTTGTCCGTCCAGCGTACGACGTCGTGCTTGTGCAGGTAGGCGAAGAGCAGCTGGCCGCCCAGGCCGTCGTAGTTGCGGACCCGGTCGCCGGTGACCGGGAAGCGGAACATCCGGTCGAAGATCACCGCGAACTGCACGTCGCGGGCCTGGGAGTAGCCCTCGGCCTCCAGCTTCACGGCCTCCTTGAAGGCGGTGAGGTCACAGCGCAGCTCCTCCAGGCCGTACATCCAGAACGGCTGGCGCTGCTTGATCATGAAGGGGTCGAAGGGCAGGTCGCCGTGGCTGTGGGTGCGGTCGTGGACCATGTCCCACAGGACGAACGCCTCCTGGCAGCGCTCCTGGTCGGTGAGCATCTCGCGGATGTCCTCGGGCACTTCGAGGCCGAGCGTCTCGACGGCGGCCTCGGTGACCCGGCGGAAGCGGGCGGCCTCGCGGTCGCAGAAGATGCCGCCCCAGGTGAACCGCGCGGGGGCCTCGCGCACCGCGATGGTCTCCGGGAAGAGGACCGCGGAGTTGGTGTCGTAGCCGGCGGTGAAGTCCTCGAAGGTGATGCCGCAGAAGAGGGGGTTGTCGTAGCGGGTGCGCTCCAGCTCGGCGAGCCAGTCCGGCCAGACCATGCGCAGCACGACGGCCTCGAAGTTGCGGTCCGGGTTGCCGTTCTGGGTGTACATGGGGAACAGCACCAGGTGCTGCAGGCCGTGGGCGCGCGCCTGCGCGGGCTGGAAGGCGAGCAGCGAGTCCAGGAAGTCCGGCACGCCGTAGCCGTCGTCGGCCCAGCGGCGCAGGTCGGCGACGAGCGCCTCGTGGTAGGCGGCGTCGTGCGGGAGCAGCGGGGCGAGCTCCCGGACGGCCGCTATCGCCCGCTCGACCTCGGCGCGCACGGCGTCCGCGGTCGGCGCGCCCTCGGCCGCGAGGTCGATCGAGCCGTCCTTGGCCTGCCAGGGCCGGATGGTCTCGACGGCGTCCTTGAGCACGGGCCACGCCGGGTGATCCACCACACGCTCTGCGGTCCGAGTGCCTCCCGGGACACCCACAGGCGAAAGAATTTCCGTCATGACTGCCCTCCGGCGGTAGATCGTGTTGTCAGCACACGGTAACCAGCCAAGGATCGTCCGCTCAAGTGGGGGATCCGAAAATTATTCGGCCGGTACCCCGCCCCTACCCTCATTTTTCCTGTCCGAGCCCGCTCCGGCGACACTTACTGCCTGCGGCGGCAAGGGATTTGGCACTTTCTCCGGTTGCGGCCACTGTGGCATATGCCACACTCCCCCACCCCCGCCGGTGAACGGAGTGAGGGGTTCCGAGGCCGGCGCGGTGGGTGCCGCGTCAGCGGGACGGGGGCGCGCCCACGTGTGGGTGAGGGGTGCCGGGGGCGGATATGGCGGGTACGGGTACTGGACACACCGCGGGGTCGTTCGGCAACCGGTTTCCGGGCATGCGGGCCGTTAGGCTGAGCGCCGTTTCGCACGCCGTTGCCGACGGTCGACGGTCGACACCGGCAGTGAGCCGACAGCACTACCGAGCCGACAGAAGCGAGGCAGCCTTGTCCTTTCTCACCATCGGGCACCGCGGGATCATGGGCGTCGAGCCGGAGAACACCCTGCGCTCCTTCGTACGTGCCGAGCACGAGGGCGTCGACGTCATCGAGCTGGATCTGCATCTGAGCAAGGACGGCGCGCTGGTCGTCATGCACGACGCGGACGTGGACCGGACCACCGACGGGGCCGGGCCGATCGCCGAGCGCACCCTCGCCGAGCTGCGTGAGCTGGACGCCGGCCAGGGCGAGCGGATCCCGGTGTTCGAGGAGGTCGTGGACGCGGTCAAGGCGCCGCTGCAGGCCGAGATCAAGGACGTGGCGGCCGCGCAGGCGCTGGCCGAGGTGATGCGGGCGCGCGATCTGACCGGCCGGGTCGAGGTGATCTCCTTCCACGACGAGGCGCTGGCCGCGATCCGCACGCTGCTGCCCGGGGTGCGCACCGCGCTGGTCGGCAGCCGGTACGGCGCCGACGTCGTCGACCGCGCCCAGGCCGTCGGCGCGTACATGCTGTCGCTGAACATCCGCCGGCTCACCCTGGAGCTGGTCGAGCGGGCGCACGCCGCACAGCTGAAGGTCGTCGCCTGGACGGTCAACACCCACGACCAGCTCCGGCTGGCCCGCGGCCTCGGGCTGGACGGGGTGGTGACCGACCTCCCGGAGATCCGGCGGGCGGTCCGCTTCACCGCCTGACGGTCCGCCGGACGGGGAAATCCGCAGTTCACAGCGGAGCAACAGGCTTCCAGCATGCGGACGTTTTCCCCGATGATCTCGACAGACGGCGGTGCGCACTGCCACTCTCCCGCCATGCGCCTCGTCAACCGCCCTCTTCGCCTGGCCACTTGCGCCGCCGCCGTACTGCTCACCGCGGCCGTCGGCTGCGCCCCGCAGGACGAGTCCCCCGGTGGCCCGCGGGCCGCCGGGCAGGGCAAGCAGAGCTGCGACCGCGGCAAACTCGCCACCGTGCGGGCCGGGAAGCTCACCGTCGGCACCGACAAGCCGGCCTACGCGCCGTGGTTCCAGGACGACGACCCGGCCAGCGGCAAGGGCTTCGAATCGGCCGTCGCCTACGCCGTCGCCCGCCGTCTGGGCTACGGCAAGGGCGCGGTGGACTGGCAGACCGTGCCGTTCACCAACGCCTTCGCGCCCGGCGAGAAGAAGTTCGACTTCGACATCAACCAGATCTCCATCAGCGCCCAGCGCAAGCACGCGGTGGCGTTCTCCTCCGGCTACTACGACGTGCGCCAGGCGGTCGTCGCGCTCAAGGGCTCCCGGGCCGCACGCGCCAGGAGCATCGCCGACCTCCGGCACGTCAAGCTCGGCGCCCAGGTCGGCTCCACCAGCCTGGACGTCGTCAACGACACCATCCACCCGGACCGGACCGCCGCGGTCTTCCAGAAGAACGACTACGCGAAGACGGCCCTGAAGAACGGCCAGGTCGACGCGATCGTCACCGACCTTCCGACGGCGTTCTACATCACCTCGGCCGAGGTCCGGGACGCAAAGGTGGTCGGCCAGTTCGCGGGCACCGGCAGCACGAAGGAGCAGTTCGGGCTGGTCCTGGACAAGGAGAGCCGGATCACCGGGTGTGTGACGGCCGCGGTCGACGCGCTCCGGAAGAACGGCACGCTGGCCGCGCTGGAGAAGAAGTGGCTGACCGACGCCGTTGCCGTTCCGGTGCTCAAGTGACGTACGGCAAGGGGTTGTTGAAGGTGCCGGCGGACAGCGGGGAGCCGGCCGGGGACGGCTATGTGCCGTCCGCGCGGCGGATCGAGCGGGAGCGGTTCAAGCGGGCCAGGGCCCGTCGTGCGACGGCGGTCGCCGCGCTGAGCACCCTGGTCACCGCCGCCGTGCTGTTCGTCGTGATCACCGGCTCCCCGGGCTGGCCGCGCACCCGGGACACGTTCTTCAGCGCCGCGTACGCCCGCAAGGCGCTGCCCCAGGTGCTGGACGGACTGCTGCTGAACCTGCGGCTGCTGGTGGTGTGCGGGGCCGCGGTGCTGGTGCTCGGGCTGCTGCTGGCGGTGGCCCGTACGCTGCGCGGGCCGGTGTTCTTCCCGCTGCGCGCGCTGGCCACCGCGTACACCGACTTCTTCCGCGGGCTGCCGCTGATCATCTGTCTGCTGATGGTGGTGTTCGGCGTGCCGGCGCTGCGGCTGCAGGGCGTGACCACCGATCCGGTGGTGCTCGGCGGGGCCGCGCTGGTGCTGACGTACTCGGCGTACGTGGCCGAGGTCTTCCGGGCCGGGATCGAATCGGTGCACCCCTCGCAGCGGGCCGCGGCCCGGTCGCTGGGGCTCTCCAGCGGGCAGGCGCTGCGCTTCGTGGTGCTGCCGCAGGCCGTGCGGCGGGTGGTGCCGCCGCTGCTGAACGACCTGGTCTCGCTGCAGAAGGACACCGGTCTGGTGTCCATCGCCGGCGCGGTGGACGCGGTGTACGCCGCGCAGATCATGGCCGGCAAGGACTTCAACTTCACGCCGTACGTCGTGGCCGGGCTGGTCTTCGTCGCGCTGACGATCCCGATGACCCGCTTCACGGACTGGGTCACGGCCCGGACGGACCGCCGGCGCGCCCAGGGAGGACTGGTATGAGCACGACGGACCGCACACCGCGGCCGGCCGCCGAGGAGAGTGCGGCGGCCCTGGGGGACGGCCCCGTCCTGCGGCTGGAATCGGTGCGCAAGACCTACGGGCGGGACACGGTCGTGCTGCGGGACGTGGACCTGGAGGTGCCCCCGCACACCGTGACCGCGCTGATCGGCGCCTCCGGGTCGGGCAAGTCGACACTGCTGCGCTGCGCGAACCTGCTGGAGGACATCGACGACGGGGCGATCTTCCTGGACGGCGCGGAGATCACCGATCCGCGGGCCGACGCGGACGCGGTGCGGCGCCGGATCGGGGTGGTCTTCCAGGCGTACAACCTCTTCCCGCACATGACCGTGCTGGACAACATCACGCTGGCGCCGCGGCGGGTGCACGGGGTGCCGCGCGCCGAGGCGGAGGAGCGGGCCCGGGAGCTGCTGGACCGGCTGGGGCTCGGCGGGCGGGCCGGTGAGTATCCCGACCGGCTCAGCGGCGGCCAGCAGCAGCGGGTGGCGATCGTCCGGGCGCTGGCCGGCCGGCCCCGGCTGCTGCTGCTCGACGAGATCACCGCGGCGCTCGACCCGGAGCTGGTCGGCGAGGTCCTCGGCGTGGTCCGCGACCTCAAGGAGGAGGGCATGACCATGGTCATCGCCACCCATGAGATGGGCTTCGCGCGGGACGTCGCCGACCAGGTCTGCTTCCTGGACGGCGGGGTGGTGCTGGAGCGCGGCGCGCCCGGGCAGGTCTTCGGGGAGCCGCGGCACGACCGCACCCGGCAGTTCCTGCAGCGGATCATCCGGGCGGGGCGGCTGTAGCGCGCCCCGCGGGGACGGTCAGCCCAGCGGCTTGACCAGCACCTCGAACTCCAGGTCGGCGCGTTGCGGGATGCCGAACCGCTCGTCGCCGTACGGGAACGGGCTGAACTCGCCGGTGCGGCGGTAGCCGCGGCGCTCGTACCAGGCGATCAGTTCCGTGCGCTGCCGGATGACGGTCATCCGCATCTCCTGGGCCTGCCAGGTCTCCCGGGCGGTCCGCTCGGCCTCGGCGAGCATGGTCCGGCCGAGACCGCCGCCCTGGAGCACGGGGCGCACCGCGAACATCCCGAAGTACGCGTGGTCGCCGCGGTGTTCGAGCTGGCAGCAGGCGGTCAGCGCACCGTCCCGCTCGGCGACCAGCAGCAGCCCGGTCTCGTGCCGCACCACGGCGGCGACGCCCTCCGGGTCGGTGCGCTGCCCCTCCAGCAGATCGGCCTCCGTGGTCCAGCCGGCCCGGCTCGCGTCGCCCCGGTACGCCGACTCGATGAGGTCGACGAGGCCGGGGACGTCGGCGTCGACGGCGGTACGGAAGATCAGCTCGGTGGTCGGCATGGCGGGCGGAGTCCTCTCGGGCCGGGCGGGGCGGAGCCGGGCGGCTGGCGGGTCCGAGGCTAACAAGAGGTGCGCGTGCCGCGTCAGGGCCACCGGTCGTGCGGCGTAGGGTCGCCGGCATGGTGCATGTACTGAGCAGCAGGGTGCTGTTGCGGCCGTCCGATCCGGAACGGTCGCGGGCGTTCTACGGCGAGGCGCTGGGGCTGGAGATCTACCGGGAGTTCGGCACCGGTCCCGAGCGCGGCACGGTCTACTTCCTCGGCGGCGGCTTCCTGGAGGTCTCCGGCCGCGCCACGGAACCGGCCACGGACACCCTCCGGCTGTGGCTCCAGGTGGCCGACGCCGAGGCCGCGCACCGGAAGCTGGTGACGCGCGGGGTGGAGGTGCTGCGGCCGCCGGTGCAGGAGCCCTGGGGGCTGATCGAGATGTGGATCGCCGACCCGGACGGGCACCGCATCGTGCTCACCGAGGTCCCCGCGGACCATCCGCTGCGCTACCGGCCCTAGAGGCCCTCCCGCCGACCTCCGCGCTCCCCGTCTGCGCCCGTGCGCTCCCGTGTGCGGCCTCCCCCGCGGGCATCCTGCAGCCGACGCGTACGGGTGGCGACGGCCGCAGGGAGGCGCTTCGTGCACGCACCACCGTTGGTCGGCTGGCTGCTGGTCCTGTTGTGCGCGGGCGCCGGCGCCTACTGCCTGGCCCGGGCCGGCGGCGTACCGCCGGCGCAGCGGGTGGCGGCCCGCGGGGAAGGGGTGATGGCGCTGGGGATGGCGGTGATGGCCGTGCCGGCGTCCGTGGTGGCGCCGCCGCCGTGGTCGCCGTGGCTGTTCACCGCGGTCTTCGGGGCGACGGCCGGGGCGGCGCTGGTGCGCCGGCATCTGCACCACGCGGTGGGCGCGCTGGCGATGGTGTACATGGCGCTGGCCATGGTGGGGCCGGGCGGCCCCGCGGGCCCGCCGGGGGCCGGGCACGGCATGACCGGGACGGGCCACCTGGGCGCGATGACGCACTCCGCGCCGGGCGGGGTGCCGTTGCTCACGGGTCTGCTGCTCGCCTACTACACGGTCTATGTGATCGGCGCGGGGGTCCGGCTGGTGCCTGCGGCGGGTGCGACGGCGGACGGGCCGGCGGTGGCCGGGGCGGGCGGGGCCGGGACGGCGGACGTGCTGCGCGCCTGCCGGGTGGCGATGGGGATCGGCATGCTGGCGATGCTGCTCATGATGTGACCCCGGCGGCGCGCCCCGGCAGGTACGGCCGCCCCGTGCCACACCTCGCACCGGGGTGGCGTACGTCACTTCCGATGCGTGCCTGTACCAACGAGTAGTCGTGCGCTCATAGGCTGACGCCATGATGGTCCCTATCGCGCTGATGATTCTCGGCGCGCTGGCCGCGGCGACGGCGCCGCGGCTGATGGCCCGTTCGGACTGGCCCGACCGCGAACCGGTGCTCGCCCTGTGGGTGTGGCAGTGCGTGGTGGCCGGTGTTCTGCTGTGCTGCGTCCTCGCGATGTCGCTGAGCGCGGCCGCCGCCTGGGAATCCGTCCGCAGCCCGGTGTTCGGCCCGGCGCCCCGGGTGGTCGTCGAGGCGTACGCCCTGCAGGCCCACGGGCCTTGGGCCGGGGTGCTGGCCCTGCTGCTCGCGGGCGGCGGTGCCTGGACGGGCCTCGCGCTGACCCGGGAGGTGTGCGACGCACGGGCCCGCCGGCGCCGGAGCCGGGACGAGCTGCGGCGGCGGGTCCCGCTGCTGCCCGGTGAGGAGCCCGCCGGGGAGCGGCTGGTCGTCCTGGAGGGCGACCGCCCGGAGGCGTGGTGGCTGCAGCACTCCTCGCCCCAACTGGTCCTCACCACCGCGGCGTTGCGACGCCTGAAGGGCCGCCAGCTCGATGCGCTGATCGCCCATGAGCAGGGCCATGTGCGGGCCCGGCACGATCTGCTGCTCCACTGCGCGTCGGCGCTGGCGGCCGGCTTCCCGCAGATCCCGGTGTTCGCGGCGTTCCGCGACCAGGTGCACCGGCTGGTCGAACTGGCCGCCGACGACGTGGCCTCGCGCCGCTTCGGCCGGCTGACGATCGCCCTGGCCCTGGTCGAACTCAACGAGGACCGCGGGGTGTTCGGGCCCTGCCCGACGCAGCTCGCCCAGGTCCCGCAGCGGGTGGACCGGCTGCTCGCGCCCGCCCCGCGCTTCACACCGGGCCGCCGGCTGCGGATGACCGCCTGCGCCGTGCTGCTGCCGGCGGTACCGCTGCTGGTGACGTTCATCCCGGGGCTGAGCGCGCTGACCTGAGGGGCAGGAGCCCGGTCGGCAGGCCGGTCCTGCGGCCGGGGCCCGCCGGCCCCGCGCCGTACCCGCCCGTCGCCCCGCGCGGCGTTCCGCGCCAGGATGGGGCCATGACCACGATCAAGGGTGTGCTCTTCGACTTCTCCGGGACGCTGCTGCGGATCGAGCCCGCCGACGCCTGGCTGCGTGCCGCGCTGACGGCGACCGGGGTCGCCATGGAGGAGGCGGAGCTGGCCCGCCGGGCGGCCGAGCTGGAGCGGGCGGGGGCGCTGCCCGGCGGCTCCTCCCCCGTCGCGCTGCCCGACGGGCTGGCCGGGCTGTGGGAGATCCGGGACCGGGACGCCGCACACCACCGCGCGCTGTACACCGGGCTGGCCCGTCAAGTCCCGCTCCCGGCCGAGGAGTTGTACGACGCGCTCTACGAACGCCACATGACGGCGGCGGCCTGGCGGCCCTACCCGGACGCCGCCGAGGTGCTGGCGGAGCTGCGCCGGCGGGGTGTGCCGACCGGCGTGCTGAGCAACATCGGCTGGGACCTTCGGCCGGTGTTGCGCGCGCACGGCCTGGCCCGTTACCTGGACAGCTGTGTGCTGTCGTTCGAGCACGGTCTGCAGAAGCCGGATCCAAGGCTGTTCGCGGTCGCCTGCCGGGAGCTGGGCCTGGACCCGTCGACCGTGCTGATGGTGGGCGACGACCGTACGGCGGACGGCGGGGCGACCGCGCTGGGCTGCGCCTACCTGCCGGTGGACCATCTGCCGGTGGAGCGCCGCCCGGACGGCTTGCGGCCGGTGCTGGACCTGGTGGGGTGAGCGGCGCCCCGCCCGGGCCGGGTCAGCCGGCGGTGCGCGGGGCCAGCCACTGCTGGATTTCGAGGAGGTTGCCCTCCGGGTCCCTGAGGTGGGCGACGCGCATCCGATCGGTCATCGGGGCCGGGCCGTGGTCCAGGACCGCGCCGCGCCCGGTGAGCTGCGCGCAGTATCCGTCGAGGTCGTCGACGCGCAGGGCGACGAGGGAGCGGTGCCCGGCCGGAAGTGCCGCCAGATCGCCGAGGACCCCGGCCAGCTGGGCGCGGTCCTGGAGGGCGAGGCCCGCGGAGCCCTGGTCGCAGGTGAACTTGGCGTACGGGCCGTCCTCCGCCTCGAACTGCGGGGTGAGGCCCAGCACGTCCCGGTAGAAGCGGTAGCAGCCGCGGAAGTCCGTGACGAGCAGGCGGACCTGAGCGAGTTCCATCCGTGCGTTCCCCCGTGAGACGTGATGACCGGGTCGCCCGGACCGGTCGCGGCGGTCATGGGCGGCGGTGGTGCCGGGGTGACGCTACCTCGCCGGGGGCCGCCGTGCCGCCGGGTTACGGCCCCTGGTCACGGCCGGCTCCGGGGGCTGGTCGGCGGCCGCTTTCCGGAGCGCGGCGAAGTCGCCCGGGAGGAGGCCGCGGCGGGATCGACGCGGTGCGGGAGGACGGGGGCCCGGGTGGTGGCGGGCGATCCGGTGCCTCTCCGGGCGTTCCAGCTTGGGGAGTCCGGACAGATGCCGCGGACGGCGCCGGACCGATCGGTTCCGGTACGGCGCCGCCCCGGCCGGGCGGGATGCCGGCCGGGGCGGGGCGGGGCCGTGGGGCCCGCAGCGGCTGGATCAGCCGAGCGAGGCGATGGCCTGGTTGAACGTCTGCGACGGGCGCATGACCGCCGCGGCCTTCGCCGGGTCGGGCTGGTAGTAGCCGCCGATGTCGGCCGGCGAGCCCTGCACCGCGATCAGCTCGTCGACGATGGTCTTCTCCTGCTCGGAGAGGGTCGCCGCCAGGCCCTTGAACGCCTCGGCGAGCTGGGCGTCCTCGGTCTGCTTGGCCAGCTCCTGGGCCCAGTAGAGCGCCAGGTAGAAGTGGCTGCCGCGGTTGTCGATACCGCCGAGCCGGCGACTGGGCGACTTGTTCTCGGTGAGGAAGGAGCCGGTCGCCCGGTCGAGGGTGTCGGCGAGCACCTGGGCGCGCGCGTTGCCCGTCTTCTGGGCGAGGTGCTCGAAGCTGACCGCGAGCGCGAGGAACTCGCCCAGGCTGTCCCAGCGCAGGTAGTTCTCCTTGACCAGCTGCTGGACGTGCTTGGGCGCGGAGCCGCCGGCGCCGGTCTCGAACAGGCCGCCGCCGTTCATCAGCGGGACGACCGAGAGCATCTTGGCGCTGGTGCCCAGCTCCAGGATCGGGAACAGGTCGGTCAGGTAGTCACGCAGGACGTTGCCGGTGACCGAGATGGTGTCCTCGCCGCGGCGGATGCGGTCGAGGGAGAACTTGATCGCGTGGACCGGCGCCATGATCTCGATCTGCAGGCCCTCGGTGTCGTGCTCGGTGAGGTACTGCTTGACCTTCTGGATCAGCTGGGCGTCGTGGGCGCGCTCGGCGTCGAGCCAGAAGACGGCCGGGTCGCCGGTCGCGCGGGCGCGGCTGACGGCGAGCTTGACCCAGTCGCGGATCGGGTCGTCCTTGGTCTGGCACATCCGGAAGATGTCGCCGGCGCTGACGACCTGCTCCAGGACGACGTTGCCGGCCGCGTCGAGGACCCGCACGGTGCCCGTGGTGGGGATCTCGAAGGTCTTGTCGTGGCTGCCGTACTCCTCGGCCTTCTGCGCCATCAGGCCGACGTTGGGCACCGAGCCCATGGTCGACGGGTCGAAGGCGCCGTGCGCGCGGCAGTCGTCGATGACGACCTGGTAGATGCCGGCGTAGCTGCTGTCCGGGAGGACCGCGAGGGTGTCGTGCTCCTGGCCGTCCGGGCCCCACATGTGGCCGGAGGTGCGGATCATGGCCGGCATGGAGGCGTCGACGATGACGTCGCTGGGGACGTGCAGGTTGGTGATGCCGCGGTCGGAGTCGACCATGGCGAGCTCCGGGCCCTCGGCGAGCTCCGCGTCGAAGGACGCCTTGATCTCGGGGCCCTCGGGCAGCGACTCCAGGCCCTTGTAGATGCCGCCGAGACCGTCGTTCGGGGTGAGGCCGGCGCTGGCGAGGACCTCGCCGTACTTGGCGAAGGTCTTCGGGAAGAAGGCCCGGACCACGTGGCCGAAGACGATCGGGTCGGAGACCTTCATCATCGTGGCCTTGAGGTGCACGGAGAACAGCACGCCCTCGGCCTTGGCGCGGGCGACCTGGGCGGTGAGGAACTCGCGCAGCGCGGCGACCCGCATGACGGAGGCGTCGACGACCTCGCCGGCGAGGACCGGTACCGACTCGCGCAGGACGGTGGTGGAGCCGTCGTCGCCGGAGAGCTCGATGCGCAGCGAACCGGCCTCGCCGACCACCGCGGACTTCTCGGTGGAGCGGAAGTCGTCGTTGGTCATGTGGGCGACGTTGGTCTTCGAGCTCGCCGTCCACTCACCCATGCGGTGCGGGTTGGACTTGGCGTAGTTCTTCACCGAGGCGGGGGCGCGGCGGTCGGAGTTGCCCTCGCGCAGGACCGGGTTGACGGCGCTGCCCTTGACCTTGTCGTAGCGGGCGCGGATGTCGCGCTCCTCGTCGGTCTTCGGGTCGTCCGGGTAGTCCGGGAGCGCGTAGCCCTGCTCCTGCAGCTCGGCGATCGCGGCCTTCAGCTGCGGGATCGAGGCCGAGATGTTGGGCAGCTTGATGATGTTGGCCTCGGGCGTCTTGGCCAGCCGGCCGAGCTCGGCGAGGGCGTCCTCGATGCGCTGCCCCTCCTGGAGACGCTCGGGGAAGCTCGCGATGATGCGACCGGCCAGGGAGATGTCACGCGTCTCCACGTTGACGCCGGCCTGCGACGCGTAGGCCTGGACCACAGGCAGGAAGGAATACGTCGCGAGGGCGGGGGCCTCGTCAGTGTGGGTGTAAATGATGGTCGAGTCAGTCACCGGGTGCTCCGCTCCACGTCTGCAACATTGCTCGACATCAAGATATCTCGTGACGGCCTCCCCCTCGACAGGACCCTTCCACTGCGTTTGGCTTTCCTCCCACGTAGCCGTCTGTCCCGCCGTCGGGGTTGCTCGCCGTTGCGTGCTTTGCGGCGCCCCCCACGTACCTGGCTGGCCCGCCGCGGTTGCTGCTCACCGTTGCGCTTTGCGGCGCCCCGCACGTACCTGGCTGTCCCGCCGCGGTTGCTGCTCACCGTTGCGCTTTGCGGCGCCCCGCACGTACCTGGCTGGCCCGCCGCGGTTGCTGCTCACCGTTGCGCTTTGCGGCGCCGCGCACGTAGCTGTCCGCGGCGCCGCGGGTCGCCTCGCCGTTGCGCCTGGCGGCGGGCGTTTGTGTGTCGGGTGCGGTGCCGACCCTCCAGACTTCGTCCTCCGGTCCAGCCCTCCCGTGAGTGGGGGGTGAGCTGGGTGGGGGCGGGCGTCGTCTCAGAAGTACCTCATGTCGTGGGCAACGGGAATACCTCCCCCGCCCGTCGAGTTGAGGCCCTGCAGGGGGCGCTCGTAACCCTTACGGGTTCTGTTCGACCGTCCCCTACGGGTCCCAAGGGCCCCTTGTATCCAGCAACGCCCACCCCCACTCACCGCATTCCCCTCCCCCAACGGGAGGGGGCGGGCCGGAGGGGCCGGTGTTTGGGACGTAAAGCGACAGCAGTCCCAAACACCGGCCCCGCAGGCCCGTCACCGCACCCACCACAAACCCAGCCCGCCGCAGGCGCAACGGCGAGAAACCCCGACGGCGGGACAGACGGCTACGTGCGGGGCGCCGCAAAGCGCAACGGCGAGAAACCCCCACGGCGGGAAAGCCAGGCACGTGGGAGGCACCGCAAAGCGCAACCGTTGACAGCCCCCCGTACGCGCCGGTTATCTGGCCCGGTGCCCACACTGCGCTTCGTACGGGTGGACGGCGAGACCGGTCTGGCGGACTGGCAGCACGTCCACAACGTGATCATCCCCACCCACCAGCTGTCCCTCGACGACGTACGGGAGCGCTCCGGGCGCCACCACCTGGAGGTCGCGTATCTCGGTGACGTCCTCATCGGCTGCAGCACCGTCCGGCCGCCGGTGGACGGCACGGCCACGGTGATCGCCCGGGTGCTGGCCGCCCACCGGGGGCAGGGGTACGGCGGGGAGCTGTACGCGCGGGGGCTGGCGCGGGCCCGCGCGCTGGGCGCCGGGACGGTCGAGACCGTGGTCCTGTCGTCGAACGAGGACGGCCTCCGGTTCGCGCTGAAGCACGGCTTCGACGAAGTGGAGCGCTACCTCCTGCCGGGCGACACCATCCCCTGGATCGACCTGCGGCTCGCCTGACTCCCGCCCCCGCGGACCCCGCCCCGCTGGCCCCTCAGAAGTAGGACTGCAGGGTGCCCCGGCGGCGGACGTCAACGGTGGCGCAGTGGAACGATCCACCGAAGCTGTTGAAATTGCGGAAATTGCAGGGAATGGGGGTGAAACCGAACTTCTTCATCGTCGAGATCATCGGCTCGTCCTGCCGCTCGACGATGACCCGCTGTTCGTCCAGCATCAGGATGTTCATGTTGATCCATTTGCTGGTCATGTAGAGCGGATGCGCATCCGGAATGACCGGCTGGGGTGCGGTCATCACGTCCCAGCCCTTGAACAGCTCCGGCACTTCCGGCACCCGTTCGGGGTGGATCAGCAGTTTTCCCGGCGCCATCGGAACGAGCGTGGCGTCGATGTGCATCGGGTGCGAGTCCTTGAACTCGAAGACGTGGATGCGGTATTCGTCGCCGAGGTGGCGGCGCAGCCACTCGATTCCGAAGTCATTGGTGACATTGCTCTTCTGCGCGATGATGTCGCGTCCACAGCGGGTGAAGTCGGCCGCGTCGAAGGTCGGCTCGAACTCCGTCACCACCAGCCGCTGCGGGCCGTCCTCGCCCGGATCGCTCCATTCCTGGTCGAATTGGGCGTCGGTCAGCTCGGGCTTGGGCCCGGCGGTCCATTTCGCGCCGCCGCGGAAGTATTCCTTGAGCAGCGGGCGGTAGGCGAGGTTCTCGTAGTAGCGGGAGCGCCAGGCCATCGGGCATTCGATGATGTCGTCACCGACGACGAGAATCGCGTCCCTGGGCATCGCCGCGTACATTCCGGTGCTGGTCCAGTCGAGCGTGGTGTAGGGCGTGCGCTGAGGTATGGGCTCCGGTCGGCGCACCGTCACCCCCTCGCCCTCCAGTATCCGGACGAATTCCTCCAGTTCGGCGCGGGCCGCGGCGACCTGTTCGGGCGGGAACGGCTGCCCGGCATTCCGCCGGAAGGTCTCGTGCTGGTCGCCGGGGAGCACCGGCGGTAAGGCCATGTGCCAGGTCGGGAAACTGGCGTCGTCGACGATGCCGACGATCACTTCCTCCAGCGGGTCCCACTCCGTGTAGGAACACACCGGACTCTTGGGCCGGTCCCCGGAAACGACGGACGGGTACGTCCGCACGGGCGGGTCGTTCTGCGCTGTCACGCACTCGCTCCTCGATCTCATGGCGCACGGCAGCCAGGAACCTGACTGCCGTGATGAAGATCGATTGAACGCGGCGACCGGCGGCCGGAGCAAGGGTCGTTCACATCTTGGCCAAAACTCCTGCCTTGCCACTCATTACGCGCTCTGCTATTCAACCGGGAACGGAAAAGGGCACAACCAACGCCCGGAAAACGGGAGTTGGCCGCGCCCTTGCCCTTGCGGGACGTTTCCGTCAGACGACCCCGACCGCACGCAGCGCCCTGCGCTGTACGGCACTGGGCTTGGCCGGGAAGTACAGGTAGCAGACCCCGCCACTGCCGCTGACGGTCCTGCCGTCGGCGTTCTTGCGCTTCGTCCGCAGCCAGATGTTTTCGAACTGAAGTGCGAGGCTTTGGCAGACACCGGGCGGCTTCCGGCATTGACGAGTGGCAGCAAGGACAGCCCAGGGCCGCAACGCGCGCACTCTTCACCGTCCGTCACCTCGGCCCCAGCGCCAGCTACCTCGCGGAGGCCGTCTACGACTGGCCCACGACGGTCAGAGGGCGTGGCGTGCCCCTGTTCGATGCGGCCGTATCCCTACCTATCGTGTCGCACTCCTGACTTACAAAAGTGAATGGCCACGGACCAACGATGCGGACCGTGCCGGCTCTCGCCAAATCTCTCGGAAATCCCCTCTCACGAGTTGACGGCAATCACGAGAAGCAAGCCATCCCAAGTTTCCGCGTAGAGCAACAACTGCGGTTCTGGGCCAGCGAGATCAAGACCCGGCTGAAGGACATCTGTCGCGAGCAGGAGGCTGCATGAACAACGAGTACAAGGAATCCCTGTACGTCGCCCCCGCCGCTCCCTCGGATGGTCGCAGCATGGACGTACTTCACCCCGGTGGCCCGGCAGATCCGCCAGTACAGCCTGTCCTCCGCCGGCATCGGCGACACCCCGATGCTCGCCATACTCCACCACCTGGCCGCCACCGGGGCGTCCCGGCAGGTCGTCGTCCACGCCGACCCCTCTCTGGCCGACCACGCCCACTCCGACGAACTGCTTCGCCCGGTCGGCACGCCGCCTCACGCTTCGCTGCACCTGTGGTATGAGGAAGTGGACCAGCGGGCATCCGCGTCCGCGTCCGCGTCGGTGACGGTGTCCGCGGGCCGAGCCGACGTCGGCGGGCTGCCCCTGCCCGAGGGCATCACCGCCCACCTCTGCGACCCCCTACCGTTCATGCATACCCTGTGCGGCGATCTGCTCGGCCGCGGGCCCCGCCACAGGCGATCCACTACGAGGTGTTCCGCCCCGACCTCTGGCTGGCGTGGCAGTGGGGCCTGTCCTTGATGGCCCCGTGTAGGGGGCCTCTTGCCCTACACGGCGCCCGGGCGGCCTTCGGGTGTCCGTCCGGCCCTCCGGCTGTCGCTTCATGCGGGTGTAGCACGCGGGCTGGGCCGGCACGACCCGCGGACAGGTGCGATCAGGGCGGCTAGCCTGTTCCTCAGGCGAAACCTCAGGGATGGCAATGAACGAGCTCGTTCGATTTGAGACCGCGCAAGGGCCCGCACTGATCGAAGTCGACCTGGATTCCTACGGAGTTGAACAAGTCTCCCGTGACGCGAATGGAGTGATCGAATCAGGCCGCCGACTGGATGAGGCGTTACATGCGGCGCGTCCCGCCATTGATGCAGTGGTGCACACAGTGCAGCAGATTCTGCCGGACGGGTTCGAAATCGAGTTCGGCATGAAGCTGAATGCCGAGGCCGGTGTGATCGTGGCGAAGACGGCAGCGGAGGGGCACTTCACCGTAAGGCTGACTTGGCATCGGACGAGCGGGAGCCGGGCTGGTGCTGCCCTCGACGATTGAACGTCCGCCCTGGTTGCTACGGATTCGCCGGGATGCAGGTGAGGCGCCGGTAGGCGCAGGGATCTATGTGGGCGGGTGGCACCTCCTCACCTGTGCTCACGTCATTGCGAGCGGGCAGGCGCAGACGCCCCCTGCAACCCCCGTGCTCGTCGAGTTTCAGTTCGTGGAACCGCATACGCCCCTTCCCGCACGGGTGGTTGACGACGGGTGGCACCCGGACCGGGGCGACGGGACCGGAGACATCGCAGTCCTCAGATTGCAGACACCGCCGCCCCGCGGCACGGTGGCCGCTCCCCTTCGTTCGACCGAAGCCGGGGTCTGGGACCACCGCTTCCGCGCCTACGGTTATCCGCGGGGGCATGAGGAATCGGGAGTACCCGCACGGGGATCGGTTGTCGGTGCCGCAGGTGCCGAGCGGCTGCAACTGCAATCGGACTCCTCTCTAGGTTTCGCACTGGAGAGGGGCTTCTCGGGGGCACCGGTCTGGGATATCGATATCTCGGCGGTGATCGGTATGGTCGTCACCCGGGACCGCACGCGGGGTGACAGAGGAGATCCTCGAACCGGTTATGCGATTCCCGTGGAGACTCTTGCACGGTATGGGGATCTGGGACTTCTGTCTGATGTCGGCGGCGCCAACCAAGGGCCGCGCGGCATGACACCGGAGAGAAGGGAACACCTTCGCAAGCTGCTGGGTGTACATGAGCGAAGCGTCCGCATCCTTGAGGAACAGGAAGCACGGTATGCGGGGAGTGCCCCCGTGCATCTCCTGACCCAACTTGAGGACGAACGCCTTCGGCTGTCCGAATTGCGGCGCCAGCTCGGAGAAGAAGAGTGAGGGAGCCTCCATTGTCACGAAACCCCACTACGTATCGAGTGGGAAACTCCTCATTCAGTGTCACCTACGGGCCGCTTACTGAGTCACATGCCGAGGTGCTGGTAAGTTCCGACGACAATTACTTGACCATGGGTGGCGGAGTCTCGCTGTCTCTTCTCAGGGCGGGCGGCAAAGAGGTCCAGAGGCATGCCAGGAAGTTGATCCCCCTGGCCATCGGGGATGTAGCGGTGACGAGCGCCGGCGCTCATCCCGCAGCGTACATTTTCCACGCCGTCACCATCGATCTGGATCACCGGAAATATCCGGATCATCAATGCATCGTGACTCTGGCGAACCGTGCACTCGATTTGGCCGAGAGCCTGCACATCCGCAGTATCGCCTTCCCGGCGCTAGGCACCGGTGTCGCCGGTTTCCCCTTCTATGATGCGGCCGATGCCCTGGTTTCGACGATTTGCCGTCGGCTCGCGCAGAACATGGCGTTGCGCGAGGTCAGCCTGCACTTACTTGCCAGGGAAGGAGTAAGGGAGAACGATTTGGTCATCTTCTACGAGCGCGCAGCCTCACTGGCGTCGTTGGCCGCACAGGGGCAGCGGTTGGCGTCATCCGTAAAGCGACTCCAGGAAGTGGCCGACGAGACTACGTCCTCGAACCTGAAGTCCGCCCTGGAAGACGTACTGTCTGAGATCATGGGCGAGGTGGTAACCCTCGCGAGCCGGCCCCAGTCCGTCGATGAGATCGAACGCCGACAGGAAGAAAGCCATTTCGCCACTGCCGGAAAGCGCGTCATTGAATTGGCCGACGAGGCGGTCGGTGATAGCCAGTGGAAAGACGCGCAAGTGGAGAAGAAGGCGCTCCAGACGAGACTGGAGGGCCTGAGTACGCTCCTCAACGTGCATTATGGTTCACTGAACAAGCTGGAGATCGAGCGAGCTCGATATGCCGGAGTGGGCATTCCGGTCATCCTGGAGAACCAAATCCTGGAAGTCAATGCCGAGATCGAACGCGTCGAGGAGCTGACCAGGGAAACCCGGCGGAAGATCGAAAATCTCTCCGCTCGGGATGCTTCCGGATAGGTGACTGCTTCTGGCCGCTGTGCGCCAATTGGGCGCAGGGCCGTAGCGGCTCGATGGTGGCGTCGTGGTTGGGGAGGTAGAAGGGCGAGTGGCCGCTGTCCCTCCGGATCCAAAACGCCCAGGCCGAGTTGCTGTCACTGATCGGCGATGTGCTGTGGGCAGTCGATCTCAATCACGCGGCGCTGCCCTGCTGATCGGTCCGCTCACCGCCCACGGCCAGCCCGTCGCATACCTCACCGGCTTGGCAATCCGCCGGGGCTCGGTCACGTACCGGGGTGAGGGGGAGATAGACGCGAAGGACGCCTTCGTCATCGCCGACCAGGGCCCGCATCCGACGGGACCTGGGGCTGCTCAGGCCCGGCGACGAGATCGCCGTCGATCTACGCACTCTGGCCACCCGGCGCCTGGACCTTGTCCTCGACCCCATCCGGCAGATCAACCGCATTCGAGCCCAACTACTAGAGATATTTCCTGAGTCGGAGCGGTCGCTGGACTTGACGAGCAAGGGGCCGGTGATGCTGCTGACGGGCTACCAGTCTCCAGCTACGATCCGCCGCACGAGTACGAAGCGGATCGAGACCTGGCTGAAGAACCGAAAGGCCGAAGGAGCCGCCGCACTCGCCCGCACCACCGTGGAAGCTGCTCGGGCCCAGCTCATCGCGCCGCCCGGCGAGAAGCTGGCCACTGCCATGTGGTCCGTCTCGCGAAGGCGGTGATGGCCCTCGACGAGGAGATCGCCGAACTCGACGCCCTCATCGAGGCACCGTTTCACGAGCACCCGCATGCCAAGGTGATTCGCAGCCTGCCCGGCATGGGACCCAAGGTCCGCGCCGAGTTCATCGCCGCAATCGGCGGCGACATGGACGCCTTCGGAAGTGCTGACCGCCTGGCCAGCTTTGCCGGCCTGGCCACGCAGCCCCACGATTCCGGCGAAGAGAGTGGGAAAGGGACGCAATCCGGCTCTCCTCGCCCTCGCTCGTCGTCGAATGAACGTTTTGTGGGCGATGATCGGTGACGGCGCGTGCCATCGGAGCTCACTCCCTGTCGCATCAGCCGCTTGACATAAGCACTGGGAAGTCCCGTAAATGATCTCTAACCCGCTGGGTGACCTGCGGGTTTCCGTGCCACCCGGCGAGCACAAGGTGATGCGGGCCGACGATGCCAAGCATGGCCTGGTGAACGGCAGAGCCTCTCAGCCGGCAGTCTCTAAGGATCCTCCAACCCTTCATCCGGGCTGAGTCGCGCTCCACGCGGGCAGGGGCGATGACCTGGTCCTACCGACGGCGTCTTTCGCACCGGACAGCTCCCACGCCTTGCAGTCGTTACGGTTCCTGGCGACTGATCGACCGACGGCGACGACGAGGCGGGTGCCGTCGTCGACGACGACCCGGTGGTTGATGGAGTACCAATGTTCTTGGACTCTCGGCGATGGTGTGATCGCGGGTGGGGGACCAGGGTGCCGCCCACGATCAGCACGGTGTCCTTGCGGAACCGCTTGCGCTGCTGGAGCGCGAGGGCGGGCCCGTGATGGTCGGCGATGCGGTCGGCGACCGACTTGAAACCCCCGGAACACCGAAGCTAGTTGTCGCAGTGTCAGGTTCGTCCGCAGCCGGTATGCGGCGACCAAGAGCACGGGGCCCTCCAGCGGCCGACTCCAGGGCCGGCCCTTGCGCACCGGGTCCGCACCCTCACGCAGCAAGATGGTGATCAGCTTGCCGAACTGACGCGGGCTGAGCCCGGTGAACGGGGCCGTCCAGGAGGGCCGGACGGCGTGGTCACACCAGTCACGGCAAGATCATCTCACCCGCGACCAACAGTTACGCGACAACCCTTGGGTTTTCCGTTATCCCAGCCCCATCGCCGTTGCCTTCACCGGGAGCGAGCCGCTCTGCCGGTAACTGCGTAGACGTCGTACGCAGCCGCTTGGTGAGGCTGCGATTCGTGCCTAACGTGTCACGCTCCCGATCCACGGAAGCGGAACACGCTATACCACCGGATGCGTACCATGTCAACTCTAGCCGACTACCTCGGCAAGCTCACCTCATGGGTTTATGACAATCACGAGAAGCAAGCCATACCAAGCTTCCTGGCCGGACAACAACTGCGGTTCTGGCCCGCCGGGATAAAGCATTGGCCGCTGAACCACTGCAGCGAACGAGAGGCTGCATGCACGAGGGGTACAAGGAGCCACCGCACCCCGCTCCCCCGCAGTTCCAGCGGATGGTCGACGCAGAGCGGCTGGGGCGTAAGTCGGGTTCGGGCTTCTACTCATAACTGGAGTGCGAAGACGCCGCCAACTGGTGTTGCTACTCGGCGAGTTCAGTGGACGCTGCACCGACAGCGCTGCACTCGGTAGCTCTCGCTGCCCCCTCAGCCCCTTCACCCACGCAGCCTTGCCCGGCCTACCTGGCCAGTACGGGGACACGGCCTGGTGAGCGTCGTCGACTGCTGGGGAACTGGCCCTGACCTCTGGGCCGCAGCGCTGGACGACGAGGTGGGAAGGCCCAAGTTCCCTCGTCGAGCGCCTGCTGGCTACCGCACACATCACCGAGGACACGGTGACCGAGCACCACGACCGGCAGACCTTTCGTGATGACGCCGCGGTCCGCCATCCCGAGGATCGGTACGACGAGACCAGCGACACCGGCCATGGCTGCCTCCTTTTCTTCCAGGATGTACCCGAGGGCAAGTCCGGCAAGAACCGCCTGCACCGGGACATCCACAGCGAGCCCGGCGGGCTCGACAAGCTGGTGGCCCGACTGGAGGACCTGGGGGCAACCCTCATCGCGAGATAAGCAAGGGACTGGCTGGGCACTGGTGGATCGTGCAGGACCCGGAGGGCGACGAGTTCTGCGTGGCGTAGATCCGGCCGGCCCGCTGAGGGAACGGGAGCCGCGGGCCACTCCCCCGTCCAGGACGTCGTGTACACATCGCACTCATCGGCGCACGGCGAATCGTCGATTACTCGACCATGACCGTGCACTCCCCAATGCAGGCCGGTGACCCCGTTTTCGCTACCACTGTGCCGGGGGTAAGTGTGCAGTTGCAGAAGGCAACCTCGAAGTGACCAGGGATGACAGGCGTCGGCGAATACACACCGGCACGGCAACCGGCGCCGGTTGAGGTTGGCTTGATCTCCACGCCCTATGCACCGGCCGGTCCGGAGTCGATGATAATTGCCATCGGCTCCATTGGAGGGTGTGCTTTAACTCTCGCCGAACCAAATGCCCTTACACCAACCGCGGGGGACGGTGGCACTGGACAGCGGACATCACCTGGCTCCGATGACAACTCCATCCGAGACTTCACCCGGTAGGGCCCTCATGAGCCGAAGTCAGCCATTCTCGCCGCATATTTCGGCACACCCCTGGCTTTTCCTGAAGGTGAATCACTGAAGGCATGCTCACTCGGATGCACGCAGTCACACTACTACCCCAGTAAGGAATGAACAGAACCGGAAATGTCTTATAGTTACCTCAAGTTACGTCACCGATGCAGGCCACTGTTGAAACAGCTCAGCTTACCCTCCCCCTTCTCCATCGCGGCCCTGTGTCACCACCTGGCCGAGCAACGCGGGAGACCACTGCATCTGCACTCGTTACAGCCGGAGGCAGCCATGTCGGGCGCCTGCGGACTACTGCTCGCCACCTCGACCGACGACCACATCTTCTACGAACGGCGAACGGGTCGATTACATCAGGAGCACATCGTTCTGCATGAGATCGGGCACCTGCTGTTCGATCACCGGACCATCAATCTGTCGGAGGACGCCGGACGGAGGTCGCTCCTTCCCGATCTGGACCCACGCCTGGTGCAACGGCTCCTGGCCCGCTCGAACTACGACACGCAGCAGGAACAGGAGGCGGAGCTGCTCGCCAGTCTGATCCACACCAGAGTGCTCCGACGCGAGCCGGTGGTGCCCAGCGGCGTGCTCGGCAAACTGGAGGCGGCTCTCGGGGTCAGATCCACGCGTGGCGAATGACTTGCTGGAACTCGGCCTTCAACTACAGTATTTCAGCCTGATCGTCCTCTGGATTGCCGTAATCCTGCGCAGCCCATCAGGAATTCGTTTCCCTCATCAACGTGGATTGTGGTTGGCGGTCGTCTTTGCCGTCACAGCATTGACACTCGACCTGATGGCCAGCGCCTCGTCCGTGCTCCACGTCAGCGGGCTGACCCACCCTGTCGCTCTGGCGAAGGACCTGATCGGCGTGTTGTCTGCGGGCGCGGTACTCCATTTCGTCGCGGCCACCTTCTACGGTCGACGGCTCAGGCTTGGATTGTGCTGTAGCACGGGCGCAGTGATAGCTGTCTTGCTCGCCCTCGATCTGACCGTGCCCCAACGTCCGCGCCATGCCCTTTCCGACGGCACGGTTGACGTACCCTCTCTCGCCTATTGGCTGCTCCTGATCACCACTCATTTGACGGCGACCGCCGTCTGCTTCTGCGTATGTTGGCGATACAGCAGACGCACCGAAACCCGTCCCCTCACGATAGCCCTTCGGCTATTCGGTATAGGAACTGCCTTCATCGGCGCGTTCTGGTTCCTCCGCCTCCTGCACATGTGGTGCGACGGCAAGTGGTATGCGCCCTCCATGCAGCTTCTGATCAGCCTGCACAACCTGTTCAGAGCCGCAGCAATTTTGGTGCCGACGTTCCTGTCGATCGGTCACGTGGCAGCGGACATCGCTACCGTCTGGCGCCTGTGGCCGTTGTGGCACGATCTGGTCCGCGCCGTGCCGCACGTCGCCTTGGCCAGGCCCCGGGCCCGACTGCTCGAACTCATCTGGCCTCACGTACCCTGCGATCTTTTGGTGTACCGAAAGCTCATCGAGACGCGCGACGCCATCCTGGCACTCAATGAATACATCGGACCGACGGTGCCACGTTCCGCCCGGAACTACGTACGGAACTGCGCCGTGTCACCTGCCAGCGTGGACGCGACGGTGTTGGCCTGTGTCGTCCGAAGCGCCCGGAACGCCAAACTCGCCGGCTGCCCACCCGAAAAGCGCCAGTTGAGCCTTTTCGTATTTGATGGCGGCGACCTGGAGGGCGAAAAGGCGTTTCTACTCCAGATGGCACGTGCCTACGAATCCGACCCCGTCCGACGCTTCGATCGCTCCCGACCATCCGTGCTCACTGTCGACGAACCGTGACCGCTGGCCGGATCGCCTCGTCCGGGGCGCTTGCTCCGACAACAGCTCCGGCCGGAGCGCAGAAGCGGACGGAGAGTTCAGCGTGCTCCGTGACACCGGCCTGCGGGGCTGCAGGGCTGCGGCCTTGATCTGGTCGTCCACTGTGGCGGATGCGGCGCGGCACAGCGAGATACACTATGGCCGCGTCAGCGGGCGAGTCGAACGCCCCATCGCCTTCCCTAAGTGAGGCCGCCTCATGCCCAATGATCCAGCACATCGCGATGATGGCAGACCGATCCTGCAAAAGCTGGACCAGCGGATCAATGAACTCATCGGGGCCCTCTATCCCGATGAGCGCACCCGCCCGGGGTATGCCCGCCTCGCCAAGGAGATCGGCGAGACGACTGGCGGCAGCATCTCCGGGACCTACCTATGGGAACTTGCCACGGGCAAGAAGCGCAACATCACATTGGGACAGCTGGATGTGCTTGCGGAGTTCTTCGGCGTCTCTCCGGAATACTTCCTCAATGAAGAAGTCCATCAGCGCGTCAATGCACAACTGGCACTGGCCACCGCGCTGCGCAACGCAAAGATACGCAGCATCGCCCTACGCGCTGACGGGCTGTCACCTGCCAGTTTGGACGCGCTGCTCACCATGGTGAACGAGGCTCGCAAGATGCAGAATCTGCAGTCCATCAGCCGACCCGAAGATGATGCCACCGAGATCCCCGAATAGGCCGGACCTCACATTTCTCACCAGCACTACCGTCTCCAGTCGAGACTGGAGACGGTGACATACTGCTTCGTCGATGCGCCTTGATGGCCCCCTGCACGACGTACGCCCACGGTTTGCCAGTCCGCCATGTCACCGCTGCCAGTTCTTCGGACCAAGTCTGGCATCGCTCGCTGATCCGCCGTCGCAACAGCTCCGCCCGACAGTTCACGGAGCTGGCCGAAGGGGGCGATGCCATGGCGCCCTCCACTCTCACCCTCTCGTCCACACACGCGCGTGCGGGTGGATCCCTGAGGCCCTCGGCCATCGGTCGGTAGCACCGACCAGAGCGTCCATGAAATCGCGATGACCGTCCGCTTCAGCGGTCAGATCGCTCCAAGTGCACAGCCCTCGTCTCTCCGCGCCCGGGCCATCAGATCTGTTACCCGTTTCGCATGCCGGTCAAGACCTGACGTGCCATCAGTATCCGGTGAAACGGCGGGACATGAGGGCGACGGGTGCCCAGTACCGCAGGTGGCACCGAGCCGACATGACCGCGAGGGGTAAACAGGGCGTGTGATCACTACTCGCAACATTTGCCGTAAAGCGGCCATCTGTTAACTATACTTGTCAACCCAACGTGGTATCGGCGTACACTCACGGGACGCAGCATCCGCTGTTGTGAACAAGCAGTGGTGCGCTCCTCATATGGCGTCCGCAGCGTCCAACGGCAGGCTCAGAACTCCGCAGCCGCAACAGGTCATCACGCCGCGCGGGAACAAGGAGCGATGGGGAGTCACACCACACGTGCAGAACTCACCCGGGGGGAATCACAGTGGAGTCTTCAGGTGCCGTCATCATCCACCTCAACCGCAGCGTCGAAGGCAAAGGAGCCCGGACGCGTGAACTCTTCAGCGGTGATACCGCGTTGTTCGGCTACTCGTCGGCATCCCCCACGAGACTTGCCCTGCGCGAGGAGAGCATCGCAGAGCCCGCGGGGCGCATCACCGCCAGCCAAGGTCACTGGCTCCTGTCGAACTTCAATCCCACCGCGAGCTACATCGTCGAGAACATCGAAGGAAGCGGGGAGTTCGTCAAGGTCTTACCCGGTCGCCGGGCCGCTCCCATCCCCTTCGAGCTGTCCCGCATCATTCTCCCCGACCAGCCCACACTGACCCGCTTCAACGTGCTCGCGCCAGCTCCCTTGCGCGTCGATGGCGACGACGTCCAGCACACTCTGGTGTCCCGCAGCTTCAGCCTGACCGAGGACACCAAGTACTTTCTCGTACTCGTGGCGCTCTGCGAGCCACGGCTGAGCGGTAGTTCTCAGCACGGGGTCCCCACGGACAACGAGATCGTCGAGCGTCTGCGGCCCCTTCCTTCCTGCCGCAGCTTGACGCGCGGGGCCGTCAACTACCACCTCGACTACCTCGCGTCCAGCAAGCTCCCGCTGCACGAGTGGGGTGAGTCTCCCGACGAGGACCGTATGCGTTGGAAGCGCGAGGCGCTGGTCTCCATAGCGCTGCGCCACGATCTCGTGCAGGAACGGCACTTGAGTCTCCTGCCCACGGTCAAGGCCCCGGATCTGTCGGGCTGCGCACGCATGACCGCCTTCTAAGCACACAGGGGCGTTCCGGTGTGCGCTCGCCGCCGCACCCACGCTCTTGCCGTGCCATGCCGCTCGTTCTCCGCTCACCTGGCAAAGGCAGTTACGTCGATGAACATTCGCTCCGTTCCCTCACGCAGATCGATGGTCGTCGCGACCGCGGCGGCCACCGCCATGGCGGCCCTGTCCCTCGGCGCGCCGTCCGCCCACGCCAAGGCCACCCGCCGCCGGCCGGAGACGGCAGCCGATCGCGGCCCCTGCTTCGTGCACGGGGTCGCGTCCGGGGACCCGCTCCCCGACGGCGTGCTCCTGTGGTCCCGGGTCACGCCGTCGCCCGAGGCCACCCCCGGTTCCGGCAAGGGCGAGCCGATCACGGTCGACTGGGAAGTCGCGCTCGACCGGCACTTCGACCAAGTGGCCGCGCGAGGCCGGATCAAGGCGAGTGCCTCTGGTGACCACACGGTCAAGGCGGACGTACGGGGCCTGCGTCCGGCTACCGACTACTGGTACCGCTTCCACTGCGACGGCGCCCTCTCACCCATCGGACACACCCGTACCGCACCCCGGTACGACGCCGCCCCCGACGCGATCCGCTTCGGTGTGGTGTCCTGCGCGAACTGGGAGGGCGGATGGTTCTCTCCGTACCGTCATCTCGCCGACCGGTACGACCTCGACGCAGTGTTGCACCTCGGCGACTACATATACGAGAGCGCCACTTACGCCGGCCAGGGGCCGATCGCCCGTCCGCACCATCCACTCCACGAGTGCGTCTCGCTCGGCGACTACCGGGCTCGGCACGGCACGTACAAGACCGATCCCGACCTTCAGGCCCTGCACAGCGCCACACCGGTCATCGCCATCTGGGACGACCACGAATTCGCCGACGCCGCCTGGGCGCACGGTGCGGGCAACCACCAGCCCGAAACGGAAGGGAGCTGGACCGACCGGGCGGCCGCGGCCAGGCGCGCCTACTTCGAATGGATGCCCGTGCGCCCCTCCATCGCCGGCACCACCTATCGGCGACTGTCCTTCGGCAGTCTCGCCACGCTCTTCCTCCTGGACCTGCGCTCCTTCCGGAACGCGCCCGGCGGGAGCGCAGAGGACCCGCTCGACGTCACCATCACCGGCCGCGCGCAAATGGACTGGCTCAAAAACGGGCTGGCGACAAGCGACGCGGGATGGCAGCTGGTGGGGAACTCCGTGATGATCTCCCCTGTGCGGCTGCCGGACCTTCCGCTGCCGGAGCTGCGTGCGCTGGGCGAGTCGCTGGGTTCCGCGCCACAGCCCAGGCCGCTCAACCCAGATTCGTGGGACGGTTACACTGCGGACCGGCACGAGCTGGTGCAGCACCTCAAGACGCACGACATCGGCAACACGGTGTTCCTGACCGGGGACGTTCACTGTGCCTGGGCCGCCCACGTCCCCATGGACCAGAACGCCCGCACCGCCTCCGGTGTGGCGGTGGAGTTCGTCGTTACGTCCGTGTCCTCCGACAACTTCGGTGATCAGCTGGGCTCCTCCGCACCCGAGCGGCTGCCCGCCATCGAAGCGGCCGTACGTGACACCAACCCGCACATCCAGTGGGTCGACCTTGCCTCACACGGCTACTCCGTCCTCAGCATCACAGCGGACGCCGTACAGATGGACTACTTTGCGGTCACCGACCGGATGGCTCCCCACGCGCCCAGCAGCCTGAAGGCCTCCTACCGTGTACGTGCTGGCTGCAGCCGTGCGGAAGCGGTGGACTCTCCGGTCCGGCCGGAGTGAATGCCGGGTGGCCGGAGCGTTCCGCACGCTCCGGCCACCCGACGTCACACCGCTCACCGCGGCTCCGTTTACGGGAGCCGGTTCTGCTCGTACGTGCCGTTGTTCCCGTCGTCCTTCTGTGTCTCGTCAGGCCCGCTCTCCAGTTGGGGAGCGTGGTGCAGTCCCCGGGTGAACGTTGCCAGCAGGGCTGCGGCCACAAACATCCCGGCGAAGGCGACGAACGCGCCCGGGCCGCCGGCCTGGCTGAGCAGCACACCGGCGATCAGCGGACCCAACGGCTGGGCACTCATCGACAGGAAGTTTGCCGCTCCTTGCACTCTGCCGAGCAGATGGCACGGTGTGGCCAGCAGTCCGGTGCTGCCCAGGACCACATTCATGGCCCCGGCGGCGGTACATCCCAGGATCATGGCGGCGGCGAACACCAGGATGCCGGGGGCCGTTCCGGCCAGCAGCACCGAGGCGGCGCACGTCCAGCTCGTGAGGACGATGGTTGCTCTGGGACGGAGCTCGACCCGCAGCCTGGCCGCCAGCAGGATGCCGACCAGGGCACCGACTCCGGTGAGCGACGTGATCAGCCCGGTGGACCGCCCCGTGGGGTCCATCCGCTCGGTGGTGGTGACCATGACGAGGACCAGTCCGCCGTAGGAGAGATTGATGCCCGAGAGCAGTCCCACTACTGCACGCAGATAAGGCTGCTTCCCTATGTAGCGCAGACCGCCACCGAGGTGGCTCAGCGAGAATGGCTGATCCGGCTTGTTCGGGCGTGACCGGATCCGCAACCCCAGCACTATGACGGAGGACGACAGCAGGCACAGCGACTCGACCACGAACGGCAGGGCGTGATGCACGCTGAAAAGGAATCCGCCGAGGGCGGGCCCGCCCAGTTGCGCCATCGCGGAGCGGGCCTGGAGTCGGGCGGTGGCCTGGCCGAGCTGATCCGGGGGCACGACGGCGCGCATGAGGGCGTTGGCCGCGGGGGTGGAAAGGCTGCTCAGCACCGCTCCCCCGATGGCCACCAGGAGCACCAAGGGAAGAATCGGCCATCCCAGGAGCACTCCAGTGGCCACCGCCGCGGCGCCACATCCCAGGCCGAAGCGGCACCACAGGAGCAGTTTCCGACGCTCGACCGCGTCCACGACGGCCCCGGAAGGCAGCAGGGAGAGGACCAGGACGACGTCGAAGACGGCCACGATCAGCCCCGCACTGGTCGGGGATCCGGTCTCCGACAGAATCAGCAAAGGCGTGCTGAGAATGGTGAGTTGGGCACCCAGGCTGGCCAGCAGACCACCGAGCCAGATGAGGCGGAAATCCCGGTTGTTCCGCAGCGTCAGAGGCGGTGTTGCGCCCGCCGGCGGATCGGCGCGCGCGCCTGCGTCGCCGAGCAAGGTCTGCTCACCTTCGGTCCGGTTACGCTCGGGCATAGGCTCGGCTGTTGTGCAGGTAGACGGCCACGCCGTGATCGTTACCGACGAAGCTGAGAATGCGGTCCGTACCTCGCTTGTGGCTCTTCTGAATGAAGGTGTCACCCGCCAAACGCACGTAGTGATCGGCCGGACCGTCCTCGTGGCCCTGCGGCTTGCGCGGATCTGTGGTGGCTACCAGCAGAGCTCGGCCGTCGGGGGCCAGGGTGACCGTGTATCGGCAATCGGGACCCTCGTACGTCCCGGCGTAGCGTCGTGCGTCGACGAGTGTGGGATCTTGGGGCAGGCAGGGAGTCCGGGGCGCTCGTATCCCGGTGAACTCCTCGATCAGGGCGGGGACCACGTCGTCGTACATCTCCCGCGCCTGCCCGCCGTTCACGGCGAGTACCACGGTCAGATGATGCTCGGCCAAGTTGCGGATGAGAATGGCCTGCCCGCGGTATTCACCGTCGTGGCCGAAGGCTCGGTCCCCGCCCCAGTGCCACAGGGCCCAACCAAGGCCCCACTGGTCGGACAGTGTGGAGCCGGGCACGTCCACCCAGTCGTGGTGCATGGCGGCGGTGGATCGGGCGCTGAGCAACGCCTTGCCGTTCGCGCTGCGCCCTTCGCTCACATGTGCCTCGCAGAACGTGAGCGCCGACTCCGCGGACATCCGCAGCATGGCACCCGCCGCGGACCCGGAGCGCAGGGTTTCCCAGCGGGGCACGATCCGTGGCGGGCCCGAGGTCACGACATGTCCGACGCTGTTGCGGAACAGCACGGCCTCGTCGCCGTTGAGCGCGACATCCCGCAGTCCCAGCGGGCGCATGACCCGGGAGCGTATCTGTTCCTCCCACGTGCCGCCGCGCACCTTCGCGACAAGATGGCCGAGGACGACGAAGCCGGCGTTGCAGTACGAAAAGAGCTCCCCCGGCTCATGCAGTTGAGCGACACGGTCGAGAGCGGCCACGTACCGTGCCGGCGCATCGTCGCCCGGGCCGAAGTCCTCGAAGGCGTCGCCGTAGAAGCCGCCGGTGTGGGTGAGGAGATGCCGGACGGTGACGCGCTCGGCAGCTTTCGCGTCCGCCAGGACGAACTCCGGAAGGTGGCGGCGGATCGGGTCGTCCAGGCCGACCACGCCCTCGTCCACCAGTTGCATCACCAGGACCGCGGTCCACACCTTGGCGAAGGAACCCACGGGGATCAGTGTGTCCGTGGTCATTTCCAGGTGTGCCCGGCTGTTGGCCACGCCGTAAGCTCCGGCGAAACGCTCGCCGCCGTGGGAGACCGCGAGCACCGCACCCGGCACATCGTGCTTCGGTGCGGCTGCACGCAGCAGCTCGCGCAGCTGCTCATCGGTCCTCGCGGCCCCCATGGACGCGTCGGAACGCACTGACGGTGCAGTCATCTCTTTCCTTCCTGAGCGCGGTGCAGAGTTGTCGCTGCGTCGCGGAGCATGGAGGTTCCAGCGCTGGACATCACTCGTCGCCAAGGGGTCAGCGGGCCACGTCGTCGATCACCATCGAGACGAAGTCCAACGTGGCCCTGCGCCGCTTGAACGGAGCGCGAAAGCGCGAGCCGGACTCTCCCCGGTGCACGCGCAGGGCCTCCGCGACGATGGGTTCCCAGGTGTCGCCGAACGTCTTGAGGGCGTAGGTGCCCGCACCGCCCTTGGAGGTGATCTCGCCCGTCCGCACGGTGTAGTGGAGCCGACTGACGCCGAGCACCCCCCAGGCGGGGGCCCAACCGCCCAGTGCCGCAACGCCCATGAGCGACAGGGGCTTGTCGTGCGCCGCATGCCAGCGACGCCAGTAGTCGTCGAGGTTTCCCCGTGCCCAGGCGGTCAGGGCGGCTTGATCCACGCCCACCGGGAAGGCGCCGGGGGCGGGGCCGCGCACCGCTACGGCGTTCTTGGCGAGGACGGACCACGTCACCGGGTTGATCTCGAAGTCACCGGCGGCGTGGAAGCTGCCCTCATGGACGTACGGGACCCGCGGGCAGGAGGAGAAGTCGGCTGCCAGGTCGTCCCAGGTGACATGGGTCCCGTCGAAGTACGGTCGGGGGTGTCGCTCTTTGGTCTCGGTGTGGGCCCGCTGGAGAGCGGAGAGGTCGGCCGGTTGGGGACGTTGCGCGGTGACGGCGACGAAATCGATGTCGCTGCGTCCCTGCCGGAAGTCGCCCAGGGCGATGGAGCCCGTCAGGTACAACCCCTCGACCAGTCCCGGTCGTAAACGGTCCACGCTCTGCAGGAATACGCGCAGAACGGCGTCGACCGAAGGGTCGATCATGGGCTCTCGCGAGTTCCCCGGAACACTGTTCATGGCTTGCACTCGAATCTCTATGGTTGCTTCAAGACGGTGGCGGAAGAGTTGGACACGACCCGCATGACGCGAGAACAGTTATCCGACGGCGTGTTCGCCTGAGAATCCAAAAATACCGTTCCTGCGGGCATGTCCTTACGCGCCGCCAAGCACCGTTTCACCTGGGCCAGTCGCCATGCTCGCACGTCGGCGTCGCGCGTCGGGTCGTGTTCGTGGATCACTTGTGCCTCGATGCGCCGGCGCAATTCCTTGCCGTCGACCTCAAGGAAGAAATGATGCAGGACCTCGCCGGCGTCCCGCAGCCCTTCGAAGATCTCGGTCAGGTATGCGGGCCGCAGTACGGACATGGGGACGACGAGCGGCTCGCCGTAGTGGCGCTTGAGCTCCAGCGCCGTGTGGACGACGAGCGAGCGCCAGATCGGGGCGTCCTGGAAGTCACCACTGGGCGGCTCCCCCACCAAGTCACGCACCAGGTATCCCACGAGTTCCGGATCATAAATCCGATGGCCTGGGAATCGCTCGACAAACTCATGAGCAAGGGTCGTCTTACCGCCACCGAAAGGACCATTGAGCCAAATAATCACGATTACACTCCTCCCGCGGGATGAAGGTTCGACAATGATGCCCGATCTACTTTCCCATTTGGATTCAGCGGCAACGACGACACCATCACGATTTCACTTGGCAGCATATAGGGCGGCAGGAAGGCGGCGATCTTTTCGGCCACTTCCTGCGCTGCCGCCGCATTCCGGGTGGCGAGGTATCCGATGAGCTTGCGGGACATGCCCTCCCCCACAGGGGCCACCGCGGCGTCCGTGACGTCAGGGTGGGCGCGCAGCGCGGCCTCGATCTCCCCCAGTTCGATGCGGAAGCCGCGCAGCTTGATCTGCTGATCGGCCCTGCCATGGAATTGGATACTGCCGTCTTCGTTCCAGGACGCCAGATCACCACTGCGGTAGAGGCGCCCCTCCGGTTGGAAAGGGTCAGGGATGAAGTGCTGCGCCGACAGCTGCGGGCGGCCCCGGTACCCCAGCGCCAGCCCGTCTCCCGCGATGTGCAGCTCGCCCGGCTCACCGACTCCCGTACGCCGGCCACCGTCCAGGATCCGCACCGCCGAGTTGGCCACCGGTCGGCCGATGCTCAGCGCATCGCCCGCCGCGCTGGTCTCGGTGACCCGCAGGCCTGTGCTGAAGGTCGTGGCCTCCGTGGGGCCGTACATGTTCAGCAGCCGGCCAGGGGCGCCGGCGGCGAGTACCTCACGGGCGGCGCCCGGGTCGGGTGCGTCACCGCCCAGCAGCAGCTGGCGCAGCCCCCGGTAGGCATCCGGCACATGGGCGACGTGGAGATGGAACAGCGCGGGTGTGAGGAAGAGCGTGGTGATGCCCTCCGCCGCGAGCATGCCGGGCAGCTCGTCCGGCGTCAGCAGGGCTTCCTTGTCCACCCCGACAGCCGTGGCGCCGTTGAGGAGAGCCCCCCATATTTCGAAAGTGGCGGCGTCGAAAGAGGTGTTGGATGCCTGGGCGATCGCGTCGTGGGACGAGATCCGCACGTAGTCGGTGTTGATGACCAGCCTGGCGATCGCGCGGTGCGGCACGGCGATGCCCTTGGGCCGTCCGGTGGATCCGGAGGTGTACATCACATACGCCGCGTCCAACGATGTACCACCCACCGGGGGGTGGGTCGGCTCATCGGCGGAGACGGGGGCGCAGGCCCTTTCGCCGAGCTCCTCCAACGACACCGCCGAGGGCCAGTCGGAGCGGTGCCGATCGGCGACGACGACGCAGTCGGCGCCGGCGTCCTCCGCCATATTTCGGTTGCGCTCAAGGGGATTGGCCTCGTCGAGGGGGAGGTACGCGGCGCCGGCGTACAGCACGCCCAGGCAGGCGATGACCGAGGGCATGCTGGGGCCGTCCAGCACCGCCACGACCCCGCCCGGGCCGACACCGTGGGCCCCCTTGAGCAGTTCACCGATCCGCCGGGCGCGCACCGCCAGGTCGCGGTAGGTGACGCTGTACCGCCCGAAGCGCAGGGCCGGGGCACCGGGTGTGCGCTCCGCCCAGCCGGCGACGATCTGCGGCAGCGTGAGTTCGCAGGGGTACTTGCGTACTTCCCCTTGTTCGAAGTGCGCCGTCGGTGATGCTCCGTGTTGTTGACCGAATCGCATCGGTTCGCCCTCTCTCCCCCGCAGTTCTCTCAGGGTCTGCCTCACAGGACGGAGTGCACCCCGCTCCGTGGCTCGACGGGCCGGGAGTCGACGGTGAACGCAGCGCTGGCTTCGGCGCTCACGGCTTCCGGATCCGCGTCGCCCCGCCAGTGCACCTCGGCCAGCGGCTCGCCCTGTCGCACCTCGTCGCCGACGCGCTGGCGCAGCACCACGCCCACCGCGTGGTCCACCTGGTCCTCCCGGCGGAGCCGTCCCGCTCCCAGCCGCAAGGCGAGCTTGCCGACGGCACGGGCGTCCACATCGCTGATCCAGCCCGACCGGGAAGCGGGGACGATATCGACACGGGTGGCCGTGGGCAGCAGATCCGGGTTGTCGACCACGCGCGCGTCGCCGCCTTGGCCGGCCACCCAGGCTCGGAAGACGGCCAGCGCCCGTCCGCTGCTCACCGCGTCACGCACCCGCGCCTCGGCTGCCTGCCGAATCAGCCCCGGCTCCGCCAGGCACAACATCTCCACAGCCAGCACATGGCCGAGTTCGGTGAACCCTGGCACCTTGGCTCCGCGCAGCGCCAAGAGGGCCTCCTTGACCTCCAGCGCGTTGCCCACGGCCTGGCCGAGCGGCTGACCCATCTCGCTGAGGACGACCCTGCACGGCAGGCCGAAGGCGCTGCCGATGCGTATCATCAGGCGTCCGAGTTCCTCGGCCCGCGCGATCTCCCCGACGAGGGCCCCTGACCCGTACTTCACATCGATAACGGCACCGTGGGTACCCGCGGCAATCTTCTTGCTCATCACGCTCGCGGCGATCAGGGGAAGGCTCTCGACCGAGCCCGTGACATCGCGCAGGGCGTAGGTGGCGCCGTCGGCGGGCACGAGCCGGGTGTTCTGGCCCACCACGACCATGCGGGTGCGGTCGAGTACCTCAAGGATCTGCTCGTGGTCGAGGTCGATTCGTAGGCCGGGGATCGACTCCAGCTTGTCGACGGTGCCGCCGGCGAAGTCGAGGCCGCGGCCACTGATCTTCATCACGGAGACGCCGCACGCGGCTACCACGGGCGCCACGAAGAGCGTCGTCTTGTCGCCGACACCGCCGGTACTGTGCTTGTCGATGATCGGACGCCGGTGATCCGCGAATTCCAGTCGCACACCGGAGTCGATATACGCCTTCGTCAGAGCGGTGGTCTCCACGTCGTTCATACCGCGGCAAGCCACCGCCATCAGCCAGGCGGCCATTTGGTAGTCGGGGATGCGGCCCTCGTTGTAGCCCCGGACGACGAACTCGATGCTCTGAGCGCTGAGGGACGCACCGTCCCGTTTGGCCGCGATGGCGCTCAGCACGTCGCCGGCATCGACGTGAGGGGGAAGCGACGCGCATGCCTCGGACGCGAGGGAGGTGCTCATGAAGGACTCCATTCACGTGTACGCAGATCACTGCCGAGCGAGATTCAGCAGGTCGGTGGTGCGCTCAAGGAGCGCTTGCACCTTGTTCTCGGGGAAGACGGCCCCGTCGAACTGGGCGTGCAGAAAAGGCGCTGGGCGCTTGGTGCCCTGGTCGACGATCAGGTGTAGGGCGAGCATGTCCGAGGACCGGCCCGGCCGTGTCGCCTCGTCGGGATAGAGCGAGAAGGGGGCGACGGAGACCCGCGGCAGCCGCAGTCCAGCGAACTGCCCCGCATCCTCCATTCCGAAGTAGAGGAACGGGGCCACCGCGTCGGGTACGGCACGCTCGGCCCGCCAGCGCGCGCAGAAGGGGCGTAGTGGCAGCCCCATCTCCACCGCGTCCATGATCGCATCGCCGACCTGGGCCAGGCGCCCGCTGGGTGGGACGGCGTCGACGTCCAGCAGGATGGGTACGCCGTGGGAGAAGAGGCCGAGGGCACCCGCCGTCCGGGGCAGTACCCGCCCGTGTGTCTCGGTCACCAGGCCGGTCCGCGGTTGCCCGCTCAATTCGGCCTGCGCGGTGAGCAGTTGGGCGGCAACCATAGCGAAGACGGTTGCTCGGTTCGTTGCGGCGTAGGCACGGATTCGCGACCAGTTGTCGCTCCCGAGCTCGCACTCGGCCGTGGCGGACGCGTCGCCCTGCCCCGGGTCCGCCACCACCTCGGCATCCGTGAGACCGCAGGCGGGCGGATACCCGCCCCACCGGTCGAACTTCCCCTCCCAAAAGGTCCGTCGTTCCTTGCCCCAGACCCCTTCGAGCTCCCGACGCTGAGCGCTGCTGAAGTCCGCGTACTTCGGTGGCCGCGACGAGAGCGCGGCTGGTCCGCGAGTGTAGACGCGGCGCAGGTCCTCGACGAAGCGCCGAAGTGACAGGCCGTCCCACACCATGTGGTCCACCGCCATCCCGAAGAAGAGCTTGTCGGGGCTTTGGCGGACGAGCACAAAGCGGTACAACGGCGCTTCATCCGGTGCGAAGGGCTTCCCCAGCTGGTCGTGCAGGAAACTGCGGATCTCTTCGTCCTCGGTCTTCTCCGCCACCCTGCTCTCCGTGATGGAAATCCGGGCATCGGCGGGAGGTGTCATCCAGGCACGCGTGGGATCGGTGCCGGGAAACGACATCCGCAGTGCGTCGTGCCGGCGGACGAGCACGCCCAGCGCCTCCACCAGCGCTTCTTGGTGGACGCCTCGCAGTAGCCAGCATGCGGCCGTAGGGCTCGCCGGACCGTAACGGGGCAACAACCTCAGACGTGACTCCTGTTGTAAGGAAGTGGGGACACAGGGCATGACGGTTTCCTCACTGGGCGATGGGTCGGCGGGCGATCACGGCAGCAGTGACTCCAGCAGCCGCAGGTTCGTGCGGAGCTGCGCCGCAGGCACCGACAGATTGACGCGGATGCCGTAGCGGTCGGGGTAGAGCGTCTGCCAAGCTCCCTGGTCGCCGCCGAAGAGGAGGTTGGGGTTGAGTTTGAGCCCGGCCTGGCCCACACTGCGCACCCAGGAAGTGAACTCGTCGAAGGACTCGAAGGGGGCTGCGAGCCACCGGAAAGCGGAGTAGCCGGCGGCCGGCTGCTGCAGCAAGTCGTCGAGCACCAAGGACGGCGCCCTGTCGACCAGGTCCAGATTCCGCAAGAACCCCTCCCGCATGCGCTGCATGTGCAGCCGGAAGTCGGCGATCGCCAGGTCGTCGGGGAACGGCACCGTTGCGGCAGCGAACTCCTCGCCCAGCTCGGTCGCGAGGGAGAGGACCTCGGCGGGCGGGCACAGGCTGATCAGGAGCATCGCCAGATGAATGGCGGCCACCGAGCCGAGTCCCGCATGCAGGGCGTAACCTCGTTCGAAACGGTCCGCGCGGGCGTAGGCGTGCACCTCGGGGTCACGGCTGACGAGCACCCCGCATCGGATGCCGGGCAGGGACAGGTCCTTGGACGGGGTCATCGCCAGCGCCGTGTGGCGCAGGTCCCCCGTCCGTGTGCGCAGTTCAGCACGAAGGTGATCAGGGTGGTCGAACGTGGGCAACGCGAAGACGTGGTCCACCAGCCGTAGCCTGCTGCGCAGGTGGGACAGCGGGCGGTCGCCGGCCGTGAACCAGCCGCCGGTCACCCCGTTGGGGGCGATATCGATCACCAGTGGCTCCTGCTCGTCCCGGCCCGACGGGGCGAGGTCGCCACGGTGGTTGTAGTGCACCGGCGGCGGCATGCCATGGCGCGCGGCGGACTGCTCGAAGGCGTAGTAGACGGGCAGCGGGAGGACGGGGCGCATGCCGTGCCGTGCGGCGAAGGCGGTTACCACGCTGATGACCTCCGTGGTGCCGTTGAAGAGCGAGACATGGTCGGCATCGAGTCCCGGCAGATCGAGATAGCGGCTGACCAGGCCGGCGATCAACCGTCGTTCGACGATGTCCTGGTCACCGTCGTATTCGGTGACCCGCTCTCCAAGGAGCCCGCCGTACACCCTGTGCAGCACCTCGTGGACAGTTGCGGAAACCGGCCACTTGTTGACCCCGTAACCGATCTGACGGGCGTCGTGCCGGGCGCCGGTGCGGATGTCGCGGTAGTACCGGACGCAGGCGACGTCGCGGAATCCTGCCGCGTTGCGCCCGTCGGCGTTGTCGACGACGCTCACCACGCCCCCTCCGCGGTGCTCAGCAGCGACTCGCGAGGCGCGGCGAGCCCGTGCAGCACCCGCAGCATGCTGCCCACGTACGCACCCGCTCCGCGCAGGACGACGAGGTCACCGGGTTCGATCCGGTCGGTGGTCACACCGGCGAACCAGAGGTCTTTCTCGTAGCAGGTGGGACCGGTGAGGTCGGTGGTCCACCGCTCACCGCGGTCGGCGCCGGTCATTGCGAGGTGGAAGCGGGACCACCCCGCCAGGTTCCAAGCCGAGGCGTCCACCGTCACGCTCTGCCGGTCCTCGTGGCGTCGCACGCTCAGGACGCGGGTGACGAGGTATCCGTGGCTGGTGACGAGCTGCGCCCCCGGTTCGGCGAGCACCCCCAGTGGCCGGCCCGCCCAGGCGAGTTCTTCCGCGAGGCACTCGAAGACCGGCGCGATCGCTTCCTGGTTGTGGTGGAACAGCCGGATCATCCCGCCGCCGATGTTGACCTCGTCGACCTCCGGCAGGTCCCTGGCCGCGTAAGCCAGGGCACGTCCCAGCGGGCGTACGTCCTCGACGCCCCCGATGTCCCGTACGTGAGCATGCAGCCGAACCACTCGCAGCTTGCGCTCCTTGACTACGGCCCGTACCTTCCCGCGTTCTCCGGCGTCCTCCCAGCGAATTCCGAAGCGGCTCCACGGCAAGTCGCGTGCCGTGCTCTCGCGCGGGATGGGCACCGAAAGCCGCAGCCCGATCTCGCTGTTCATGGGCACTGCCATCAGCTGGTCAATATTGTCGATGTCCAGGTGTGTGCCGCTCTTGTGGAGTTCGATCAGGTCCGCGCCGTTCAGCCCGGGGCTGGTCGCATAGCGCGGACCCATGCCGGCCTCGGCGGCCGCCCGGTCCTCCGCGACGCTGGACACCGCGGCGCCGAGGTTCCAGCTCGCCAGGTGGGTGAGCACGGCCCGGCTCCGGTTGGCCTTGACGCTGAACAACAGGCGGTTCCTGGGCGCCTGGAGCAGGCTCAGGCCGTGCCGGATCACGGCAATATCCGCGTCAATGCCATCAGCGTCGTGGACGATGGTGGGGGTCTCCGGCGCCGCTGCGACGACCCTCCGCAGTTCCTCCATCGGAGCGGGAAAGCCCGTTCCCCACGGCTGCGGCAAGGTGGTGTGTGCGTACGTGCTCATCCCAACCCCATGGCGTTCGCAATGATGACTTTCTGGATCTCGGACGTTCCCTCGACGATCCGCAGCACCCGCACATGTCGGTACAGGTACTCCAACGGATGGTCCTTCACCCATGCGGTACCGCCATGGACCTGGAACACCCTGTCCACCACGTCACAGGCCGTGTCGGCCGCCGCCAACTTGGCTACGGCGGCGGCTTCCATGACGTCCAGTCCCTCGTCCAGGTTCTGGGCAGCTGCGTAGGTGAGCATTTTTGAGGCTTCGAGGGATACCCGGGACATGACGAGGTGCTCTTGTACATGCTGGTGCCGGGCGATGCGCCGGCCGAGACTGACCCGCTCACGGGCGAAGTCCAGGCCGAGGGCGAGGGCGCGCGCGGCGATGCCGTTGGCTGCCGCGGCGACCATCAGACGCCCGCGCGCCAAGGCTTCCTGGCCGATGCGGACTCCCTGGTCCAGCCGGGCAAGGCCGCCCAGCAGCGCTTCTTCCCCGACTCTGACGTCCTCCAGGAGAAGCTCGAAGACGGGCTCGCCCTCCAGCCCCTCGTATCGCTGCCCCACCGTGAATCCGGTGGTTCCGGCCTCAACGATGAACACGGCCGGATTCCATGTGCCCCGGTCGGATTCCGTGGTGGCGAAGACCAGCGTGAAATCGGCCTTCTCGGCGTTGGAGACAAAGGTCTTGCGACCGTTCAGCACCCAGCCCGCACCGTCGCGAACGGCACGGGTGGCCAGGTCGAACGCGTCGGATCCGCCCTCCGGTTCGGTCATGGCGAGGCATCTGACGGCTGCTCCCGCCACAAGCGGCTTGAGATAGCGCTCCCGCTGTCCGGGGGTCGCCGACAGCAAGAGGGCGCTGGGCCCTTCGGGACCACAGAGGGCTACCGGGGCGAGCGGGCAGCCCACCTCCTCCGCGTACTCGTATAGCAACGTCTTCGTCGCGAAGGGCATGTCCTGGCCGCCGACCTCCTCGGGGTAGTCGCCGGCATAGAACCCCAGCTCCGCTGAGCGTCTGCGGACGGCCTCACTGATGTCATCGGGAATGCGCTCGGCGGAATCGCCGGAGGTCTCCGACGCGAGGGGAACCAGCTCGCGCCTGACAAACGCTCGGAAGCTTTCCAGTACGGGCAGGTGTTCGCGGGTGTAGCGGGTGACCAGGGAGGTGTTCGTGGTCATGCGGCGTCTCCTTCCCACAGGCGGGCCAATGCTCTCGGCGTGGGGTGGTCGAAGACGTTCCTGATGCTCACCGTGCGTTCCAAGCGCTCGTGCACCGTGGCTACGATCTCCAGCGCCTGGAGCGAGGTGCCACCGTGCTCGAACAAGTCGTCGTCCGGGGTGAGGCCGGTCGCGGACAGCGCGTCCTCCCAGATACGCACCAGGCTGTCCAGGACGGCGCCCGTCGCCTCGGCCGGCGGATGTGCGGCCGCCGTGTGCAGGCGGGCCAGTGCTTCCTTGTCGACCTTGCCGGCCCGGGTGACCGGGAAGTCGTCCACCTCGTGGAACGCGGCAGGAAGCATATATCCGGGCAGCACCCCCTCCAGATGGGCGCGCAGCCGCACCGGATCGGCGCCCGCGACGTCGTCGGCCCAGCGGACGTAGCAGACCAGGTGGTCCGCGCGGCCGGCCGAGTCCGGCACCGCCAGCACCGCCGCCCGACGGACCGCCGGATACGAGCCGAGTGCTGCCTCCACCTCCCCGATCTCCACCCGCCTGCCCAGCAGTTGCACCTGCTCATCCGCCCGGTGCAGAAAAGCCAGTGCACCGCTGGGCAGGGCGCGGACTATGTCACCGGTCCTGAACCAGCGCTCGCCGTCCAGCCGGACGAAGCGCCGGGCGGTGCGCTCCTCGTCATCGAGATAGCCGATGGCGAGCGTGGGCCCACCGATGTACAGCTCTCCCGGTGTGCCCGGCGCCACGACGGTGCCGTCCTGGTCACGCACGCTCAGCCTGATGTGCGGCAGCGGATGTCCGATGGGCGGCATGATGTCCCGGTCCTGCCAGGACGACACGTCACAGCAGGTGGCGGCCACCACGGTCTCGGTCGGGCCGTACTCGTTCAGGACCCGGTACGGGAAGCCTTCCGGTGGGTAGCCGGCCAGTCGCTCACCACCCGTCCGTAGCAGACGCACCGCGCCGAGGTTGACGGCCGGTGTCATACGGAAGAGCGCTTCGAGCAGCAACGGCGGTACGAAGGCGGTGGTGATGCCGCTGTCGCGCAGCCAGGCGGCCAGGCGCTGTGGAGACGCCCTGGCCGTGTCGGCAGCGATGGTGACGCTGGCGCCCGCGTACAGGAACGGCCAGATCTCCTCGACGCTGACGTCGAAACCGGGAGAGCCCAGTTGCGCGGCTCGGTCGCTGGGCCGGCACCGGGCCAGCTCGGCGTAGGCGGTGACGTAGTGATCCATCGCCCTGCGGCTGATGACCGCAGCCGCCGGAGATCCGGTGGAGCCGGAGGTGAACAGGCAGTAGGCGGGGTCGTCCGGACCTGCCGGGCCGCCGGCTTCGGCAGTGTCGAAGGAGCCGGACCGCGCGGTCGCCAGGAGGTCCGCGACATCGGTCGCAAGGCCACCGTCGGATTCGGCGAGCCATGCGTCGTCGGTGACCAGCAGGTCGGGCGCGGCGGTCTTGAGCAGCATCCGGAGCCGCTCGGTCGGCTGGGTCGGGTCCATGGGCACAAAAGCTGCCCCCGCCCTGAGAGCGGCGAGTTGCATGACAACCAGGTTTGTGGAGCGCGGCAGGATAAGTCCCACCCGGCTCCCGTGGCCGATGCCGCGCCGGCGCAGCGCCGCGGCAGCCGCGTGTGTCAGGGTCGCGAGCCCCGCATAGGTGACCTTCTCGCCTCCGGGGTCTTCCAGGGCGAGCGCATCGGGCGTGCGCCGAGCCCACTCGGCCACCGCCTCCAACAGCCTCATTCTCAGCCTCTCCGGTTGCAGCGTTCCTGTGCGAGTGGTTCTCAGACCGTCGCCTCGGCAGCGCGCAGCACTCCGGCTGCCAGTGCCTCGATACCGGGACGGTCGATGATCAGCGGGGGTGTGGCCATCAGCGAAGCCCCTTGGGTGCGGAGCAGAATCCCTTCCTCACGGGCGACGCGCAGGAGCCGCTGCGCGCGCTCCGGACCGTCGGTCTCGATGGTGACGACGAGTCCAAACCCGCGAACGTCCACCACGCCCGGGTGCGACATCAGGGGCGCCAGCGCATGGAGCAACCGCTGCCCCTGCTCCGCGGCGTTCGCCACCAGGCCCCGCTCCTCGATCTGGTCGAGGACCGCCACTCCGACCGCGCAGGCAACGGCGTGCCCGCTGGTGGTGTGGCCGTAGCGAAGACCGCCGGCTCCCGGCTCGGCACGGAAGGAGTCGTAGATACGAGCTGTGGTGGTCACCGCGGCAAGCGGTACATAGCCACTGCTGATGCCCTTGCTCGTCATCACGATGTCCGGCGTGATGCCTTCGTGGTCGAAGCCGTACATACGGCCGGTGCGTCCGATGCCGCAGAACACCTCGTCCAGGATCAGCAGGGTGCCGGACGCGTCACACAACTTGCGCAGGCCGGACAGGAACCCGGCGGGCAGGACGATGCCGCCGCCGACGTTCAAGAACGGTTCGACGATGACGGCGGCGACGTCGTCGCCCTCCAGGGCCTCCTCGAAGCGGGCGAGCAGCACCCCGGCCGACGAGGGGTCACGCAGCTCGCGAGACGGCAACGGCAACTCGACGCGGGTGGCGGGGAACGGTGCGTCGAAGCTCTGCCACATGCGGCCGAGCCCGGAAAGGTGCTGGGCCAACAGCGTCGTCCCGTGGTAGCCGCTGGAGAAGCTGACGATCCGCGTCTTGGGCGTGCCGACGTTGCGCCAGTACTGAAACGCGAGGTGCAGCGACGCCTCGGCCGACTCGGATCCGCTGTTCATGAACAGCGTGCGCGTCAGGCCCTCCGGCATGATCCGGGCAAGGCGTTCGGCCAGGCGCCCGGCCGGCTCGTGGCTGCCGACGGTCAGGTCGAAGTGCGGCAGCAAGGCCATCTGGGTGCGCGCGGCTTCGAGCAGCGCGGGATTTCCGTATCCACAGCTGGCGTTGAGGGACGAGGCCAGGGCATCCACGTACTGCTTTCCCTTGGCGTCCCGCACGTGGTAGCCGTCGCCGTCGGTGAGCAGCAGCAGCTCTTCGGTCCGGGCTGCCACCGGTGTCCACGGGTGCCACAGGTTGGCACGGTCACGCGCGGTGGCCTGGGCGAAGAAGTCGTCGGCGCTGCCCGCGGCGGCGCGCTGGAAGCTCACATGGTCGTAGTTCTCAGCCACGATAGAAATCCTTGAAGAGTCGTCTGGTACCGGAAGGTGGGATTCGGCCCGCTGCGCCGAGGGGCGTCGTCGAGGTGGTGCAGGAGCACGGTCGCCAGCGCCTGCGGGGTCGCTTCACTCAGCACCGTCCCCGGCCCGCTGCGGCGTACCTCGTTCGCCGTGCCACCGAAGTCGTCGACCACCATGGGGATGCCGTGCAGTCGGCTGTCGCGGAGGCGCAGACGCACACAGGTCTGGTTCTCCGCCCCGGGCTTGGCCACGCTGATGAACGCCCGTGCCGCCTTGAGATGTGCGTCGCGGCGATCGTGCGGCAGGGGCTCGTCGACGAGCGTGACGCGGTCCTCGATCCTGAGTTCCTTGATACGCGAGACGAGGTTCCCCACCAACTCGGCGTTGTCCGCCTCCCGTCGGGCGTACAGGAACGCGGTATCGGCCCGGCGGCCCCGGTCCCGGCACACGGCCACCGCGTCGACCAGGAGCATCGGGTCGTAGAACGACCAGATGCCACCGGTCCACAGGAAGTCCGCCAGCGGATCGGGCGCGACGGCCGCCATCGCGGAAGCGCTGCGGTCACTGAAGCCGATCGGCACCATCGACACCAGGTGAGCAAGGGTGCGAGACATCTGAATGTCGCGAGGCGCGAGACGTCCGGTGAGGCACAGGTTCGCGATCAAAGTCGCCCGCTCCACTTCGGATCGGCACAGGAAGTGGTGGGTTACCTGTAGTTGGCGCTGGTAGTCGGCGACCAGCGGCCGGTATGCGGCGGCCGGGTCGGGCCGTGCCAGCAGCGAGGGGTATTCGAGGTGCTCGATGGGCGCGACGTTCTCCGAGATCACGAGCCGGCGAGCCGCCACCGCGTCCTCCAGCCGGGCGCGGTCGGCCATGTCGAAGAACAGGACGGCGTCCGTCTCCGCGAGCAGCTCGGGCCAGGCTCGCACGCCGCCGACGTATTGCGCCTCCCCCATGTCGATGGAGCTGTTCGCCGCAGGCCCCAGCACGCGCACCTGGCACTCCTCGGCCATGGCCTCGGCGAGTTCGGCGATGCGCAGCCCGATGCCGCCCACGTGCTCTGGTGACAACGAGTAGTCGCCGGCGTCGAAGAGCACTCTTGTCGGGCGGCTCATGACCAGTTCCCCGGAGAGGTGCCGTTGTCGAAGCTGTCCACCCATGCCACCGGTGCGCCGATGAGGGGGCTGGGCACGGACCGGTCGCACAACTCGGGCAGTCGCCAGCGGTGCTTCCCGACGACGCCGACCATGGCCCAGGCCGCGTTGAACCCGTCCGGGTCGGCCGGCTTCTCTGCCGCGTCGCTCACTCGGGCAGCCGTCGCACGGTCCTCGACGCGGAGCGCTCCCTCTGTCTGGAGGAGCACCGGGTCCTCGATGCGTGCCGCGACCACAGCCCAGTCGTGCGAATGCAGGTGGTCGAGCAGTTCGCCGGCGCTGTGCCGCGCGGCCGGCCCGTGCAGGACCTGGTCGGCCAGCACCAGCAAGGTCGGCCCGGTGCACAACGGCAACGCGGCCCGCAGGGCGCCGGGGAGCTCCGCGGCCTCCTCTTCCTGGTAGACGAAGACCAGCTGGCACCGCTTGCGATAGCGGTGCAGGTACTCGGCCGTGGCCAGTTTGTGCGGGCCGAGCACCACCACGATCCGGACCGTCAGACCTCGCTCGGCGAGCGCCAGTACCGGCTCCAGGCACTTGTCGACGACCGCACTGCCCGGCTCCAGACAGTGCAGTTCCTTCGGGTACGCCGCGCCGAATCGTGTGCCGTGCCCGGCGCACGGAAGGATCACGCTCACATCGGGGTGTACGGGTTCGGCGAAGTCAGCCATGGAAGAGTCCGGCCTCCTGCGGCAGCCCGGTGAAGAAGTACGGCTCCCCCATCTCGTGGGGCAGCACCTGGAACAGGCCCACGGCCTTGGTCGCCTCCCCCGCCCGTACGAGGGCGAAGATCTCGGCAAGCGTCTCCATGGCCGCCTCGCGCCCCCCGTTCAAGGTGATCTCACTCACCCCGAGGCGGAGCGCCGGTTCCGGGATGCCGGGGAGCTCGGTCTGCACGTTGACCCGGATACCCAAGGACGCCAGCTGCGCCGAGAACGCGTCGGCGGACTCCTCCAGCGGCAGTCGCACCCATACCTGGTGGGTATCGGTCAGCTGCGGACCGCCTTCGACCACGCCGAATCCACGTTCGCGCAACCGGTGGGCGAACGCTCGCGCGTTGATGAGCACCTGCCGCGCGTACGCCGCACCGAAGTGCTCGAACTCCGCGGCGGCCAGCGACAGCGACAGCGTCTCAGCGAAGTGGTGGCTGCTGATCGTGAAAAACTGTGCGTCGCGGATCTTCCGGCTGAGGTTCTCGTCGCGGGTGAACAGCACGCCCTTCTGCGGCCCCGGGAATGTCTTGTGAGTGGAACCTCCGGTGGTGTCGGCTCCCAGGTCCAGCGGGTTCTTGTGGCTGCCGCCCAGGATCAGGCCGAGCGTGTGACTGCAGTCCACGTGCAGGACGGTCCCCGGGCTGGTCTGCGCGATGAGCTCGGCCACTCCGGCGACGTCCAGCTCCCACAGGCTGTTCTGCAGGTCCATGTAAACCAGGGGGACGTGGCAGGAGGTGAGCGCGGTGCGCAGCGCGTCGAGGTCCACGCGTCCGGCAACGACGCGGACGGGCAGCGGCCGCCGCCCCAGCATCGCTATCTGCCGGGCGGTCGCGTAGTGGCCCCCGGTCTCCGCGTCTACGCACACCACTCCGTCGCCGGGCTCGCCACCGAGACCGAGCAGGACGACGAGCATGGCGCTCATGCCGGAGACCGGCCGGATGTTGACGTGGTCGGCGCGCCCCAGGCGGCGGAGGATGGGAAGCGCGAGTTCCTTCTCCAGTCGGCCGATGCCCTCCCCGCCGCGGAACTGCCATCCCTGGGGGTCCAGCGAGTCGTTGAAGAAGTAGCGGTTGTAGAAGTCGGTACGCAGTGGGGCGCCGGCCAAGGGCGATATGCGGTTCTCGCTCGGTACGAGATTGACAGCGGCCTCGTTGATGCGCTGTTCCTTCTCGATCTCGCCGAGGAGTGCCAACAGTTCCGCTCTACCGGCGACCGGGGCCGTACGGCTCGCGGCGCAGTCGTCCGAAGAGGTCATCAGGGGCTCTCCAGGTAGAGGGTGCGGATGAGGTGGCGGGGCGCGGCGGGGTCGTCGCGGTAGGCCTCGCGCCCGTGGGAGATGACGTCATTGCGGAAGATCAATGCCTCGCCCGCTCCCAGCCTCAGGGCGATGCTGTAGCGCTTGTCCTCGGCGGCGGCACGGAGGAAATTCAGTGCGCGTTCCAGCTCGGCGGAGCGCCCGGGGGGTGCGTTCCACTCCACGGTGTCTCCCTCCGCATACCGGGTGATCAGCAGTCCGTTGTCATAGGCGAAGGCGGGACCGGTATGTCCGGCGTCCACATTGGGCAGCGTGGAGCGCCGACGCAGCACACCCGGGTCCTGGAGCGGCTCGGCAGCTGCCGGGTCGCTGCGCCGGAGCGTCTCGAAGGCCGCGGATGAGTTGAACAGGACGGTCCTGCCCCCGGATACGGCCGGACGTACGCAGAAGAGGATGGTGGTGCGGATGGTTCCGATCGGCTCCAGGAGACCGTCCACGTGCATGGTTTGTCCCTCGGTGGTGCCGAAGCCCGGGTGTGTGTTGTGCGCACGGCTGCGCACGTCCGTGTAGAGCGCGCCGTGCGCCCGGGTGTCGCCGCGCTGGTACAACGCGGCGACATACGGCTCACCCAGTCCCAGGGCTTTGGCGAGCCGCTCGATCTCGGTTTGCGGATCACACTCACCTGGTACTTCCGCCATGGTGAACCCGAATTCGGAGATCCGGTTTTTGAGCAGATCCGTTTCAGCGGCGCCGTATCGGTAACGTACGACGTCGTTCACTTCAGGAGTTCGGTAGTCAGCGCGGACTACGTTCATGGCGAAATCCTTTCTGCCGTACTGGGTCAGCCGTCCGCGCTTTTCGACAGCCCGGTGGAGCGGGCTATCCGGTCCAGGGAACACATTCGCGAGCCAGTGCCGGCCCATGAGGCCACGATCGGGTCCGGCCCGATCGCGCTGATGGCCTCGCGGATGGCGGTGATCGACTGCTGGGTTCGGTCGCGTGCGTCGAGGGTGGTGGGATCCAGGCGCTTCCAGCTCTGTACGCTGTCGAGAGCCGGGACGAGTGACTGGAGCACCAGCGTCGGCATGATTTCGTAGGCCGCGAAGGTGAGATGGACGGACAGCCCGTCGGAGCCCTCGGCCTCGTGCGGGAAGGCTGGTGGGAAGTAGATGACATCTCCCGGTTCGAGCACGGTGTCGAGCAGCAACTCGGTCTTCAAGTCCTCGGCGACCATGTCCGGATGGGGATTCATCGGCGGCGCGTAGATGCGCCAGCGTTTGCTTCCCGCGGTCTGCAGGATGAAGTTGTGCGAGTCGTCCCAGTGCCTTCCGACGGCCTGGGTACCGGCCGGCGTGATGAAGGCATTCGCCACGGTCTTGGCGACGGGAAGCGACTGCCAGGACTGGAGGTACCGCCCGAACCCGGGGTGCCAGTCCTCCAAGTGGTTGAGGTAGAGGGAGGCGCCCTTTTCGAGGGCAGCTACGGCTTTGCCGCCATCGAGGTATCCCTCTTGCATGTAGCTGAACACCCGGCGGTTGGAACAGTACGTTTCCAAGGGGAGCCGGGCCTGCTCCCGGCTCATGAAGACGTACGGGAAGCGCAGTACGTTCCAGCGGAGAATGTCTTCCAGTGCCGGAATGTCCAGCAGTTGGACCGGAGCCGATCCGCTGTGTCCGTACACCACTTCCTTCCCCCAGGATGTGGTCATGAAGTCAGCGAGCTCGCTGCCGGTGGGCAGCAGATCACTCGGGTCCGGGTCGCGTGGGACGGCGGGCATAGGAGGGTTCCTCACAGCGGTTTCGAAGGGACCTCGGGACGATGGGCATGCGGGAGGCGCTGCTCGGCGCTCATGCCGTCGGCCACGACGCATGTGAACGACGCGAGAGTCGGGTTCCGCAGGAGCGTCTGGAGACGCAGCGGAAGTCCCAATTCGGCACGGAGCTTGCTCACCAGATCGGCGGCGAGAAGCGAATTGCCGCCCTCGACAAAGAAGTTGTCGTCGGGTCTGCAGTGCCGGGGGCCCAGAGTGCTGAGCCATGCCTCCCTTACCACCGCGGATACGTCGGTCGCGGCCTGCGGCGGCGTCTCGTCTTCCGGTACGGCACCGCCGTACGCTTCACTCATTTCAGCCTCCTGGGGTTTCGTGGTGCGCATATGCGTCAAGAAGGTCCGTCAGCTGCCCGCGCCAGCTCTCGGCGAATTCCGCGGCCCGTGCCGACCAGGAATGTCCAGGGGCGGACAACAGCCGCAGATGCAGCCCGTCACCGTCCAGGCGCAGCGCCGTGCTCAGTTCCGCCTTGGGCGAGAGCACCGGCGAGAGCCACTCCTCGACGGCCTGTCCGGACAACCGCAGGGGTGCTCGGTTGCGAAGGTCCTCGAAGACCATCAGGGCGTCGGCAGTACCCGGCCAGCTGCTTCGCGCGCCGCGGTCGACCTCGGTGACCACCTCGTCGAACGGGACATCGGCGTGCTCCAGGTCCTGCCACCAGTCGTCGACGAAGGCCGCCAGTCCCCGCTCGGGTGCGTTCCGCGGCCCGGGAGCGTCCGTCGACAGGACGGTGTTCATGAAGCATCCGATGACACGGTTGGTACTGTCCTGGCGGCCGCCCCACGCGTATCCGATGGACGTGGGGGGCGAGGCGCCCGCTGAGCGCAGCACACGGTGCAGCGAGGCGAGTGCCAGCGGGAACAGAACCGGCCGGACTCCGGCCTCGGGCAGCGGCAACGGCGGGGGCTCCACGACGTCGACCGAAGTGCCTCCTGCGCCCACGGAGGGGGTGGTCGACGCCCGTGCGGCCATCGGCGTCAGCTTCCTCACCCAGTAGTCGGTGCCCGTGCCACCGGCTGCTGCCGCCTCCCGTTCCAGGTGTGCCCACACCGCGTCGCGGAAGTCTGCCCAGGGGGCGCCAGGGCGTTCCCCGAGCCGCTTCGGAGCGCCGAGTTGTTCCAGGACGAGGAACAGGTCGGTGGTGAAGAGACGGAGTGAGCTCTCGTCCACCACGGCGTGGTCGAAGACGAAACCGATCAGGTCCCGTTCGGGGCCCCGCAGCAGCACCGCGTGGAGCGGACCGGCCGCGGTGTGGTCCTCCAGCGCCTCGATGGCCTGTGCTGCGGCCCGTCCCGCGTCGTCGTCGGCGGAGCCGATACGGACCGATGACACGTCGGGACCGCGGTCGGCAGACCACTCCTGAACCACCAGCCCGTCGCGGATCCCCACCGTGCACCGGAGGGCCGGATGCTGGTCGGCTACGCGCTCCAGAGCCCGTCGGAGCCGGTCCTCGTCCACGAGCCCGCACGGCAGCGAGAAGAAGAGCGGCACGGCCAGCCGACGGCCGGCCACCGCCTCCAGAATCGCGAACCTGCGCTGTGCGCTGGTAGCGGGAAGCACCCGCACCGACTCACCGGAAGCGCCGGACCAGCGGCTCCGGAACCTCTCCAGGTATCGCGCGGTCAGGCTCGCGCGGGCCCCAGTCACCGGGGACCGTCCCGGAGCGCACCCAGCGACTCCACGGCGTCGGCGAGTCCGGGCAGTTGCCCGGCCATCTCCACGGGCCGGGGGTGCTCGAACACGCTACGCAGCGACGGACGGACCCCCGTGCGTTCTTCGATCCACGACACGAGCCGGGCCACCAGCAGGGAGTTTCCGCCCACCGCGAAGAAGTCGTCGTGCGGGCCCAGCCCCTCGTGCCCCAGGACACTCTCGAATCCTTCGACGAGCAGGGCCTCCACGGCGTTCCGGGCCGTTCCGCCTCCTGACCGGACGGCGGCCCCGGCGGCCTGCCGCGTCAGCGCGGCGCGGTCGACCTTGCCGCTTGACGGCTGACGCGGAAGCTGTGGTGACGCGACCCAGAGCGCCGGCAGCATTCCGCGCGGCACCAACTCGGACAGCCCGTCAGCGAGTTCCGGCGCCACCGACGCGTCGGTGGATTCCACGAAGCCGACGAGGCGCGGCCCCGAGGCCGGCGTGGGGTCGAGCACCACGGCGCAGTCGCTGCCGTCCAGCAGCGTGCGGGCCGCCAACTCGATTTCTTCCAGCTCGATCCGCTGACCGTGCAGCTTGATCTGGTTGTCACGACGCCCCAGAAAATGGAACTCACCGTCCCGGTCCCGGTAGGCCAGGTCGCCCGTCAGGTAGTACCGGCCGGCAGGCGGCCCCGCGAGCTGCGGAAACCGGGTTTCCGTCAGCGCGGGCTCATCCAGGTACCAGCACTGGGCTCCAGCGCCGCCGATCGCCAACTCGCCGGGTACACCGTGGGGTTGGATTACGCCGGTGTCATCCACGACACAGACCGCGGTGCCGGGGAGCGGTGAGCCGATGGGCACTTCGGTGGGATCCGATGCCAGGTTGCACCGGTGCACGGTCGAGGTGATCGTGGCCTCGGTGACTCCGTACGCGTTGAGGATCCGGCCGTCCGGGAGGAGCGCGCCGACCTGGGCCAACAGCCGGGAAGGCAGTCGCTCGCCCCCGACCACCACCAGCCGCAGGGAGTGTTCGCGGCCGGTGAGCGCATCGGTCAGTTCCGCCGCGACACCGGCCAGATAGCCGGTGGGCACGTTGACGGCGGTGACGCCGCGAGAGGCGATCAGCGCGGCCAGGTCAAGCCCGGTGGGCACCTCGGCTCTGGGCAGGACGAGGGCCGCTCCTGAAGCCAGGGTGGGCAGTACTTCCTCAAGGAAGACGTCGAAGGACGGCGCGGTGAATTGCAGCACTCGGTCACTCGCGGTCACCCCCAGAACGGAGATCGCCGCGTCCACGGCGGCGGCCAGCGCACCTGGCGGGACGGCGACCGCCTTGGGCACACCTGTGGAACCGGAGGTGTGAATGACGTAGGCGGCGTCGACCCGTCGCGGGGCTCGTGGAGCCGAGCCGGCGGGCAGTGGCCCGCCCGGCCGGAGCACGCGTGTCTCCAGCTCCCGAACGTCGAGCGCCCCGATCTCCTGGACATACAGGGCCGCGGGGCGCAGCCGCTGCACCATCGCGGTGATGCGGGAGGCCGGGGCGTTCACCGGCAGGGGCGCGAAGACCAGTCCCGCACGCAGGCAGGCTAGAAGGTGGATGACGGCTTCGGGGCCACGGGGCAGCAGGGCGGCGGAGATGTCACCAGGCACCAGACCGGCCGCCGTGAGTTCGTCGACCCGAGCATCCACCTTGGCGGACAGTTCGCCGTAGGTCAGCGCCTCCCTCCCGCACAGCAAAGCGAGGTTGTCGGCGTGGTCGGCGAATGCGCGGTCCAGTCGCGCCGGCAGGTCCGGTAGGTCCACGGCCGCGGGGGTGACGACGGCTTCGTGTCCGGTGGGTTCCATGGGGAGCCCGCGCACCGGGGCCTGGCTGTCGTCCAGATAGGCGGCAAGCAACCGCTCGAAGCGCCCGGCCATGGTGAGCACGGCCGGCTCGTCGAAGCGCTCCGTGGAGTAGTCCCACACCAGGGTGAGTTCGTCCGAGTCCTCGCCGCCCAGAGACCGCTTTCCCGGCAGCACGACGACATCGATATCGAAACGCGAGCCCTGGGGATTGAGGCCCTCCGTGAGGTCTACGGACAGACCGGGGACATCGATCTGCGGCAAGGGGCTGTCGTGCATGCTGAACATCACGCGGAACAGCAGGCCGTCCAAGCCGGCCGTGCTGGCGCCCACCTCGCGTACGACATGCTGGATCGGCGCCGACTGGTGGTCGAGCGCATCGAAGAGCCGGTCCATCGCGACATCCACGAGCTCATGCCCGGTCCAGGACGGATCGTGCTGGAGCCGCACCGGCAGGGTGTTGACCATCATGCCGATGGTGCGCTCGAAGCCGGCCGGACGATTCCCCACGGCCGTGGCCAGGACGATGTCGTCCTGGCCCGCGTGGCGCCGCAACAACTCGCTGAAGAGCCCGTAGAGGACACTGAACATGGTGTGTCCATGTGTCTGCACCATCTGGCGCAGACGTCGGACGAGGCCGGCAGGCAGCGTCTGGCGGTACTGCGCGCCGACGAATCCGCCGCGCGGGGCCAGGCTCGTGGCGAGCCCGCGGAAGGTCGCGCCGAACTCTGCCCCCGACAGCTGGTCCTTCCACCACTGCACGGCGGCTTTCCGCCCCGTTACCTCGATCTTCGAGGCACAGTGCGCGAGGTAGCCCTGGTAGCCGGTTGCGGGCTCCAGAGACAGCGGCTTCGACTCGCTCAGCGCTTCGTACGCGGTGAACAGGTCGGTGAGGAAAACCGCGAACGACCGACCATCGTGAATCAGATGATGCTCGGTGTGCACAAGCCGATGCCGATCGTCCGCCGTGCGCACCAGCAGCCAGCGCAGCAGAGGGGCCGCGCGGTGGTCGAACGGCGCGACGGCGTGCTCCCTGAAAAGTTTGTCGAACTCGGTGTCCGGATCCCCGGAGTCCCGCAGGTCACGCTCGACGACGGAGGGGCTGACGTCTTCGACGACCCTCTGCCGCGGCTCGCCGTCCACGGAGTCCACCAGTGACAGTCGCAGCCCCGGGTGGTGTCGTACCACCGCGCAAAGGCTGTCCACCAGCCGCTGTTTGTCGAGCTTGCCCACCAAATCGAGAACCGCTGTGAAGTGATAGGCGGAACTCTGTGGCGCCAGTTCCTGGTGCAGCCAGACAATCTCTTGCTGCAGGGAAAGCGGAATCAAGGAATCCCCCTCGGACCGTCAACATCGGTACCTCCGCATCCTGCAGCGATCGACACAAAGATGCTCCTGACAATCGCAGGGGACGATCCTGGTAGCCGTCAGGATCAGCGCGTCGGTCCTTACCGTAGGGTCCCTTCGGAATTAGTCGCCCGCATCACGGCGAGTTGATCCTGAGGCTCCGAAATCGCGCACACCGAGTTCATCGATGACTGATCGACCGAAGAAAACAGAGGTTGACATGGTCCAGCTGAACATCACCCTCCCGGAATCGCTCGCGAAGGAGGTCCGCACTTCAGGTCCCGCAGGATGGTTCACGCCCTTCGAATTCCGGAACTGTCAGAGCCCGGAGCACCCGAAGAGGTTCTATTTCCAGAAGCGCTACCAGTGGAAGGCCCAGCTTCTCCACGACTGGATCGACAGGTATACACCCGGCCAGCGGGTTCTGGACCTCTTCTGCGCCAACGGCGCCTTCAGCGTCCGTGCCGCGCTCGCCGGCGCCAAGGAGGTCACTGGCGTCGATGCCGAGCCGTCCCGCATCGCCGTGGCGAACCTGCTGGCAAAGTCCCTGTCCGATCACGTCGACACCACATTCGACTTCAGTGTGCAGGACGTTCATGATGTGCTCGATAAAGACGAAACCTACGATGTCGTCATGTGCTTTGGCGGCCTGTACCACGTCAGCGACCCACCGGCAATGCTGACGAAGCTTCATCGAGCCACCAACAAATACGCAATCATCCAGACCTCTCATGTCGTGCATGCGCCGGGCAGCTGGGGATGGTTCCGACTCCCGCGCAACCAGCACACCTACGTGCCGCAGTGGCCGAGCGAAACGGGTGGCTGGTCGCTGACTTCCGGATGCTATCGGCGCTTGATTCGCAACGCGGGCTTCCGGATACTCGAAGAGCGATTCCCTCCGTACCCCATACGCGCCCGCTTCAGGTGGTATTCGGCGCTGGTCGAAAAGGTTTAACCGGACGTCAGACGGCGGGCGATGACGGCGCCCGCCGCCGACTCGTCCAGGAGGACACCCCCCGGCTCGTCGGGACCGGCGCCCGGTCGACCAGCCAACACCTAGCCGGCGCAGGGAAGCATGCGGAGGGCTGGCCCTTCCCTGTGGTCCGTTGAACCGCTTCTGCGGAGGGGTGGGTTCCGGCGGGGCGCTGCGGCCGTCTGCACGTCTGCCTGGTCCGAGGGAACCACCAACACAGGATCAAACGGCTCGGTCTCGTGCGTCCGCGATTCGGGAATCGGCACGGCCGCTAGGCTCGCGACATCGGTTTTCCCTCATATCGGAGGCACGATGCCCAGCAAGACAAGCGAAGCGGGCAAAAGCGCCGTCCCCGCCTTATTGCAGCTTCGCGGGGTCAGCCGCACCTACGGTGATCGTCAGGCGTTGCACCCGCTGGACCTTGAGGTCCCGGTCGGCACCTGCACCGCTCTCTTCGGACACAACGGCTCCGGGAAATCCACGTTGCTGCGCATCTCGAGCGGTCGGGACAAACCGACCACCGGCACAGCACTGTTCGACGGCAGGGTCATCGATGAGGACGACCCCGAGGTGCGGGCCAGGGTCGCGGTCGTCGGCGACACCGTCGCGTGCTATCCCGACCTGAGCGTGCACGACCATCTCCAGCTCATCACCGTGGCCCATGGCGTGGACGACGCGGACGGGTGGATCGCTCAAGTCCTGGCCGACCGCCGGCTGGAGGACCACGCCCACCATCTCCCCGCCGCTCTGTCATCGGGGCAGATGCAGGCATTCCTGCTTGCCGCCGCGCTGGTCCGCCCCCGCGATCTGCTCGTACTCGATGAGCCGGAGCAGCGCCTCGACCCCGACTCCCGCAGGCGCCTGAGCGAACTGCTGATCGTCGAGAAGGAGGACGGCGTAGCGGTTCTGCTCGCCACCCACCAGGCAGATCTCGTCCGAGCGGTGGCCGACCGGGTGGTCGCCCTGGAGGACGGCAAAATCGTGGCCTCCGGGGCCCCTGCCACTGTTCTCCAACAACTGGACGGCCACCGGTGAGTGAGGAGACAGCCTGGACTTCGGAGTACGACCGCACTTCCGAGACGTTGCGTTGGCTGCGCGACAAGCGCCGCGGGCACCGCAGCAGACGCAATCGTGATCTCGGTGTCATCGGTTACTCGCTCGTCCTGCTCGCCGGCGGCTACGGCACGACGTTCGTCTACCGCTTCGCCAAGCGCCTTGAGCACGCGGCAGCCCAGGGGGACAACCTGGAGGCGATCCGCCGTGCGCTGCCCGCCGGTCTGGTGCTGCTGGCTCTGAGCCTGGCGGTGATCGCCGCCCGGGACGCACTGTGGCGCGGGCCCGTGATCGTGCCGGGACCGGACGCGGCGTGGCTGCTCAGCCAGCCGGTCGACCGGACCCGAGTGCTACGCCCCTATTTCCGCCTCACAGCTGGACTCGCCGTCGCAGGCGGGGTGCTGTGCGCGCTCGCCGGGACTGTTCTGTTGCGCCTGGCCGGACTCTCGTCCTTGGAGACCGGGCTCGCGGGTTGCCTGCCCGCCGGGCTGTGTCTCCCGCTCCTGGCGGTCGTGCTCGCCCTCCAGGTCGAACGACGGACCAGCCTGGGAGTCCGGGTCCGGGCATGGACGCCGTACGCCGTGCTGCTGCTGGTGGTGCTCGTCGCGCAGACGGCGTGGGCAGCCGCCGGGCACCGGCTTCCGGTGCTGGAGCAGATCGAGCTGTGGTCCGGGCCCTGGGGCTGGGCCGCGCAACCGGTCGTCCATGCGGCGGGTGGCTCGGCGAGCGCATGGCCCGCCGCCGTCGCGCTGCTCGTGGCCCTCACCGCCGCGGCGGCGCGGTATGCACATACGGCTTCCGCGACCGTCCCCACCAGGCAGTTGCGTGCTCGCGCGGCGACGGCCGCCACGGTCGCATCCGTGCTGTGGTCGGTGGAACTGCGCGCCGCGAAGCTGGCAGTCAGCGAGGCGCTCGAACGCGACGGCCGTCAGGTACGGCGTCGATTGCCCATGCCGCGCAACAAGTACCTCGTGGTGATGTGGCGCGACGCAGTGGCGTTGTTGCGCGCACCGGGCCGTGTGGGAAGCGCGGCCCTCTGGACGGCGGCCGCAGCAGCGATCGCAGGGCTCGCCGCCTCGCTCGACGGCCGTAGCAGGACCGCCGCGGTGGTCATGGCCTTGACGCTCGGATATCTGGCGGTTGGCCGACTGGCCGAGTCGGCCCGCCTGGAGGCAGACGATCTCCGGCGCTCATCTTGGTCTCCCTTCCGCTTCGCGACCTTGATGCTCCATCACGCAATCGTCCCGGCGGCGCTCGGTGCGGTACTGGCCTGCCTGGCGGCCGTCCCCTTCGCACTCAACGGAGGCGCCTGGGCGCTCGTGCTGATGCCGGTGTGCGCTCTGCCGTTCGCCGCGGCCTCGGTCCTGGCGGCAGTACGCGGGCCGGTCCGGTCCGAGCTGCTGTTCATCGGCATCCCCACTCCCTTCGGGGACCTCAGCTTCTTCGTCTTCCTGTTCTGGTACGCAGCCCCGCTGCTGATCTCGGTGACCGCCCTGAGCTTCGCGCTGGAAGCCGTTCTCTCTCATGGAGCCGGCATCGCCCCCCTTGCGTGCTCGGTTCTGGTCGCGTTGGCGTTGACGGCCGTTCTGCTCCTCGGCGCCTCCCATCTGGCCAAGAAGTTGCGCAGGCATTGATCGAGGGAGGGGGGGCGAAAATGCCGAAATCACACAAGTGGTCACCGACCCAGAGATAGTGTGCAAGCTGTGGCGCCTGCGCAGCACCGCGCCCGAGCCCTGGACACAAACGGAGGCGCCAGGTGGCAACAGCCATACGGCCGATGTCGGTATTGCACGGCCCACGCGCTCCCTACTCCGAGGGAGACCGCATAGATGCCCTCGTGGACCGCGCCGCCGCCGCCAACCCGGAAGCCATGGCACTCCGATGGCGTGAGACCTCGGTGACCTACCGCGCACTGGTAGCGGCGGCGGACCGGGCAGCTGCGGTCCTGGCCGGGCAAGGAGTGACCGCGGGTGACGTGGTGGTTGTTCGAGCTGAGCGCACTCCCGAGACGATGACCGTGTTGCTGGGTCTGCTGAAGGTGGGCGCGGTTTACGCGTGCGCGCCGGTCGACTGGCCGGTCGGCCGTTGCCGGCAACTCGTCCAGCAGACCGGCGCCACGGTGTGTGTGACGTCGGTGTCCGGAGAGCCGGTCGGCACCGCCACCACGTTGACCGTCGAGGACGTGCTCGCGACCCACCCCGATCGCCCTCACCCGGCGACCAGGCCCGCGCCGCCCACCGACGGCGCAGGCCCCTTCTGTGTCTTCCTCACATCCGGCAGCACCGGCACGCCCAAGGCTGTGCTCGCGCCGCACCGGGGCGTCGTCCGCACGGCCATCGACATCAGACGCCTGCACGACGCGCCGCTGACCACCCTGCAACTCTCCTCCATGGCCTGGGACATCTTCGCCCTCGAACTCTGGGTGAGTCTGATCAACGGCGGCACCTGTGTGCTCTTCGATGATCGATACCTGACGGGGCAGCGGCTCCGAGAACTCGTCCGGGACGGGCTGACCATGCTGGCGGTCGCCACTCCCCTGTTCGGCATGCTCGTCGATGACGACCCGGACTCACTCGCCGGCCTCCGCCTCGTCTTCGTCGGCGGCGAACGGTTGCCGTCCGGCCACGTCGCACGGTGTCTGCAACAGCATCCGGGACTTCAGCTGGTGAATGCCTACGGGCCGGTGGAGAACACCATCAACAGCACTCTGTGGATCGCCCGGACCGATGAGTTGACCGATGACGTGCCCATCGGCACGCCGGTAACCAACACATCCGTGCACCTCCTCGACGAGCAGCACGCAGTCGTGCCCACGGGACGCGTGGGTGAGATCGCGCTCAGCGGGGACGGGGTGTCGCCTGGCTATCTCGGATCCGACGCCGAGGCGAACCGGCGGTTCATCGAGCTCCAGGCGGACGGTGCGTCCGTCCGGGCCTACCTCACCGGTGACCTGGCACGGATCAACGACCAGGGACAACTGGTGTTCGCCGGTCGCCAGGACCGCCAGCTCAAGGTGCGGGGGTTGCGCATCGAGCCGGCGGAGATCGAACGCCTCGTCGAGTCCGTGCCCGGCGTCACCCGCGCCGTCGCGCTGGCGCTGCCGCTCGACAGTCCGAACAAGACCCGCCTGGCGGCGTTCTACCTCACCCGGCACGGGGGCGTGGACCCCCAGCAGGTGCGGGCCGCGATCACCGGGACACTGCCGGCCGGATTCGTACCCGACGTCCTGCGCGCCGTCGACGCACTTCCGCTCACCTCGAACGGCAAGGCCGACGAGCGCGCCCTGGCCGCGCTCCTGCCAGCACCGGCTGCCGACGACAGTGCGGCAGACGCCGCCCACGACGTCGAAGCTGTCCGTTCGGTCGCTGCGGAGCTGCTGGGATATCCGGTCGGCCCCGGGGACGACCTCTTCGACCGCGGTGCCACCTCCCTGACGGCCATGCGCCTGGCCACGCGATTGAGCAGCAGATTCACATGCACCATCGACGTTTCCGATGTCTTCCGCACGCGCTCGCCGCAACGGATCGCGGAGCTGCTCGGCCGAGCGCCCGCCGCTCCGGGCGCCACTGACACGGGGCGCGCGGATCCCGGTCCCGAGACGGGATACGAGCCGCATGAACTCCCGTTCGTCTTCGGCAGCTTCTGGACGGCGTTGCGCAGCGGCACCCGCCTCGACGAGGCCGTGGTGCCGGTGGTCTACCGGCTGCGAGGTGCTGTCGATGCGGCTGTACTCGCAGCAGCCCTGGACCATCTGGTGGCCCGCCACGAGGTGCTACGGGTACGTTTCGGCTCCGACCTGCAACATCCGCAGGTCCGTGTCCTGCCCGCCGGTGAGACCGCAGGGGTGTTGAAGCGACAGCCGGCAGTGGCGAGCTTGGCAGAGGCGGAGCGGGCTGCGACCAGGTGGGCGATGCGCCCCTTCGATCTGGTGGCCGGCAGCCCGATCAGGGCCGCACTCTTCTCGGCCGGTCCGCACGAGGCGGTGCTCGCCATCAGCGTCCACCACATCTTCTTCGACGGTTGGTCCGCCCGCCTGTTCAGCGAGGAACTCGCCGATGCCTACGAGGCGCTGCTTCGCGGCCGCACCCCGCGGGCCGATCAGCCCCCGTCATACTTCCGTGTCATCGCTGCGCAGCGTGAGCAGTACCGGAAGCAGTTCCCGTTCGCCGTCTGGTCCCGGCGCAAGCGCATGGCTGACGCCCCCGAGCTGACGTTTCCACTCAACGACCGGAGGCCCTGGAGCGGTCCGGCAGAGGAGTTGCCGCTGGCCATCGACGAGAAGCTGATCGCCGAGGTCGGTGCCGCGGCTGCCGCTGTGCAGGGCACGGCCATGTCGGTGTTCTACGCCGCCTACATGATGCTCCTGCGCGCGTACACGGGGGTGCCCGACCCGGCTGTCGCCATTCCCGTGAGCGGCCGGTACACGGAACAAGAGGCTGCCCTGGTCGGCTGCATGGCCGGTTTGTTGCCGTTGCGGCTGCCAGCCGACGCCGATACGCCGCAGGCGCTGGCGTCCGCCGCCGCCGAGGAACTGCGTGCCTCGATGAAGCCGCCGCTTGTGCCGATGAATGCGATCATGCCCAAGCTTCCTGCCGGCCACCGGAGGCACCCGCTGTTGCAGGCGTATCTGCTGCAGGAGGAGATCCCTCCGCCCTCGATGCGGTGGGGTGAAGCCGATGCCGAGCTCATCCGTAGTCCGGCCGCCAATGCCGTTCCGGAGCTGACCGTGGAGCTGTGGCCGCACCCTGCCGTGGGCGGCGTGTTGCGTTACCGCCGCGACGCCATCCCCGACGACGACGCCCGGACGCTTGCCCGTCAGTTCGTGGACAACGTCCGGCAGGTCGTACAGGCCTTGGCCTGACCGGCCTGCCGGCGGCAGCCTCGCTCTACCACGTGACGGGAAGCGCCTGCGGCCCAAGCGCCGATCGCCCGAGCTTCCACGGCACTTCGCGCTCCGGAACCGCCAGCGCGAGGGCGGGCAGCCTGGTCAACAGTGCGCCTATCGCGGCCCGCAGTTCGATCCTGGCGAGCTGGGCTCCCAGACAGTGATGCGGCCCGTACCCGAAGGCAAGGTGCCGATTCGGCTCCCGCTGGAAGTCGAGCTCGTCAGGGTCCGCGAAGACCGACTCGTCGCGGTTGGCCGAGTCCGCCTGCACCACGACCGCATCGCCGGCTCGTACCAGACCACCGCTCAGATGCACATCCTCAGTGGCGATCCGGGTGAAGCCGGAGAGGGTTCCGATCGGCACGAAACGCAGCAGCTCTTCGATGGCGGGCTCCAACATGTCCGGATGGGCGCGCAGTTGCTCGCGGTGTGCTGGGTTCACAAGGAGCGTATAGAGGAGATTGCCGAGTTCGTCGGTGGTCGTCTCGTGCCCGGCCAGCAGGAGAGTCACCGCGAAGCTCACCAGTTCCTGCTCGCTGAGCCGCTCCTCTTCATCACGCGCTCGCACCAGCGTTCCGAGCAGGTTGTCGGACGGATTCTCACGTTCGACGGAGATCCTGTCGGCCAGGTAGTCCCAGGGCAGCTGTCCTGCCTGCTTCATCTTGGCGACCGCGTCGGCGCCGGTGGACCGCATCGCCTCAGACCACGTGTAGAACAGGTGCCGCTCGTCGAAGGGAACGCCCAGCAGCTCGCAGATCACCATGACAGGAAGCGGTCGGGTGACGTGCGCCACCATGTCGGCGGGCGGCCCGTGCCCGACCAGTTCGTCGATGAGCTCATCGACGAACTGCTCCACCTTCGGACGTAGTTCCTCCATACGGCGAGGGGTGAAGGCGTGCGAAACCAGCCTGCGGTGGCGGGTGTGTTCCGGTGGGTCAAGCGTCAGAATGCTCGACACCTGCTGGACGAGCGGGATAAGGCGCGGTACGTCCCGGCCTAGCGTGGCCGCCCGACTGAATCTGCGGTCGCCGAGGACCGTACGCACGTCCTGGTACCGCGTCACCAGCCACGCCTGCCCGCCATAGGGCATGGTGACACGGGCGAGCGGCGCCTCGTGTCGCAAGCGCGCGAACTCCGGATCGATGCCGACTCCCTGAGCCTGGCGGAAGGGGTACGAGGGCGGGGTCGGGATTGCTTGTCCTTCGGTGCTGGCCATCGGCGTCGTCGGTCCTCAGGGAAACGGGTGCGGGTGAGGATTGAGATCCTCGATGGTCGTGGGCGCGCTCCGGTCGCCGAGCAGACGCGGGACGTCGAAGAGCCGCGGCAGGCCGTGCACCCGGCGCATCCCGTGGCCGAACGTCATGGGTATCGTGCCCGGCACGATCACCTTGACGCACGCGAGAGCTGCGCGGCGGTGCTCCGGCGTCGTCTGGTCGACGACCAGCACGTCCAGGCCGGTCTCCAGGTAACGCCCGACGACCCGATTGACGTCCTGAGTGAGATCGTCAGGAGAGATGCGGATGCTTTTCGCCGCCATCTCCCGCAAGGAGCGACGCTCCTGCGCGGCGAACAGGAACGCCAGCCGGGGAAAGACCTCCGGATCGGCGTACAGCAGAGAGTGGTCGCCCATCGTTCGGACCAGGTGCGAGTCCTGGGTCATCGCGGTGACGTACTGCCGGCGCTGTGTGTAGGAGCGGTCCACGCTCGCGAGGATCGGACCGAGTTCGCAGAGCGCGTTCAGCACCGCCCGCTCCGGATCGATGTGCGAACCCCCTGCACACACCGACCTCGCCCGCGCCGTGTCACCGGGCCGGCCGACGGCGATGGCCCACACGCACGGGATGTTCTGCTCAACCGTGGTGTCCAGGACCGTGATCGTCCGGTCGTTCTCCTCCTCAAGGTGCGCCGCAAGCAGCCGCACCCGAGGATCGTGGGCGGAGGCCAGGTCGATCACGGGCAGCGGCCGCTGCCCGTACCACGCCATGAGGAAGGCATCCCGTTCGGCGACCTCAAGGAGACCATGGAGAGTTGCCTCCTCGATGCAGCCCCCCAGCGCGCATCCATTCGATATCTCGTACGCGAGTCGCGGCTCATCCGGCTCCAGGACATGCGCACCGTAATACGCGTAGGTCTCAGGAACCAGAACCGCACGCCGACGGCGGAAGGAGTAGGCCCATACCCAACGCAGTTCGAGGCCGTCATGAAACGGTGTGAACGGGAAGTCCGGAGCGGCGTAGCGCTCGTCGTCGTACAGACCCAGCGAGACCGGGTCGACGGCCAGTTCGCGAACCTCTCGATAGGCAGCGCGCACTGCAGTGCGCTTGCCGCCGGCCTGCAGGCCGCCCCACCGCTCCACCGCTTCCAGCACGGCAGTCACCTCGCTGACGCGGTAACTGTCACTGCGCCCCCAACCCGCCTCGGTCCCCGAGGCAGCACGCATCGCCAGCGGAGCCTTGGCGACCGGCAGACCCCCCTCGTCGCCCATCTGCACCTCGCTGACCAGCCCTGCCTCGGGGTCCACATAGGTGTTCAGAAGGCTCTCCCGGGCGTCGGCGATGACCCTCGTGCGGTAGGCACCGGGCGCAACCTTGAGCCGCCGCGTCAGCGACAGCACAGCGGCCTCGGCTGTGTCCTCCGGCAGTTCGCCACAGACCGGGCACAGCGGGTCGGGCAGCACACGGTGTGTCCGGACGGTGAGATCCGCCAACGACACCCGGAGGAAGGACGATTCCGTACGTGGCCCGGCCCCCGCCACGAGGGCCGTGATCTCGTCATGTACCAGCGCGGCCACTGCATCGGCGGCGAAGCTGGTCAGCCAGGACGATGGCCGGCTCGCCAGGGCCTGCTGGTTCCGCCTGACCGCCAGATCGCGTTCTGGATGGTTGCGGCTGCGGCGCAGCCGGGCGCACATCCAACAGCCCTGCTTTCCCGGCCTGGTCAGAGGGCCGATGACCACATGCCCCAGCTCCGTCGACACCGGCAGGACTGCTGCCGCGCCGTCCGGACCCAGCGCAACGGAATCCTCCAGCCATGCGTCCGCGACGACGACCACGGCGGTCGAGTCCTCCGCCGGACCGTCGGGCGGGCCGCAGCTGATCCGGGGATCAGCTGCCAGATGCGTCGCGACGGCCTCGCGTAGTCGGCCTTCGCCCAGGACGCTGACGAGCTGATGCGCGTTACTCATTGATCAGCACCACGTTCCCGACATAGGGCGTGATCCGGTTCATCGCCGGATCATGGTTGAGCGGGACCAGCACAGGCGTCTGCCCGGTCTGCCGCAGTGCGCTGACGGCATCGTCCAAGGACGCGTCCTGCGGCGGCGACCACTGCGCCGTGCTTTCCCGCACCCTGTGGCCGGTGCAAGAGAGTGGTCGCCCCGACTGCGCTGCCACGAGCACGGCCTCCAGGCAATCCCGGACGGCCTCGACCTGACGGAGTCCGCACCTCACCTGGACGGCGGCGCCGTTCACCATGACGGCCACCGTCGGCACGCCTGCCCGCCCGCTGAGGTCGATGAGCCGGAGGTCGTGGCCGAGTGCGGTGAGCAGCCGGCGGTAGCGCCTGCTCACCGGGTCCGTGTCGATCACCTCGTGCCCAACCTGCGGCCCCCTCACCTCCCTCGGGTCCGCGAGCACGGTGGCGCGACACTGCGCAAGGACGGCGACGCTCGTCATGGTCGTCCAGTCGAGGCCGAAGCCGAGGCCCGTCGGCAGCGTGCCGCCCTCGGACAGCACGGGGAACGCCTCCCGCGCATCGACCAGGCAAGGTTGTGCGTCGTCGAGACGGATTCCCCACAGTCGGGCGTCGACCTCCCCCGCCCGGATCGCACGGATGACGTCATCGAGTTCCTCAGGAAGGCGGCCCCCCCTCCGGCTGCGCATGTGCAGGCGCCGAGGGTCGACCGTCATGGCGCCGTACGTTCCGATGGCCTTCAGCGCCGTGCGATGCCGCGCGGTGGCGAAGTCCGGCCCGGAGGCGGTCACCACGACCGGGCCATCGACCCAGGAGGGCGCAGCAACGAGCGCGCGTGCCTGGCGGAGCGGCAGCTGCGGCAGTTCGTCCTCCGCCAGGTCTCGGACGGGCCCGAACCGCGCATCGATCGCCCGGACTGCGCGCGTGGAGAACTGGGCCTCCGTGCATCCCCTCCCCTGCCGCAGCTCGCGAACCGTGCGGACGAAATCCACCCGGGACTGGGGCCGCGCCGTTCTGACGGAGAAGTGGGGCAGCACATCATGACCACGTGTTTCCAACGTCCGCGTGGCGAAGGAAAAGAGCCTCTGATCCTCGGGTCCGGCAGCGCCCGTGACGCACCTGAACAGCCGGAACACCAGGTGGTTCGCCAGGACGCGCCCGGCCGCACCCGTTGGTGGTCCCGGCTCCGCCTCGAACGACTTCCTGTCCTCGGCGCACAGTCGCCGCCACACGGACGCCCAGTCGACCGTCACACAGGGCCCGACCAGCACCTCCGACTCCGAGACCAGCCCTTGGACCAGCGGTATGTCACGCTCTGCGCAGACACCGGCGAGGGCAGAAGCATGCGACAGGCCCGTGGAGTCGAAGAGGTGCAGCGCGAAGTCGATGCCGTCGTGAACGATGGCGTGGACGGCGTCTTCCGGCGCCGCACCGCGCGCGTCGAGGACCCTCTCCACCGTCGTGACACCACTTTCGGACAGGGCCCCGACACAATGGGCGAGGAGCGGGTCGGGCCCCATCACCAGGGCTCTGCCGTTGCGATAGCGGTGGAGGGCGGCGTCGGGGTCACCGGTGACCTGCTGCACGAAGGCCTCGTCCGGTTCCGCACTCGCAGTGGGCGTCCGGCCGGGCCGGGCGTCCTCCACCAGCCCCTGGCGGACGAGCACGTCCAGCAGCTGGACGATCAGACGGCGGGTCCGCTCCGGCAGGCGCGCGGTGAGCTCGTCCACCGTGTGGCGCCCGTTGAGACGTGGCGCAAGTCTCTCCACCATGGCGGTGACGGACGGTTCCTTCACGGTCAGCAAGCCGGCGGGGGTCAGCCAGACCAAGCCCTCGTCCACCCGCGTGAAGTAGGCGTCGTCCTTGAGCCGAGGTCTCATCCGGTGCTCTCTCTCCGTGCCGCGGGCAGACTGCCCAGTGCGAATTCGCCGACACTGGTCTCTTCGAAGTAGTCCAGCCCGGTTGCCGCGGCGAAGGCATCCGAGTCGCCCACCCCCAGCGCACAGGGCGCCAACCGCATGGCTGTCGCCGCGAGGTACATGCTCTGGTACAGCACCCCGACATGCTTGAGCGTCAACGCATAGCCCATCGCCTGGTACTTCCACGCCAGGCGACCGAATCTGGTGGCGATGACGAGCAGCACCTGCGGTGTGGCTTCGCCGGTCATGCCCGCTGCCGACGCCTTCATCAGCCAGCGCAGGGCTGTTGCCGACGCCGGGACCGGACGCAGCCGGTGGCCGTGCGGGGCGTAGTGGTAGAGGCCGGCGTCCAGCCCACGCACGTTGCGGACCAGCGGGTACACCTCCAGCTCATAGGCAGCACCGCCCCCGGGGTACGGCCGACTGGAAACGTCGAGTCCCTCGGCGTCCGTCCCCGTTGCCCGCACCCGAGCCGTGCGGAAGAGGAACTCACCCAGCTCCTCGACGGACAGCGGGTTGTCCTCGTCGTAGGAACGGACGGAGCGCCGTTCTTCCATGACCTCGGTCAGCGCGGGATCCTGTACGCGGAGTCTGTCCAGGTCGGGCCGCGGCAGCTCGATGGCCGCCCCCGGCCACCGTGGGTGCTTTCCCGGTGGCGCGTCGAACCGCCCCTTCGCCCAGTACGATCCGCCGAAGTCCCGCCCCATCCGGTGGTCGCCGCGCAGTCTGCTGCCGTGGTGAAAGGTCAGTTCATGGGGGCTCCACTGGACGCTGCTGAGGGAGTTCGTCTCGTCCGCGGTCGCGAGGAAACCGCTGTCGACAAGCGCGTCGGTGAGCAGGCGTACTGCCTCCAAGGGCACGTCAGGTCGTTCCTGCGGTGCCGCACCCAGCGTCAGGACGGGCTCGACGAGACGGCTGTCGTACAGGCGCACCTCCGCCCCGGCAGCTGGAGACTCCACCACGATCGCGTCGCCGTCCCGGTGGACCGACGCGAACCGGGACAGCCGGCGCGGCTCCGCGGGAGGCAAGGGCTTTCGGTGCGGTACCAGCGGCTGACTACTGAACAGGGGACGGTCTCCGCAGATGACGGTGGTGATCAGCCAGCCGCCCGAGGACAGCGTGGCGAGGAGCCGCTCGGCCTGATCGCGGGGACAGCGTTCGGTGAGCTCCTCGGCCGACCGGTCGGTGGACAGGACCTGGAGCAGCGATCGCTGCTCGGCGGTCAGTCGCCCCACCTCCTGAAGGTGCGGCCAGGCGGCCAGAGCCACTTCGCCGGAAGCGGTCCGCACACTGTGCACGCCCTCTTTGAGCCGGTACAGGCGACACACGTCCCCATGGCTCACGAGGACTCCCGCGAGCTCGCGGCCGTGCACAGCAATTCGCCGGGCGCGGGCAGCCGCACGTCGGCGGCCGCGACGCCGAACAGGTCCTCTGCAGTGTTCGCCGCAAGGTGGCACAACAGGAACCGCTCCACCGGTGACAACCCCAAGCGGGTCAACTGCAGATACGTGTAGTTCAGGATCAGCCGGTACTGGTCGAACCAGAGCTGGTCGACCGCTTCGCCGGCCGGCCGGGGCCGGTTGTGGAACGCGCTCTTGCGTGCCATGTCGGCGATCAGCTCGTCGTCGTCGGAGTAGCGGCCCGCCCAGGGCGGATCCATGGACAGCTCACCGGCGGTCATCAGCTCGGTACCGCGTTGCGAAAAGGGAGCCGCCTCCTGCACCCAGCGGCGCACCAGGCCTCCCGACTGCGTGGGGGACTCCACTGCCCGCATGACGTGGCGTACCCGTGCGGCGAGCTTCCCGGCGTGCGCGGTGTAGTGCCGATCCCATCCCTGCCGCAGCCCCTCGGCCTCCGGCCACCAGGACAGGAAGGCTTCCGCATGCGACCGGAAGGACACGAAACCGCGCCGCAACCCGACGCCGGACAACGCATGTGCCGTGGCAATCATGGTGTCGAAGCACACCCCGGCCAACGGGCTGCCCCTCCGGTGCGTGCGATCGAGCATTTCGAAGGCGAGCGGCGTGGTGGCATCGTAGAAGTCGGCGAGCAGGTCGGCGGCCTGCACACTGCCGAGAACGTGCAGCCGCTGGTCATAGCCGGCCTCATGGACGGAGTTGTCCGCGTACAACGGAGTGATCGGGCCCGGTTCATGTTCAAGCTGGGCAAGGCGTGTGTGCTGGGTCTCCAGCGCGGCGGCATCGATCACTGCGGTTGACGGATGCTCGGCCAGATATGGCCTGATCACCTCGTCCAGTGCAGGCAGTACGGTCGCCGCGAACGCTTCGGGCTCAGCGTCCACATTGATTCGAACGTGCGGGCCGCGCAACCAGTGCAGGAGGTAGTGGGCCCCCGACACCTGCGGCGCTATCCGCTCCAAGAAGGGACGGACGGCGTCCAGCAGCAGGCCGCTCTTGTCGTGGTCGTAGTAATGGACGTGGAAGCTCCGCCACATCATGCCCCCTCATATACAGCAGGATCGGTGACGGCACGGGCCGCCAGGTAACGCAGCGAGCCCTCGGCGTCGATGCGTACCCCGACGCGATTGGCGAAGAGGTGCGCGCAGAGGTCCGCCGCTGACTCCGCTGACGGCGCATCCGGGTCCGCGCCCAGCGCGTCCACCACGCCCGAGACGGAAGACGCCCACCGCTTCAGACTGCTGTCGTCCGGCATGTGGGGCCATGCGCGCCCGACTTTGCGCATGGTGGCGGCGAGGGTCAGCAATCGCTCGCGCCGGCGCAGGAACCGGGCGTCCGACGCCGTCATGGTCTCCGCTGTGCCGGGCGCGCGCCGTGCGGACATTTTGGCGAGCTGCCGTCCTGCGAGCTCGCGCACGTCCTCAGCGCCGAGAAACCAAGCGAGCAACAGATGGCACAGGACGGCCAGTTCACGCTGTTCGGGGCGGGTCGCGCCGCGTAGCAGGTCCAATGCGAGCTCGCTCGATGTGCTGAAGTGCTCCTCCACGAGTTCCAGCGTCGCGCCCTGACCGTAACGGTGATGCTCGGGAACGTAGGGCAGGAAATGCACGGAATTATTGGCGTACATGCGCTCCGTGGGCCGCACCCCTTCCCACGCCCCGATCTCGCGGGCGGAGTGCAGATACTCCTCCTGACTGAGCACCTCTGGGGCCGGGCTGTGCGCGAAGTACGCGGTGGACCGCTGCTCGATGAGACCGCGCACCGCGGCGGCAGCCTCCTGGCAGGAGGGCAGCACGCGCAACCGGATATGTGGTCCGCCGTCCCAGTACCGGAGGAAGAACCCGCGGTCCGCCCACCGCCGCTCACACAGTTCGTCGAGCAAGGGAGCCACCAGGTCGGACAGCACGCGATCAAGGTTGCCCTGAGAGAAGAGATGCGCACTCACCCAGGAACGGCCGCCGCGCACGCGGCGTTCGTGGCACATCAGGAGCCGTCCGCGGTCAGTTCGACGACGAACTCGGCGACTCTGGGGCCACCGCACTCGAAGGGAGACGGATCGGAAGGGTCGGGCAGGGCTTCCTCGAAGCCGACTCTGCCGCTGAACCCCTTGGTCATGTTCCTGAAGACGGCCACCATCGACAGGCTGGCGAAGTCGAGGAACATGGGCTTCCTGGACTTCACGAACACCCGGCTCACCCAGTCACCATCGGTCGCATACAAGCGGACGAAGCAGCGCCGAGGTATCCGATGAACACGGAGCCACTCCGCTAAGCGCAACAGATATCCACCGTCCGGTTCGCCGGTGCGCTCCTGCGGTACGCACGCGATCGGGGCCGACCATTCGGCCCGTTGCACAACGGCCCTGCCCACTTCGATACGGGGTTGGAACACGACGTCCGAGGGCTCGGCGACCTCTCGGGGCTTGAGCAGCGAAAGGCTGGGGTGCAGCAGGTACGACTGCCCGAACGCCGCGAACAGCAAGCGGGCCGCAGGCGGCAGCAACGGATCGGCCATCATGCCCAGATGCGCGGGTTGGACACGCCGACCCTTGGACCGCGACCACAGTTCGAGCGTCGCCCCCGACGGCACCTGTCGCACGAGGAGATCGTTGAGGGGGAGCCGCTCATCGCCCGGGCGCATACTGGTGGTGTACGGGTAGTCGAGTTCATACGGGGCAACGGCCCTCCGCAGGTTCACCGATACCCCGAAGGTGCCGGACATCTCGGCAAGGAGCGGAGCGTGCGCGTCGTCGTCGGTGCGTGGCACGTCATGAATGCGCCCGCCGGCCTGGTCGAGCAAACGCGACCATCGAGCACGCCCCTTTCCCCATCCGCCGCTGATCGTGTTCACGGCTGCCTTCAGTTCCCCGTTCACGGTGTACGGCTGGAGGTAGCAGGCGATCGATCCCGGGGTGCGGACCCAGTCGGGCCACTGGGATGACAGTTCCGTCAGAACCGCGGGATCCGTGCGTAGGACGCCGTCCTCCTGCCGCTCGGCCGACAGCACGGTTTCCAGGGACTCGCGGCGCAGTCGGTGCAGCCGACTCAACGGGGGCAGGGGGCTCCGTTCCAGCTCATCAACCGAGACCGGATTACTGAGTTGGAGGAAGGGACGCAACGGACGTAGCCACTGCGGGCAATCCGCATCCTCGCGCGCGAGGTCGGTCTGCACCGCCGCATGCAACGCGAGAAACGGAACGCTCGCACCGGTACCGAAGCGGTGTCCGGCATACGCGGTGAGCGCGATGCGGACGGGCAGCATGCGATCGTGCAGGGCAAGCCAGCGGCGCAGCACGTCCAAGTCGTCGAGCAACGGCCGCCAATGGGGAGCCGAGCAGCTGATGTCACCCCCGACTCTGACGGCATTCTCGTGAAAGGCGACCTTGCGCAGAACGTCGGCCTCGGGCCAGTCGAGCCCCAGCTCCTGTCCGATGTCGGCGATCAGCGTGGAGATCACGCGCTGTTGCTCCCGGTACGGGGCGACGGCTGTGGGCGAGGAATCCTGTTGAAATCTCTCGCGCAGGGACTCCAGCAAGGGAATGACCTTCGGCCTCCGGTCCGGAGCCGTGGTACCGAGGAACCTGATGAGGTCGTCCAGTGGTCTCTCCGACTGGTCCGGCACCGGCGATTCGTACTCCAGCACGCCCATCCGGACGAGTTGCGCGCAAAACCGCACTACCGCCGCCGACTGCTGCGGGGTACGCGCAGCCAATGTGCTGTGCAGGTGCTCCACCGTGCATCCGTCACCGACGATCCTCAAGCACTCCGTGACTTCCCGGGAGGCACGTATCGACACCAACGGCTCTGCCGGCCTTCGCCCGAGGAAGGTGTATCGGCCGTCGAGCTCGTTCAGGCTGGGATTCGGCCGGATCCGCAAGGCATCGCTCGGCTCGCCGTCAGCGAGCAAAGAGTTGACGACCTGCTCCAGGACCATGCGGTCCAGTTCGAGCACGCAGTGCAGCTCGTCGCTGACCGACGAGGAGAAGAGCGGCCCGGTGCCGGACCAGGCCCCGGCGGCCGTCGCGGTGAAGGTGCTGTACGGGCTGGTCTTGGTAGCCGCACGGGAGACGAACTTCGTCAGCCCGATGGCCGTGCGCCGCCGTGGCTTCGGTTGGCGGTCGAGGTCGAGGCGCAGCAGTTCGTCCAGCAGGGCGGGGCTGGCCTGAGACAGGGCATGCCGGAACACTGGGTCGGCGGCTGCTTTGAAGAGGCTTCTCGTTTCCTCGTGCGTTTCCTGCTCCGCGGCCGCAAAGAGTTCTCCCAGGACCGATTCGCGTTTCCGCATGCGTGTCAGCCACTGTTCGACTTGAGCCACCACTTCGCCAGGGAGGGCTCTCGCGACGCTTGCGTCCCATTCACCTTTGGCTGGAAACCGTCGACGGTGGACACAGCGCCTCAATGCCACCAGTCGGGGTTTGGATGCAGATTCGGCAAGCCCGCCGATCGCTGAATACAGCGCGCCCTTCAGAGTCTCGGCGTCGGCATTCAATACCTCGTCCAGTGCCTGAATCTCTTCGACCAGTCCCCAGGAACGCGGCTGCGTCAATTCATCCAGAACCGAGACCGGGAGCCCGCAGAAGCGCACGAAAAAGGATTCCCCGACGGAGTACGAAGTCACGCATCATCCTTGCCTGAAGCCCGCCCATGCCCAGAATCTTCACGCCGCGGGACGGCCCCACTCCGCCGACCTGCCACGGGACGTCGCCAACGGGCGTCAGGGCGGTGTCGCTCCTGACGCCCGCCCCTTGGTTACGGCAGCGACGAACAGGAGCTTCCGCAGCTCGGCGACGAAGCGCCGTTCTCGACCAGCCCATGGCCGCTGGTCAACGACTCCACCGTGAGCCCACGGTCAGCCAGTTCGAATACATCCGAGGGGATGTCCTCAAGGTCGAAATCGAACTCGGTGTCTTCCATCTACGACTCCTTCCGTAAACAGGAATAGGTTTCTCCACCAGGTAATGGCAGAGAAACTGGCAAGGAGCGTCGTCAGGTCATGCCGACCCCCCATGTCTCGCAGTCAATGACGGTAGCAGCAGTCGTTCACACGTGCTACCGATCCAAGAATGTGATGGGCTGCGTTCCGGACAGGGCGAGAGGGGACTGCGCTTTTGCGGAGCAAGTGATTCCGATATTACGCGGCAGGCCGCTTCCATTGCCTGCCAACCGCCGTCGAAGACCGCGCCGTGGTACATGACACCGGTTTCTCAATGCGCGCCAAGCAACGCCCTGTCGTTGTTGTGGGGGCTCAGGCCGTACGAGCGGCTGGAATTGCCCTCTTAACATGGACCGCCTGCAGCAGCCGGACAGAGGACATCGTCCTCGATCATCCACCTGCGGTGACACCTTCGCCTCCCGCTCTGTCGCCCCGACCGATTTCAACCGGAGCGCGACGCGCCGGCGGCCCACGTCGAAGGACCCGTTCCCACGGTCGCCCCCCTCAACCCGGTACGCCGTCGCCCGCGAGTTCGACGAGGCTGCACTCCAAAATCTACGTTCCCGGGACACCGCGCGAGCTACCCGACTCGCGACCACGTCCAAGCACTTGCCGCCCTGCCGGTGTTGATCAATGACCTGTCGGACGAGGTCGTCTTCCGCGTGGCGGAGAACGACCCCACAACGACATGAACTGGATCTACCGCCTCCGGCGCACCAGGCCCGACACCGCTCGCCGACACTCCCGCGCCCCGCCATGCCCGCCGGCCTGATGGTGCCGCCAGCCTCGCCGTTGACGGGGAGTCCGTACCGGATGCGGCCGCCTGGACCTGGGCGTTCAGTCCGCCCCGGGCGGCGGCACGCTTGCCTGGCGCCCCGAGATCGATCCAGGGCATCCCGCATCCTTTCCTGCCCCTGGCCGACCATGCCCAACCTCAGCGACATAACGACCATCAACTGGGCCACCGTTCCCGCAGTGTGCGTCCTGACGGCCGGCTTCCCCTGTCAAAGACGTCTCGGTCGCCGGCCGCCGCACCGGGCTGGCTGACGGCCCCCGGTCCGGCCTGTGGCACCACGTCGTTCGTGCCATCGACGCTCTCAACCCGTGCCTGGTGGTGATCGAGAATGTCTGAGGACTCCTGTCCTCCCCGCCGGTTCCCCTGGCGACGTCGAGCCCTGCCCGTGGTGTTCGGGAGACGGGCACAGGCCGGCCTGCTGTGCGCGTGTTCGGTACCGTACTCGGCTCCCTAACCGACCTCCGGTTCATTGCACCCTGGTGCGTGCTTCGAGCCTCCGACGTCGGAGCCCCGCACCACCGAGCACGGATCTTCCTTGCCGCCTGGCCCTCCGGGCGGACCGCCGCTGCTCACGCCCCCACCTCAGCAGCCCGGCTCTCACACCTGTCCGGTGCGAAGGGCATGCTCACGGGGTGAGGACGGAAGGGGCCCGTCGGCGAGGCGTCGCTGACGGAGGTGCTGTCGCTGTTCCCGGACGCGGAGGCGGTACGGGGCCTGGGGGCCGTACGGCGTCGCTATCGCCCCATAGGAGAAAATCACCCGCCCTGACCACCTGCCGCCACTGCACGCTGCTCTTACCGCGCCGTCCGCGTCAAATTTCCGGCATCGCCAAGCCGTGCTTTCTCCGGAACCTCGGCACCTCACACGTTCACGCAAAGGGGTATCGATGTCGATGTCTGAACCCGCACAGGAGAGCAAGCCGGTACGCACACCGGACCACGACCTCGACGACCTTGTCCCCACGGTCGTACAGCTCGTTGCGGAAAGCCGCAAGCAGGGCGAGACGCTCGCCCGGCTCACCGCCGAACAGCCGCCCCAGCAGGGCGACGAAGTCGACGAGCCCAGTCGCGCGGAAGGCACCGCGCCGGCCTCCGTCGCGGAGGCCGGCGATGCGGCTGCCTTCGGGGCGGAGGGGCCGTCCTCCATCTTCGTTCTGGCGCTCGACGGCAAGGCGGACGCTGAGGAACTCGCCGCGCTGACGGCCTGGGTGCACCACCTTCTGCTGCACCGAGCTGGCAGGCGTACTTCAGCCGGGGCGCCCCCGAGCACCTCATGACCGCGACGGCCGACGCCCTGCCCACCCCAAGACCGGGCATCCTCTCTGCTGCCTTCCTCATTCCCGGTCGCCACCGCGCCCTGGGCCAGAACCAGGCCGGCGCCCCGACCAGCGACTCCCTGTACGGAATCAAGCCGGAGGCATGGTCTCCCCCGGCCTCTTCCGTAAGTCCTGGACAGCTCCATCAAGCCGGTACGGCCACCTCACCCTCGACGGCAGCGAGCGCTGCCGTCAGGTCATCGAGGCCACCGTCGGGGTGCACATGCTCAGCGAATTCCCAGCTCCGCGAGTACCCGGTGCTGAGTTGGTACCGGCTTAGCCGGGAAGTAGAGGTAGCAGACACCTCCGCTACCGCTCTTGACCTTGCCGTTTGCGTCGTACCGCTTCGTCCGCAGCCAGATGTTCTCGAACTGCCGGCGGCGGTAGATGTGGCGGACGGCCTGGTCGTCGGGGGAGTTCGGGTCGTTGGCGATGATGTCGCCGTCCTTGGTGAAGCCGATGACGGTCATCAGATGGCCGGCGGTGCCGTAGCCGGCGCCGTCGAGTTCGGTCTTCAGGAAGGACTGGGAGGTGATGACCGGGAGGCCGGCGTGGACCAGGCGTTCGACGTCGTTGAGGGAGGTCAGGCGGGTGACGACGGCCTGGAGGTCGCGGTAGGTGGCGGCGTAGGCGGCGTTGAAGGGCCAGTTGCCGCAGCCGTCGTACTGGTAGTCGAAGGTGTAGCGGGCCGCGTGGCAGACCTGGGGGTCGGCGTAGTCGGGGTTGACCCAGGAGAGCTGCTGCCGGGTGGGCCGGCGGCCCCAGTACTCGATGATCATCTGGGACGAGGTGGGGCTGCACCACGCCTCGCCGCCGTTGTCGTACTCCGGGTACTGGCCCTTGTGGATCTCCTGCGAGTACCGCGGGACGACCAGCTCGCGGCCGGCCAGGGCGGGTGTGGACGCCGGCACCTCGAAGCGGTCGGGGAGGTCCGAGCCCATCGCGCCGAGCCGCCACACGGTGGGGGTGAGTGAGGTGCCGGGTTTGCGGTGGAGGGTGAGGCGGAGCCGGTACGAGGCGAGCCGGAGGCCGCCGGCGGGGTCGTCGACGGCGAAGGTGTCGGTGGAGATGCTGCTCTTGCCGTCCTTCTGGCCGTCGACGGAGGTCCGCCGGATGTCCGCGCCACCGTCGCCGGCCGTCCAGCGGCCCATGACGTACCAGGGCGTGCCGGTGCCGTCGCTGTAGGTGCCCCGCAGCTCGACGGTGATCCAGGTGCCGGGCGGGGTGTGCGCGTTCCAGGAGGCGACGACCTCGGTGGCGGGGACCGCCAGGGCGTGCACCGGGGAGGTCCAGGTGGCGTACTCCCAGGCGGCGGTCCGGCCGGTGTGCGGGTCCTTGTAGTCGGCGGTGCCGGCCGGGCGGGCGAGGCGGATGCCGGGGCGGGGGCCGTGCGCGACGGCGGTGCCCTCGGCATGGCCGCGGCCCCAGTCGGCGGCGGTGGTCCAGGCGTGATAGTCCACGGGGCTCTTCGATCGGCGCGCGGTGGTGCCGGCGGTGGTGTCCGGGGCCGCCGGCCCGGCGGTGCCCGCGGCGGTCCTGCGGGGTTCGTCGGCGGCGTGCGCCAGGGCCAAGGGGGGGGCGGCGCCGGCCGCGGCGGCGAGCGCGGCGGCCAGGACGGTGCGCCGGGGCGCGGAACTGGTCATGTGGAGGTCCCCCAGTCGGATGCGTGCGATCGGGTGGGCGGGGCGGGCCGGGGCGGCGGGCGGGCAACCGGGTCTCCCCTGCTCCAACGGAGTGGGGAGCGCGGGGAAGGATCGGCAGTGGCTCAACTATTGCTGTTCCGGCCACGCTTCGGAAGGCGCTGCGGCGCGCGTCGCCCGGGAATATTGGTCCACACCAGTGGCGTGGCGGAGGGCTCCGGGCCGCGGCGTACGCTGGCGCGATGGTTCACGATCTGGCCCCGCTCGCCGCCCGGCTGCGCACGTTGCCGCCCTCCTGCGGACCGGTGCGGCTGATCGCGGTGGACGGCCACGCGGGCTCGGGGAAGACCACCTTCGCCCAGCGGCTCGCCGAGGCGCTGGGCGGTGCGCCGGTGGTGCACACCGACGACCTCGCCACCCATGAGGAGTTGTTCGCCTGGGACGAGCGGTTCCGCACCGAGGTGGTGGAGCCGCTGTCCCGGGGCGGGACGGCGCGGTACGGGGTCTACGACTGGGTGCGCGGGGAGTTCACCGAGGAGCGTGCACTGGCGCCCGCGCCGGTCGTCCTGGTCGAGGGCGTCGGCACCGGACGGCGGACGCTGCGGCCGCATCTGAGCTGTCTGCTGTGGATGGAACTGACGCGCGAACATTCCTGGGAAAGGGGACAACTCCGGGACGGTCCGGGCCTCTCGGCGTTCTGGAGTGGCTGGATTCCGGCGGAGCGCGCGCACTTCGCGGCGGATCCTTCGCGCCCCTACGCCGATTTTCTGGTGCACCAGGGGAAGTTGGGGTACGAGGTACGGGTGGGGCCCGCATCCGCATCGTGATCGGCCCCGCTTTTCACTCTGCGTAGCGGTCGGCGGCCGGCAGGGGGCGCACCGACGACAGGGTCTTGCCGAGTGCCCCAACTCGGCTTGACCTAGGGGGCGTACAGGACTTACGTTCTCAATGTGCGGTTCAACGGACCGCCCGCAGATGCGAAGCCCCCGGTTGTTCCCCCGTGATCGGGGGCTTCGTTCTGCGTAAAACCACCTCGCGCCACCGGCGTGCGCCGCCTTCCCCCTCACCCTGGGTCACCGCATTCTTCGCGCCGCCGCGCCGTACCGCCCGTCCGCTCTTGCCCCGTACCGCCCTCTACGGCCCGCGCCGTTCCCGCAGGTACCATGCGGGTCTGTGCCACCGCAGGCCACACACCGGAAATCCGCCGCGGCGAGGGTCAACTCCCGTATGCCGCACGCCGGTTCGGACGGTCCCAGCGGCGGGCACCGGCCCGGCGGCACACACGGGGGACGCTTTGTGGGGGGACGGATGGATTTCGGAACTCAGGGTTCGCCCGCCCCGGCCGAGCTCGCCTGGCTGCGCGCGGTCGACGCCTACACCGTGGGCGCCTATCCGCAGGCGGAGGAGGAGTTCCGGGCCGCGGTACGGCTCGATCCGTCGATGGCCGACGCCTGGCTCGGACTGCACGCGCTGCGCGCCGACACCTCCATCGCCCTGCTGCGGATGCACCGCCACCGCGACCGCTTCGGCGAGATGCGCACCCGGCACCGGCGCACCCTCAACTCCTGGTACTGGCTGGGCTGGTGGGTGCAGCCGGTGCTGGAGACCGGCCGCGACCTGCTGCTGGCGCACGCCTCGCACTGGCTCGACGGCCGGCACGTCGCCGAGCTCGACCAGGCGCTGGCCGGCTGCCCGCCGGTCGACACCGACCCGCAGGTGCGCTTCCTGCACGCCTGCCGCGCCTATCTCGTCAAGGACTGGGACCAGCTCGTCCGGCACACCGACCCGCTGCTGGGCGATCCGGTGCTGGGCATCGAGGCCGGGCTGTTCGGCGGGATGGCACGGGTGCGGCTGGAGATGTACGGGCAGGCCGAGCCGCTGCTGTCGGCCGCGCTGATGCGGTGCCGCAGCGAGCAGCCGCAGCGCAAGGAGCTGCGCTACTGGCTCGCCCGCGCCCATGAGGGCACCGGCCGCAGCGCCGCGGCGCTCCCCCTCTACCGCGCGGTGCACCGGGTGGACCCGGCGTTCATGGACACCGCGGCCCGGCTCGCCGCGATCGCCGAGGTGGACGGGCTGGACGAGGGATCGGACCTGGCGGCGGTCTCCGCGTCCGGGCTCGGCCAGGAGGCCGGCGGCGACCTGGACCCGCTGGCACCGCTCGACCCCGTCGACGGCCGGGAGCTGCTGGCGACCGGCGAGGCGGACGGGGTGGACGGCGATCCGCTCGCCGCCCCGGCCGGCGCCGACCGGGCCGCGGCCCGGGCCAAGGCCGCGGTGCCGGGACCGCGCGGCACCGAGCGGCTGCCCGCCGGGCCGGCCGATCCGGTGCTGCTGGAGAAGGCGCTGGCGGAGCTGGAGCGGATGGTCGGCATGGAGCCGGTCAAGCGGCAGGTGCGGGCGCTGTCGGCCCAGCTGCGGATGGCCCGGCTGCGGGCGGGCCAGGGTTTGCCGGTCCAGCCGCCGAAACGGCACTTCGTCTTCTCCGGGCCCTCGGGCACCGGCAAGACCACCGTCGCCCGGATACTCGGGCGGGTCTTCTACGCGCTGGGGCTGCTCGGCGGCGACCACCTCGTGGAGGCCCAACGTGCCGACCTGGTCGGCGAGTTCCTCGGGCAGACCGCGGTCAAGGCCAATGAGCTGATCGACTCCGCGCTGGGCGGGGTGCTCTTCGTCGACGAGGCGTACAGCCTGTCCAACTCCGGCTACAGCAAGGGCGACGCCTACGGCGACGAGGCGCTGCAGGTGCTGCTCAAGCGGGCCGAGGACAACCGGGACCGGCTGGTGGTCATCCTCGCCGGCTACCCCGAGGGCATGGACCGGCTGCTGGCCGCCAACCCGGGGCTGTCCTCGCGGTTCACCACCCGGGTCGACTTCCCCAGCTACCGGCCGCTGGAACTGACCGCCATCGGGGAGGTCCTGGCCGCGGAGAACGGCGACCACTGGGACGCGGAGGCCCGCGACGAGCTGTGCAGCATCAGCGGCCACGTCGTCGACCAGGGCTGGATCGACGAACTCGGCAACGGCCGCTTCCTGCGCACCCTCTACGAGAAGAGCTGCGCCTACCGCGACCTGCGGCTGTCCACCTGGCGCGGCACCCCCACCCGCGACGACCTCGCCACCCTGCGACTGCCGGATCTGATGCAGGCGTACGGCGAGGTGCTGTCGGGGCGGGGGCCGGAGTCACCGGGCTTCTGACGCGGCCGGGGTGTCCGTCGCTAGCGCGCCATCGCCCGGCCCTCCGCGGGCAGGGACGTGGCGTCGCGGGGTTCCGTGAGCCGGTCGCCCGGGGTGCGGGAGGCCGGGGTCCGGCGGTGGGCCGGGTCGCGGACCTCGCCGACCAGCATTTCCAGCACGTCCTCCAGGGCGACCAGGCCGAGCACCCGGCCGCTGGGGTCGGCGACCGCCGCCAGGTGGGAGGCGGCCCGCCGCATCGCCGTCAGGGCGTCGTCCAGGGGCAGCTCGGCGCGCAGCGTGGTCATCGCGTGCCAGATCCGCTGGGGCACCGCACGGTCCCGTTCCTCCAGGTCGAGGACGTCCTTGACGTGCAGATAGCCCATGTAGGCGCCGCCGGGGGCGCAGACCGGGAAGCGGGAGTAGCCGGTGCGTACGGTCAGCTCCTCGACCTGGCGGGGCGTCACCGTCGGCTCGACGGTGATCAGCGCCGCCCGGTCCAGCAGGACGTCCGTGACGGGGCGGCTGCCCAGCTCCAGGGCGTCGGAGAGGCGCTCCTGCTCGGCCGGTTCCAGCAGGCCGGCCTGGCCGGAGTCCTCGACCAGATGGGTCAGCTGCTCGCTGGTGAAGACCGCCTCGACCTCGTCCTTCGGCTCGACCCGGAAGAGCCGCAGCACCCCGTGGGCGCAGGCGCCGAGCAGGGCGGTCACCGGACGGCACAGCCGGGCGAAGGCCACCAGGCCGGGGCTGAACCACAGGGCGGTCTTCTCGGGCGCGGCCATCGCGAGGTTCTTCGGCACCATCTCGCCGATGACCAGGTGCAGGAAGACCACCAGTGCCAGGGCGATGACGTAGCCGAGCGGATGGATCAGGGCGGCGGGCATCCGGACCGCCTCGAACAGCGGTTCCAGGAGGCGGGCGACGGTCGGTTCGGCGACCGCGCCGAGCGTCAGGGAGCAGACGGTGATGCCGAACTGTGCGGCGGCCATCATCTGCGGGAGGTTCTCCAGACCGTGCAGCACCCGGCGGGCCTGTTTGGAGCCCTCGGTCGCCAGCGGTTCGATCTGGGAGCGGCGGACCGAGACCAGGGCGAACTCGGCGCCGACGAAGAAGCCGTTGGCGAGCACGAGCAGCACCGCGAACAGCAGCTGGGCCAGGGTCATCGGGCCACCTCCGCACCGGCCGCGACGGGCTCACGGGTGACCTGCGCGGCGGGCGCGGTCCGGACGATCCTTATCCGCTCGGCGCGGTGGTGTGCGACCAGCCGCACCCGCAGCCGCCAGCCGTCGAGTTCGGCGGTGTCGCCGGGTGCCGGGATCCGGCCGAGTATGTGGGCCACCAGTCCCGCCACCGTTTCGTACGGCCCCTCGGGGGCGTCCAGGCCGATCCGCCGCAGGGTGTCCACCCGGCAGCCGCCGTCGGCGTCCCAGGCGGGTCGGCCCTCCTCGGGCGGCGCCTGCCCGAGTTCGGGCAGGTCCACCCGGTCGTGCTCGTCGCGGACCTCGCCGACCAGTTCCTCGATGATGTCTTCGAGGGTGACCACGCCGGCCGTGCCGCCGTACTCGTCGACGACCACGGCTATCGGCTGTTCGCTGCGCAGCCGTTCCAGCAGCGGCTGCACCGGCAGCGTCTCGGGCACCAGCAGCGGCGGCACCGCGATCCGGACCGCCGGGGTGCGCAGCCGCTCGTCGGCCGGGACGGCCAAAGCGTCCTTGAGGTGGACCATCCCCACGACCTCGTCGAGCCGGGTGCGGTAGACGGGGAAGCGGGACAGGCCGGTGGCGCGGGTGAGGTTCACCACGTCCTCGGCGGTCGCGGACGCCTGCAGGGCGCTGACCCGGACCCGCGGGGTCATCACGTTCTCCGCGGTCAGGTCGGCCAGCGAGAGGGTGCGGACGAAGAGGTCCGCGGTGTCCTGCTCGATGGCGCCGGCCCGGGCGGAGTGCCGGGCCAGCGAGACCAGTTCGCCGGGAGTACGGGCGGAGGCCAGCTCGTCGGTCGGCTCCACGCCCAGGGCGCGCACGAGCCGGTTGGCGACGGTGTTCAGCAGGGTGATCACCGGACGGAAGAAGCGGGAGAAGTGCCGCTGCGGGCCGGCCACGACGCGGGCGACGTGCAGCGGCTTGGAGACCGCCCAGTTCTTGGGCACCAGCTCACCGATGACCATCTGGACGGCGGAGGCCAGCAGCATGCCGAGGACGACGGCGATGCCGGGGACCGCGCCCTTGGGCAGCCCGGTGGCGAGCAGCGGGCCGGACAGGACGTCGGCCAGCGCGGGCTCGGCGAGCATACCGACCACCAAGGAGGTGATGGTGATGCCCAGTTGGGTGCCGGAGAGCTGGAAGGAGAGTTCGCGCAGCGCGGAGACGACGGTACCGGCGCGGCGGTCGCCGTCGGCCGCGGCGCGTTCGGCGTCCGCCTTCTCGACGGTGACGAGGCCGAACTCGGCGGCGACGAAGAATCCGTTGGCGAGGATCAGGACGAGGGCCGCCGCGAGCAGCAGCAGGGGGCCGGTCATGCCGCCGCCCCCTTGGTATGCGGAGGGGCGGCGCAGGTACTACAGGACGATCCGTCCATTGCCGGAGGGATTCACTCCTCGGGTCGGGTTGGGCCCACGAAGGGGCGGGGCGCGGGGTGCGTCCCGGAGAACAGGGTAAACAGCGGGGGCCGTGTTAGGGCAGGCTCATCCGGCCGTGTGGTCGAGCGCACCGTGCTTCTCGGTGAGGTCACGCAACGCACGAGCGTCCCGAATGGCCTGATTTCGGGCGATACCGGGCTGGATGCCCATGGCGGGCAGGCTGGTGCCGTCGGCCAGGTCGAGGAAGACCCAGGGATCACCCTGCCGGAGGTTGACCCGGACGATCTGGGCCCAGGCCAATTCGCGCCGGGTGGTGAGGTTGACGACCGTGACGCCCTCCTGCCGCGCGACCACCTTGGGGCGGCTGAGCAGCAGGAGGACGGCGGCCACCAGCAGTCCGGTGACGACGAAGCTGATCCGCTCGCCGCCGGTCAGCTTCGGCAGCGCCAGCGCGATCGCCGTGAGGGCGGCGAGCTGGGCGATGCCGACCGTGTACAGCACGACCCGGGTACGGGTCGGCCGGAACGTCACGGGGAGGCCGGGGAGCGGGGCGGCGGGTGCCGAGGACACGTCGTCGGTCTTTTCGTCGGTGGGTTGGAGGCGGTACGGGGCCGGTCAGAGCCGGCAGGCGTGGATGCCGGTGGTCAGGATCGCCCGGGCGCCGAGGTCGTAGAGCTCGTCCATGATGCGCTGGGCCTCCTTGGACGGGACCATGGAGCGGACCGCGACCCAGCCCTCGTGGTGCAGCGGGGAGACGGTCGGCGACTCCAGACCGGGGGTCAGGGCGACGGCCTTCTCGACGTGCTCGACCCGGATGTCGTAATCCATCATCACGTACCGGCGGGCCACCAGGACGCCCTGCATGCGGCGGAGGAACTGGCGCACCTTCGGGTCGTCGTCCGGGGCTCCGGTGCCGCGGATGACCACGGCCTCGGACTTCAGGATCGGCTCGCCGATGATCTCCAGTCCGGCGTTGCGCAGGGTGGTGCCGGTCTCCACCACGTCCGCGATGATCTCCGCCACACCGAGCTGGATGGCGGTCTCGACCGCGCCGTCCAGGCGGACCACCGAGGCGTCCACGCCGTTCTCGGCGAGGTGCTGCTTGACCAGTCCCGCGAAGGAGGTCGCGACCGTCATGCCGCCGAACTCGCTGACGTCCTTGGCGGTGCCGGGACGGGTGGCGTAGCGGAAGGTCGAGCCGGCGAAGCCGAGCTGGAGGATCTCCTCGGCCGGCGAGCCGGAGTCCAGCAGCAGGTCACGGCCGGTGATGCCGATGTCGAGCTTGCCGGAGCCGACGTACACCGCGATGTCGCGGGGCCGCAGGAAGAAGAACTCGACCTCGTTCTCGGCGTCGACCAGGACCAGTTCCCTGCGGTCCTTGCGCTGGCGGTAGCCGGCCTCATGCAGCATCGCCGACGCAGGCTCGGACAGTGAACCCTTGTTGGGGACAGCGATGCGCAGCATGAGAGCGATTTCCTTTGCAGCTGAGGGAGTTGGGGGGTGCCTGGGGTGGTTCAGAGGTGGGCGTAGACGTCGTCGAGGGAGATGCCCTTGGCGACCATCATGACCTGGAGGTGGTAGAGGAGCTGGGAGATCTCCTCGGCGGCGGCCTCGTCGGATTCGTACTCGGCGGCCATCCAGACCTCGGCGGCCTCCTCGACGACCTTCTTGCCGATCGTGTGGACGCCGGCCTGCACCAGCTCGGCGGTACGGGAGGTGGCGGGGTCGCCGGTGGCGGCCTTCTGCTGGAGCTCTGCGAACAGCTCCTCGAACGTCTTCTTGGACATGATGGTGACTACCCTACGCGGTCGCCCCGTCTCCTCAGCGCCAGGGCTCGGACACGGTGCGCAGGGTGGCGGCGGTGGCGACCGCGGCGGTGACCGCTTCGTGGCCCTTGTCCTCGGCCGAGCCCTCCAGGCCCGCGCGGTCCAGCGCCTGCTCCTCGGTGTCGCAGGTCAGCACGCCGAAGCCGACCGGTACGCCGGTGTCCACCGCGACCTGGGTCAGGCCCTGGGTGACGCCCTGGCAGACGTAGTCGAAGTGCGGGGTGCCGCCGCGGATGACCACACCGAGCGCGACCACCGCGTCGTAGCCGCGGCCGGCCAGGACCTTGGCGACGACCGGCAGCTCGAAGGTACCGGGCACCCGCAGCAGGGTGGGCTCGTCGATGCCGAGCTCGGTCAGCGCCCGCAGCGCGCCGTCGACCAGGCCGTCCATCACCCTTTCGTGCCACTGCGCGGCGATGACGGCCACCCGCAGGTCGCCACAGTTCTTCACGGTCAGTTCGGGTGCGCCCTTGCCGCTCACGGTTCTCCTTGTACGGGTGGTGGTGCCGGTTGGTGGTGATGTCGCAGGTGTTGCGGGGTTACTGGTTGTGGCAGGTGCCGGGGTGATCGGCATCGAGCCAGGGCAGGTCGTGGCCCATGCGGTCGCGCTTGGTGCGCAGGTACCGCAGGTTGTGCTCGCCGGCCTGGACGGGCATCGGCTCCCGGCCGGTGACCTTCAGGCCGTGCTGCACCAGGGCGGCGGTCTTGTCGGGGTTGTTGGTCATCAGGCGCAGTGAGCGCACGCCCAGGTCCTTCAGCATCTGCGCGCCGGCCGCGTAGTCGCGGGAGTCGGCGGGCAGGCCCAGTTCGAGGTTGGCGTCCAGGGTGTCCCGGCCGCGCTCCTGGAGTTCGTAGGCGCGCAGCTTGGACATCAGCCCGATGCCGCGGCCCTCGTGGCCGCGGAGGTAGATCACCACGCCGCGGCCGGCCTCGCTGACCCGCTGCAGCGACGCCTGCAGCTGGGGGCCGCAGTCGCAGCGCAGGGAGTGGAAGATGTCGCCGGTCAGGCACTCGGAGTGGACCCGGACCAGGACGTCCTCGCCGTCCCCGAGGTCGCCGGCGACCAATGCGATGTGCTCGACGCCGTCGACGGTGGAGCGGTAGCCGTACGCGGTGAACTCGCCGTGCGCGGTGGGCAGCCGGGTGGCGGCCTCGCGGCGGACGGTCGGCTCGGACGAACGGCGGTAGGCGATCAGGTCCTCGATGGAGATGATCGCCAGACCGTGCTTGCGGGCGAACGGGACGAGTTCGGGCAGTCGCAGCATCGCGCCGTCCTCGCCGGCGATCTCGACGATCGCGGCGGCCGGGCGCAGTCCGGCCAGCCGGGCGAGGTCGACGCCGGCCTCGGTGTGGCCGTTGCGGACGAGGACGCCGCCGGGCCGGGCGCGCAGCGGGAAGACGTGGCCGGGCCGGACGAAGTCGCCGGGGGTGGAGTCGCCGGAGGCCAGCAGGCGCAGGGTGGTGGCGCGGTCCGCGGCGGAGATCCCGGTGGAGACGCCGTGCGCGGCGGTGGCGTCGACGGAGACGGTGAAGGCGGTCCGCATCGACTCGGTGTTGTGGTCGACCATCTGCGGGAGTTCCAGCCGGTCCAGCTCCGGGCCCTCCATGGGCGCGCAGATCAGTCCGCGGCATTCGCTCATCATGAAGGCGACGACCTCGGGGGTGGCCTTCTCGGCGGCGATGACGAGGTCACCCTCGTTCTCGCGGTTCTCGTCGTCCACGACGACGACCGGGCGGCCGGCGGCGATGTCGGCGATGGCCCGCTCGACGGGGTCCAGCGCCAGTGCCTCGGCGTCCTCGTCGTACCAGCTCTGCAGTGCGGTCATGCCGCTGCTCCTTCCAGGACGGTGCGATCTGCGACGGCGCGCGAGCGCAGCCACCAGTCGCGCATGCCCCACACGACGAGGGCGAGGTAGACGACGTAGACGAGGCCGGAGAAGGCGAGGCCGCTGCTGAAGGCGAGCGGGACGCCGACCACGTCGACCAGCAGCCAGGCGAACCAGAACTCGACCAGGCCGCGGGCCTGGGCGACCATCGCGGCGAGCGTGCCGACGAAGATGTAGGCGTCCGGCCAGGGGTTCCAGGACAGTTGCGGGAAGAGGGTGAACAGGCCGCCGACGGCGGCGGTGCCCAGGGCGGTGCCGGCGAGCAGCACTGCGCGCTCGCGCCGGCCGGCGAAGCGTACGGCGATGGAGCCGTCCTGCGCCTGCCGGCGGCCGCGCTGCCACTGCCGCCAGCCCCACAACGCCACGCCGATGACGAGGAGTTGCTTGCCGACACCGCCGCTGAGGTGGGCCGACGCGTAGGCGGCGACGAGGATGAGGCCGGAGAGGAACTGGGCCGGCCAGGTCCATAGCGACCGCCGCCAGCCGAGCGCCAGGGCGGCCAGACCGATGGTGTTGCCGATCATGTCCGACCAGATGACGTGCTGGCCGAACGCCGTGAAGGCCACGCCGTTCAACGGGTCGAGGACGCTCACCGGTCCATCTCCTTGATCTCTTCGATGTCGTGGAGGTCCGCGGCGTCCGCGGAGCCGTGGCCCAGCAGCCGCTCGACGTACTTGGCGAGGACGTCGACCTCCAGGTTCACCGGGTCGCCGGCCTGCTTGATGCCGAGGGTGGTCAGCGCGAGGGTGGTCGGGATGAGGCTGATGGTGAAGTGGTCGTCGGCGGCCTCGACGACGGTGAGGCTGACGCCGTCGACGGTGATGGAGCCCTTCTCGACGACGTAGCGGGACAGCGCGGCCGGCAGCGCGATCTTGACGATCTCCCAGTGTTCGGCGGGGGTGCGCCCGACGATGGTGCCGGTGCCGTCGACGTGGCCCTGGACGAGGTGTCCGCCGAGCCGCCCGCCCAGCGCCATGGGGCGCTCCAGGTTGACCCGGGAGCCGGCGGTCAGCGCGCCGAGGCTGGAGCGGTTGAGCGTCTCGGCCATCACGTCGGCGGTGAATTCACCGTCGGCGGTCTCGACGACGGTCAGACAGACGCCGTTGACCGCGATCGAGTCGCCGTGCTTGGCGTCCTCGGTGACGACGGGGCCGCGCAGTCGGAAGCGGGAGGCATCGCCGAGGTCCTCGATGGCGACGACCTCTCCCAGTTCTTCGACGATTCCGGTGAACACTTCAGTTCTCCTCGGGGAGGGCGGGGCGAAGGGGCGTGGCGGTGATGCGCAGATCGGGGCCGAGCCGTTGGGTGTCGGTCACGTCGAGCCGCAACGCCTGGGTGAGAGTGGTGATTCCGGCGTCGCCGACGGCGGCCGGGCCGGCGCCGAGCAGCACCGGTGCGAGATAGCCGACGACCTTGTCGACGGCCCGGGCGGCGAGGAAGGCCCCGGCGAGCGTGGGCCCGCCTTCGAGCAGTACGGAGCGGACGTCCCGCTCGTACAGGGCCGCGAGCAGGGCGGGGATGGACAGTCCGGGCCCGCCGGCGGCGCGGGGCAGCCGGACGAGCGGGGCGAGACCTTCGAGGTGGCCGGCGTCGGCGTCCTCGGCGACCGCGATCAGGGTGGGTGCGGTGCCGTCCAGGACGCGGGCGCCGGGCCTGACGGCGGTGGCGCCGGAGTCGACGACGACCCGCAGCGGCTGGCTGATCTCGTCGTCGGTGAGCCCGCCGATCCGGGCGCCGAGCTGCGGGTCGTCGGCGCGGGCGGTGCCGGAGCCGACGATCACCGCGTCCGCGGCGGCCCGGAGGCGGTGCACGTCGGCGCGGGATGCGGCCGAGGAGATCCAGCGGCTGGTGCCGTCGGCGGCGGCGATCCGGCCGTCGAGGGTCGCGGCGTACTTCCACAGCACGAAGGGGCGGCCGCGCAGGACGGCGGTCAGCCAGGCCTCGTTGCCGGCCGCGGCCTCGTCGGCGAGCAGGCCGCCCTCGACGTCGAGGCCGGCCTCGGCCAGGGTGACGGCGCCGCCGGTGGCGGTCGGGGTGGGGTCGGAGACCGCGTAGACGACCCGGGCGATCCCGGCGTCGATGAGTGCCTGGGCGCAGGGGCCGGTGCGGCCGGTGTGGTTGCAGGGTTCGAGGGTGACCAGGGCGGTGCCGCCCCGGGCGCGTTCGCCCGCGGCGCGCAGTGCGTGGACCTCGGCGTGCGGGCCGCCGGCGCGCTGGTGCCAGCCCTCGCCGACGGTGTTGCCGTGGGCATCCAGGACGACGCAGCCGACCACGGGGTTGGGGCTGGTGTGCCCGAGGCCGCGGGCGGCGAGCTCGATGGCTCGGCGCATCGCCGCGGTCTCGACGGGGGCTGCGGTGGCCACCGGGTCCTCCTGCCTCTTCGGGCACGGACTCCGGGGCTGTCTGGACGACAGGAAGCGGAACGACGCAACGGGGGCACCGCGCCGGAAAAGGAAGCGCCCGCCCGGATATGACCGGAAGGCGCCGCCGACGGCGGTGTACCGAAGCTCGCCCGCCGCGCACTGCCTCCCATCCGGACTTTCACCGTCGGTGCAGGAATTTCACCTGCTCAACCGGCCGCTGGATGCGGACGGGTCGCGGACTGTTACCGCCGGTTCGGAATTACACCGACCCCGGAGTGCGCTGCTGCTCTTATGTCAGTACAGCTTCAGTCTGCCACGGCCGATCGTCGCCCATGCGGGCGAACCGCTGTGGGCTGTCTCACAGCGTCCGGCGCGCCGCGGCGTCACGAACGGCGGCGGCTGTTCCGTCTTGAGGGGACGGTACGCACCCGGGGACGCAGCTGTCCCCCCGCACGCAAGGACGGATCGACGATGGCGACAATTCTGGTGACCGGCGGTACCGGCACGCTCGGCCGGCCGCTGGTGGAGCGGCTGCTCCGCGACGGGCACGAGGTCCGCTCGGTGAGCCGGCGGCCGCACACCGGCACCGAACGGCCGCGGCTGCGGTCGTACGCGGTCGATCTGCGCGAGGGCACCGGACTGGACGTGGCCCTCGCGGACGTGGACGCCGTGGTGCACTGCGCCTCGACGCCGTCCGGTGGTGACCTGGAGGCGGCCCGGCCGCTGCTCGACGCGGTGACGGCGGCGGGGGTGCCGCATCTGGTCTACATCTCGATCGTCGGGGTGGACCGGGTGCCGCTCGGCTACTACCGGACCAAGCTCGCGGTGGAGCGGCTGATCGAGGACTCCGGCATCGGCTGGACGGTGCTGCGGACGACGCAGTTCCACGATCTGGTGCTCCAGATGGTCAAGGCGGGGGCCCGGTCGCCGGTGGTGCCGGTGCCGACCGGGATCCGGATGCAGCCGGTGGAGGTCCGCGAAGTGGCCGCGCGGCTGGCCGAGTTGGCGGCCGGGGAGCCCGCGGGGCGGGTCACGGACATGGGCGGGCCCGAGGTGCTCCAGGCGCGGGAGCTGGTGCGGGCGACGCTCGATGCGGGTGGGCGGCGCCGGCTGCTGATGCCGGTGCGGGTGCCGGGCAAGGTGGGCGATGCGCTGCGCCGGGGCGGGAACCTCACCCCGGAACACGCCGTGGGGGTGGGGACCTACGCGGAGTTCCTGGCGGAACGGGCGGGTGCCGGGGCGGCGCACTGAGCGCGGGCCGGGTCGCCCGCGGCGGGGCCGGGCCGGGCCGCGCGGAGCCGGGTGCGGCCCGGGTCCGTCCGGAGCGGGTTCAGCCCGCCGGGGCGAACAGCTCGTCCTGCGCCGCGTCCCGGGCGGCGAGGACCGCGCCGCGCAGGACCGCCCGGCCGCCGACCGCGCCGGCCCGTACGTCGGTGCGCAGCGGGGAGAGCCGGGCCAGCCGGCCGGCGACCCGGTCGGCGAGCGCGGCGCCGCCGGCCCGGCCGATCTCGCCGCCGAGGACGACGCAGCCGGGGTCGAGCACCGCGCAGACGGCCGCCGCGCCCAGCGCGACCCGGTCGGCCAGCGCGTCGAGGAAGGCGGTGCCGGCCTCGTCGGCGCCGCCTTCCTCGGCGGTGACCGCGGCGCGGACCAGGGCCTCGGCGGGCGGGGCGTCGGTGGGGTCGGGCCGGCCGGCCCCTTCGCCGGGCGGGGCGGTGAGGCCGTGCTCGGCCGCGAGGGCGCAGAGCGCCGCGGAGCCGGCGAGGGAGTGGAAGCCGCCGTCGCAGCCGGTGGCGGAGGGCAGGGCGCCGGTGCCGGGGACGGGGAGGAAGCCGATCTCGCCGGTGCCGCCCGAGGCGCCGCGCCGCAGTACGCCGTCCAGGACGACCGCGGCACCGGTGCCGTGGCCGAGCCAGAGCAGGACGAAGGTGTCGTGGTCGCGGGCCGCACCCTCGCGCTGTTCGGCGCGGGCGGCGAGGTTGACCTCGTTCTCCAGCAGGACCGGTGCGGCCGTCCGGGTGCGCAGTTCGCCGACCAGGGCGGCGTGCCAGGACGGGATCCCATCGGTGCCGCCGAGCCGGCCGGTGGCGGGGTCGACCAGGCCGGGCGCGCCGACCGCGAGGGTGTGCGGCCGGTCGGCGCCGGCCGCGGCGAGCGCCTCGTCGACCACGGCGAGGGCGGTGGCGACGGCCGCGTCGGGGGTGGCGTTTGCGCCGACGGGGGCGGTGCGTTCGGCGCGCACCCGGCCCAGGAGGTCGGCGACCGCGACCGTGACGCTGTGGGTGCGCAGGTCGAGGCCGACGAGGTGGGCCCGGTCGGCGACGATTCCGTAGAGCCGGGCGTTGGGTCCGCGCCGCTGTGCGCCGCTCTCCCCGACGACGGCGATCAGTCCGGCCTGCTGGAGGCGTTCGACGAGGTCGGCCACGGTCGGCCGGGACAGCCCGGTCAGCGACTTGAGCTGACCCGCCGTCAACGGGCCCTCGGACTGCAGGAGTTGGAGTGCCAGCCGGTCGTTGATCAGCCGGGCGGTGGCCGGGGAGGCGGTGCGGCCGGCGGCTGCCGCGCGCGGTGGATGCATGGCGGGATTCTGTCATCCGGCCGGGCCAACACCCTTATTATCAGGCAGGGTTCCTGATAATTTGCCGCCCATGGCTGGCACCGGCACCCCCGACGGTTCCCTCTCCCCCCTCTCCCCGCTCCCCTCGGACCGGCTGCGCCGCGCCCGTCGGTCCGTTGCGCTGGTCTTCCTCGTCCACGGCTCGGTCACCGGAAACTTCGCCACCCGCATCCCCTGGATCCAGGACCACACCGGCATCTCCGCCGGCCAGCTCGGCCTGGCCCTCGCCTTCCCGGCGATCGGCGCGTCGCTGGCCATGCCGCTGGCCGGCCGGATCAGCCACCGCTTCGGCGCCCGGACGGCACTGCGCGCACTGCTCGCGCTGTGGACCCTCTCGCTGGTCCTGCCCGCCCTCTCCCCCGGCCTGTCCGCGCTCTGCCCGGCGCTGCTGGTGTACGGCGCGGCCTCCGGCACGGCGGACGTCGCGATGAACGCCCTCGGCGTGGAGACCGAGGACCGGCTCGGGCGGCCCATCATGTCGGGGCTGCACGGGATGTGGAGCGCGGGCGCCCTGCTCGGCTCGGCGGCCGGCACCCTGGCCGCGCACGCCGGCTGGGACGCCCGGCTCCATCTGGCCGGTGCCGCACTGGTGTTGACCCTGCTGGGCGCGGCCGCCTGCCGGGGCGTGCTGGACCTGCACAGCGCCCCCGAGGAGCATCCGCCGCCGCGGTTCGCGCTGCCGCCGAAGTCGGCCCTGGTCATCGGGGCCGTCGGATTCTGCGCGGTGTTCGCGGAGGGCGCGGGGCTGGACTGGTCGGCGGTATACCTCCGCGACCGATTGGGCACGGACGCCGGCCTGGCGGCCGCCTCGACCACCGCCTTCTCCTGCACCATGGCGGCCGCGCGGCTGGCCGGCGACAAGGTGGTGGCCCGCTTCGGCGCGGTGCGCACGGTACGGGCCGGGGGCGTCCTGGCGGCGGCCGGCGGACTGCTGATCGTCGCGGCCCGCCACCCGGTGCCGGCGATGGCCGGGTTCGGGCTGATCGGCCTGGGCATCGCGGTGGTGGTCCCGCTGGCCTTCGCGGCCGCCGGGCGCAGCGGTCCGGCGCCGAGCCAGGCGATCGCGGGGGTCGCCACGATCACCTACACGTCCGGGCTGATCGCCCCGTCCGCGATCGGCGGGATCGCCCAGGCCAGTTCACTGACGGTCTCGTTCGCGCTGGTCACGGCGCTGGCCTGCGGTCTGGTCCTGGGCGCCCGGATGCTGCGGGTCCCGGCCCGTACGGCCTCGGGGAAGGCGCCCGCGGTGGCGGACGACCTGGAACGGTCCTGAGCCGGACCGGTCCCGGCCGCGGCCCGCACCCTGGTCCGGTGGATCAGGCCGCGTCCGCCGCCGTCTCCTGCTCGTCCCGTTCCGGCCGGAGCAGTTCCCCGGCGACCGCGCGGGCCCGGTCCGACCACGGCGTGGGCCGCAGCGTGGCGGAGTCGACCCGGACCAGGACGCGGTGGCCGTGGGCGTAGGTCTCGGTGCCGTCGGCCGAGCAGAGCCGGAAGCCGTAGGTGAGGCCGGTGCGGCCGAGGCGTTCGATCCACAGGTGGGCGGCGTAGTGGCCGGGGCGGGTGACCGGGCGCTCGTAGGAGACCCGCATCTCCTTGATGACGTTGCACATGTCGCCGGCCGCGGCCCAGTCGCCGTCGAAGCCGAAGCCCTGGGCGTGCCAGTACGCCGCCCAGGCGCGTTCCACCAGCAGCGGGTAGCGGGAGTTGTGGAGCATGCCCAGTGCGTCGAGGTCGTCGAAGTGGACGGTGACGGGGACGAGCCGGCCGTACGGGAGGGCGGCGGCCGGAAGGGATGCGACGGTCACGGTGTCGACGGTCACGGACGGGGCTCCTGGTGCTGTTGCGGACATGCCGACCCATCCTAAGCGGCTGCTCAGTATGGCTCGCCCGCCGGGTGCCCCTGGGCCCGGCGGCGCCGTGCGCCGCGTCTCACTCCCGTGACCGGAAGCTGGTCAGGGCGGCCGTCATGGCCCCGGCGAGCAGCAGCCCGAGCCAGCAGCCGGCGACCAGGAACGGGTGCTGGCCGGGGAAGCCCGGGCCGGGCTGGACGGGGTTGCCCCACAGGTGGCGGATGGCGTCGGCCACCGCGGTGACCGGGTTCCACTCCACCACCGGGCGGAGCCAGGCGGGCATGGCGGACGCCGAGAAGACCGCGTCCGAGAGGAAGGTGCAGACGACCAGGCCGAGGGCCGCGATCGAGTCGACCGACTCGATGTTGCCCACGGTCATCCCGAGCGCGATGCCCACCCATACGGTCGCGAGGATGAACAGGGCGGCGACGCCGAACCCGGCGAGGACCGACAGCGGGTCGCCGTGCACCCGCCATCCGATCGCCAGGCCGACGAGGCTGATCACCACCAGGACCCCGAGCCCGATCAGCAGGTCACCCAGCGCGTGCGCGGTCAGCACCGCCGCCCGGGAGATGGGCAGCGACCGGAAGCGGTCCATGAGGCCGGCCCGCCGGTCGAGGGCGACGCTGACCGCCGTGGGCCCCACACCGGCCAGGCCTACTTGCGCGGTGATGCCGGCCATCAGGTACTCCTGGTAGGCACCGCCGTGCGGGGAGACGATGGCGTTCTTGAACAGGTAGCCCACGGCGAGCAGCATCACCAGCGGATTCATCACGAGCCCCACCATGCGTCCGGGGGCCCGGCGCAGGTGGCGCAGGCGCCGGCCGGCCAGCGCGAAGGTCTCCCGGACGGCGCCGGCTGCGGCGGACGGTCCGGCTGGGGTGTCGGCGGTGAGGGTGCTCATGCCTGCCTTCCAGGGCGCCGCGACGCGAGGCGGCGCAGGTCGTCGTCGATGATCTTCCCGATCGCCGCTTGGGGCCCGGGGTGCATCAGGTACTCGTGCTCGTGCGGTACGTCGTGCCGGTGCACCGTGCCGGTCACGTGCTGCCGCCAGCGCCGGACGGCGTGCGTGGTGGCGGCCGCGGAGCGTTCGGCGGCGGCGACCACCAGCGTCATCGCGCCCCGGTGGCTGCCGGGCCGGAAACGGGTCGCCAGGTCGGCGTGGTGCCGCATGGTGGCCATCAGCCGCTCGACGTCCTCGGTGGCGAGCCGGGCGAACGTCCCCCCGTGCCGGCGGAGCGTCCGCGCGACGGACTCGGCGCCGCCGTCGGCCGCCCCGGCCGCGTCCTCGTGCCCGAGGTACGCGAGGAAGCGCACCAGGAGTTCCCGGTCGCCCGGCAGCGGCCCGTCGTGGGCGGGGTCGTGCGGGTAGGCGTCGAGGTTGGCCAGGTAGGCCACGCGTTCCCCGCCCTCCCGGAGCCGGACGGCCAGTTGGTGGGCGAGCAGGCCGCCGTAGGACCAGCCCATCAGGTGGTAGGGGCCCTCGGGCTGGATCCGGCGGATCAGCCGGAGGCAGTCGTCGGCCTGCGCCTCCAGGCCGGGCGGTGGCGCGCCACCGCTCGCCTGCGGGGCCTGGAGGCCGTACAGGGGGCGGGCCGGGTCGATGTGGGCGGCCAGGCCGAGGTACGGAAGGCTGAGGCCCAGTCCGCCGTGGAGGCACCACAAGGGCGGCAGCTCGCCCGTGGGCCGGATGGGCAGCAGGGGGGCGAACGGGTCCAGGCCGGCCGCGTCGAGTCCGCCGGCCGTCCACTGCTCCGCCAGGTGCCGGACCGTGCCGTGGCCCGCAGCCGCCGGGCCGCGGCCGGCCAGCGCGGCGAGGGCGGCGAGGGCGGCGACGGTGCGTGCGGTGAAGACCTCCGCGACGGCGACCCGCAGGCCGTCCTTGGCCAGCCGGGAGACCAGTTGGACGCTGCCGATGCTGTTGCCCCCGAGGGCGAAGAAGTCGTCCTCGGCGCCGACCCCGGCCACCCCCAGCACCTCGGCGAAGGCGTCGGCGACCAGCCGTTCGGTCCCGGGCGCGGGCGGCCGGGACGGCGTGCCGCGCCGCTCGGGCACCGGCAGCGCGGCGACGTCCAGCTTGCCGTGCACGGTCAGCGGCAGCTCCGCCAGGGGCACGAGGGCCGCGGGCACCAGGTGGCCGGGCAGCTTGCGGGCGAGCGCGGCACGCAGCGCCGCGAGGTCCGGTGCGGTGCCGGCCTCGGGCACCAGGTAGCCGACGAGCCTCAGGTCCCCGGGGCGGTCCTCACGTGCGACGACGGCCGCCTGGGCCACCCCGGGCTGCTCGGTCAATGCGCTCTCGATCTCGCCGGGTTCGACCCGGAAGCCGCGGATCTTGACCTGCTGGTCGGCCCGGCCCACGTAGTCCAGGTTGCCGTCGGGCAGCCACCGCACGAGGTCTCCGGTGCGGTACATGCGGGAGCCGGGCGGGCCGAAGGGGTCGGCGACGAAGCGTGCCGCGGTCAGCTCCGGGCGGTTGAGGTAGCCCACCGCGAGGCCCGTGCCGCCCACGTAGAGCTCTCCGGTGACGCCGGCCGGAACGGGGGACAGCGCGTCGTCGAGGACGTGGAGCCGGTGCCCGGCGACGGGGCGGCCGATCGGGGGGCGTCCCCCGTCGAGCCGCTCGCTGATCGAGCAGCAGACCGTGGTCTCGGTCGGGCCGAAGGCGTTGACCATCCGGGTGGTCCCGGCCCAGCGCTCGACGAGCTCCGGCGGGCAGGCCGAGCCGGCGACCGCGAGCAGCATGTCCTTCGGCAGCCGGGCGTCCGGCGGGAGGGAGGCGACCACGACCGGCGGGAGCACCGCGAGGTTGACCGCGTGCCGGCCGATCGTGTCGGCCAGCGGCTCGCCGGCCCGCCGGTCGTCGTCGGCCTGGACCAGGGTGCCGCCGCTGAACAGCGAGACGCACAGTTCCCACACGGCCGCGTCGAAGCCGAAGGACGCGAACTGCAGGGCCCTGGTGTGCGGGCCGAGCCCGAGGCGGGCCCGGTGGTCGCGGGCGAGGTCGGCGGCCGTGGCATGGCTGACGGCGACGCCCTTGGGCCGCCCGGTGGAACCGGAGGTGTAGATCACGTACGCGAGGTCCGCGGGGGTGAGCGGCCGGGTGCGCTCGTCGTCGGTCAGCGGCCGGGACGGGTGCGCGGCGACGGACGCCGCGGTCGCGGGGTCGTCGAGCACCACGGTCCGGTCGTCCGGCACGACGTCGCCGGGCAGCGCGCCCGACGCCCGCACCGCGGTGCAGGTGACCTGGAGCGCGGGCCGGGCGTCGGTCAGCATCTGCCTGATCCGCGCGGTGGGGTAGCCGGGGTCGACCGGGAGGTAGGCCGCGCCGGTCTTGAGCACCGCGAACAGCGCGACCACCAGGTCGGCCGAGCGGGGCAGCGCCAGGGCGACCAGGGTGCCCGGGCCGGCGCCGAGGTCCCGCAGACGGCGGGCCAGCCGGCCGGCCCGCTCGTCCAGTTCGCGGTAGCTCAGCCGGTCCCGGTCGGAGACGAACGCGGGGTGGCCGGGCTGCTGCCGCGCCCACTGTTCGAACAGGGCCGGCAGGGTGACGGGCGGGGGCGCGGGCCACCGCGGGTCGGCGCTCCACCGGTCCAGGATCTGCCGGCGTTCCCCGGGCGCCAGGACCGCGAGGGAGCTCAGCCGTTCCGCGGGCCGGGTGACCGCGGCGGTCAGCAGCCGGACGAAGCGCTCCGCGAGCCGTTCGGCGGTGGGGCGGGTGTACAGGTCGGTGGCGAACTCCAGCCGGCCGGTGAGGCCCGCCGGTCCGTCGGCGTCGTGCTCCTCGGCGATCTCGAAGGCGAGGTCGAACTTGACGCCGAGGCCCACCTCCACCGGGGCGCACTCCAGTCCGTCCAGGGAGAACCGCGTGCGCTCGGTGTTCTGGAGGATGAGCATGACCTGGAACAGGGACTGGCGGGCCAGGGAGCGGGTGGGGCCCAGCGCCTCCACCAGGCGCTCGAAGGGCAGGTCCTGGTGCGCGTAGGCACCGAGGTCCGTCTCCCTGACCCGGTGCAGCAGTTCGCCGAAGGTCGGGTTGCCGCTGGTGTCGGTGCGCAGCACGAGGGTGTTGACGAAGAAGCCGACCAGGTCGTGCAGGGCGGCGTCGGTGCGGCCCGCCACGGGGGTGCCGAGGGGGATGTCGGTGCCGGCGCCCAGCTTGGTGAGGGTGACGGCGAGGGCGGCCTGGAGCACCATGAACGGGCTGACGCCGGCGGAGACGGCCAGCGCGGCCAGCCGGCGGTGGGTCTCGGCGGGCACGGTGAAGCCGACCGCGTCACCGGCGTACCCGGCCACCTGCGGCCGCCGGTGGTCGGTGGGCAGCTCCAGCTCTTCGGGCATGCCGCGCAGGGCGGTGGTCCAGTGGTCGAGCTGCCGGTTCTGGAGGCTTCCGGGGTCGTCCTCGGCGCCGAGCAGGCGCCGCTGCCACAGCGTGAAGTCGGCGTAGGTCACCGGCAGTCCGGGAAGCTCGGGGGCCCGGCCGGCGGCCCGCGCCCGGTACGCCCGGGAGAGTTCGCCGGCGAGGACCTCCAGCGACCAGCCGTCGACGGCGATGTGGTGCATCACCAGCAGCAGCACGTGCCGGTCCGGTCCGAGCCGGAACAGCCGGGCGCGCAGCGGGAGTTCGGTGGCGAGGTCGAAGTCGGCCGCGCACTCGGCGGCGAGCCGGGCGGTCAGCTCCCGCTCGCCCCCGGTCACCTCGTACCGCGGCAGCTCCGGCCGGGCCGCGGCGGCGTCCACCACCACCTGGCCGGGGACGCCGGCCAGTTCGGGGTAGACGGTGCGGAGCACCTCGTGGCGGTCGGTGAGGTCGCCCAGGGCCGCGCGCAGCGCCCCGGTGTCCAGCGCGCCGGTGAGGCGGACCGCCGACGCCACGTGGTAGGCGCCGCCGCCGGGGGCGAGGCGGTTGAGGAACCACAGCCGCTGCTGCATGTGCGACAGCGGCACGAAGGACGGCCGTTCCTGCGGGCGCAGGGGTTCCCGGGCGGCCGGCGCGGCGGTGAGGTGGCCGGCGAGGGCGGCCGGCGTGCGGTGGTCGAAGAGGGCGCGGACCGACAGTTCGGCCCCGAGCGCGGCCCGGACCCGGCTGACCAGCCGGGTCGCCAGCAGGGAGTGGCCGCCCAGGACGAAGAAGTCGTCGTCCGGGCCGACGTCGGCGCAGCCCAGGGCGTCGGCGAACAGGCCCCGCAGGATGTCCAGCGCGGGGGTGCCGGTGGCCGGGAGGGGCCGGGCCCGGGGGGTGGCCGGCGGCTCCGGGAGCCGGGCGCGGTCGACCTTGCCGCTGGGGCCGAGCGGCAGCTCCTCCAGGCGGACGAAGACCGCCGGGACCATGTAGGAGGGCAGCGCGGCGGCGACTCCCTCGCGGATCCGCGCGGTGTCCGGGTCCGGGTCGGTGGTGACGAGGTGGGCGACCAGCCGTACGTCGTCCGCCCCGTAGGTGCGGGGCACCACCACGGCGTGGGTCACCCCGGGCTGTGCGACGAGGGCCGCCTCGATCTCGCCGGGTTCGATGCGGTGGCCGCGCACCTTGATCTGGTGGTCGGTCCGGCCGAGGTACTCCAGCTGCCCGTCGGCGTCCCAGCGGGCCAGGTCACCGGTGCGGTACATGCGGGTGCCGGGGGCGCCGTGCGGGTCGGCGACGAAGCGTTCGGCGGTCAGCGCGGGGCGCCCGAGGTAGCCGTCGGCCAGTTGGGAGCCGGCCAGGTAGAGCTCGCCCACGACGCCGGGCGGCACCGGTCGCAGCGCCGCGTCCAGGACGTAGCCGCGGGTGTTGGCCAGCGGGGTGCCGATGGGCGGGGTGCGGTCGACCGGTGCCCGTACCTCGTGGGCGGTGACGTAGACGGTGGCCTCGGTGGGTCCGTAGAAGTTGACGAGGGATCCGGCGTGCCGGAGCAGCCCCTCGGCGAGCGCCGCGCTCAGCGCCTCTCCCCCGGACAGCAGGCGCAGTCCGGCCAGGCAGGCGGGCTGCGAGGTCAGCAGCGCCTGCAACTGGCTGGGGGTGGCCTGCAGGACGGTCGCGCCGTGGGTCCGCACCGCCGCCGCGAGGGCCGCCGGGTCGCGGGTGGTGGCCCGGTCGGCGAGGACCAGGCCGCTGCCGGTCAGCAGCGGCAGGAAGAGTTCCAGCAGGGCGATGTCGAACCCGAAGGTGGTGGTCGCCAGGGTGCGGTCGTCCCCGGTCAGGGGCACTCTGCGCGGCACGTCGTGGAGGAAGTTGGCGAGGGCGCCGTGCGGGACCACGACGCCCTTGGGCCGGCCGGTCGAGCCCGAGGTGTACAGGAGGTAGGCGGGCAGGCCGGGGCGGAGCGGGCCGCCGCGCTCGGCGTCGGTGACCTCGCCGTCGGCGAGGGTGTCCAGCACGTCGTGGACGGCGGGCCGGTCCACCAGGACGGTGGGGCCCGGCCAGCCGATGGCGGCGGCCTCGGCGGTGGCGCTCAGCAGCACGGCGGGGCGGGCGTCGTCCAGCATGTACCGGATGCGGCTGCGCGGGTGGTCGGGGTCGACCGCGAGGAACGCGCCGCCGGCCTTGAGGACGGCGAGCACGGCGATCAGCAGGTCGTCGGTGCGGGGCATCGCCACGGCGACGACGGACCCCGGCCCGACACCGTGGTCGAGCAGGTGCCGGGCGAGCCGGTTGGCGCGACTCTCCAGCGCGCCCGCGGTCAGCGTCCCGTGGTCGCTGACCACGGCGACCCGGTCCGGATCCGCGGCGGCCCGCCGGGCGAGGGCGTCCGGCAGCAGCCGATCGGGGGCGGGCCGGGCGGTGTCGTTGTACCGGGTCAGTACGAGCTCGCGTTCGCCGGGTGTGAGGAGGTCGAGGCGGCCGGCCGGTTCGCCGGCGACGTCGGGGAGGCGCGCCAGCAGCCGGGTGGCGCGTGCCAGCAGCCGGTGGGCGGCCTGCCCGGTGAAGAGTCCGGGGTGGTGCTGCAGGCGCAGTTCGAGGCCGTCGCCGGGGAGGACGACCAGGCTCAGCGGGAACTCGGTGTCGTTGCGGATGTCGGAGGCGAGCAGGCGCAGGCCGGTCAGTTCGGTGAAGGCGTCCTCGCCGGTCCGCGGGTAGTTCTGGAACAGCACCGCGGTGTCCAGGAGGGTTCTGCCGCCGGCGAGTTGCTGGATGTCGGCCAGGCCGAGGTGCCGGTGCGGAAGCAGGTCCGCCTGCCGGTCCATGAAGGCGGTGAACAGGTCGGTCAGGGAGCGGGCCGGGTCGATCCGCAGCCGGGCGGGCAGGGTGTTGGCGAACATCCCGACCAGCGAGTCGACGCCGGGCAGCTCGGCCGGCCGGCCGGAGTCCACCACCCCGAAGGTGACGTCGTCCCGGCCGGTGAGCTGGCCGACGAGGAGTCCCCAACTGCCCTGGACCACCATGCCGGTGGTCAGCTGGTGGCCGCGCGCCCAGTCGGCCAGGCGTGCGGCGGCCGGTGGCGGCAGGTGGCCGCGCACGGTGTGCGGGACGATCGCGGTGCGGCCCGGGTCGTCCGGCGCGACCAGGGACGGTTCGGACAGTCCCGACAGCGCCTCGTGCCACGCCTGCCGTGCCGCCGGGCCGTCCTGGCGGGTCAGCCAGGTCAGGTAGTCCCGGTAGCCGGTCCCCGGACGTACGGCGGAGCCGGCGGCGGTGGACGCGGCGGCGTAGTCCTCGAAGAGGCCGGACAGCAGCAGCGGCATGGACCAGCCGTCCACCACGATGTGGTGCGCGGTGAGCAGGAAGCGGTGCAGACCGTCGGCGCGGCGGACGAGGGTGCACCGCAGCAGCGGCGGGCGGGTGAGGTCGAAGCGTTCGGTCCGGTCGGCCTCGGTGATCCGTTCCAGTTCGGCACGCTGCCCGTCGGGGGGCAGGTGGCCGAGGTCGACCGAGGTCCAGCGCAGGGGCACGGCGGCCGGCACCACCTGTACCGGCTCGCCCGACCTGCGGGTGCGGAAGCAGGCCCGCAGGTTGGGGTGGCGGACGAACTGGGTGCGCACCGCGGCGCGCAGCCGGCCTTCGTCGAGGGAGCCGGCGAGGTCGGCGGTGAACTGCAGGACGTGGATGTCGGGGCCGTCCTGCACGAGGTCGGCGTGGAAGAGGAAGCTGCGCTGCAGCGGCGACAGCGGCAGGAACTCACTGCTCGGCCGGCTCGTGGGGGTGGTCGCCATCATGACTCCAGCTCGGTGTCGAGGTCCGCCAGCTCACCTTCGAGTGCGGCCAGTTCGTCGCCGTCCAGGCCGAGGAGATCCGTCGGGTCCGTCGGGTCCGCGGGGGTGCGGGCCCCGGCCGGGGCGGGCTCCCCGGCGGGTGGCCGGGCGGCGGCGAGGGCGGCGGGGGTGCGCAGCCGGAAGACCTGGCCGGCGGTCAGCAGCAGCCCCTTGGCCCGGGCCCGGCCCACGACCTGGATCGCGCTGATCGAATCCCCGCCCAGCAGGAAGAAGTTGTCCTGCGGGCCCACGTGTCCGAGCCCCAGGACCTCCGCGAACAGTCCGCACAGCAGCTCCACCCCGGCGCCCGCCGTGCCGGGGGCCGGTCCGGTGCCGGCCGGGTCCGTCCCGCCGGCGGGCGCCGGGACACCGCCGCGGGGCAGCAGGTCCTCGTCGGGGCCCGGGACGTCCGGTCCGGTCACGGGCCGGCCGGGGTGCTCCACCAGCCCCAGGAGCAGCCGGCGGAAGGCGGTGGCGAGCGCCTCGACGGTGGCCCGGTCCAGGACGTCGGGTGCGTGGTCGAAGCCGATCTCCATGCGGGGGCCGGTCCGCACCACGAGGCTGAGGGGGTGGTGGCGGGCGTCGCGGGCGCCCGCGTCGGCCGCCCGCAGGCCCGCCCCGGTGGGCAGGTCGTCGGTGGCCACGGTCGGGAAGTTCTCGAAGACCAGGACCGTGTCGAAGGGTTCACCGGCCGCGGCGAGCGCGGGGTTGCCGCCGAGCATCTCGCCGAGCGTCAGGTGGTCGGCGTCGCGCAGCGCCGACTGCTCCTTCTGCAGCCGGTGCAGGAAGTCGGTCGCCGGTTCGTCCGGGCGCAGCGCGGCACGTACCGGGAGGGTGTTGAGGAACGGTCCGACGATGGACTCCACACCGGGCAGTCCGCCGGGGCGGGTGGAGACGATCGAGCCGAACAGCACGTCGTCGCGTCCGGTCGTCCGGCTCAGCAGTGCCGCCCAGGCACCCAGCAGGAGGGTGTTGACGGTGAGTCCCTGGGCGGCCGCGAACCCGGTGAGCGCGGCCGTTTCGGCCTCGGTCAGCAGCAACGGCACCGACGCGGGCTCGACCGGTTCCCGGCCCGGCCCGGCCGCGCAGAGGTACACCGGTCCGGTGAGGCCCTCCAGCGCCGAGCGCCAGACGGCCCGGGCCGCCGCCCGGTCCTGTGCGGCGAGGTGGGCCAGGTAGGCGCGGAACGGCACCGGGGCGGGCAGGCCCTGGGCGTCGCCGCCGTCCGCGTAGCAGGTCAGCAGTTCCCGGACGAGGACGGGCATGGACCAGCCGTCGACCAGGATGTGGTGCAGGGTCCAGATCAGCCGGTGGCGTCGGTCGTCGAGGCGGACCAATGTCCAGCGCATCAAAGGCGGGCGGGCGAGGTCGAAGTGGCGCTCCCGGTCGGCCGCGGCGAGGCGGGACAGTTCCGCCGCACGCTCCTCGGCGGCCAGGGCGCGGCAGTCGGCCCGGGTGAGCGGCACGGTGACGCCCTCGCGCAGTACGGCGACCGGGTCGCCGGTGTCGCGGTGGCGGAAGCCCGCCGCCAGCTGGGGGTGCCGGTGCAGCAGGGCGGCCATCGACCGTTCCAGCGCCGCGGGGTCGAGGGGGCCGTCCAGGTCGGCGCTGATCTGGAGGGTGTAGAGGTCGGGTCCGTCACCGCGCAGGTGGGCCTGGAACAGCAGGCCGCGCTGGAACGCGGTCAGCGGCAGCACGTCCGTCAGGGCGCCGGCGCTCTCCTGCGCCAGGTGGTCGGTCTCCTCCTGGGTCAGGGAGACCAGCGGGAAGTCCGACGGGGAGTGCCCGCCGGCGTCCGGCAGGGCGAGGTGGCGCACCACGGCCCGCAGCGCCTCGAACCAGCCCTGGGCGATCTCCTCGGCGTCCGCGGCGGTCAGCACGCCGTCGGCCCACAGCCACTCGGCGGCCAGCCGCGGTCCGGTCCCGAGGTCCTCGGTGACGGCGGTGACGGCCAGCGGGTGGCGCAGCGGCATGCCGGGGTGGACGCCGGTGCCGACGACCGCGTGCGCGCCGTCCATGGTCCACGGGCCGGCCGCGCCGTCCGCGGTGAACCGCCCGAGGTAGTTGAAGCCGATCTCCGGGGTGCCGCCCGCCGCCAGCAACCGGGCCGTCTGCGGGTTGAGGTGGCGCAGCAGGCCGTGGCCGAGGCCGCGGTCGGGCACCGCGCGCAGCTGCTCCTTGGTGCGCTTGACGACGGTGGCCAGGGCGGGGCCGGCGGCCCAGGCGTCGGCGGCGTCGAACTCCCCCGGGTCGAGCAGGACGGGGAAGACGGAGGTGAACCAGCCGACCGTGCGGGACAGGTCGGCCGCTTCGTCGAGTTCCTCGCGTCCGTGGCCTTCGAGTTCGACCAGGACCCGCGGGCCCGCGTCCGGGGTGTGGCGGGACCGCCAGCGGCCGACGGCCAGGGCGAGCGCGGCCAGCAGGAGGTCGTTGATCTCGCCGTGGAAGGCGGCGACGGCGGAGGTGAGCAGGGCGGCGGTGGTGTCCTCGGGGAGGTGCAGCCGCAGCCGGCCGGCCCGGCCGTAGGTGTCGCGGGCCGGGTCGAGGGGGCGCCGGCCGAGACCGGCGGCCGGGTCGCCGGTCTGCCGCTGCCAGTGGTCGAGTTCGGCGATCCGCCGGCCGGAGCGGGACTCGCGGGCCAGCAGGGACGCCCAGCGCCGGTAGGAGGTGGGCACCTGCGCCGGCTCCGGGCGCTTCCCAGCATCGACCGCCTCGCAGGCGGCGCGAAGGTCGGCGAGGAGGATGCGCCAGGAGACGCCGTCGACGACGGTGTGGTGGGCGAGCAGCAGCAGGCGGCCGGTGCCGTCCGGTCCGCGGCCGAGGAGCACCGCCTGCAGCATGACGCCGGTGCGCGGGTCGAGCCGGGAGCGGGCCGCCTCGACCTGGGCCGCCACGGTCCGTTCGAGGGCGGCCGGGTCGGGCAGGGCGCCGTCCGCGGTGTGGAGCAGGCCGGCGGCGTCGACCGTGCCGGGCTCCCCGGTGCGCAGCGTCCAGACGCCGGGCACGGGTTCGCCGAGCCGCAGCCGGAGCACGTCGTGGCGGTCGACGAGGGCCTGCAGGGCGGGGAGGAGGCATTCGGCGGTCAGTTCCGGGGGTGTGCGGAGGACCACGTACTGGCTGTACTGCGCCGCGGGCCCGTCGAGCGTGGTCAGGTCCTCGCAGAGCTGGGCGATGATCGGGGTGGGTTCGACGTCCCCGACGCCGTCGTCGGCCGCCGTGGTCCGCGGCGCGGAGGCCGCCGAGGCGTTCTCGCCCCCGTCCACGGGGTGGTGCGCGGCGAGGGCGGCGGGGGTGCGGTGGTCGAAGATCGCCCGGGGGGTGAGGGTCACCCCCCGGGTCCGTGCCCGGCTCACCACCTGGATCGCGGTGATGGAGTCGCCGCCGAGGGCGAAGAAGCTGTCGTCGACCTGGACCTCGGCCAGGTGCAGCACCTCGGCGAAGGTCTCGCAGAGCACCGTCTCGGCCCCCGGCCGCGGCCCGCGGCGCCGCCGGGTGACCGGGGCGGTGCCGGCGGTGCCGCCGGGTGCGGGGTCGGGCAGCGCCCGCCGGTCCACCTTGCCGTGCGCGGTCAGCGGCATCCGGTCCAGCGCGACCCAGCCCGACGGCACCATGTACTCCGGCAGCGCCGAGGCGACCGCGTCGCGTACCGCGTCCGTGGGCAGGTCCGGCGCGACGACGTAGGCGATCAGGCGGGTGGTGCCGGACGGGCCGGCGACCGCCCGCACCGCCGCGTCGGCCACCTTGTCGACGGCGCGCAGCGCGGCCTCCACCTCGCCCAGTTCGATCCGGTGTCCGCGCACCTTGACCTGGTGGTCCAGGCGCTCGACGAACTCCAGCCGGCCGTCGGGGCGGCGCACCACGCGGTCGCCGGTGCGGTACATCCGTGCCCCGCCCCCGGCGAAGGGGTCGGCGACGAACGAGGCGGCGGTCTTGACCGGGTCGCCGAGGTATCCGCGGCCCACTCCGGCGCCGCCCACGAAGAGTTCGCCCACCTGGCCCACCGGGACCGGGCGCAGGTCGCCGCCGAGCACGTGCAGGACGGTGTTGCGCACCGGCCGGCCGATGGGGACCCGGGCGCCCAGCTCCTCCCCCGGCCGCAGCACGGCATGGGTCACGTCGTCCGAACACTCCGTGGGGCCGTAGGCGTTGACCATCGGCACCCGGGCGATCCGCCACCACCGTGCGCACAGGTCCGCCGGGAGCGCCTCACCGGTGACCATCAGCCAGCGGAGCGGGGCGGTGTCGGGGCCGGTGCCCGAGACCTGCCAGAGGTCCAGGGCGGCGCGCAGCAGGGACGGCACGACCTCCAGGACCGTCACCGCGTGGTCCGCGACGGTGCCGAACAGGGCCTCGGGGTCGGCCGCGACCTCGTGCGGGACGCTCTGCACGACGCCGCCGGCCAGCAGCGGGCCCAGCATCTGCCACACCGACACGTCGAAGGTCACCGGTGCGTTCCACACCACCGTGTCGGCGGGCCCGAGGCCGAGGTCCTCGATCTTGGCGAGGAGGTGGTTGAGCATTCCGCGGCGTTCGACGACGGCGCCCTTGGGCCGGCCGGTCGACCCCGAGGTGAAGATCACGTAGGCCGGGTCGTGCGGCCGGCCCACCGGAGCGGCCGGCGCGGTGGGCGCGGGCGCCGCGGCCGCCGCGTTGAAGTCTTCGTCCGCCGCCAGCCGCCGCACCGGGTGGCCGGTCAGCGCGGTCACCTCGTCGGCCGGCGCGGCGCATCCGGGCCCGACCACCAGGTGGCCCACGCGGGCGTCGGTGAGCAGCCCGGCGGCCCGGGCCGCCGGGGCCCGTACGTCCAGCGGAACCCAGGCCCCGCCGGCCTGCAGGACGGCCAGCACCGTGCCGAGGAAGACCGCGCCGGGTTCGGCCAGGACGCCCACCAGCGAGCCGGGTCCCACACCGGCCCCGGTCAGCCGCCGCGCCATCGCATCGGCCCAGGCCACCAACTGGCCGTAGGAGACGGTCCGTTCGCCCTCCGCCAGGGCCTTCGCCGACGGGTCCTGCGCGGCGCGCTCCCGTATCCGCTCCACCACGCCGCCGTGCACCGGGCCGGTGGCTCCGGTGCCGGCGGCGAGCAGCTCGGCGCGTTCGTCCTCGGTGACCATCTCCAGCCGGCCGAGCGGGGTGTGGGCCGGGGCCGACGCCAGCCGGCGCAGGAACGCCTCGAACCGGCCCAGGTGGTCCCGGATCTCCTCCGGGCGGTAGAGCGCGGGGTTGCCGTTCATGTGGAGTTCCAGGCCGCCGCCGGTGGCGTCCAGGACGGTGATCATCAGGTCGTCGACGATGCCGGTGGAGAGGTTGTGCAGCTCCGCCCGGCAGGGGCCGAGGCGGATCTCCGGGTTCTGCGGCAGGACGTTGACGAACGGTCCGAACGGCCGCCGGTCGCCCGCCGTCAGCACCCTCGCCCGGCGCAGCCGCTCGGCCGGGTAGCGCTGGTGCCGCAGCGAGCGGGCGAGGGTCCGCGAGGTCGCGGTGAGCAGCTCGGCCACCGTCGTGGCGGCGGGGAGCCGGGCCGGGAACGGCAGGTAGTTGGCGACCATGCCGGGGACGGTGCGGGCGAGCGCGGACTGCCGCGCGGTCACCGGGAGGGTCAGCAGCACCTCGGGGTTGCCGGTGGCCTTGGCGACGTAGGCGGCCGTGGCGGCGATGGCGAAGGTGGGCCAGGTCACCCCGGCGTCCGCCGCGGCAGTGCGCCAGGCGGTCGCGGCGGCGGCGTCGACGGTGCGGCTGACCCGCAGGAACGCGGTGCCGGGTGCCGGGTCCTCGGTGGCCAGGGTGGTCGGTTCGGCGTCCTGCGGCAGGTGGCGCTCCCAGAAGAGCCGGTCGCGCTCGACCGCGGGCGAGGCCAGGTACGCCGCCTCGCCGTCCAGCAGCACCCGCAGCGGGGGCAGCGGGGTCCCCGGCAGGCCGCCCCCGTCGGCGGCCGGGCCGCCGTAGACCTCGCTGAGCCTGCGGTAGACCGCGAGCCGGCTGTATCCGTCGGCGAGCAGGTGGTGCATGGCCAGGTGGAGCAGGTGGCGGTCGGCGGCGACGCGCACCAGCGTCAACCGGAACAGCAGGCCGCCGGTGAGCCGGAAGGGCCGGTGCAGGTCCTCGTCGAAGAGCCGCAGTGCCTCGGCGACGGGATCGGCGGTGCCGCTGAGGTCCAGGTGCCGCAGCGGCAGTTCGCCGAGCGGCCGCACGTGCTGGACGGGGACGCCGTCCGTCTCGGAGAACCGCGCCCTGGTGCACTCGGCCTCGTGCAGCACCGTCTCCAGCGCCCGGCGCAGCAGGGCCGCGTCGAGCGGGCCGGAGATGTCGAGGTAGTCGGCCATGTTGTAGGCCAGTCGCCCCTGCGAGAGCCGCTCGTCGAACCAGATGCCCAACTGGGCGCCCGTCAACGGCAGGGCGGTGTCGGCGGGTTGGGTCATGGTGTCTCCTGGACGCGTCACGGTGGAAGGGCGGGGCCGCTGCTACGGGGGCGCCTTTGCGAGGGTGGGAGCGAAGGGCGGCGGGAGGCTCAGCCGACCCGGGCGGGCACGTCGTCGTCCAGGGTCCGCGGGCCGTACAGGTCGACGACCCACTGCTCCTGGTACACGGTGTCCAGGTAGCGCTCGCCGAGGTCGGGGGCGATGGCGACGGCCCGGCCGCCGGGCGGCAGCGGATGCCGCGCGAGCCAGGTGAGGGCGCCGCTGACGACGGTGCCGGTGGACCCGCCGAAGAGGAAGCCGCGGCGGGCCAGCCGGCGGCAGCTGCGGATGGTGTCGGGCTCGGCGACCAGCACCACGTCGTCGACGAGCGACTCGTCCAGCAGGGGCGGTCGGACGCCGGTGCCCAGCCCCGGGATCATGCGGGTCCGGGCGGGGCCGCCGAAGGTGACCGACCCCTCCGCGTCCACCGCGACCACCCGGACCTGCGGCTTGTGGTCGCGCAGGTAGCGGGCGCAGCCCATCAGGGTGCCGGTGGTCCCGGCCCCGACGAAGAGGACCGACAGGTCGGGGAAGGCCTTGAGGATCTCCGGGCCGGTGGTGTCGTAGTGTGCCTGCCCGTTGTCCGGGTTGGCGTACTGGTTGAGCCAGAGGAAGTCCTCGTTGCCGGCGCACAGTTCGCGGACGTGTGCGAGGCGCGCGCCGAGCAGCCCGTCCACCGGGTCCGGGGTGGTGATGACGTGCACCTCGCTGCCCAGCGCCTGCATGAGCTGGCGGGCGCCGAGGGTGCAGCGGGAGTCGGTCACGCAGAGGAAGCGGTAGCCCCGGGCGGCGGCCAGCAGGCTCAGGGCCACACCGAGGTTCCCCGAGGAGCTCTCCACCAGGGTGGAGCCGGGACGCAGGCGTCCTTGGCGTTCGGCGGCGTCCACCATCGCGCGGGCGGCCTTGAGCTTGATGGAACCGGCGAAATTGAATCCCTCGCATTTCAGCATCAACGGTTCACCGACGAGGGGTTCCAGATCGACGAAGAGGTCGTCGGCATTGAATTCGTGGGGAGCGGTGATGATGTGAATGGGACACCTGCCGCCTTGATGGGTAGGGGCTTCTTCAGATGCGTGCGCGATCCTGCCAAATCGCACTGACTACCGGTTGACGGGCCGCTGACCGGAATTTGCCAACTTGCCGCTCTTACAGGGGCGTTGCTAGGTTCTGGGCGGCCCGGCCCGACGTCGTGGTCCGGGTGGTGGCCGAATGGGGGGAAGGCAGCCATGCGCATCGTGCTCGCCGAGGACCAGTTCTTGTTGCGGGAGGGTCTGATCCGGCTGCTGGAACCGCACGGTTTCGAGGTCGTCTCGGTCGTCGGCAGCGGCCCGGAGCTGGTCCGGGCCCTGGACGTGGAACGCCCCGACCTGGTCCTGGCGGACATCCGGATGCCGCCGACCCACACCGACGAGGGGCTGCGCGCGGTGCTGGAGGCGCGCCGCCGCCACATCGGCCAGCCGTCACTGCTGCTGTCGCAGTATGTCGACCAGCTCTACGCCCGGGAGTTGCTCGCGGACGGCGAGGGCGGCGTGGGCTATCTGCTGAAGGACCGGGTCTTCGACGCCACGCAGTTCGTCTCGGCGCTGCGCCAGGTGGCCGGCGGAGGCACGGTGATGGACCCGGACGTGGTCACCGCGATGATGTCCGGCAGCGGGCGGGACGAGAAGGTCACGCGCCTCACCGACCGGGAACGCGACGTCCTGCACGGCATGGCCGAGGGCCGGTCCAATGCCGGGATCGCCGCCCTGCTGGTCATCACGGAGAAGGCGGTCACCAAGCACATCGGCAACATCATGCAGAAGCTGGATCTGCCGCCGTCCAAGGACGACAACCGCCGGGTGCTGGCCGTCCTGACCTATCTCAACCATTCCTGACCGCGGCGGTCAGTCTCCGGCCCGCCCGGACAGCAGCGCCGGGAAGAGGTTGAGGTGCTGGATGTTGCGGGTGCCCTCCATGAACTCGACGCCCCGGGCGTCCCGCGCCAGCTTGTCCAGCAGCGGGTGGCCGGCCCGGGCGGCGGGCGCCAGCAGTTCGCAGGCGGCCAGCGTGACCTCCTCGGCCAGTGCGCACGCCCGCGCCTTGGCGGCCGAGGCGAGGTGTCCGTCGCCGGTGGCGTCCACCTCCGCGGCGGCCCGGAGCACCAGGGACCGGGTGGCCTCGATCCGGCGGCCCAGTTCCTCGATGCGGTCCCGGGCGGCGCCCCGGGCGGCAGGCCGCTGCTCGACGACGTAGGCATGGGCCGCCCCGGCGATGCCGAGGGCCAGCGCCGCCACCCCGGGCCGCAGCCGGTGGAACACCTGGACGCAGGCCCACATGCCGCGGCGGACGGGCGACAGATGGCGGCCGAGCACCCGCTCGGGCTCGACGGGGACGTCGTCGAGGGTGACGGCGCCCAGTTGCGCGCCGCGCAGTCCGAGCGTGTCCAGCGGCTCGGCCCGCCAGCCGGCGCAGCCGGTGTCCACCAGGACGGCCGTCACGCCGAGCGGTCCGCTGCCGGTGCGGGCGAAGACCACGGCGAGCTGGGCGCGGGCGGCGTTGCCCACGTAGCGTTTGCGGCCGGTCAGGACGAGCCGGCCGTCGGCCCCGGGGCGCAGTGTGGTCTCCATCGCCGAGGCGTCGGAGCCGTGGGCGGGCTCGGTCAACGCGAAGCAGGTCCAGGTCGGTTCGCTCACCAGCCGGGTGTAGTACTCCGCGCGCTGTGCCGGGTCGGCCAGCTTGTCCACCAGCACGCCCGACATCGACGGCCCGGGCGCGGCGAGGGTCAGCCCCGCGTCTCCGCGCGCCAGTTCCTCCAGCACCACGACGTGTTCCACGGCGCCGGTGCCTTCGAAGACGTACGGGCCGACCCGCAGCGGCCGGCCGCCGTACTCGCGCGGTGTGCCGTAGGTGCGGAGGTGGCGGACCCCGGGCAGGTCCAGGTGGCGGTGGACGGCGTCCGGGTCCCGGTCCAGCTCCAGTGCGGCGGCCCGGAACTGGTCGCCCCACTCGCGGGCCCGGTCGCGCAGCGCGGCCAGCCGTGCGTCACCGTTCACCGTTCCTCCTCCGCGTTCTGGTAGACGTCGGCCAGCAGTTCCGACACCTCGGCGACGCCGCCGGGGCCCTCGCGCAGGAATCCGTGGGCGCCCAGCAGCCGCAGCCAGGCCCGGTCGGTGCGGGTGACCCGGGAGTGCAGATGCCGCAGCTGCGCCGGCGTCGCGCCGGTGGGGGCGAGCGAGGCGGCGTGGGCCGTGAGCTCCAGCTCGCCGGCGTACGCCTCCGCGGCCTGGGCCTTGACCAGTTGGTGCATGAGGATGGTGCCGTCCCCGCTGGCGCGGTGGCCCAGCCGGGCCAGGGTGGCGGTGCGGAGTCCGGCGGTGAGGCCGCACCGGATCCAGAGCAGGGCCGGCAGGTCGGCGGGGGCGGGCGCCGGGGCGTCCGGGGTGCGCCGGACCAGGACCACGGGCCCGCCGGGCAGCGGGTACCGGCGCAGCACCCGGCCGGCCATCGGGCCCGCGGGTTCCGGCAGGACGGCGTGGCCGGCGGCGCCGCCGTCCAGGGCGTGCGGGCCGTGCCGGGTCAGCAGGGCCCGCAGGGCGGCCGCCGGGCCCTCGTCCCGGGCCGCGGCGTACAGCGGGCGGTGGTCGGGCGGGGCGCTGACCCCGGCCGCGGCGCTCATGCGGCCACCGGGCCGACGCGGCAGACCGACAGGTCACCGAGGGACCGGTCGTACTCGGCGAGCAGTACCGGCGCGTCGTCCGGTGCCGGGCGCAGGGCGGCCAGCGCTCCGAACAACGCGGTGCACGGCCACCCCTCCGGGGTGTGCCGGAGCGCACCGTACGGGATCCGCGGCTGCCAGCGCTCCCCCACCCCGGCGCCGACCAGGACCGTGGAGGCGCCGTCGGCGGCGAGTTCGGCCGCGAGGGCGTCGAGGGTGCGCGGCACCTCCTCGGCGGGGACGCCCGCCCGCTGGCGCACCCGGAGCCCGTCCGGGGCGCCGTCCGGCGCCGGCTCGACGACCAGCGCCACCGCGGCGTCGCCCGCCACCCGCCGGTCCGGTGGCGGCGAGGCGTCGTACGGCAGGTCCGACTGGTCGAAGGCGAACGCCAGCACCCGCCGGAGGCGGTGCCGGAGCACGCTGGAGCGGGCCAGCGCCAGCATGGTGAAGGGCGCCGAGACGCCGGTGTCGGTGACGCCGAAGAGCCGGGGCCGGCCGGGCAGGCGGGCGGCCAGCGTGGGCCCGGTGAGCGTCAGCGGGTGCAGGTCGGGCGTCGCGTAGGCCAGCAGCAGCAGGTCGACGGGGCGGTCCCGGGCGCCGAGCGGGTCCAGCAGGGCGACCGCCATCTCCTCGAAGGTGGACCCGGTGACGGTCGGCCGGACGGCTTCGCGCAGGGGCACGCCGGCGCCGGCGGCGGCCCGGGCGTGGTACCGGTCGTCGTCGTCGGCGCCGGCGCGGGTGGCCCCCGCCGGGAAGCGGCGGTGGGCCGTCGCGGACACCGTCAGGGCGAGCGTCACCGCTGCGCTCTCAGCTCGCCCAAGAGGTGGCCGGCCAGCGAGCCGACGGTGGCGAAGTGGCTCATCTCCAGGTTCTCCGTGTCGAACTCGCAGTCCAGCAGCTCCTCCAGGGCGAGCAGCAGGTCGAGCACGCCGGTGGAGTCGAGGCCGAGTTCGTCGAAGAGCCGGGTGCCGGGCGCAAGGCCGGTCAGCTCGCGCTGGAGGACGTCGCCGAGGGCTTCGGTGACGGCTGCGGTGACCCGGTCCTGCTCGGTCGTGGGCTGCTGGATGGTCGCTTCGGTCATGTCCGTGTCCTTCGATAGCGGGCCGGCCCGGGTGCCGGACCTAGGCGGTGGGGAGCGAGTCGAGCGGTGGGCGCACGGCGGACGACGCCGGGTCGTACAGGTGCTGACGGGCCAGCAGGTCCCTGGGCGTGTCGGCGTCCCGGACCAGGTGCGCCCGCCCGCGGTGGACCAGCACCTCGGCGGGGTGGCCGTGGGAGAGGAAGAACACCGGTGACGCGCTCGGGCCGTACGCGCCGGACCGCCGTACGCCGAGGAGGTCACCGGTCCGCAGCGGCGGCAGCGGCACCTTCTTGCCGAGGGTGTCGTTGGGCGTGCACAGCGGTCCGGTGATGTTCCACGGTTCGGTGGCGCCGGCGCCGGGCCGGTTGAGCAGTTCGATGGGGAAGTTCCGCTTGACGAACGACCCGATGCCCACGGCGGCCATGTGGTGGTTGGTGCCGCCGTCGGCGACCGCGAAGTTCTCCCCGGCCGAGGTCTTGGTGTAGCCGACCCGGACCACGTACGTCCCGCTGTCGGCCACCAGGTAGCGCCCGAGTTCCATGATCAGCCGGGTGTCGGGGTGGGCTTCGGCGAAGGCGTCCAGGACCGGATTGACGCCGGCCGCCAGCCGCGCCAGGTCCAGGTCGCGCTCGCCGTCGAAGTAGGCGACGCCGAGGCCGCCGCCGACGTCGACCATCTCCAGGGGGAAGCCGTGGTGCGCCGCGATGCGTTCGGCGAGGTCGAGGATGCGCTCGGTGTTGAGCACGACGGCCTCCTCGCTGAGGATGCGGGTGCCCATGTACACCTGCACGCCGGTCAGCCGCACGTGCGTGAGCTGCTTGCCCAGCGGTTCCGAGCCCAGCAGCTGTTCCTCGTCGATGCCGAACTGGCGGGGCTTGCCGCCCATGGTGAGCCCCGAACCCTTCACGGTGAAGCTCGGGTTGACGCGCAGCGCGACCGGAGCGGTCAGCCCCAGCTCCCCGGCCAGCTCCTCGATCGCCGCCAGTTCCTGGAAGGACTCGCAGATGACCGCGTAGACGCCGTGCCGGAGGCAGGCGGCGAGTTCCGCGCGGCTCTTGCCGGGGCCGAGGAAGACGATGTCGCGGGCAGCCACCCCGGCCGCCCGTGCGGTGAGCAGTTCGGTCAGCGAGGAGACCTCGGCCCGGGCCCCGTGCGCGTGCAGCAGCGCGCAGACGGAGACGTTGGGATTGGCCTTGAGCGAGTAGAAGACCTCCAGCCGGGGGTGGAGCAGCTCGCGGAGGGCGTCCATGCGGCCGGTCAGGCGGTCGCCGTCGTAGAGGTACAGCGGGGTGCCGAACTGCTCGGCGAGGGTGGTGATCCCGAGGTTCTGCACGGTGAACTCAGCGGGCATCGGCGGGCTCCTCCGTAAGGGTGGCCAGTTGCTTCGAGACGGCCTCGTCCAGCGCGGGGAGCCGTTCGGGGGCGCCGACCAGCAGTCCGTACAGCCGCCCCTGGTGGGGCCCGGAGCCTGCGCCGGCGTTGACGGTGGCGAAGTTGTTGACGACCAGCCCCTCCTCCCCCGGTGCCCGCAGCAGCAGGCCGTCCAGCAGCCGGCGCACGGCGGCGAACGGCAGCTCCTGGCGCAGCCGGAGGGGGTAGTGGCGGGCGAGGGCCGACTGTCCCGGGGCGAGCACGCGTTCCTGGAGCCGGACCTGGTAGGTGGACATGTTGTTGCGGGCGTTGATCTCGATCACCGGGAAGACGCCGCCGTCGGTGTCCACGAGCGCGTCGATGCCGGCCACGCCGAAGAACCCGTCGGACGCCAGCTGCTTGCCGAGCAGCCGGGCGGCGTGCCGGATCTCCCCGAGCTGACTGGGCGTCAGATCGGGTGGGAAGCGGTGGCCCTTGTGCACCCCGCCCTCGGTGAGGGCCTCCTTGACGAAGTCCAGCCGCACGGTGCCGTCCCGGCCCACGGTGATCTGGTAGTTGAGGTCCCGGTCCTTGGCCACCCTCTCCTCGATCACGAAGGCGGCGCGGTCAACGCCTGCGGCGCGGGCGCTCCGGGTGATCACGGTGTGCAGCCGGTCGAGCCGGCGCCGGCCGTCGACGACCGCGATGCCCTTGCCGGAGACGCCGAACGCCTCCTTGACCATCAAGGGGACGCCGCGCCCGCACAGTTCGGCGGCGTGCGGCAGCACGGCGTCGAGTTCGTCGAGCGTTTCGCAGGCCCAGCCGCGCGGCTGCCGCAGCCCGGCCGCGTCCGCGGCGCGCCGGCTGTAGACCTTGCTGTTGACGGCCTTGCACAGCGGTGCCGGCGGGGCGGCCAGCGGGATCCCGGCCCGGGCGGCGAGGTCCTCCTCCAGGGCGGAGACCCCGTGCGGGGCCAGCAGCGCGCCCCGGTCCGCCAGTTGTCCGAGGGTGGCGATCAGCGCGTCGTCCGCCAGGGCGTCCCGGGTGACCATGTGGTCCGGCCGCTGGTCGGCCACCACGTGCACGGTGGGCAGGGCCAGGCCCAGCCCGCGCAGGTGGTCCAGGTAGTCCTCGTCGGGCCGGGACTTGAGGACGACGTGGTCGTCGGCGTCGCCCAGCAGCAGCGCGAACTCCTCCATGCGGTTGACCACGGCGCTGTTGCCGGCCGACGAGAGCCGGGGCAGTCCGGTCTCGCCGACGGCCCACTCCTCCTCGACCTCGAAGTTGCCCAGGAACACCAGGGACGCCCCCGGGTCACCGGCCACCGCGGTCTTCAGCCGCCGGCTGAAGTTCTCCTCCACCGCATCTCCGTCCTCCCCGTACACCCGGGGTGCTCAGTGCTCCACGACCATCGCGGCGAAGCACGCCCCGAGCCCGACGGCCACCATCAGGTAGTGGTCACCGGGGCGGAGCCTGCCCAGCTCGCAGGCCGTGACGTAGTTGACGAACGGGTCGGCCCCGAAGCAGTGCCCGGTGCGCGGGACGTTGTCCAGGAGCACCCGTTCGGTGCGGGTGCCCAGCCGGTCCGCGAGCCTCGTCCACGCGACCCGGTTCACGTTGTGCGGCAGCACCAGGGCGATCCCGTCCATGGTCAGCCCGGCGACGCCGACCGCCTCGTCGATGACCTCGGTGAGGACGTCGGCGTACATCCCGCGGAAGGCCCGGGCCGCCTCCGGCGTCATCACCATCTTCGGATGGCCGGTGGACACGGTCCGGGTGGCGAAGCCGCGGACCCGGTCCCTGGTCCCGGACGCCGCCACCAGTACGGCGGCGGTCGCCTCTCCGGTGGGGCCCACGCCGGGCACGAACTGGGTCTCCCGGGTCGGCGCCTTCTCCCCGGTCAGGATCAGCGCGAGCGCCTCGGGGTCGCCCTCCTCCGCAAGCAGCGTCCCCGCGACCTCCACCGCCAGCAGGCCGGAGGCGCAGGCGTGCTCGGTCAACGCGAAGGTGCGGGCGTGCCGCAGCCCGGCCTCGCGCCGTATCTCCTGGAGCACGCTGTGCGGATACGGCGACGGCGCACGCAAGGTCCTGGCGCGTATCAGGAAACGCACCCGCTCTTCCGCACCCCGCAGCGACGGCAGTTTCTCCAGGGCGGAGAGGAGCAACTCCTTCTCCGGGACCTCCTCGTCCCAGCAGATCCGGGAAAGTCCGAACCCCCGGATGTAGCGGCGCAGTTCCGCGTCCGAGAGTCCCAGGTCGTGCTGACGCTCCGCGAGGGAAACCGGTGACGGCCAGTGCGTGGATACCTCTGCTATTGAGGTCACAGCCCGCCGACTCCTTTCGAGCCCGACTGTCCCCGAATTGGGTGCGGGGAACGGGCCCCAAAGTAATCGCGCCGATTGACGAGGCACTGACTGGGCACTGACCGCGCCGATCAACGGCCGGTGGTATTCCCCGGGTGAGCATCCGGCATCCAGGCCGTGCACCGGCCCATTTCGAGCCATCACGCGTCTTTTCTCTCCGCGCGACGAGGAAAGGCCGCGGCCAAGGAGAATCCACCCTTCCGCAACCTCCCCGCCGTACGGGGCGCCGGCGCCCTCGCCCGGGCCCGTACGGGTCCGCCGCCCCGCGCCTTCCCCGGGCCCGGCCGGACCGGTCCGGCCCGGCACCCCGGGCGGCGCCCGGCCCCGGAATTTTCCGTAAGGGGAAGGCAAAAGCACCTCTCGCGCGATATCACTGACCAGTACGGCGTGTGTTAGCTTGGCGTGGCCGAAAAGCATGGACCCACGCTCAGCACGTAGTACGCGCACGGTGATGGTCAGCAGCTCAGGCCCAGGGGGGACCAGCTCATGCAGCAATGCCGGACCGTTGTCCAGTGGGGAATCTCCCGGAGGCTCGCTCGTTCGCGAGCCTGACCTCATCGCCCCTCGCACGGAATTCTCCCGTCCGTTTTTCCGGGGGAAGTAGTGGTTCTTGGTCGCATGCCCACGCATGCGCCGTTCTGCACCCGCAACGACCAGGCGGGATCACGCGTTTGCGCCCGTCCGGCGACGCCGAAGTGAGTACAGGGGAAGACGCCGAATGCCGAGTACAGGGAGCAGGCGCCGAACGCTGACCACCGGGAGAAGAAGAATGGAAGACAGATGGCTCCGCACATCCTGAACGGGGACAACATGGACACGGGCGAGGTGTCGGTCGGATTACTGGGCCCCTTACAAGTCGCCCATCGGGGGAAGTCCTACGGCGTCGGGCCCAACCGTGCCCGGGCCCTGCTCGCCGTGCTCGCCCTCTCCGCCGGAGAGGTCGTCTCCATCGACTTCCTCATCGACGAACTCCTCACCGACCGGCCCTGGAAGAACCCGAAGAACGCGCTGCAGGCCGGGGTCCACCGCCTGCGCGACGCTCTGGAACGGATCACCGGGACGCCGGGCACCCTGATGGTGCGCACCTCGGCCAACGGCTACCTGCTGGACGTCCCGCCGGCCCGGGTCGACGCCCACCGGTTCGACACGCTCGCCGCGCAGGGGGCGGCCCTGCTCCCGCACGCGCCCGACGAGGCCGTCGCCGTACTGGAGCAGGCGCTCGCCCTGTGGCGCGGGGACGCGCTGCTGGACGTACTGGGCGGCCTGCGCTGCCAGAACCAGATGAGCCGGCTGGCCAGCCAGCGCCTGAGCACCCTTGAGGACCTCTACGAGGCCAAGCTGGTCGGCGGCGGCTACCGCGTGGTGAACGGGCTGGAGCAACTCGCCCTGGAACACCCCGAACGCGAGCGGCTGACCGAGCTGCTGATGGTCGCGCTCTACCGTTCCGGGCGGCAGCAGGAGGCCCTCGCCACCTTCCAGCGGGTCCGCTCCTGGCTGCAGGACGAACTCGGCGTCGAACCGGGCCGGAAACTGCGGAGCCTGCAACGGGCGATCCTCACCCAGGACGTGGCCATCGACGCGCGTCTGCCCCAGACGTCGGCGTCATGATGTCGCGTCAGAATCTTTGCAATTCAAGGGAGTTGACGGTCGGCTGACGCCAGGCGTCGTCAGGGAGGCGGCCGGCGTACGCCCGACCGCCTCCCGGCCGTCGTCGAGAGGGTGCTCCAGGAACCGCTCCTCGACCCGCACCGAGCGGCCGCGCACCGCCAGCGCCCCGGCGTACCCGGGGCCCGGCTCCAGGTCGAACAGGGCGAACGGCCCGGCGGCGTACGGTCCCCGCCACTCCACCAGCGCCGCGGGACGGCCCGGGCCGGAGACGGTGATGTCGCGCTTGGGCACGACGATGCCCAGCCCGACCGCCTTCAGCAGGGCCTCCTTCCGCGTCCAGTACACCGCGTAGGCCACGTTCCGCCGGTGGTCGGGAAGCGCCTGGAACGCGCGGAACTCGTCCTCGGCCAGCACCCGCGGGGCCAGCCGCCGCACGGACCGGGCGGGGACCCGCTCGACGTCCACCCCCGGCTCCGGGCCCTCGGTGACGGCGAGTACCACCCGGCCGCCGGCATGGGCGAGCGAGAAGCGCACCCCGGCACCGGGCACGAACGGCTTGCCGTGCGGACCGCCGCAGTGCCGGCACCGCCGGTGCAACACCACCCGTTGCGGCGGCGTCCCGGTGAGCCGGCCGATCACCGTCCTGATCAGCGCCCGTCCGGTCGTCAGACGGGCCCGGTCCGCCGCCCGGTGCAGCCGTTCGCGGCGGGCCCGCTCGTCCGCGTCGAGCAGGGCCCGGGCAGCCGGATCGTCGACGGCCGGGGACCACCACACCCGGCACACGGGGGCTTCCGCCACGGCCCCGGTCACCCCTGCCCGTCGACGGCCTGCCGGCCGGTCAGGCCGAGGAACACGTCGTCCAGCGAGGGCCGCCGCCGCGCGAAGTCGGCCACCTCGATCCCGGCCTCGTGGAGCGCGGACGCGGCGGCGGCGATCCCGGCGAGTCCGTCGTCGAGCTGCCATCCGAGTACGCCGCGCTGTGCGTCCTCCGTCAGTTCGCCGGTCACCACGGTGCGCAGGGTCCGGCGTGCCGCGGCCAGGCCCGCGGCGTCGGCGAGGGTGATCTCCAGCCGCTCCTGCCCGACCTTGCGCTTGAGCGCGTCCGCGGTGCCCTCGGCCACCACCACGCCGTCCGCGATCACCGAGATGTGGTCGGCCAGTTGGTCGGCCTCCTCCAGGTACTGCGTGGTCAGCAGGACGGTGACGCCCTGCGCCACGAGTTCCCTGATCACGTCCCACAGCGCGATCCGGCTGGCCGGGTCGAGGCCGGTGCTGGGTTCGTCGAGGAAGATGACCTCGGGCGAGCCCACCAGGGTGCTGGCCAGGTCCAGGCGCCGGCGCATCCCGCCGGAGTAGGTGCTGAGCGGCCGTCCGGCCGCCGCGCCCAGACCGAAGCGTTCCAGCAGTTCCCCGGCCCGGGCCCGGGCGTCCCGGCGGCCCATCCCGAGCAGCCGCCCGAGCAGCGTCAGGTTCTCCCAGCCGGTCAACTGCTCGTCGACCGCGGCGTACTGGCCCGACAGTCCGATCCGGCGCCGCACCTGCCGGGCCTCGCCCGCCACGTCGTACCCGGCGACCCGCACGGTGCCGGCGTCGTGCCGCACGAGGGTGCTGAGCACGCGCACGGTGGTGGTCTTCCCCGCGCCGTTGGGACCGAGCAGTCCCAGTACGCTGCCGGCCGGCACCCGCAGGTCCACGCCGCGCAGCACCTCGACGCCCTGGTAGCTCTTGCGCAGTCCCTCGACCTCGATGGCCGCCGTCGCGTCCGGCACGTCGTCAGGCTCCCCGGGAACCGAGACGGGCGGGGTCCAGGTCCGTCCAGTGCTCCTCGACGTAACCGGCGGCCTCCTGCCGGGTCACCGAGGAGAGCACCGGCCGCCAGCCCTCGGGGACCTCGGCGAACGCCGGCCAGAAGCTGTGCTGGTTCTCGTCGTTGACCAGCACGTGGAAGGTTCCTTCTGTGTCGTCGAACGGGTTACTCATGGGCCGCCCCTCGTCCTCTCGCCTGCCGGCGTGGTCCTGCTCACTATGCTCAAGCGCGCTGACGCGGGACTGACGAACGGCTGAGCACGGCCGTCGGCCCGCCCACCGGGTACTCGGGCCGGGTCCGTCCGGAGAGCAGCCGGTCGGGGCGCGGTGCGGCGGACCGGCCCGTGATCCGCCCGAGGAAGCCCGCCGGGCCGCTGCCCGACTCCCCGCAGTCCCCGTACGTCCCGCGCCAGGCGCACCAGGCGGGCAGGGCGACCACGCCGACGAGCAGTTCGACGGCGACGGCGGAGACCGCGGCCACCACGGCCGCCGACCGCAACCCGGCCATCGGCCCGGCAGCCGGGAGCCAGCCGGCCGCCACCACTACGGCGGCCACCGCGGCGAGCGGCAACCCGGCGCGGCAGCAGCCGTCCTGGGCGGCGGCGCCGGCCGGCATGCCCAGCCGCCGGTTCTCCCGGATCCGTCCCGTCGCCCGGACGTACCGGGGCAGGACGAGCGCCGACAGCACCAGCCAGGCGGCCACCGGTGCGCCCGCCGGCGGGCCCTGGCCGGCCGGCGGGCCGCCGAGCACCGCCCACGTCACGGAGATCACCAGGGCCTGGGACAGGACGACCAGCGGACCGAGCACCCAGGACCGCAGGGCGAGCGCCGCGCCGGCCGCGGTGAGGACCAGCAGGACCGCTCCCTGGGCCGACCACGGCCACGGCGCACCGGAGGCCACGTGGGCCGATGCCCCGGCGAGGAGGGCGAGCAGCCCGGCGGTGAGGACGAGGCCGGCCGCCGCACGGTCCGTCACCCGGCCGAGCACCGCCCGGTGCAGCCGGGACGCCCGGGAGGACTCCGCCCGGCGGGGCGCGCGGCGCGGAGCGGTGCGGCGGCACCGGTCGCCGAGCACGAGCGCGGCGGGCACCGCGACGGTCGCCGTCACCGCCGCCACCACGGCCACCACCGCCGCCCCGAGCGCGACCGAGGGCAGTGCCGGGACCCCGGTCACCGCGAGCCCGGCCGCGGTCAGCAGCAGCAGGCCGGCGCTGCGCACCACGGCCCGCCCGGAGGTGCCGGCCACGAGGGTGAGCGCCGCGGCGGGACGGTACCCGCGCGTGCTCTCCTGGCGGTAGCGGCGCACGTGGGCGGGGAGCAGGTCCAGGCCCAGCACCAGGCCCACCATGGCCACCGCCGCGGCGGCCGGGGCGGTGCCCGGCGTCACCAGAGCGCCGAGCGCCGCCAGCCCCCCGCCCCAGGCGAGCGTCGCCAGGTGCCGCAGGCGCGCCCCGCAGGCCGTGGCGAGGGCACCGGTGACCAGTGCCAGCAGCGCCGCCGGGGGCCCGAACCGGCCGGCCACGCCGAACGACCGGACCACGGTGCCGAAGAAGACCGCCAGACCGACGACGACCAGCCAGCCGCGGACCGCCCGTTCCGGATCGCCGACGGCCCACCGTGCCGTACGGACGACTCCCCACCGAGGTAACGCCATCTGCATGCCACCCTTCTCCCTCGGGCCGGCGGGGAGCACCCCCCGCGGTACGCAGGGGCTGCTCCCCGTGGCTCGATGTGTCACCTCGTCGCCGCTCGGTCGTCGGCCGGGTCGGCGAGGTCGCAGGGGATCTCGAAGGCCACCGTGGTGGGGCCGCCGTCGGGGCTGGTGATCGCGAGGGGCCCGTCGAAGACCGCCAGCCGGCGTTCGACCCCCTTCAGACCGTTGCCCTTCTTCAGGTCGGCCCCTCCCGCGCCGTTGTCGTGCACCGCGACGCGCAGCGCACCGTCGGCGTGCCGGATGTCGACGTGCGCCTCGCGGGCCCCCGCGTGCTTGGTGACGTTGGCGAGGAGTTCGGCGATGGAGAAGTACGCGGCGGACTCGACCGGCTCCGGCAGCCGCCCCGGCAGGGAACCGGTGACCTGGATCTTCAGCGGGATGCCGAGGGCGAGGGTGCGGACCGCGTCGACCAGGCCGCGGTCGGCGAGCACCGGCGGGTGGACGCCGTTGACCAGGTCCCTGATCTCGTTGAGCGTCTTGGTGGAGTCCTGCTTGGCCGCCAGGAGCAGGGCGCGCGCCGCCTGCGGGTTCTCCTCCAGCAGGGACTCGGCCGCCGAGAGCGTCATGCCGAGGGCGACCAGCCGCACCTGCGCTCCGTCGTGCAGGTCCCGCTCGATGCGGCGGATCTCCCCGGCCTGCATGCGCATCGCGTCCGACCGTGAGTGCGTCAGGTGGTCGACGCGGGCCGATAACACGGTCCGGGAGGTCCCCAGTACGGCACGCACCCAGCGGCCGTGCAGCGGCAGCATCAGCCGGGGCAGGTAGCGCAGCGAGACCACGATCTCCACGACGCCCAGGGCGGCCGCCCCGATCGCCGCGGGCAGGCTCGCGACCGGCAGGAAGAGGAACCAGGTGTTGTCCCAACTCTCCACCACCGGCTGCCAGATGAACGGCAGGATCAGCCCGAACAGCCCGTGCACCAGGGCCACCGCGGGCAGCAGCGCCAGAACCGGTCCGATGCAGGGGTTGACCAGCAGCCAGAGCAGATCACGCCAGGTGGCCGGATCGCCGATCATCCGGTGCACCCGGCGCAGACCCGGCAGCCGGGCCTGACCGGGCGGTTCGGGCGCGTACGGCTCGGGCACCCGCACCCCGGTCCACCCCAGCGCGAGCCTGCGCTGGAGCCGCGCGTCGGCGCGCACGGTGTCCAGCGCCCCGGGCAGCAGCGGGACCCCGACGCCGACGCAGGCCAGGGCGACCACGAGGGTCACCCAGACCAGGAGCAGGACCTCGGCCAGCGCCAGTCCGCTCAGCACCACGCCTCGCCATAACAGGGCGGCGGATCCGCCCCAGCCGGGCCTGAGGCCCACCTCGGCACCATGCTCGTTCATCGTCGCCTCGTTTCCTGTCAGCGGAAGGTGGATCAAGCATCCCCCGAGGCACACCGCGGACACAGGGGAGCTAACTCCCCTCTTTCGGGCCCGGTTCCGGTGCCGGACCTCCGTGCGGCACCCGACGGCCCGGTACGGCCCCGGACCTTTACGGCGCCTCTTCGTCGTTCCGGTCGGCGGATCCGTCGTAGCCGCTGGTCCCCGCGTCGAGGAGCGGCATCCGGCGCTGGCCGGCGGCCCGGGAGAGCCAGCGCAGGGAGTGGTAGCCGGTCAGCACGATGAGCGTCCCGAGGGCGATGCCGCTGAGTTCGAAGTGCGGCGTGAACTTCAGCGAGACGCCTCCGACGGCGATGATGATGCCGGCCGCCGCGGGGATGAGGTTCAGCGGCACGGTGAAGTCCACCCCGTTCCGGATCCAGATCTGGGCACCCAGCAGGCCGATCATGCCGTAGAGGATGACCGTGATGCCGCCCAGCACCCCACCGGGGATCGCGGCCACCATCGCACCGAACTTCGGGCACAGGCCGAACAGCACCGCGAAGGCCGCCGCGGCGGAGTAGGCGGCGGTGGAGTAGACCCGGGTGGCCGCCATCACGCCGATGTTCTCGGCGTACGTCGTGGTGGCGGGGCCACCGACCGCGGTGGAGAGGACGGTGGCCGTGCCGTCGGCGACGATGGCCATTCCCATCTTGTCCTCAAGGGGGTCGCCGGTCATTTCCCCGACCGCCTTGACGTGTCCGGCGTTCTCCGCGACCAGCGCCACCAGGACGGGCAGCGCCACGAGAATTGCGGAGGCCGAGAAGTTCGGGGCGTGGAAAGTCGGAAGTCCGATCCAATCGGCCTTCTCCACACCGGAGAAGTCGATGCGCCAATGGTCGGTGATCTTCCCCGCCCCATTGGCCGAATGAATCATTCCCGCGGTGCGGTCGAGAACCCAGGACAGGACGTATCCGAAAACCAGGCCCAGGAAAATGGCGATACGCGACCAGAACCCGCGCAGGACAACGAGGGCGAGACCAGTGAACAACATGGTCGCCAGGGCCGTCCATTGGTCCTGCGGCCAATAGACGGACGCCGTCACCGGGGCGAGATTGAAGCCGATGAGCATCACGACCGCGCCGGTCACCACGGGCGGAAGAACCGCGTGGATCACCCGGGCGCCGAGGAGGTGAATGACGATCCCGCAGCCCGCCAGAGTGGCACCGACCACGAGCATCGCACCCGTCAGCGTGCCGGCATTCCCGCCCTGACCGGCGATCACGGCGGACACCCCGACGAAGGAGAGCGACGACCCCAGGTAGCTGGGAATGCGTCCGCGGGTCATCACCAGGAACAGCACCGTGGCCACGCCCGAGGCCATCAGGGCGAGGCTGGGGTCCAGGCCCATGAGCACGGGGGCGACGAAACACGCGCCGATCATCGACACGACGTGCTGGGCGCCGAGCGCGAGGGTGCGGCCCCACGTCAGGCGCTCGCCGGGCCGGACCACCTCCCCCGGATTCAGGTGCCGCCCGTCCCCATGAAGCTTCCACCCGAAGCCGGCCATGATCACTCTCCACTTCCGCGACGCCCTGCACGTCACAGAGCCGAGGTGATTCAAGTCGAACGACTGCGTCAGGACAAACCGCGCCGACGCCCCGGCCGCCGCTGCCGTGCGCGGGCACGCCGCCGGACGGGGGACCTCGTCGTACGGCCAGGACCGGGGGAAGGACACCCCCGGGAGCTGCGCTCCGCCGTACCACGAGGTCCCCGGGCGCCCCGGGCCTCAGTGGCCGTACTTCTTGACCGCCTGGTAGTACGTCCAGGCCAGGGCCTTGCAGGAGGCTTTGCGGGCACCCGAGTAGCCGCCGCAGACCCGCTTCAGGTCCTCGTACAGCGCCTTGTCCAGCCGGGCCTTGTTCGCCTTGAAGGTGCCCAACTGCTTGTAGTTGCGATAGCCGAAGTCATGGCGCGCACAGCGGAGGTGGAAGGGAAAGCCGAGGGGGTTGTCCGGCGACTTCGAGCAGTAATCGGTGTTCCAGTTGAAGCGGTACGCGGCCCATTTCGACCGGTGGTCCCGGGCGGCGGCCCACTGGGTGTAGCTGGCCGCGCCGGTCTGGGTCCAGTTCGACAGCACCCGCGGTTTGTCGGCGGGGACGGCCTGGGCGGCCGGGGCGGGAGCGGCTGCGGTCAGCAGCGCCGCTATGGCCAGGAGCGGGGCGGTGAGTGCGGGGATATGTCTTCGGGACATGCGCCAACCTCCGGAATTCTGCACCACGTTCACCGCGGTGCTTCCTGGAACGCGAAAGGACAGGGGTTTCTCAAAGGCCGTTGCCGCTCTTGTGGCTCTCCGGAGAGCCACAAGAGGGCGCGCCGATTATTACCCCGTTCCGGTCAACGCCGCCCGGGAAACGCGGATTTCACCGAGGCAGCTGTCACGCTGGGCGGATGACGACTATTCAGGAATCCGGCGAACCGGGTCGGATCGGCACCGCGGCGCCCCGTCAGGAGCCGCCCGGCGACGTGGCCGGGGTGCTGGCGCGGATGCGGGCGCTGGACGCGGCGCTGCCCGCCGGGGACGGGGTGGCGGTCTTCAACGGCGTGTACCTGACCGTCACCGAGGCGGTGGCGCGACGCCTCGGTGACGGGGCCTTCCGGGACCCGGCGGCCGCCGGGGAGCTGGACGTCCGGTTCGCCCGGCGCTATTTCGCCGCGGTGGACGCCGCGGCCGCCGGGCTGCGGCCGCCGGCCTGCTGGCGCCCGCTGTTCCAGCTGCGCCGCCACCCCGGCGTGCACCCGCTGCAGTTCGCACTGGCCGGGATCAATGCGCACATCGGCCACGACCTCGCGCTCGCCGTGCTGGACACCTGCCGGGCGCTGCGCTGCGAACCGGCGGCGCTGGAGGGCGACTTCGACCGGGTGGGCGGGGTGCTGACGAGCCTGGAGGAGCGGATCCGCGAGCAGCTGATGCCCGGCCCCGATCTGCTCGACATCGCCGATCCGCTGACCCATCTGATCGGTTCCTGGAGCCTGGACAAGGCCCGGGACGGCGCCTGGGTGGCGGCCCGGGCCCTGTGGAGCGTGCGCCGGCTGCCGGAGGTGACGGAGGAGTTCACCGAGCGGCTGGACGCCGGCGTCGGCCTGGTGGGCCGGATGCTGCTGACCCCGCTGCCCGGCTGAGCCCGCCCGCTGCCCGCCGTAGGTCCCGCGGCGCGAACTCCCTTGCCACATCGGTAAGTTGAAGGGGGCACGAACAAGGGAACGGCACCGACGCGACACCTGACACCCCCACCGGCACCAAGGAGTGCGCCGCATGGCCATCCGACTCGGTCTGAGCCTTCCCCAGATGCGGCAGTACGACATCGGACGGGACGTTCCCGACGTGGCCCGGGCCGCGGAGGAGACCGGCTATCAGAGCCTGTGGGTCTTCGAGCGGATCCTGTTCCCGGAGCCCGCCACCCAGGGCCTCTACGGCATCCCGGGGCTGCCCTGGCCCGATCAGTACCGCTCGGTCGCCGACCCGCTGGTGACGCTGGCACTGGCCGCGGGCGCCACCCGGCGGGCCCGGCTGGGCACGAGCGTGCTGGTCGCCCCGCTGCACGTGCCGTTCCAGCTGGCCCGCCAGCTGGCCTCGCTGGACGCGGCGAGCGGCGGCCGGGTGGTCGCGGGCCTGGGTACCGGCTGGTCGCTGGACGAGTACGCGGCCGCCGCGGTCGCCCCGTTCGCACGGCGCGGGCAGGTCCTCGACGAGCTGATCGACGTCTGCCGCGCGGTGTGGGGCCCGGACCCGGTGGCGTACGCGGGGGAGCTGACCACCCTCGCCCCGTCCGAGGTCGGGCCCAAGCCGACGGGGCCGCTGCCGATCCTGCTGCCCGCCAACAGCCCGCGGGCGCTGCGCCGGCTGGTGGACCGGGCGGACGGCTGGATGCCGGTCGGCACGGGTGCGGAGCAGCTCGCCGCGCAGTGGAAGCGGCTGCAGGAGGTGGCCGCCGAACGGGGCCGCGAGGAGCCGGTGCAGAGCGTGCTGCGGGTGAACACCGCGCACACCGGCGCTCCGTACGAGGGCCCGGACCGCCGGCCGTTCCAGGGCAGCGTGGCGCAGATCGTCGAGGATCTCGCCGCGCACGCCGCGGTGGGCGTGGAGGAGATCCTGATCGATCTGCAGGGGCCACGCCCGGGACGCCGAGGAGCTCAAGGACCTCGCGGCGGAGGTGTACACGGCGGCGCGGGCGGCCGGGGTCTGACCGGCCGCCCGCGCGGGCTCGTGGGGGGCTCCCGGTGGGAGGTACCGGGGGTCAGTCCTCCGGCAGTTCGACCGGGGCGATCTCGTCGTACACGTCGCCCGGGCCCGGGTTGGTGGCGTCCGTCGAGCCGCCGAGGTGGTGCATCACGCCCCACACCGCGTTCAGCGCGGTCTGGACGGCGCCCTCGGCCCAGCCGGCGGTCCAGGAGATGTCGTCGCCGGCGAGGAAGATGCCGCGCTTGTCCTCGGGGAGGCGGTCCTGCATGAAGTGGGTGAACAGCCGCCGCTGGTAGCGGTAGTGGCCGGGCAGGTTGGCCTTGAACGCGCCCATGAAGTAGGGCTCGTTCTCCCAGGAGACGGTGACCGGGTTGCCGATGATGTGCTTCCGGATGTCGACCTTCGGGTAGATCTCGCCGAGCGACTTCAGCATGACCTCCATCCGCTCGTTGGCGTCCAGCGGCAGCCACTTGAGGCTGTCGTCGCACCAGGTGTACGAGAGGCAGATGACGGCCGGCTGGTCGGGGCCGTTGTCCAGCAGGTAGGTCCCACGGGTCATCCGGTCGGTCAGCGTCATGGACATCACGTCGCGGCCGGTCTCCTCGTCCTTGTCCAGCCAGAACGGCCGGTCGACGGGGACGAAGAGCTTGGACGACTCCATGTAGTGGGTGCGCTCGATCGCCGTCCAGTGGTCGATCGGGAACAGCTCGTCGTCACAGGCGATCTTGGACAGCAGCATCCACGACTGGGCGGTGAAGACGACCGCCTTGTAGGAGCGGATGTCGCCGGAGGCGTCGGTGACGGTGACGCGGTTGCCGGCGGTGCGGTGCAGCCGGGTCACGGCCGGGCGGGGCGTGCCGTCGTGCAGGCTGGACAGCGAGGTGCCCGGCGCCCAGTGCACGATCTTGGCCGGCTCGCGCTCCCACAGGCGCAGCGGCAGCTGCTGGGAGCCGCCGACGATGCCGCGGTGGTGGTCGTCGGCCTCGGTGTAGACGACGCGCAGGATCTCCAGGATGGAGTTCGGGAAGTCGGTGTCCCAGCCACCGGTGCCGAAGCCGACCTGGCCGAAGATCTCGCGGTGGCGGAAGGACTTGAAGGCGTCGGAGTCGCAGAGGAAGCCGTAGAAGGTCTGGTTGTCCAGCTTCTCGACGAGCTTCGCCCAGATCTCGCGGATGCGCGGTACGTCGCGCTCGCGCATGGCCTGGTTCATGTCGGAGAAGTCGGCGCCCTCGTCCAGGCACTTGTTCCAGGCGGCGGCGACGTCCCGGTAGACCTGCGGCAGGTCGTCGACCGTCTCGGCGTAGTGCGACTCGCCCTTGAGGTCGACGACGGTCGACGGGGTCGACTCGGCGAGCGGGTTGGGGAACGGCTTGGTCGTCAGGCCCACCATGTCGATGTAGTGCTGCAGCGCCGTCGAGGACGGCGGGAAGCGCATCGCGCCCAGCTCGCAGTTGAGGCTCTCCTCGCAGCCGTCGAAGCCGACGGTGCGCAGCCGGCCGCCGATCTGGTCCGCCTCGTACACGACGGGCTTGAGGCCCATCTTCATCAGCTCGTAGGCGGTGATGATGCCGGAGAGGCCGCCGCCGATGATCGCGACCTCGGTGCCGTGCTCGGTCGCCGGTATCTGGCCGAGGCCCGCCGGGTGGGCGAGGAAGTCGTCGTACGCGTACGGGAAGTCCGGGCCGAACATGGTGATCGGCGGCTGCGCTTCGGTGTGCGGGACGGCGGGGGGCACCGTGGACGTCATGGGGTACGGACTCCTTGCGGGGAAAGCTGAAGGCGGGGCGGGGCGGGGCGGTGGGGGGAGGGTCAGAGGAGGGACCCGTAGAGCTCCGGGCGGCGGTCGCTCAGGTAGGGGTTGGTCTCGCGGGAGGCGGCGAGGAAGGCCGGGTCGACGGCGGCACAGACCAGCTCCTCGCCGCGCCCTGCGCGGGCCCGGGGGACGCCGTCCGGGCCGACGAGCGTGGAGAGCCCGACGAACTCGAACTCCCCTTCCGGACCGGTGCGGTTGACGTACGCGATGTACATCTGGTTCTCGAAGGCGCGGACCGGGACCAGCGATTCCGCGACGAACTGGAACGGGTGCATCTGCGCGGTGGGCACCAGCAGCAGGTCGGTGCCGGCCAGCGCGTGCGCCCGGACGTTCTCCGGGAACTCCACGTCGTAGCAGATCATCAGGCCGACGCGGAGGCCACCGAGCTCGGCCTGGACGACCGGCCGGTCGCCCGGCGTGAACCACTCGCGTTCGAAGCAGCCGAAGAGGTGGGTCTTGCGGTACGTGGCGAGGCGCTCGCCCCGGGCGTCGATCAGCTGGACCGCGTTGTAGACCGTGTCGCCGTCCCGCTCGGGGAAGCCGTAGGCGATCGCCAGGCCGTGATCCGCGGCGATCCGGGCGACGGCGTCCGCGGACGGGCCGTCGGCGGCCTCGGCGAGCCCTGGCACGTCCGCGCCGATGGCGTAGCCGGTGAGGAACATCTCGGGCGCGGCGAGCAGTCCGGCGCCCTGCGCGGCGGCCGCGCGGGCCGCGTCCTCGAGCACCCGCAGATTGTGGGCGACATCGCCGGGCCGGCCCGAACTCTGGAGCAGGGCGGTGTGCAGCGATGTCATGGGACCCCTCGGCGAACGGTTCGGGCGGGACGCAATGACGGTACGGGCCGGTGACGATTCCGGACAAGGCGCCACCGTTGCGCGCGGCCGGACGATTCATTGCGCGTTCAAGCGCCTCCGCGGCGATTCGTTGCGCGGGTGGTCATCGGGCCTCCGGCGGGGGTCCGGCGGCGATCGTTTCCCCGACCACCCGGCGGACGACTCCGCGCAGCCAGACATGGCCGGCGTCCGCCTCCTGGCGGGGGTGCCAGGCCATCGCCATGCTCATGGAGGGCAGGTCGAGCGGGATGGGCAGGGTGCGCAGGCCCAGGGCGCGGACCGTCGAGGCGGCGATCACCTCATTGGCGAAACCGACCGCGTCGGTGTCGCGGACCATCATCAGCGAGGCGGCGAAGGTGGGAACGGTGGCGATCACCTTGCGGCGCAGTCCGAGGGCGGCCAGCGCGGTGTCGATGGGGCCGGTGAGCCGGCCGCGGCGGGTGAAGTTGAGGTGCGGCGCGGCGGCGTAGCGGCGGGCGGTGAGCCGGCCCTCGGTGAGCGGGTGGCCGTCGCGGACCACCGCGACCCCGCGGTCGGTGAACAATTCCTCGGAACGGATCTCCGGCTCGGTGCTGTCGATCACCCCGAGTTCCAGGTCGGCGGCGCCGTCCCGGAGCAGCGGCAGGTCGACGTGGCTCTCGCCGAGGAAGCGCAGCACGACCTGCGGGGCCTCCTCGGCGACCCGGGCGACCAGGCGCGGGCCGACGGCGGTGACGAGGAGGTCGTTGGCGCTGATGGTGAAGGCCCGGGCCAGCTGTGCCGGGTCGGCGGGGGCGGCGGGGGCGAGCACGCCGTGCGCGGCGTCCACCAGCCGGCGCACCTCGGCCCTGATCTCCAGGGCGCGCGGGGTGGGGACCATGTGGCGGCCGGCGCGGACCAGGACGGGGTCGCCGAGGGTGCGGCGGATCCGGCCGAGGGCGCGGCTCATGGCCGGCCCGGAGAGCCCGAGGCGGTCGGCGGCCGCGGTCACGCTCTCTTCTTCGAGCAGTGCGTCGAGGGCCGTCAGCAGGTTGAGGTCGATGTTTGCGTTTCGCGCAATCATGGAGTGCACACCTTGCATTTGAGGTTAATCCACGGCGACCCTAGCGTCCCGCCCATGACCTCGACCCTGTCTGAGTCCTCTTCCTCGGATGCGCTCCGCAGACCCGCGGCCGGCCCCGGCCGGCGGCGTGCGGTGACGGCCGCGATGTGCGTCTGCGTGCTGGTCGCGCAGTCGCTGGTGGCCGCGATGAACCTCGCGATCCCCCGGATGGCGGCGAGCGGACTGCATCCGTCCGCCGCCCAGCTGCTGTGGATCGTCGACATCTACGTCCTGGTCTTCGCGGGGCTGCTGATCCCCGCCGGTGCGCTGGGCGACCGCTGCGGCCGCAAGGGCGCTGGGCGCACCGGGCCGGTGAGGCCACGGCGGTGGGTGCGGGGCTGGGGCTGATCGCGGTGGGCCTGCTGCTGATGTCCACCGCCGATGCCGGCACGCCGTATCCGCTGTACCTGGTGTACCTGCTGGTGATGTCGGTGGGTGCGGGGCTGACGATGCCGACGCTGTCGCATGCGATCGTGGCGTCGGTGCCGGCCCACCGGTCGGGCATGGGCTCCGGACTCCAGGGCGCCGCACGGGAGTTGGGGGCGGCGCTGGGGATCGCCGTGGTGGGGACCGTGCTGTCGGTGCGGTTCGCCGCGGGCACCGGGCACGGCGCGGCGGTGACCACCGCGTTCACCGAGGCCACCGCGCTGGGGTACCGGATCGCGGCGGGCGTGGTGCTGGTGGCCGGGACCGCCACGGTGGCCGGCCTGCGGACCCGCGCACGCTCCGGGCACCCCGGCGCCCGACCTCCGAGAGGCTAGCGGGGCGCGCCCGAGCCGTACCGGCGGAGCAGCGGGGAGAGCACCAGCACGGACTTGGTCCGTTCCACGAACGGCTCGCCCGCGATCCGCTCCAGGACCCGCTCGAAGTGCCGCATGTCGGACGCGAAGACCTGGACCAGGGCGTCCGCCTCACCGGTGACGGTGGAGGCGGACGCCACTTCCGGGTAGCGCGACAGGCCGCGGTGGATCGCCTCGGGCGAGGTGTTCCGGCGGCAGTAGATCTCGATGAACCCTTCGGTCTCCCAGCCGAGCGCGGCCGGGTCCACCCGTACGGTGAAGCCGGTGATCGCACCGTCGGCCCGCAGCCGGTCCACCCGGCGCTTGACGGCCGGGGCGGAGAGCCCGACCTCCTGGCCGATGTCGGCATAGCTGCGGCGGGCGTCCTCGGCGAGGGCGTGGACGATGCGTTCGTCGAGATCGTTCAGTCGCACTGCGGGTGGATCACTTCTCTGACGTGGCCAATCGGGAGCGGCGCAAGCCGTAACCGAAGTAGACCACAAGGCCCACGACCATCCAGACACCGAAGACCACCCAGGTCACCGCCTCCAGGCTGTACATCATCCAGAGGCAGAGCAGGAAGCCGATCGCCGGGAACAGCGGGGAGAGCGGCGTACGGAAGGTGCGCTTCATCTCCGGGCGGGTCCGGCGCAGCACGATCACCGCCACGTTGACCAGCGCGAACGCGAACAGCGTGCCGATGCTGGTGGCGTCGGCCAGCTGGCCGAGCGGCACCGCGGCGGCCAGGATGCCGCAGAACAGCGAGACGATCACGGTGTTGACCCGCGGCACCCCGCTCTTGGCGTGCACCTTGGCGAACGTCTTGGGCACCAGGCCGTCGCGGGACATCGCGAAGAGGATGCGGGTCTGGCCGTAGAGCACGGTCAGCACGACGCTGGCGATGGCGATGACCGCGCCGAACGCGAGCAGCACGGCCCACCAGCTCTGCCCGGTGACCGACTTCATGATCCCGGCCAGCGCGGCCTCGGAGCCCTTGAACTTCTGCCACGGCATGGCGCCCACGGCGATCGCCGCGACCAGGCAGTACAGCGCGGTGACGATCACCAGCGACAGCATGATCGCGCGGGGCAGGTCGCGCTGCGGGTTCTTGGCCTCCTCGCCGGCGGTGGAGGCGGCGTCGAAGCCGATGTACGAGAAGAACAGGGTGGCGCCCGCGGCGCTCACACCGGCCATGCCCATCGGCATGAAGTTGGCGTAGTTGCCGGACTTGATGCCCTGGAAGGCGACGCCGCAGAACAGCAGCAGCGCGGCGATCTTGACCAGCACCATGATGGTGTTGGCCCGGGCGCTCTCCTTGGCGCCGCCCAGCAGGAACGCCATGGCCAGCAGCACCACCAGCAGCGCCGGCAGGTTGAAGTAGCCGCCGTCGCCGGGCGGCTGGGACAGCGCGTCGGGGAGGGTGAAGCCGAACGTGCCGGCGAGCAGCTCGTTGAGGTACTGGCCCCAGCCCACCGCGACGGCCGCGACCGAGACGCCGTACTCCAGGATCAGGCACCAGCCGCAGACCCAGGCGACCAGCTCGCCGAGGGTGGCGTAGGCGTAGGAGTACGAGGAACCGGAGACCGGGATGGTGCCGGCCAGCTCGGCGTAGGACAGCGCCGAGAACAGCGCGGTGACGCCGGCGATCACGAACGAGATGATGACCGCGGGGCCGGCGGCCGGCACCGCGTTGCCGAGCACCACGAAGATGCCGGTGCCGAGGGTGGCGCCGATGCTGATCATGGTCAGCTGCCAGACGCCCATCGAACGGCGGAGCTCACCGCCCTGCCCCTGCCCGCCCTCGGCGACCAGCCGCTCGACCGGCTTGCGCCGCATCAGCCGGGTGCCGAGGCCGCCGGGGCCGCCGGGAGAGGGCGGCCGGGTGTCGCTGGCCCCTACGGGCGGGGCTGCGCCGTGCTCCAACACTGGGGAGGCTCCTTCATCGCTGCCTGTCAGGTGACGGCGACCGACGGCGGTCAGGAAACGGGCATGCGAAAGCACCCCGTGCGGGAGACCGCCGAGCAGGCGGTCTCCGCCACTCCACGTACTGACGCAGACCTTACGGGGCGCCGTTGAGCTGCCGTAATGCAGGTTCCTTGCGCAACCACGGCTGATCGTTGCGCACCGGCGACCCGGACGGTGGATCGTTGCGCCGTTGCGCCAGGAAACCCCGTAAGACCCCGGAAACGCAAACCGGCCCCGCACCGGGTCGGTGCGGGGCCGGTCAGGCGCTCCCCAGGGCCGTGGGCGGCCCGTGACGCGTCAGTTCCAGCTGTCGTGCAGCGGCTTGCCCTCGGCGTAGCCGGCGGCGCTCTGCACGCCGACCACGGCCTTCTCGGCGAACTCCTCCAGGGTGGCCGCGCCCGCGTACGTGCAGGAGCTGCGGACGCCCGCGATGATCGAGTCGATCAGGTCCTCGACGCCCGGCCGGGCCTGGTCGATGAACATCCGGGAGTGCGAGATGCCCTCCTCGAAGAGCGCCTTGCGGGCCCGGTCGTAGGACGACTCCTCGCTCGTCCGGCGCTGCACCGCACGGGCCGAGGCCATGCCGAAGCTCTCCTTGTACGGCCGGCCGTCGGCGGTGTGCTGGAGGTCGCCGGGCGACTCCAGCGTGCCGGCGAACCAGGAGCCGATCATGACGTTGGACGCGCCGGCGGCCAGCGCCATGGCGACGTCGCGGGGGTGCCGGACGCCGCCGTCGGCCCAGACGTGCTTGCCGTACTTCTTCGCCTCGGCGGCGCACTCCAGCACCGCGGAGAACTGCGGCCGGCCGACACCGGTCATCATCCGGGTGGTGCACATCGCGCCGGGCCCGACCCCGACCTTGATGATGTCCGCGCCGGCCTCGATCAGATCGCGCACGCCCTCGGCGGCGACGATGTTGCCCGCCACGATCGGGACCTGCGGGTCCAGCGCCCGGACGGCCTTGATCGCGCTGATCATGCTCTCCTGATGGCCGTGCGCGGTGTCCACGACGAGCGTGTCCACACCGGCCTCCAGCAGCGCCTTGGCCTTGCCGGCCACGTCGCCGTTGATGCCCACCGCGGCCGCGATCCGCAGCTTGCCGTCGGCGTCGGTGGCGGGGGTGTACAGCGTGGCGCGCAGCGCGCCCTTGCGGGTCAGCACGCCGACCAGCATGCCGTCGGCGTCCACCGCGGGCGCGAGCTTGCGGTTGGCGGCGTCGAGGCGGTTGAAGGCCTCCCGCGGGTCGATGTCCGCGTCGAAGACCAGCAGGTCCTTGGTCATGACCTCGGCGACCTGGGTGAAGCGGTCCACCCCGGCCAGGTCGTGCTCGGTGACGATCCCGACCGGGCGGCCGCCCTCGACGACGACGCCCGCGCCGTGCGCCCGCTTGGGCAGCAGCGCCAGGGCGTCCGCGACGGTCGCCACCGGCGACAGCACGATCGGCGTGTCCAGTACCAGATGACGGCGCTTGACCCAGGTCACGACGTCGGTGACGACGTCGATCGGAATGTCCTGCGGGATGACGACCAGGCCACCGCGGCGGGCGACGGTCTCGGCCATCCGGCGGCCGGCGATCGCCGTCATGTTGGCGACCACGAGGGGGATCGTGGTTCCCGTCCCGTCGGGCGTGGCCAGGTCGACGCCCTGGCGGGAGCCCACGGCGGAGCGGCCGGGCACCATGAACACATCGTCGTAGGTCAGGTCGTAGGGCACCGAAGAACTCTCTTCGAGCGCGCCGTTCTTCGGATTCAGGAATCGCATATAGCCCAGGATACGGGCCCTGACCAGGGCTCATACGATTGTCCTAGCCCCCGCTGGGCCATGTGTGCGATCCGCCAAGAGGGCCGCGGAGCAGCCGCCCGGCCCGGCCTCAGGGCGCTTCGCGGCGGCCCCGGCCCCTGGCCAGGACCACCGCGAGCCCGGTGCCGGTGTCGCGCCAGAAGCCCACCGCGTCCGCGAGGACCGACTCCACCACGGCCCAGTCCTCGGGGGCGGCGGCCGCATAGCCGTGCCAGCCCGTGAGGGCCAGCAGCCGGCCGCGGTCGGCCGGGCACCAGGACAGGTCGGTCAGGCAGTCGGCGAGCGCGTCCCAGTTGCGGCCGAACCAGTCGGGCAGCCGCAGCGCGGCCGCGCACCGGTCCATGAAGGCGGCCTTGTCCACGACGCCCGCCAGGTCCAGCGCCGCACCGGTCCAGCCGGCGTCCCGCGCGGCGGCCAGCGCCTCGGCCACCGGCCGGTCGGCGGGCCAGGGCAGTACCCCGGGCGGCGTCCGCCCGTCGAGCACCGCCGCGAGCGGCCGCGGCACGGCCTCCGGCTCCGTCATCGCAGCACCGCCTCGAAGGTCCGGGAAAAGGCCCGCGGGTACGGGAACGGCCCGCCGTCGGCGGTGGCCTGCCGCGCGGCGGCCGAACTCCCGTTGCCGGCCCGGCCGGTGGCACCTCCGGTGAGCACCGGCGGCAGCCCGGCGGGCAGCGCGCCGCGGACGGCGGCGGCGCGGCGCGGGACGGGGCGGATCACCATGGGCCGATGCTGTCACAGGCCCGCCCGGGCCGCCCGCCGATGACCGCCGGGCGGTACGGCCGGCCGGCGGCGGGGCTCACGTCCCGTCGGGGTCCGCCCGGTCCAGCGCGGGGCGCGGCCCGGGACCGGTCTCCAGCAGCAGGTGGTCGGCCGCCGCGGTGTCCGTGACCAGGCTCGTCACGAGCCCGGAGCGCAGCACCGCGCCGATCGCCGCGGCCTTGCGCCGGCCGCCCGCGATGGCCACGACCTCCGGGATGCGGCGCAGCCGGTCCGCCTCGACGGTGATGCACCGCTCGCCCAGGTCCCGGCCGATCCGGCGGCCCTCGGCGTCGAAGAGGTGCGCGGACATCTCGGCGGCCGCGCCCAGCGAGGCGTAGTGCTCGCGCTCCTCCTCGGACAGCATGTCGTAGACCGTGGAGACGCCCGGCTCCCAGGAGCCGATGGAGACGCAGGCGACGGTGACCTTGTCGAAGTAGTCGAAGGCGCGGGCGATGCCGGTCTGCCGGCGCAGCGCCTCGGCGGTCGCCGAGTCGGGCAGCAGCATCGGCGCGTAGATCGGGTGCGCCTCACCCCCGGCGACGTCGGCCGCGCGGCGCACCGCCTCGACCGAGCCGCGGTCGGCGGTGCCCGCGTCGTAGACGCCGGTCAGCTGGACGACCGTGCACGGCGGCAGCCGGTGCAGCGCGGCCGCCATGTGGATGGTCGAACGGCCCCAGGCGAGCCCGAGCACATCGCCTTCGTTGACCAGCTCGCCGAGCAGGTCGGCGGCGACCTCACCGAGGTTCTCGGGGTCGGCGGCATCGTCGGGCGGGGTCTGGCCGCCGAAGGCGGGGGGAGCGTCCGCGGGGGACTCGACGACCACGGCGTGCCGCAGGCCGTAGCGGGCCCGCAGCGCGTCGGAGCGCTCGGCGTCCAGCTCGGAGGGCACCCGGATCTCGATCCGTACGAGATCACGCTCCAGGGCGGTCTCCAGCACCCGGGCGACCTTGAACCGGCTGACGCCGAACTCCTCCGCGATCTGGATCTTCGACTTGCCCTCGAGATAGAAACGGCGGGCCATGGCCGCGGCCTGCACCAGCTCGGCAGGGCCCATTCCGGACTGTGGGCGGCTGGCTACCACGAAATTCTCCCCTTTTGCGCATCTGATCGAGTCTTTGCTCATCCTTTCAGAAACCCGGCGGCAACGGGGACCTTGACCGCCGCGACCGTCGTGAACGCTTGGTGGCGCCACGGACAATTGGCGGCTCGGCCACGCCACGGGACCCTTCCCGTGGCCGGCAACGGCCGTGCCGTCCGCCCCCGTTGGCCGGAATTCAGTGTGCGCAGGCCCAGCCGGCCCCCGCGCTCGCCGCCTCGGCCTTCTCGCGCAGATCCCGCACCGCCTTGGCGGGGTCGTCCGCGCCGTAGACCGCGGAACCGGCCACGAAGACGTCGGCCCCGGCCTCCGCGCACCGCTCGATGGTGGCGTCGGAGACACCACCGTCCACCTGGAGCCACAGTTCGAGGCCGTGCCGGGAGATCAGCTCACGGGTGCGGCGGATCTTGGGCAGCATGATGTCCAGGAACGCCTGGCCGCCGAAGCCGGGCTCCACGGTCATGATCAGCAGCATGTCGAGCTCGGGGAGCAGGTCCTCGTACGGCTCGATGGGGGTGGCCGGCTTGAGCGCCATCGACGCCCGCGCCCCCTTGGCCCGGATCTCCCGCGCCAGCCGCACCGGCGCGGCGGCCGCCTCGGCGTGGAAGGTCACCGACCCGGCCCCGGCCTCGATGTACTGCGGCGCCCAGCGGTCCGGGTCCTCGATCATCAGGTGCAGGTCGAGCGGGGTGTCCGTCGCCCTGCTCAGCGACTCGACGACCGGCACCCCGAGCGTGAGGTTCGGCACGAAGTGGTTGTCCATCACGTCGACGTGCAGCCAGTCGGCGCCCTCGACGGCCTTCGCCTCCTCGGCGAGCCGGGCGAAGTCTGCGGACAGGATGCTGGGGTTGATCAAGGCCATGCCCCCAGTATGGCGCCCCGCTCCCCGGCGGACGGAGGCGGGACGGGTCGGGGCCGGCCCGTCCCCGGCCCGTCCGGTGCGCCCGCCGTCAGCCGGTGCGGCGCAGCAGTGCCAGGTACATCGCGTCGGTGCCGTGCAGATGGGGCCAGAGCTGGACGTCCGGGCCGTCGCCGAGGGCGGGGACGCCGGGCATCAGCGGGCGGGCGTCGACCCATTCGACCGCCACCGCGGGGCCGCCGCGGCCCTTGATGACGTCCTCCACCACGGCCCGGGTCTCGGCCGGGTGCGGTGAGCAGGTCGCATAGCCGACCACGCCGCCCACCCGCACCGCGGCGAGCGCCTGGCGCAGCAGCTCGCGCTGGAGCGGGGCGAAGCCGTCCAGGTCCTCGGGGCGGCGGCGCCAGCGGGCCTCCGGGCGGCGGCGGAGGGCGCCCAGGCCGGTGCACGGGACGTCCATCAGGACCCGGTCGAAGCTGCCGGGGCGCCAGGCCGGGCGGGTGCCGTCGGCGGTGATCACCGCGTACGGGCCGGGGTTGCCGTCCAGGGCCCGGGCGACCAGGCGGGCGCGGTGCGGCTGCTTCTCCGACGCGAGCAGAGCGGCACCGCGCTCGGCGGCCAGCGCGGCCAGCAACGCGGCCTTGCCGCCGGGCCCGGCGCACCCGTCCAGCCAGGCCCGGTCGGGGCCCTCGACGGGCGCGTTCGCCAGTGCCATGGCGACCAGCTGGCTGCCCTCGTCCTGCACGCCGGCGCGGCCCTCGCGCACCGCGTCCAGTGCGCCGGGCTCACCGCCCTCGGCGAGCCGGACCGCGTACGGCGACCAGCGGCCCGGCAGCGCGCCCCGCTCGCCGGCCGCGGCCAGCAGCTCCTCGGCGGTGGCCCGGCCGGGCCGCGCCACCAGCGTCACCTCGGGGCGCTCGTTGTCCGCCTCCAGCAGGTCCTCGATGCCGGCCCGGCCGCCGCCGAGGGCGTCCCACAGCGCCGAGACGATCCAGCGCGGATGCGCGTGCACCAGGCCGAGGTGGTCCTCGGGGTCCTCGTCGTAATCCGGGGCGATCCGCGCCAGCCAGCCGTCCAGGTCGTCGGCCGCGACCTTGCGCAGCACCGCGTTGACGAACTTGGCGCGCCCGTCACCCAGCACCACCCGCGCCAGCTCGACGCTCGCGCTGACCGCGGCGTGGGTGGGGATGCGGGTGCCGAGCAGCTGGTGGGCGCCGAGCGTGAGCACGTCCAGGACCGGCGGGTCGACCTCGCGCAACGGCCGGTCCACGCACTGCGCGAGGATCGCGTCGTACGTGCCCTGCCGCCGCAGCGAGCCGTAGACCAGCTCGGTCGCCAGCGCCGCGTCCCGGGCGTCGAACTCCCCGCCCTCGCGCGCCTTGCGCAGCAGCGGCGGCAGGACGAGGTTCGCGTAGGCGTCCCGCTCGTCGACGGCCCGCAGCGCCTCGAAGGCGAGGATCCTGACCGGGTCCTTCTTCGGGCGGCGATGCGGCTTGCCGGGGCGGTGGCGGGGCTGGGGCTGGCTCACAGAAAAGGTGCTCCGGAGGTACGACATGCGGTCTGGGGGTCCCGGATGAGGGATCCGTCCCAGCCTACGCGGGCCCGGGGCCGCCGCGGTACGCCTGCCTGCGCGGGCCCGGGACCGCGGCGGTACGCCTTCCCCGCGCCTACGCCCTCCGACGCGGTACGCCTGGCTACGCGGCCCGCCGCTCGTGGCCGACGAGCCGGACGCAGACGGCGAGGCCCTCGATCGCCTGCTCCAGCTCCGCGAGGCCGGGGTAGCTGGGTGCGATCCGGATGACCGCGTCGCGCGGGTCGTCGCCGTACGGGTGGGTGGCGCCGGCCGGGGTGAGGACGATGCCCGCCTCGGCGGCCCGGCGGACGACCTCCTTGGCGCAGCCGTCCGGCACCTCCAGGGTCACGAAGTAGCCGCCCTTGGGCGTGGTCCAGCTCGCGAGCCCGGTCCCGCCGAGCTCCCGCTCCAGGATCCGGCCCACCGCCTCGAACTTGGGCCGGAGCACGGCGCGCTGGCGCTCCATGTGGGCGCGCACCCCGTCGGCGTCGCGCAGGAACATCACATGCCGCAGCTGGTTGACCTTGTCGGGGCCGATCGACCGCTTGGCGTTGTGGCCGAGCAGCCACGTCACGTTCGCGGGCGAGGAGCCGAAGAAGGCGACACCGGAGCCGGCCGCGGTGATCTTGGAGGTGGAGCCGAAGACGAACGCCCGGTCCGGGTTGCCGGCGTCGGCGCAGGCGGCGAGCAGGTCGGCGATCTCCACCGGCTCGTCGGTGAGGTGGTGGGCGGCGTACGCGTTGTCCCAGAAGATCCGGAAGTCGGGGGCGGCGGTGGGCATGGCGGCGAGCCGCGCCACGGTCGCGTCGCTGTAGCTGACACCGGTGGGGTTGCTGTACTTCGGCACGCACCATATGCCCTTGACCGCGGGGTCCTCGGCGACCAGCCGCTCCACGGCAGCCATGTCCGGGCCCTCGTCGGTCATCGGCACCGGGATCATCTCGATCCCGAAGCGCTCACAGAGCGCGAAGTGCCGGTCGTAGCCGGGCACCGGGCACAGGAACGCGATCCGCTCCTGGTCCGCCCAGCGCGACGCGGCGCCCGGCAGCACGCCCAGCAGGGCGTGCACCAGGCAGTCGTGCATCAGCTCCAGGCTGGAGTTGCCCGCCGCGAGCAGCTGCCCGGCCGGGACCTGGAGCAGCTCGGCGAAGATCTCCCGGAGCTCGGGCAGGCCCTGCAGCCCGCCGTAGTTGCGTACGTCCGTGCCGTCGGCGGAGGTGTACCGTCCGCCGGGCAGGCTCAGCAGGTCGGCGGAGAGGTCGAGCTGTTCCGGTGCCGGCTTGCCGCGGGTGAGGTTGAGCGAGAGCCCCCGTCCGGCGAGTTCCTGGTAGTCCTGACGGGCCCGCTCGACGAGACCGGCCGGCGCGTCGGGGCTCAGCTCGGTGGTCATGGTGCTTCCTTTCCCAGGGGCCGCGCCGCGGGGGCGGCGCGTCGTGCAGGTGGCGCCGCCGAGGATACAAACCGCCCCGGAGGACCGGCCCGGGAATTCCACCCACTGGGATCCGCGGGGCCGCGCGGGCCCCGGTGGCGTCAGCCGCCGAGCCGTTCGCCCGCCTCGATGCGTACGCCGCGCGCCCAGTCCGCGGCCTGCATCGGCTTCTTGCCCTGCGGCTGGACCCAGATCAGTTCGACCGGGTGGCTGCCGGTGCCGACGTACACGGCCTTCTTGGTGACGGCGAGTTCGCCGGGTGCCAGGGAGAGTTCGGTGTGGCCCGCGGCGGAGGTGGCGGACATCAGCTTCAGGCGCTCGCCGCGGAAGACCGTCCAGGCGCCGGGCGCGGGCGCACAGCCGCGGATCACCCGGTCGACCCGCAGGGCCGGCGCCGCCCAGTCCACCTTGGCGTCCTCGACCTCGATCTTCGGCGCGAGGGAGACGCCCTCGGCGGGCTGCGGCACCGGCGTCAGGGTGCCGTCCTCGATGCCGTCCATGGTCGCGACGAGCAGACCGGAGCCGGCGAACGCGAGCCGGGTGAGCAGATCGCCGCTGGTGTCGGTCGGCCGGACCTCCTCGGTCAACACCCCGTAGACCGGGCCGGAGTCGAGCCCCTCCTCGATCTGGAAGGTCGAGGCGCCGGTGACCTCGTCGCCGGCCAGCACCGCGTGCTGCACCGGTGCCGCGCCGCGCCAGGCCGGCAGCAGCGAGAAGTGCAGATTCACCCACCCCCTGGCGGGAATGTCGAGCGCCACCTTGGGCAGCAGGGCGCCGTAGGCGACCACCGGGCAGCAGTCCGGGGCGATCTCCCGCAGCCGGGCCAGGAAGTCCGCGTCCCGCGGCCGGGCGGGCTTGAGCACCTCGATGCCGGCCTCCTCCGCACGCTCCGCGACCGGGCTGGCGACCAGCTTCCGGCCACGTCCCGCGGGGGCGTCGGGCCTGGTCACGACGGCCACGACCTCGTGCCGGTCGGAGGCGATCAGGGCATCGAGGGAGGGGACGGCGACCTCGGGGGTGCCGGCGAAGACAAGCCTCATGGGTGGCGGACTACCTCTCACACGCAGCGGAACGACACACCAGTCTATGGGCCTTGCTCCGGGCCGGGAGCGCCGCTTCCGGGGGCGTACGACATTTCCCGCGCCTCGCACGGAAGCTCGTACGCCCCCATACCGTGACCAGAGCCGCTCCTGTCGCGTTGGTCAAACAGCATTGACCCGAACCGGGCCGCCGAGGCGGCCCGATCGTCTTCCCTTTCCTCATTCCACGCCGGTTCGAGAGGCTTGCTCATGGCCGACCACGCAACCCACGACGCCCAGGCGCGCGCCAGCCTGCATCTCCTGGTGCGGGACATCGAGCGGGTCCGCCGGCAGGTGGACGCACTGCGCACGCTGACCGCTCAGCTGGGCAACGTCTACCGGCCGCGGCGCACGGGTCCGTCCGCGGGCTTCGTCGTCTACGGACGCGCGCCCGCGCCGACCGTGCGCCTTGCCCAGGAGCTGCGGGACAGCGTCGAGACGCTCGTCACGGCCGCGGTCGACTTCGACCGTTCGCTGGGGTTCTCGTGGGACGCGGTGGGCTCCGCGCTCGGCGTCACCAAGCAGGCGGTGCACCGCCGTTACGGCGCCCGCCGGGCCACCGCCCAGCCCGCCGCGGACGGCGCGTCCGAGCCCGCGGTGCGTACGCCGGAGTCCGCCGCGACCCGCGCGGTGAGCGTGACCACCGGGCTGTCCGGCGCACCGTCCGTGCCGGCCGCCCGCTCCATGCCCGGCCAGTCCCCCGCGGTCGCCCGCGAAGAGCCGACCCGGCCGGGCGCCTTCCCCGGCCCGCGCAACGGCTGACCCCTCCCCCACGCCGGTCACCCGGCACCCTCGCCAGCGCCCCGGGACCGCCCGCCGACCTCGGTCCCGGGGCGGCGTCATGCCCGCCTCCGCACCCGGCCGCGGGCCCGGCACCCCGCAGCGCGGCCACCGGCCCCCGACCACGGCGCCGCGCCCCGTGATCAGCCCAGGTCCAGCGGATCGATCCGGACCCGCACCGCCGCCCCCTCCCGCTTGACCAGCCTGGCCGCCCGCGCCGCCTTGAGCGCCGCGGCGAGCGCCGCGCCCCGGCCCGGCCGGACCCGGACCAGCGCCCGCTCCCACTGCTCACCGGGCTGCGGATCACCCGGCCGGCGCGGCCGCCCCGGGTCCGGCACCGGAAGCGGCACCGGCCCCAACACCTCGGCGTCCGGCGGGAGTTCGGCCGCCCGCAGCAGCTCGGCGACGTCCTCCGGACGGCCGGTCACCGAGGCCATCCGGGACACCGGCGGGAACCCCAGCTCGGCCCGCTCGGCCAGCTCGCGCACCGCGTGCCCGGCCGGGTCCCAGCGCACCAGCGCCTGCACCGGCCGCAGCGTCGGCTCCGCGATGACCGCGACCGTGCCGCCCTCCGCCTGGCCGCGCACCAGCGCCGCGGCACCCAGCCAGCGCCGTAGCGCCTCCTCCCCCGCCCGCAGGTCCGCCCGCCCGAGCAGCGCCCAGCCGTCGAGCAGCAACGCGGCCGCATAGCCGCCGCCTTCGGCGACCGGCTCGGCACCAGGGGTGGAGACGACGAGGGCGGGGCGGTCCGGGACCGAGTCCAGGACGTGGTCCCGGCCGGAGGTGCGCACCGGCACCTCCGGGAAGGCCCGGCCCAGCTCCTCCGCCGTACGGTGCGCGCCGAAGACCCGCGCCCGCAGCCGGGCGCCACCGCACTCGGTGCAGTGCCAGTCCGGCGCCTCCTCGCCGCACCAACTGCAGCACAGCGCGGTGTCGTTGCTGCGCGCCTCCAGCGGGCCGGCGCAGTGTCGGCAGCGGGCCGGCTCCCGGCACCGCTCACAGGCCAGCCGGGGGACGTAGCCCCGGCGGGGCACCTGCACCAGCACCGGGCCGCGGGCCAGCCCGGCGCGGGCCGTCTGCCAGGCGAGCGTCGGCAGCCGGGCCACCCGCGCCGCCTCGTCGCGCGCGGCCTGCATGTCGTCGACGGTGCGGACCAACGGGGCGGCCGCGCGCAGCTGTTCGCGGGTGGCCTCCAGCGGCCGGGCCCAGCCGTTCTCGACGAGCTGGGTGGCCTCGACCGTGCGGCCCAGGTCGCCGACCAGGCAGGCGGCCTTCTCGTGCACCGCGCGGAGCAGGAGGACGTCCCGGGCGTGCGGATGCGGGGCGTTGGTGTCGCTGTGGCTGGAGTTGCCGTCGTCCCAGATGGCGACGAGGCCGAGGCCGGCCACCGGGGCGTACATCGTGGCGCGGGTGCCGATGACGGCCCGGACCGCGCCGCGGCGTATGGCCAGCCAGCGGCGGTACCGCTCCTCGGGGCCCGAATCGGCCACCAGGAGCGTGTGCAGCCCCGGCCCCACCAGCTCGGTCAGCGCCGCGTCCACCCGCGCCGCCGACCGCCCGTCGGGCATCACGACCAGGGCGCCGCGGCCGGACGCCAGGGTCGCCGCCACCGCCGCGGCCAGCTCCCCGGGCCATCGCGGTCCCGGGAGCGCGGTCCACACCGCGCGCGGCGCAGCGCCGCGCGCGAGGGCGTCCAGGAACGCCGGGCCGTCCGGATAGCGCGCCCAGCTGCCCGGGGCGGGCGGCGCGGGCGGGGGCGGTGGTTCGGGGAAGTGCTCCGCCTCCGCCTTGGCGTGCCGCGGCGGAACGGCCAGCTGGAGGACGTCGGCGAGCGAACCGGCGTACCGGTCGGCGACCGCCCGGCACAGCGCCAGCAGCTCCGGGCTGAGCACCGGCTCGGGCGAGACGACCTGGGCGAGCGCGGCCAGCGGGCCGCGGTAGTCGGACTCCGCGACCCGCTCGACCAGATAGCCGTCGAGCAGCCCGCCGCCCTCGCGCCGCCCCTCGCGCACCCGGCCGGCCCCCGCGCCGAACCGCACCCGGACCCGGACGCCGGGCCGGGCCTCGGCGTCCATGGCGGCGGGCACGGCGTAGTCCCACAGCTTGTCGAGGTGGACCGGGCCCTTGTCGACCAGGACCCGGGCCACGGGGAGGGCATCGGCGAGCTGCGCGCCCCGCCACGTCCGCGGCTTGGCGCGCTCCGCCCTGGTCTCCCGGACGGTCTCCCTGATGAGGGCCAGCTGCTCGCCCCGCTCCCCCGGATCCCGCCCGTTCTCACTGCTCACAGCACCAGTCTTAGCAGACCGCACCGACAACGGCCGCGGGCCGGAGCGCGGCCGCGGGCCGGAGCCCCGGGAACGCCGCCGGCCCCGTACCGCGGGGCGGTACGGGGCCGGGGCCGGGACGGTGCGCTGCTTACAGGCCCGTGGCCTTCTTCAGCGCCTCGACGCGGTCGGTCCGCTCCCAGGTGAAGTCCTCCAGCTCACGGCCGAAGTGGCCGTAGGCGGCGGTCTGGGAGTAGATCGGGCGGAGCAGGTCGAGGTCGCGGATGATCGCGGCCGGGCGGAGGTCGAAGACCTCGGTGATGGCCTGCTCGATCTTGTCCGTGTCGACGGTGGCGGTGCCGAAGGTCTCGACGAAGAGACCGACCGGCTCGGCCTTGCCGATGGCGTACGCGACCTGGACCTCGCAGCGGGCGGCGAGGCCGGCGGCGACCACGTTCTTGGCGACCCAGCGCATGGCGTAGGCGGCCGAGCGGTCGACCTTGGACGGGTCCTTGCCGGAGAAGGCGCCGCCGCCGTGGCGGGCCATACCGCCGTAGGTGTCGATGATGATCTTGCGGCCGGTCAGGCCGGCGTCGCCCATCGGGCCGCCGATCTCGAAGCGGCCGGTGGGGTTGACCAGCAGGCGGTAGCCGTCGGTGTCCAGCTTGATGCCGTCCTCGACGAGCTGGTTGAGGACGTGCTCGACGACGAACTCGCGGATGTCGGGAGCGAGCAGCGAGTCGAGGTCGATGTCGCTGGCGTGCTGCGAGGAGACCACGACGGTGTCGAGGCGGACGGCCTTGTGGCCGTCGTACTCGATGGTGACCTGGGTCTTGCCGTCGGGGCGGAGGTAGGGGATGGTGCCGTTCTTCCGGACCTCGGACAGCCGGCGCGAGAGGCGGTGCGCGAGGTAGATCGGGAGCGGCATCAGCTCCGGCGTCTCGTCGCAGGCATAGCCGAACATCAGGCCCTGGTCGCCCGCGCCCTGCCGGTCCAGCTCGTCGTCGTCGCCCTCGACGCGGTTCTCGTAGGCGGTGTCGACGCCCTGCGCGATGTCCGGGGACTGCGCGCCGATGGAGACCGAGACGCCGCAGGACGCGCCGTCGAAGCCCTTCTTGGACGAGTCGTAACCGATCTCGAGGATCTTGTTGCGGACGAGGTTGGGGATGTCGGCGTACGCCTTGGTCGTCACCTCGCCGGCCACGTGGACCAAGCCGGTGGTGATCAGCGTCTCGACGGCGACCCGGGAGGTGGGGTCCTCCTTCAGGAGCGCGTCGAGGATCGTGTCGCTGATCTGGTCAGCGATCTTGTCGGGGTGGCCCTCGGTGACGGACTCCGAGGTGAACAGGCGGCGGGACACATCGCTCCCTGGGGTTGCAGCGGCTGCTGGCTGATCATTGGCGGAAGGGCCGAGAGCTGCGCTCGGCCCGATCCACTCGCCAGTTTATCGGTCGTATGTGGCGTTCGGGTACGCGGTCTCGATTTCTGGACCCCTCGTGACCTGGGACACCACACCTCACGGTAGGACGATCACCGGGCGGGGGCGACATGGTCAAGGGAACACGCCCGATTTTGTGGGGCCGGTGGGGTGAAAGAGGAGAAGGTGCGCCGATTCAGCGGCGATTCCCGGCCAGCCGGGGGACGACCAGGTCCCACACCGTGTCCGCGAGGGCTTCCTTCGGACCGTACGGAACCGGGGTCTCGGTGCCGTCGGCCGCCAGGATCACCGCCTCGTTCTCGGCCGAGCCGAACGCCTTGTACTCGCCGACCTCGTTGACGACCAGCAGGTCACAGCCCTTGCGGGCGAGCTTGGCGCGCCCGTTGGCGAGCACGTCGTCGGTCTCCGCGGCGAATCCCACCACCACCTGGCCGGGCCGGGCGCGGTCGGCGGACAGCTCGGCGAGGATGTCCGGATTCCGGACCAGCACGACCGGCTCCGGCTCCTGGCCCTCGACCTTCTTGATCTTGGCGGTGGTGTAGACGGCGGGGCGGAAGTCGGCGACCGCGGCCGCCATGACCACGGCGTCGGCGTCCGCGGCGGCCTTCAGCACGGCCTCCCGGAGCTGGCGGGCGGTGCCGACCGGGATCACGTCCACGCCCACGGGGTCGGGCAGCTCGGTGTTCCCGGCGACGAGGGTGACCCGGGCGCCGCGCGCGGCCGCCGTGGCCGCGAGCGCGTAGCCCTGCTTCCCGGAGGAGCGGTTGCCCAGGTAGCGGACGGGGTCCAGGGGCTCGCGGGTGCCGCCGGCGCTGACCACGACATGGCGTCCGGCGAGGTCCGCCACGGCGGCCCCCTCGGCCCCGCGGGCCAGCACCCGGCGGCAGAGGGCGAAGATCTCCACCGGGTCGGGGAACCGGCCCTTGCCGGTGTCGACGCCGGTCAGCCGGCCGACCGCGGGCTCGACGACGATCGCGCCGCGGCGGCGCAGCGTGGCGACGTTCTCCTGGGTGGCCGGGTTCTCCCACATCTCGGTGTGCATCGCGGGGGCGAAGATCACCGGACAGCGGGCGGTCAGCAGGGTGTTGGTCAGCAGGTCGTCGGCGAGGCCGTGGGCGGCCTTGGCCAGCATGTCGGCGGTGGCCGGAGCCACCACGACGAGGTCCGCGGCCTGGCCGATCCGGACGTGCGGGACCTCGTGGACGGACTCCCAGACCTCGGTGGCGGCCGGGTGGCCGGACAGCGCGGACCAGGTGGCCTCGCCGACGAAGTGCAGCGCCGAGGCGGTCGGCACCACCCGGACGTCGTGCCCGGACTCGGTCAGCCGGCGCAGCAGCTCGCACGCCTTGTACGCGGCGATCCCGCCGCTGACCCCCAGGACGACCCTGGGCCGCTCCCGCTCCCGCTTGTCCATCGCTTCGCCGCTCCCGAGTCCGGTCCGCGCCACGGCCGTGGCGTCCGTGGCGTCCTCACGTCCCTATGACACACCAAAGGCCCGGCGGTCGTGCCGCCGGGCCCTGGATGAAACGCCATGCGTGCTTACTGGGCCGGGCCCTCGATGGACTCGGAGGTCAGCAGACCCGCGTTGATCTCGCGCAGCGCGATCGACAGGGGCTTCTCGTGGACGTGGGTGTCCACGAGCGGGCCGACGTACTCCAGCAGGCCCTCGCCGAGCTGGGAGTAGTACGCGTTGATCTGGCGCGCGCGCTTGGCGGCGTAGATCACGAGGCTGTACTTCGAGTCGGTGGCCTCGAGAAGCTCATCAATGGGCGGGTTGATGATGCCCTCGGGAGCGGTGATGGAAGAGGACACTCTCTACCTTCCGAAAGGGGATGAAGCCTGGGTGTCATGCACCCGGCCGTCGTACGGGCCGGCGCAAAGTCTGTGCGTCCGGAGCCGGAGCGGCTCCGCGGGGTCAGCCGCTGGTGCTCTTGTCCCCGGATCGATGCAACATCAAGGCTAGCAGCTCACGGCTCACGTCCTCGACGGAGGTGTTGACGCACGTCACGTCGAACTCCTTCTCCGCGGCCAGCTCGACCCGGGCCGCCTCCAGGCGGCGCTCGATGACCTCGGGCGCCTCCGTGCCCCGGCCGGTGAGCCGGCGGACCAGCTCCTCCCAGCTCGGCGGGGCGAGGAAGACCAGCTGGGCCTCGGGCATGGACTCCCGGACCTGGCGGGCGCCCTGCAGGTCGATCTCCAGCAGGACCGGCTCACCGGCCGCCAGACGGTCCAGGACCGCCTGGCGCGGGGTGCCGTAGCGGTTGCCGGCGAACTCGGCCCATTCGAGCAGCTCGCCGTTGGCGACCAGCTTGTCGAACTCCTCGTCGTCGACGAAGAAGTACTGGACGCCGTGCCGCTCCCCGGGTCGCGGGGAGCGGGTGGTGGCCGAGACCGAGAGCCATACCTCGGGGTGGACCTTGCGCATATGCGCGACGACCGTGCTCTTGCCGACCCCTGAGGGGCCGGAGAGCACGGTCAGTCGCGGTTGTCTGGCCGGGGGGCCGGCGGGGGTCGTCCCCCGGGAGACTGCAGAACTCATGCAGCGATTATTCCAGCTTCCCGGCGATGCCGGAAAATTCAGCCGGAAGCGCTGCCGCCGAATTCGCGCTCGAGTGCCGCGATCTGGTTGGAGCCAAGGCCCCGGACGCGGCGGCTCTCGGAGATCCCGAGCCGCTCCATGAGCTGCTTGGCACGGACCTTGCCCACGCCGGGCAGGGACTCCAGGAGGGCGGAGACCTTCATCTTGCCGATGACGTCGTTCTTCTGGCCCTGCTGGATGACCTCGTGGAGGGAAGCACCGGAGTGCTTGAGCCGATTCTTGACCTCGGCGCGCTCCCGGCGAGCCGCGGCGGCCTTCTCGAGCGCGGCTGCGCGCTGTTCAGGGGTAAGGGGCGGAAGAGCCACGCCTACGTCACCTCGGATGTCGAACTGTCGGATACGGACCGGTGTGGAACCTAGTCGCCCCGCATCAGCGGAGCAACGAGCAACGCGCTTACGTGCACTGCTCTCGACGGAGACTAGCGGCCGAGCGCGCCGGAGTCAGCGAGAACAGACGAAAAGTCCTGGTCAGACTCTGCTGACCAGGACAATTCGGGACCAAACTCCCCGTCTTACGGTGCCTGATCGAGCGCGGTGCGCACTTCCTCGGTGAATCGGTCCGTCGCGGCACGCAGTCCGGCGGCGTCCGGACCGTGCTTCAGCACCCCCCGGCTGACGCTGGGGAGGACGTTTCCGGCCGCGGCGCCGAAAACGGTCGGCAGGTCGGCCGGGGTGGCGCCCTGTGCGCCGATGCCGGGAGCCAGCAGCGGGCCGTTGATCGCCAGATCGAACGAGGAGAGATCGCCGAGGGTGGCGCCGACCACCGCGCCGAAGGAGCCCAGCGGCTCGGCGCCGGCGTTCTCGGCGGCGAGGTGGCCGAGCATGGTCGCCGCGAGGGTGCGGCCGTCCTCGCGGACCGCGCGCTGGACCTCGGCGCCCTCCGGGTTGGAGGTCAGCGCCAGCACGAACAGGCCCGCGCCGCTCTCCCGGGCCAGGTCGGCGGCCGGCTTCAGCGAGCCGTAGCCGAGGTACGGGGAGACCGTCAGGGCGTCCGAGAACAGCGGCGAATCCGGGCGCAGATAGGTCTCGGCGTAGGCCGCCATGGTGGAGCCGATGTCGCCGCGCTTGGCGTCCATGAGCACCAGCGCGCCGCGTTCGCGGGCCTCGACGACGGCGGTCTCCAGCACGGCCAGGCCGCGCGAGCCGAACCGCTCGAAGAACGCTACTTGCGGCTTGAAGACGGCGACGTGCTCGCCGAGCGCCTCGACGACGGTGCGGGTGAACCGGGCCAGGCCCGCGACGTCGTCGTTCAGGCCCCAGTCGGCCAGCAGCGAGGCGTGCGGGTCGATGCCGACGCAGAGCGGCCCCCGCTCGTCCATGGCGCGGCGCAGGCGAGCCCCGAAGGGGCTGGACATGCGATGCGGCCCGGAGGGCCTCGATGAGGGGTGGTGGCCGGGCGACGGGTGGGCGAAAGGCTCCGTCATGCGGTCACCTTCTTGTGCTCGGCGCCGACGGCGTCGGCGAGGGTGGCGTACGGGCTGGTGCGCAGGCGCGCGGCCAGGCCCTTGTGGATCGAGCGGCACCAGAACGGGCCCTGGTAGATGAAGGCGCTGTAGCCCTGGACGAGGGTGGCGCCGGCGAGGATGCGCTGCCAGGCGTCCTCGGCGGTCTCGATGCCGCCGACGCCGACCAGGGTGATCTTGTCGCCGACCCGGGCGTAGAGGCGGCGCAGCACCTCCAGGGAGCGCTGCTTGACGGGCGCGCCGGAGAGGCCGCCGGTCTCCTTGACCAGGGCCGGGTCGGACGTCAGGCCCAGGCCCTCGCGGGCGATGGTGGTGTTGGTGGCGATGATGCCGTCCAGGCCGAGTTCGACGGCGAGGTCGGCGACCGCGTCGACGTCCTCGTCGGCCAGATCCGGGGCGATCTTGACCAGGAGGGGCACCCGGCGCTCGGTGACCGTGCGGTCGGCGGCCTCGCGGACCGCGGTCAGCAGCGGCCGCAGGTGGTCGACCGCCTGGAGGTTGCGCAGGCCCGGGGTGTTCGGCGACGAGACGTTGACGACCAGGTAGTCGGCGTGCCGGGCCAGTCGCTCGGTGGAGGTGACGTAGTCCCCGATCGCCTCGGACTCCGGGACGATCTTGGTCTTGCCGATGTTGACGCCGAGGGTGGTCGGGAAGACCGGGTTGCGGGCCGCCAGGCGGGCCGCGACGGACGCGGAACCGTCGTTGTTGAAGCCCATGCGGTTGATCAGCGCGCGGTCCGGTACGAGCCGGAACAGGCGCTTCTTGGGGTTGCCGGGCTGCGGCTGGGCGGTGACCGTGCCGATCTCGACGTGGTCGAAGCCGAGCATGGTCATGCCGTCGATGGCGACCGCGTTCTTGTCGAAGCCGGCGGCCAGGCCGAACGGGCCGTGCATCCGGCGGCCGAACGCCTCGACGCGCAGTTCCTTGTAGCGCGGGGCGAGGGCGGCGGCGAGGAAGGTGCGCAGCACGGGCACCTGCGCGGCCCGCCGGATCCAGCCGAAGGCCAGGTGGTGGGCCCGCTCGGGATCCATGCGCGTGAAGAAGAGCCGGAAGAAGAGCTGGTACATGGTGTGTGTCCTCATGAAGAGGGGGACACAGCGGCGGTTTCGCTGTGTCCCCCTCACGGGCTGCTAGTCGCGGGCCGCGGTCAGGTGTTCCGCGTGTTCCTGGAGTGACCTGACGCCCACGTCGCCGCGGTTCATCGCCTCGATGCCCTGGACGGCGGCCGCGAGGGCCTGGACCGTGGTCAGGCAGGGCACGGAGCGGGCCACCGCCGCCGTACGGATGTCGTAGCCGTCGAGCCGGCCGCCGGTGCCGTACGGGGTGTTGACGATCAGGTCGACCTCGCCGGCGTGGATCAGCTGGACGATGGTCTGCTCGCCGTTCGGGCCCTCGCCCTCGGACTGCTTGCGCACGACGGTGGCGTTGATGCCGTTGCGGCGCAGCACCTCGGCCGTGCCGGAGGTGGCGAGCAGCTCGAAGCCGTGCGCGACCAGCTCCCGCGCCGGGAAGATCATCGAGCGCTTGTCGCGGTTGGCGACGGAGACGAACGCCCGGCCCTTGGTGGGCAGCGCGCCGTACGCCCCGGCCTGCGACTTGGCGTAGGCGGTGCCGAAGACCGAGTCGATGCCCATGACCTCACCGGTGGAGCGCATCTCCGGGCCGAGGATCGTGTCCACGCCGCGGCCGTGGACGTCGCGGAACCGGCTCCACGGCATCACGGCCTCCTTGACGGAGATCGGCGCGTCCAGCGGCAGGGTGCCGCCGTCGCCGGTCTTCGGCAGCAGGCCCTCGGCGCGCAGTTCGGCGATGGTGGCGCCGAGCGAGATCCTCGCCGCGGCCTTGGCCAGCGGCACCGCGGTCGCCTTCGAGGTGAAGGGGACGGTGCGGGACGCGCGGGGGTTGGCCTCCAGGACGTAGAGGATGTCGCCGGCCATCGCGAACTGGATGTTGATCAGTCCGCGGACGCCGACGCCCTTGGCGATGGCCTCGGTGGAGGCACGCAGCCGCTTGATGTCGAAGCCGCCGAGGGTGATCGGGGGCAGCGCACAGGCGGAGTCGCCGGAGTGGATGCCGGCCTCCTCGATGTGCTCCATGACGCCGCCGAGGTAGAGCTCGTGGCCGTCGTAGAGCGCGTCGACGTCGATCTCTATGGCGTCGTCGAGGAAGCGGTCGATGAGGACCGGGTGCTCGGAGATCAGCCCCGCGTGCCGCTCCAGGTACTCGCCGAGCGACGGCTCGTCGTAGACGATCTCCATGCCGCGGCCGCCGAGGACGTAGGAGGGCCGGACCATGACCGGGTAACCGATCTCGGCGGCGATCCGCTTGGCCTCGTCGAAGGAGAAGGCGGTGCCGTACTTGGGGGCGGGCAGCCCGGCCTCGGTGAGGACCCGGCCGAAGGCGCCGCGCTCCTCGGCGAGGTCGATCGCCTCGGGCGAGGTGCCGACGATCGGCACGCCGTTGTCCTTGAGCGCCTGCGCCAGGCCCAGCGGGGTCTGGCCGCCGAGCTGGACGATGACGCCGGCGACCGGCCCGGCCTGGGTCTCGGCGTGCACGATCTCCAGCACGTCTTCCAGCGTGAGCGGCTCGAAGTACAGGCGGTCGGAGGTGTCGTAGTCCGTCGAGACGGTCTCCGGGTTGCAGTTGACCATCACGGTCTCGTAGCCGGCGTCGGACAGCGCGAACGAGGCGTGGACGCAGGAGTAGTCGAACTCGATGCCCTGGCCGATGCGGTTGGGGCCGGAGCCGAGGATGATCACGGCCGGCTTCTCGCGCGGGGCGACCTCGCTCTCCTCGTCGTAGGACGAGTAGAAGTACGGGGTCTTCGCGGCGAACTCGGCGGCGCAGGTGTCGACGGTCTTGTAGACCGGGCGGACGCCGAGGGCGTGCCGGACCTCGCGCACGACGTCCTCGCGCAGGCCCCGGACCGCGGCGATCTGCGCGTCGGAGAAGCCGTAGCGCTTTGCTTCCGCGAGGATTTCCGGGCCGAGCTTGTCGGCGTCGGCGATCTCGTCGGCGATCTCCTTGACCAGGAAGAGCTGGTCGACGAACCAGGGGTCGATCTTCGTGGCGTCGAAGACCTCCTGGGGGGTGGCGCCCGCGCGGATCGCCTGCATGACGGTGTTGATCCGGCCGTCGGTGGGGACCTGGGACTTCTCCAGGAGGGCGGCCTTCTCGCCCGGCTCGCCGGCGAAGTCGAACTGGCTGCCCTTCTTCTCCAGCGAGCGCAGCGCCTTCTGCAGCGCCTCGGGGAAGTTGCGGCCGATGGCCATGGCCTCGCCGACCGACTTCATGGTGGTGGTCAGCTTGGCGTCGGCGGCCGGGAACTTCTCGAAGGCAAAACGCGGCACCTTGACGACGACGTAGTCGAGGGTCGGCTCGAAGGAGGCCGGGGTCTGCTCGGTGATGTCGTTGGGGATCTCGTCGAGGGTGTAGCCGACGGCGAGACGGGCGGCGATCTTCGCGATCGGGAAGCCGGTGGCCTTGGAGGCGAGCGCCGAGGACCGCGACACCCGCGGGTTCATCTCGATGACGATCACACGACCGTCCTCGGGGTTCACCGCGAACTGGATGTTGCAGCCGCCGGTGTCCACGCCGACCTCGCGGATGACCGCGATGCCGACGTCCCGCAGGATCTGGTACTCGCGGTCGGTGAGCGTCATGGCCGGGGCGACGGTGATCGAGTCGCCGGTGTGGACGCCCATCGGGTCGAAGTTCTCGATGGAGCAGACGACCACGACGTTGTCGTTCTTGTCGCGCATCAGCTCCAGCTCGTACTCCTTCCAGCCGAGGATGGACTCCTCCAGGAGCACCTCGGTGGTAGGGGAGAGCGTGAGGCCCTGGCCGGCGATCCGGCGCAGCTCGTCCTCGTCGTGCGCGAAGCCGGAGCCGGCGCCGCCCATGGTGAAGGACGGGCGAACGACGACGGGGTAGCCGCCGAGCGTCTCGACGCCCGCCAGGACGTCGTCCATGGAGTGGCAGATGACCGAGCGGGCGGACTCGCCGTGGCCGATCTTGCGGTTGACCTCCTCCACGACCTCCTTGAAGAGGTCGCGGTCCTCACCCTTGTTGATCGCCTCGACGTTGGCGCCGATGAGCTCGACCCCGTACTTCTCCAGGGTGCCGGCCTCGTGGAGGGAGATCGCGGTGTTGAGCGCGGTCTGGCCGCCCAGGGTGGGCAGCAGGGCGTCCGGGCGCTCCTTGGCGATGATCTTCTCGACGAATTCCGGGGTGATCGGCTCGACGTAGGTCGCGTCGGCGATCTCCGGGTCGGTCATGATCGTCGCCGGGTTGGAGTTCACCAGGATGACGCGCAGGCCCTCGGACTTGAGGACCCGGCAGGCCTGGGTGCCGGAGTAGTCGAACTCGGCGGCCTGTCCGATGACGATCGGGCCGGAGCCGATGACCAGGACGGACTGGATATCGGTGCGCTTAGGCACGCTGGCCCTCCATCAGGGATACGAAGCGGTCGAAGAGGTACGCGGCGTCGTGCGGACCCGCGGCGGCTTCGGGGTGGTACTGGACGCTGAAGGCCGGCTGGTCGAGGAGGTGCAGACCCTCCACCACGTTGTCGTTGAGGCAGACGTGGGAGACCTCGGCACGGCCGAAGGGGGTGTCGGAAACCTTGTCGAGCGGGGCGTCGACGGCGAATCCGTGGTTGTGCGCGGTGACCTCGACCTTGCCGGTCGTACGGTCCTGGACCGGCTGGTTGATGCCGCGGTGGCCGTACTTGAGCTTGTAGGTGCCGAAGCCCAGTGCGCGGCCGAGGATCTGGTTGCCGAAGCAGATGCCGAAGAGCGGGGTCTTCCGCTCCAGCACGCCGCGCATGACGGAGACCGGGTGGTCGGCGGTGGCCGGGTCGCCGGGGCCGTTGGAGAAGAACACGCCGTCGGGGTTGACGGCGTAGACGTCCTCGACGGTCGCCGTCGCCGGCAGCACGTGCACCTCGATGCCGCGCTCGGCCATGCGGTGCGGGGTCATGCCCTTGATGCCGAGGTCGACGGCGGCGACGGTGAACTTCTTCTCGCCGATCGCCGGGACCACGTAGGGCTCCTTGGTGGCGACCTGCGTGGAGAGGTCGGCGCCCATCATCTCGGGAGCCTGCCGCACCTTGGCGAGCATGGTGCCCGCGTCGGGCAGCGCGTCGCCGGAGAAGATCCCGACCCGCATGGCGCCGCGCTCGCGCAGGTGGCGGGTGAGCGCGCGGGTGTCGACGCCGCTGATGCCGACGACGCCCTGGGCGGTGAGTTCCTCGTCCAGGGAGCGCACCGAGCGCCAGTTGGACGGGATCCGGGCGGGGTCGCGGACGACGTAGCCGGCGACCCAGATCCGCTGCGACTCGGGGTCCTCGTCGTTGACCCCGGTGTTGCCGATGTGCGGGGCGGTCATGACGACGACCTGGCGGTGGTACGAGGGGTCGGTCAGCGTCTCCTGGTAGCCGGTCATGCCGGTGGAGAACACCGCTTCGCCGAAGGTCTCCCCCACGGCCCCGTAGGCACGACCGCTGAACGTGCGGCCGTCCTCCAGGACAAGTACGGCGGGAAGCGCCTTGTTCCTCAAAGAGGAGCTTCCCCTGGTGGAGGTCGTCATCGTGCGCCTTCCGTTTCGCTCTGCTCGGTGGTGTTTCGGGTGGTGCCGGTGGGGGTGGTGCTCAGTGCGGTGAGGGCCTCGACCCAGGCGGGGTGCTCCTCCGCCCGGTCGGAGCGGAAACCGGAGTCGAGCTCCTGGTCCCCGTGCTGCCAGGTGACGACGAGCAGGCCGCCCTCGGTGAGGACCTTGCCGGCGATGCCCTTGTCGAGGCGGGCGCCGCGCAGCGCGGCGGCCGGCACGAAGAAGTCCGTCGCGCCCGGCCGTACGACGTCCAGGCCCGCCTCGGTGAGGGTCAGCTCGACGCGGCTGCGGGTGCCCAGACCGTGCGCCACGATCCGGTCGAGCCACTGCCCGGCGGTGGTGGAGCCGTGGTAGCGCCCGCTGAGCGTGAGCTTCGGCTCGCCCGGGCTTTCGGGGGTGGACGGCAGCTCGGGCAGGTCGCCCTGGAGCGTGCCGCGCCATTTCCAGCCCTGGCGCATCAGCCAGTAGACGAAGGCGACCAGGACCAGCAGGCCGGCGACCCAGCCGAGCCGGGCCGCCCAGTCGGTGACCGGCGCGGACCGCTGCGCCTCGGCCAGTTGCATCAGTGGAGGAGTCACGCCAGCTTCCCGTCGACGACCGTTGCGCGGCCCCGCAGGAAGGTGTGGGTGACGCGTCCCGGCAGCTCACGGCCCTCGTAGGGGGTGTTGCGGCTGCGGGAGGCGAAGCCCGCGGGGTCCACCTCTCCACGGTAAGCGGAATCGACCAGGGTGAGGTTGGCGGGCTCACCAGCCGAGATGGGCCGGCCGTGGCCCTCCAGACGGCCGATCCGCGCGGGCCGGAAGGACATCCGCTCGGCGACGCCGGCCCAGTCCAGCAGCCCGGTGTCGACCATCGTGTGCTGGACGACGGAGAGCGCGGTCTCCAGGCCGACCATGCCCATGGCCGCGGCGCCCCACTCGCAGTCCTTGTCCTCGTGCGGGTGCGGGGCGTGGTCGGTGGCGACGATGTCGATCGTGCCGTCCGCCAGCGCCTCGCGCAGGGCCAGCACGTCGCGCTCGGTGCGCAGCGGCGGGTTGACCTTGTAGACGGGGTTGTAGGTGCGCACCAGCTCGTCGGTGAGGAGGAGGTGGTGCGGGGTGACCTCGGCGGTGACGTCGATGCCGCGGGACTTGGCCCAGCGGACGATCTCCACGGACCCGGCGGTCGAGAGGTGGCAGATGTGGACCCGGGAGCCGACGTGCTCGGCGAGCAGCACGTCCCGGGCGATGATCGACTCCTCGGCGACCGCGGGCCAGCCGCCCAGGCCCAGCTCGGCCGAGACGATGCCCTCGTTCATCTGGGCACCCTCGGTCAGCCGCGGCTCCTGGGCGTGCTGGGCGACGACGCCGCCGAACGCCTTCACGTACTCCAGGGCCCGGCGCATGATCACCGCGTCGTCGACGCACTTGCCGTCGTCGGAGAAGACGGTGACCCCGGCGGCGGACTCGTGCATGGCGCCGAGCTCGGCGAGCTTCTTGCCCTCCAGGCCGACCGTGACGGCGCCGATGGGCTGCACGTCGCAGTAGCCGTGTTCCTGGCCGAGCCGGTAGACCTGCTCGACGACGCCGGCGGTGTCGGCGACCGGGAAGGTGTTGGCCATGGCGAAGACGGCGGTGTAGCCGCCGGAGGCGGCCGCGCGGGTGCCGGTGAGGACGGTCTCGGAGTCCTCGCGGCCGGGCTCGCGCAGGTGGGTGTGCAGGTCGACGAGCCCGGGGAGGAGGACCTTGCCGCCGGCCTCGATGATCTGCGCGCCGTCCGCGTCGAGGCCGCTGCCCACGGTCTCGATGAACTCGCCGTCGATCAGGACGTCCTGCGGCTCGCCGCCGAGCACCTGCGCACCACGGATCAGGATCTTGCTCATGGTCTTACTTCTCCTCGGTACGGGGGTTGGTGACGGCGGGCTCGTTGCCGCCCAGGAGCAGGTAGAGGACGGCCATCCGGATGCTGACGCCGTTGGCGACCTGCTCGACGGCCGTGCAGCGACCGGAGTCGGCCACCTCCGCGGTGATCTCCATGCCGCGCACCATCGGCCCGGGGTGCATCACCAGGGCGTGTCCGGGCATCCGCGCCATGCGGTCGCCGTCCAGGCCGTAGCGGCGCGAGTACTCGCGCTCGGTGGGGAAGAACGCGGCGTTCATCCGCTCGCGCTGGACCCGCAGCATCATCACGGCGTCGGACTTCGGCAGCACGCCGTCGAGGTCGTACGACACCTCGCAGGGCCAGGTCTCGACGCCGACCGGCACCAGGGTGGGCGGGGCGACGAGGGTGACCTCGGCGCCGAGGGTGTGCAGCAGGTCGACGTTGGACCGGGCGACCCGGCTGTGCAGCACGTCGCCGACGATGGTGATGCGCCTGCCGGCCAGGTCCTGGCCGATCCCGGCGTCCGGGCCGATCAGCCGGCGGCGCATGGTGAAGGCGTCGAGCAGGGCCTGGGTGGGGTGCTGGTGGGTGCCGTCACCGGCGTTGATGACCGGGGCGTCGATCCAGCCGGAGGTGGCGAGCCGGTAGGGGGCGCCGGAGGCACCGTGCCGGATGACGACGGCGTCGACGCCCATCGCCTCCAGGGTCTGCGCGGTGTCCTTGAGGGACTCCCCCTTGGACACGCTCGACCCCTTGGCCGCGAAGTTGATGACGTCCGCGGAGAGCCGCTTCTCGGCGGCCTCGAAGGAGATCCGGGTGCGGGTGGAGTCCTCGAAGAAGAGGTTGCAGACCGTGCGTCCGCGCAGGGTGGGGAGCTTCTTGATCGGCCGGTCGGCGACCCGGGCCATCTCCTCGGCGGTGTCGAGGATCAGCACGGCGTCGTCGCGGGTGAGGTCGGCGGCCGAGATGAGGTGGCGCTTCATCCGGTTTTCTCCGTGTGTGAGGGAGGGGTACGGGAATGTCCGTCAGGCAGGCATGCGTGCGGGCCCGGGGTCACCGGGTCCGTCAGCGGTGCGCTAGCGCTCGCCGGCCGGGGTGGTCTGCTTGAGGCCGAGCAGTACGGCGTCCCGGCCGTCCTCCTCGGTCAGCTGGACCTTGACCGCCTCCCGCAGCGACGTGGGGAGGTTCTTGCCGACGTAGTCGGCGCGGATCGGCAGTTCGCGGTGGCCGCGGTCGACGAGGACCGCCAGCTGGACCGCGCGCGGCCGGCCGATGTCGCCCAGGGCGTCCAGGGCGGCGCGGATCGTGCGTCCGGAGAACAGGACGTCGTCGACGAGCAGGACGACCCGGCCCTCGATGCCCTCGGCGGGGATCTCGGTGCGGGCGAGCGTCCGGGCCGGGCCCAGGCGCAGGTCGTCGCGGTACATCGTGATGTCGAGCGAGCCCACCGGGACCGAGCGGCCGGTGATGTCCTGGAGCTTGGCGGCCAGCCGCCGGGCGAGGAAGACGCCACGGGTGGGGATTCCCAGCAGCACCACGTCGTCCGCGCCCTTGGCGCGCTCGACGATCTCGTGGGCGATGCGGGTGAGCATGCGCGCGATGTCGGGGCCTTCGAGCACCGGCCGCGCGGGGAGCTGAGCTCCCGCTTCGGAGCTGTTTGCGTCCATACGAAACGGACCTCCTTCTCCGCCTCACGGGACGGACCTTAAAGGACGTCGGAATTACGCAGTCAGGTTACCAGGGCCGCTCTCCTGGCCCGTCTGCACCCCTGACGGGTGAGGGTCTGACCCATTCCGCTTGACGAACCGAGATTACGCTGCGTAACCTCACAGTGAGTTACCAGCCACGCGGCGGAGCCGCATGTCGATACAGCTGTCTGGGGAGCTATATGTCCAGCGAATACGCCAAACAGCTCGGGGCCAAGCTCCGCGCCATCCGCACCCAGCAGGGCCTCTCCCTTCACGGCGTCGAGGAGAAGTCCCAGGGTCGCTGGAAGGCCGTGGTGGTCGGTTCGTACGAGCGCGGCGACCGTGCCGTGACCGTGCAGCGCCTTGCCGAGCTGGCGGACTTCTACGGCGTTCCGGTGCAGGAACTGCTGCCGGGGACGACACCGGGCGGTGCGGCCGAGCCGCCGCCGAAGCTGGTGCTCGACCTGGAGCGGCTGGCCCACGTCCCGCAGGAGAAGGCCGGCCCGTTGCAGCGCTATGCCGCCACGATCCAGAGCCAGCGCGGTGACTACAACGGCAAGGTCCTCTCGATCCGCCAGGACGACCTGCGGACCCTCGCCGTCATCTACGACCAGTCGCCCTCGGTGCTGACCGAGCAGCTGATCAGCTGGGGCGTGCTCGACGCCGACGCCCGTCGGGCCGTGTCCCACGAGGAGATCTGAGCCTCTCCCGTTATCTGCAGAAACGTACCGCCGCTCCGGAGCCCGGGGCGGCGGTTCCGTTTGCCGCCGTCCTCCGGGGCCGGTGCGGGCATGCGAACGGGCCCGGAGCGTTCACCCAACGCTCCGGGCCCGTCCTGTGCTCTGCCGCTCGTCCGCGGCGCCGGCTACTGCGCCTCGCGCCGCAGACCCGGCTTCAGCTCCTTCAGCCGGCCGAGGAGGCCGTTGACGAAGGCCGGGGAGTCGTCCGTGGAGAACTCCTTGGCGAGCTGCACGGCTTCGTCGATCGCCACCGCGTCCGGTGTGTCGTCCACCCAGAGCAGCTCGTAGGCCCCGAGCCGGAGGATCGAGCGGTCGGCCGCCGGCATCCGGTCCAGGTCCCAGTCGACCGCGTAGGTGGAGATCAGCTCGTCGATGCGGACGATGTGGTCCGCGTACCCCTCGACGAGCTGCAGGGTGTACTCGTTCACCGGCGGCTGCCGGGGGTCGGTCCGGGCGTGTCGCATCCAGTCCGCGAGCACGGACTGCACGTCGGCGCCGCGCTGATCGGCCTCGAAGAGGATCTGGAACGCGCGCTTACGGGCCTTGCTGCGGGCAGCCACGGTTAGCTGTTCACCCGGCCGAGGTAGTCGCTCGTGCGGGTGTCGACCCTGATCTTCTCACCGGTGGTGATGAAGAGCGGCACCTGGATCTGGTGGCCGGTCTCCAGCGTCGCGGGCTTGGTGCCGCCGGTGGAGCGGTCGCCCTGGACGCCCGGCTCGGTCTCCTGGACGACGAGCTCGACGGCGGCCGGCAGCTCGACGTAGAGCACCTCGCCCTCGTGCTGCGCGACAACCGCCTCGAAGCCCTCGATGAGGAAGTTGGCGGCGTCGCCGACGGCCTTGCGGTCGACGTGCAGCTGGTCGTAGGTGTCCATGTCCATGAAGACGAAGTAGTCGCCGTCCATGTACGAGAACTGCATCCCGCGCTTGTCGACGGTGGCCGTCTCGACCTTCACGCCGGCGTTGAAGGTCTTGTCCACCACCTTGCCGGAGAGCACGTTCTTGAGCTTGGTGCGGACGAAGGCCGGGCCCTTGCCGGGCTTGACGTGCTGGAACTCGACGACGGACCAGAGCTGGCCGCCTTCGAGCTTGAGCACCATGCCGTTCTTGAGGTCGTTCGTGGATGCCACGGTTGCGGAATCTCCTGGACTGCAGGTGGTGGGACCCGGAGCGACGCCCCCCGAGCCGCTGCGGCTCAGAGTGCGAGCAGCTCCTTGGTCGTGATCGTGAGTAGCTCGGGCCCGCCGTCCGCCTCGGGGCGGACGACGAGTGTGTCGTCGATCCGGACACCCCCACGGCCCGGGATGTGAACCCCCGGCTCGACGGTGACCGGCACGCAAGCGTCCAGTTTACCCATGGCGGCCGGGGACAACTGAGGGTCCTCGTCGATTTCGAGCCCCACACCGTGCCCGGTCCACGGTCCGAGCCGCTCGCCGTACCCCGCCGCATCGAGTACATGGCGGGTGATCCGGTCCACCTCGCGGCACTCCACCCCCGGCGCGAGCGCCTCCCGGCCGGCCCGCTGGGCTGCGAAAACGAGATCGTACAGCTCGATCTGCCAGTCCGAGGGGGTGGTGCCGATGACGAAGGTGCGGCCGATCTCGCAGCGGTAGCCGCGATAGTTCGCCCCCAGGCAGACACTGAGGAAGTCGCCCTCCTCCACGCGCCGGTCGGTGGGCAGATGCCCAGGGCGGCCGGAGTTCGGGCCGGTCGCCACGGAGGTCGGGAAGGCCGGGCCGTCCGCGCCGTGGTCCACCAGCCGGCGCTCCAGCTCCAGCGCGAGATGCCGCTCGGTACGGCCCACCAGGATCGATTCCAGCAGTTCGCCGAGCGCCTGGTCGGCGATCTCCGCGGCGATCCGCAGACAGGCGATCTCGTCGTCGTCCTTGACCAGCCGCTGCGCCTCGACCGCACAGGCCAGGTCGGCCAGCCGGAGCTGCGGCGCGACCTGGGAGAGCGCCCGGTGCCGGGTGACGGTCAGATGGTGCTCCTCGACGGCCAGGGTGTCTGCGCCGGCCTTCGCGGCCAGGTCGGCGCCGGCCACCACCGGGTCACCGCCGCGGCCGGGCAGCACCGACACCCGTACGTCGTCCACCGGCCGCCCCTCGGACGGATCACCGCTCAGCGGTCTGCCGCACAGCAGCAGGTCGTCGGACGGGCCCAGCAGCAGAGCGGCGCCCGGCGGGGCGCAGGCGGTGAGGTAGCGGACGTTCGCGGGGCGCGAGATCAGGGCGGCGGCGCTTCCGGTTGCGGCACAGCGGTCGCGCAGCCGCGTGCGTCGGGCCGCGTACAACTCGGACATATCGCAAGGGTACGGCGGCTCCCCCGCGGCGGCCGGTCGAGGGGGCCGCCCGGGGGACGACCGGCAAGGACGCTCCCCAGGGCGGCTACCAGCTGGGCGGGCTGGCCAGTGAGCGGGCGACCACGTCGTCCAGCACCCGCACCGTCGTGGCGACGTCGTGCTGGGAGTTGTCGATGATCGGCAGCCCCGAGCCGTACCAGCCGGCCATCCGGCCGTGGATCCGGGCCACCTCTTCGTCCGACAGCCGGCGATTGCCGCTGCGCCGGGCGTTGCGCTCCAGCACGATCTCCAGGCCGGGCAGCAGCACGATCGGCAGCAGTCCGGGGCCGACGTGGCGCTTCCAGCCGCCCAGGCCGACGACCGGACGGTCCGGGAAGACCGCGTCGTCGAGGATGCAGGAGATGCCGTTGGCCAGGAAGTTGCGGGCGGCGAAACCGCAGGTCCGGCGGGCCAGGCGGTACTGCGCCTCGGAGTGGTCGTTCCAGCCGGACTGCGGGTCGGCGAAGCCGGACCGGACCCATTCGCGGACGTCGTCCAGGCTGATGTGCGCGGTCGGCACCCGGCGGGTGTCGGCCCAGTGGCGGGCGACGCTGGTCTTGCCCGCGCCGGCCGGGCCGATCAGCAGCACCGCGACGGCGGCGTGCGCGGCGTCCGGCGCGGCCGGGTCGGAGGGCGGGCTCGGCAGCGGCACCGGCGCGCCCGGCGGCAGCTGGACATGGCCGGTGATGTCGGTGCTGTGCCCGTTGGGCGCCGGGGCCTGCTGCGGCGCGGGGCCGTGCCAGCCCGGCTGCGGGGCGGGCTGCTGCGCGGGCGGCGGCGGGCCCGCGGGGGCGGGCGGGGCGGCCGGCGGGGCCGGCGGCGAGGTGGGTGGGGTGGGCCGTCCCTGGCCGGGCGTCCAGTGCATGGCGGCCCCGGGTCCTGATGCCTGCCCGTGGGGCGGCGGCAGCGGAGCCCCCACTGCGTACTGCATCCGGTGGCTCTCCGTCTCGTGCGGTCGACGTGGTGCGGGGCACGGCGCCGGGCCGGACTGCCCGGTGCGCCGTACGGTAACCCGGCGGCCCCCAGGGGCCGTTGGGCCCACGGCCGCCGGCGTGGGAGGTACTGCCTGCGAACGGTACCCTCCCGGCGGCGTGCCGGGGGCCTCCTACCCCCGGCACGTACCGCGTGAACGGCCGGGGGCGGGCCCGCAGCGCCCGCCGGGAGGCGTCAGTCGTTCAGTTCCTCGGCCAGCGCACGCAGCGCGAGCCGGTACGAGCCGATGCCGAATCCGGCGACCGTGCCGCTGGCCACGGCCGCGATGACCGAGGTGTGGCGGAACTGCTCGCGGGCGTACGGATTGGAGATGTGCACCTCGATGAGCGGGGCGGTCCGCTGGGCGGCCGCATCCCGCATTCCGTACGAATAGTGCGTGAACGCACCGGGGTTGATCACGACCGGGACGGCTCCGTCGGCGGCCTCGTGCAGCCAGCGGATCATCTCGCCCTCGTCGTTGGTCTCCCGGACGTCGGTCTCCAGGCCCAGCTCCTTGCCGAGCCGGGCGCACTCCTCGACCAGTCCGGCGTAGGAGGTGGCACCGTAGACATCGGGCTCACGGGACCCCAGCCGGCCGAGGTTGGGACCGTTCAGGACGAGAACCCGCCGCAGCGCGCCACTCACGAGGCGATCTCCGCGTGTGCGGCGAGCAGCATGGCCGGGTCCGGGCCCTCCAGGACGGTCGGCTTTGCCAGGCCGTCCAGGACGATGAAGCGCAGCCGGTCGCCGCGGGACTTCTTGTCGACCTTCATCGTCTCCAGCAGCTTGGGCCACTGGTCGCCGCGGTAGGTCAGCGGCAGCCCGACGGAGGCCAGCACCGCACGGTGCCGGTCGGCGGTGGCGTCGTCCAGGCGGCCGGCGATCCGGCCGAGTTCGGCGGCGAAGACCATGCCGACGGAGACCGCCGCACCGTGCCGCCAGTTGTAGCGCTCGTTCTTCTCGATGGCGTGCGCGAGGGTGTGGCCGTAGTTGAGGATCTCCCGCAGACCGGCCTCCTTGAGGTCCGCGGAGACCACCTCGGCCTTGACCCGGATCGCCCGCTCGATGAGTTCGGCGGTGTGCGCGCCGTCGGGGCGCTTGGCGGCCTCGGGGTCCGCCTCGATCAGGTCGAGGATCACCGGGTCGGCGATGAAACCGGCCTTGATGACCTCGGCCAGGCCGGAGACGTAGTCGTGCACCGGCAGGGTGTCCAGCGCGGCCAGGTCGCACAGCACCCCGGCCGGCGGGTGGAAGGCGCCGACGAGGTTCTTGCCCTCGGCGGTGTTGATGCCGGTCTTGCCGCCGACCGCGGCGTCGACCATGCCCAGGACGGTGGTCGGGATCGCGATCCAGCGCACGCCGCGCAGCCAGGTGGCGGCGACGAAACCGGCCAGGTCGGTGGTGGCCCCGCCGCCGACGCCGACGATCACATCGCTGCGGGTGAAGCCGGACTGCCCCAGCGCCTTCCAGCAGTACGCCGCGACCTCGACCGTCTTGGACTCCTCGGCGTTCGGCAGCTGGATGGCGATCGCCTCGTAGCCCTGGGAGGCGAGGTCCTCCCGCAGTGCCTCACCGGTGGCGGCCAGCGCCTCCGGGTGCAGCACGGCGACCCGCTGCACCCCGGCACCGATCAGGCCCGGGAGTTCACCGAGCAGCTGCCGCCCGACGAGCACCTCGTACGGGTCGGTGCCCGCGGTGCCGCCGACCTGGATCCGGGTGGCCTGCTCCGTCATGCGTTCTCCTCCCTGTGGGCCGCCTGCGGGGCGCCGCCCGCGGCCGGCCGTAGCTCCAATGCGTCCAGGATCGCCTCGGCGACCTGACCGGGGGTGCGCTGCGCCGTGGGGATCACGGCGCGCGCGACCTGGGTGTAGAGCGGACGACGCCGTTCCATCAGTTCGCGCCACTGCTTGCGCGGGTTGACGGCGAGCAGCGGACGGGGCGCGTCGAGGCCCACCCGCTTGACGGCGTCGGCGAGTTCGACGTCGAGGAAGATCACCGGCAGCCCGGTCAGCAGCGTGCGGGTGCCCTCGTCGAGGACCGCGCCGCCGCCCAGCGCGAGCACGCCCGGGTGCTCGTCGAGCGCGGTCCGGACCGCCTCCCGCTCCAGTCCGCGGAAGTGCTCCTCGCCCTGGTCGATGAAGATCTCGGCGATCGGCCGGCCGGCGGTGGCGACGACATCCGCGTCGGTGTCGCGGTAGCCGACCCCCAGCCGCTCGGCCAGCAGCGCGCCCACCGTGGACTTGCCGGCACCGGGCGGGCCGATCAACACGACGACCGGGGACGTCATTTGATCGCCAGGTTGTCGAGGAAGCCCTGCACGTTGCGGCGGGTCTCGGCCACGCTGTCGCCGCCGAACTTCTCCACCACGGCATCGGCGAGGACCAGGGCCACCATGGCCTCGGCGACGATCCCGGCGGCCGGCACGGCGGAGACGTCGGAGCGCTGGTGGTGCGCCTGGGCCGGCTCACCGGTGGTGACGTCCACGGTCTTCAGGGCGCGCGGCACGGTCGCGATCGGCTTCATCGCGGCCCGCACCCGCAGCAGCTCGCCGGTGCTCAGGCCGCCCTCGGTACCGCCGGCGCGGCCGGAGACGCGCCGGATGCCCTCGGGGGTGCCCACGATCTCGTCGTGCGCCTGGGAGCCGGGCACCCGGGCCAGCTCGAAGCCGTCGCCGATCTCGACGCCCTTGATCGCCTGGATGCCCATCAGGGCACCGGCGAGCCGGGCGTCCAGCTTGCGGTCCCAGTGCACGTGCGAGCCCAGGCCGACCGGCACGCCGTAGGCCAGTACCTCGACCACACCACCGAGCGTGTCGCCGTCCTTGTGGGCCTGGTCGACCTCGGCGACCATCGCCTTCGAGGCGTCCGCGTCCAGGCAGCGCAGCGGGTCGGCGTCCAGCTTCTCGACGTCGGCCGGCGTGGGGTACACGCCCTGCGGAGCCTTCACGGAGCACAGCTCGACGACGTGCGAGACGATCTCGATGCCGGCGGTCTCCTTGAGGAAGGAGCGGGCCACCGCGCCCAGGGCGACCCGGGCCGCGGTCTCCCGCGCCGAGGCGCGCTCCAGGATCGGGCGGGCCTCGTCGAAACCGTACTTCTGCATCCCGGCGAGGTCCGCGTGACCGGGGCGCGGGCGGGTCAGCGGGGCGTTACGGGCCAGCGCAGCGAGCTCGTCCGGATCCACCGGATCGGCCGCCATCACCTGCTCCCACTTGGGCCACTCGGTGTTGCCGACCATGATCGCCACCGGCGAGCCCAGCGACAGGCCGTGCCGCACGCCGCCCAGGAACGTGACCTCGTCCCGCTCGAACTTCATCCGGGCACCGCGGCCGTAGCCCAGCCGGCGGCGCGCCAGGGCGTCCGCCACCAAGTCGGTGGTGACCGGGACCCCGGCCGGAAGGCCCTCCAGCGTCGCCACCAGTGCGGGGCCGTGCGACTCCCCCGCCGTCAGCCAGCGCAACCTGCTCAACGGTGCTCCTCATGTACTGCTCATCCGCGTACGGTCTCCCCCTGATCCTCCCACGTCACGCGGGAGCGGCGGCGCCGAGTCCAGGAAGCGGACCCCGGCGCCGCGCGCGAGGAACCGTCCGGCGGCTCAGCGGGCCGCGAGGGCGACCTCGCCGGCCGCGCGCATCGCGGCCAGCGGGGCGGGCGAGCGGCCCGTCATCTGTTCCACCTGCAGCACGGCCTGGTGCACCAGGAGGTCCAGGCCGCCGACCACCGCGCCGCCGCGGCCGGCCCAGGCGCCGGCGAGCGCGGTCGGCCAGGGTTCGTAGAGGACGTCGAAGAGCGTGCCGGGGCGGTCCGGGACGGCGGCGGCCAGGACGTCGGTGGTGCCGGCGGGGGTGGTGGCGATCACCAGCGGTGCGCTGAGCGCCTCGGCCGCGTCCGCCCAGTCCGCCGTGCGGACGTCCACCTCCAGCCGCTCGCCCCACTGCCGCATCTCCGCGGCCCGCCCCTCGCTGCGCACGTACGCGGTGACCTCGCCCGAGCAGATCCGGGAGAGCGCGGCGAGCGCGGAGGAGGCGGTGGCTCCGGCGCCGAGGACCGCCGCGCGCCCGACCTCCGTGACACCGCGCTCGCGCAATGCTGCGACCATGCCCGGGATGTCGGTGTTGTCGCCCAGGCGGCGGCCGTCGGAGGTGAGGACTACGGTGTTGACCGCCTCGACCGAGGCCGCGGTGGGGGTGATCTCGTCGAGCAGCGGGATCACCGCGCGCTTGAGCGGCATGGTCAGCGAGAGCCCGGCCCACTCCGGCCCGAGCTTTTCCAGGAATCCGGGCAGCGCGGCCTCGTCCACCTCATGCCGGCCGTATTCCCAGCCGGTGAGCCCGAGTGCGTCATAGGCGGCACGGTGCAGCACCGGGGAAAGGGAATGCGCGATGGGCGACCCGAGGACCGCCGCACGGCGTGTGGGGCTCATTGGTTCGCCTTCTTGTGTTCCTGTTCGTAAATGCGGCGGTTCCGCTCATGCTCTTCGTTCGTCTCGGCGAACAACGTCTTCTCCGGGCTGATCGAGACGAAGTAGTACCAGTTGCCCTTGGCCGGGTTGATGGCGGAATTGATCGCCACCTCGCCGGGATTGCCGATCGGCCCGGGCGGAAGTCCCTTGAACTTGTAGGTGTTGTAGGGATCGTTGAAGTGCCTCAGGTCGTCGACCGAGCCGGTGTCCAGGGTGCTCTGGGACCGGGCGTAGTTCACCGTCGAGTCGAAGTCGAGCAGACCGTAGGTCTCCGTGTTGTCCGGCTTGAGGCGGTTGTAGACGACCCGCGCGACCTTGACGAAGTCGTGCTTGTACTTGCCCTCGGCCTGGGTGAGGCTGGCCACGGTGAGCAGTTGCAGCGGCGAGGAGAGGTGGAACTCGCGCGCCTTGCCCTCCAGGTCGTACTTGGCGTACACCTGCTTGGCCCGCGACACCATCTGTTTGAGGACCGCGGCCGGCTTCGCCTTCTCGCCCACGCTGTAGGTGGACGGGTAGAGGAAGCCCTCCAGCGGGTCCTTGGTCTTGCCGTTGCCGTCGGCCCAGGACGGCAGTCCGAGGTTCTTGGCCTGGCTGTGCGCTATCTCCTTGGTGGTCCCCGGCTTGAGCTTGAGCTTCTTGTCGATCAGCTTGTAGACCGTGGCCGCCCGGATCCCCTCCTGGATCGTCAGGCCGTTGCGGCTCTTGGGGTCCGCCATCAATTCGATGGCCGAGGCCGCGGACATCTGCTTGCGGAGGGAATACGTACCGGGCTGGAGCGACCCGGCCTTCTTGTTGTCCGCGGCTGCCTCCGTGAAGGCCCCGGCGCTCTTGATCACGCCCTTCTTCGCCAGGATCTGGCCCATTTCCAGGCCGGTCGAACCATCCGGAATGTCGACCTGGACCGACCCGGAGCCCTCGCCCTCGTAATCGGGCGCCGATCCGAAGTGGGCCATGAAGAAGTCGTAGCCGAAATAGCCGACGGTGCCGACCGCGCCGGCGAAGACCAGGGTCATCACCAGACAGGCGGTACCGCTGCGGCGTTTGTTCTTCTTGCCGTTCCGTTTGCCGCGGCCGCCGCGGCGGTCGCCGGGTTCGTCGTCGGGGTACTCGTCGGCGTCGTCATCGGCGAAGAACGCGTGCTCCGCATCCGCTTCCCGCGGCCGCTCGGGATCGGCGCGCCAGTCGTCGCCCGGGGCGTCGTCGTAGGCGGGGTTCTCGTACGCGGAGTTTTCGTAGGCGGCGTTTTCGTACGCGGGGTCCTCGTACGGCGCCCCGGCGGGGTGCTGCTCGTACTGCTCCGGCGGGTACGGCTGCTGGTGCGGCACCTGCTGCTGGTGCTGCGGGGCCTGCTGGGGGTGCGGTGCCTGCTGGTGCCCGTGCTGTGGCTGCTGCTGGTACGGGTCCTGGTGGCCGTAGTAGTCCTGGCCCGCTCCGGCGTACGGATCGGCCGGCGGCTGCTGGGCGGCGTAGGGGTCGTACGGGTCGTACGTCGGCAGCTGCCCGGTCGAGGAGCCGTCCCAGCCTTGGCCGTAGTGCTGCTGGGGATGCTGGGGAGGCTGTTGGGGATCCGGGTGGTGCTGCGGGGCGGGCTGCTGCCCGCCCCACTGCGGCTGGTGCGCCTGGCCTCCGTAGGGCCCCTGGTCTCCGTAGAGCGGGTCCTCGGGATGCCACGGTTCGGAGCCGTAGCCCCGGCCATACTCGGTCATCGATCCCCTAGAGCCGAGAGGCGGTGCGCTCCGTACGGGCAGCGCGCTTGCGGTATCGATCCGCCTCTACTTGCACGTGCGGCTGTTCGAACCACCGCCGCATCGCGCGGCACGTTACCGTATCGCGATCAGATGACCACTTCGACGCCCTCGCCCGGAGGTTCCCCGGAGAGGCGTTCGGTTTCCAGTGCGCTCTGCAGGATGACCACCGCGGCCGCCTGGTCGACGACCGAGCGGCCCTTCTTGCTGCGTACGCCGGAGGCGCGCAGGCCCTGGGTCGCGGTGACCGTCGACATCCGCTCGTCGACCAGCCGGACCCCGACGGGGGCGATGTTCTTTGCCAATTCCTGAGCGAACGCCCGGACCTTCGCCGCGGCCGGCCCCTCTCCCCCACTGAGGGAGCGGGGCAGGCCGACCACGACCTCAAGGGGTTCGTACTCCTCGACGATCGCCTTCAGGCGCCGGTGCGCTGACGGAACGTCACGTCCCGGCACGGTCTCGACGGGGGTGGCGAGGACCCCGTCGGGGTCGCACGAGGCGACCCCGATGCGGGCGTCCCCGACATCGACCGCGAGGCGCCGACCGCGTCGCATCTCACTCACGCGCGTCAGGCCGCCTCGGAGACCAGGCGCTCGACGGCCTCGATGGCCTCGGGCACCGCGGCCGCGTTCTGACCGCCGCCCTGGGCGACGTCCGGCTTGCCGCCGCCACCGCCACCGAGCGTCTTGGCGGCCGTACGGACCAGGTCACCGGCCTTGATGCCGCGCTCGCGGGCGGCGTCGTTGGTGGCGATGACTGTCACCGGCCGGCCGTTGGCGACCGCGAAGAGCGCCACGACGGCGGCCCGGCCGCCCTGGATGCGGCCCCGTACGTCGAGGACCAGCTTGCGCAGGTCGTCGGCGGCCGTGCCGTCCGGGACCTGGCCGGTGACGACGGCGATGCCGCGGACGTCCTTGGCACCCTCGGCGAGCCCGGCGGCGGCCTGGAGCACCTTCTCGGCGCGGAACTTCTCGATCTCCTTCTCGGCGTCCTTGAGCTTGCCGAGCATCGCCGAGATCTTCTCCGGCAGCTCCTCGGAACGGCCCTTGACCAGCTCCTGGAGCTGAGCGACGACCGTGTGCTCCTTGGCCAGGAAGTTGTACGCGTCGACGCCGACCAGGGCCTCGATGCGGCGCACGCCGGAGCCGATGGACGATTCGCCGAGCAGCTTCACCAGGCCCAGCTGGGCGGTGTTGTGCACGTGCGTGCCGCCGCACAGCTCCTTGGAGAAGTCGCCGATGGTGACGACGCGCACCCGCTCGCCGTACTTCTCGCCGAACTCGGCGATGGCGCCCTGCTTCTTGGCGTCGTCGATCGACATGATCTCGGCCTGCACGTCGAGCTCGCGGGCCAGGACCTCGTTGATCTTCTGCTCGACGTCCGTCATCACGGCCGTGGGCACGGCGGACGGCGAACCGAAGTCGAAGCGGAAGCGGCCCGGCTGGTTCTCCGAACCGGCCTGGGCGGCCGTCGGGCCGAGGGCGTCGCGCAGCGCCTGGTGCGTGAGGTGGGTGGCGGAGTGGGCGCGGGCGATGGCGCGGCGGCGGACCACGTCGATGGTGGCGTGCGCCGCGGCGCCGACCGTGACCTCGCCGACCTGCACGACGCCCTTGTGGACGTACACGCCGGGAACCGGCTTCTGGCAGTCGCGGACCTCGATGACCGCGCCGTTGTCCAGCTTGATGCGGCCGGTGTCACCGATCTGGCCGCCGCCCTCGGCGTAGAACGGGGTGCGGTCCAGGACGACCTCGACCTCGTCGCCCTCGGTGGCGGCCGGGGAGGAGGCGCCGTTGACGAGCAGGCCGACGACGGTGGACTCGCCCTCGGTGGACGCGTAGCCGACGAAGTCGGTGGCGCCGGCGCGGTCGGCGATCTCGCGGTAGGCGCCGAGGTCGGCGTGGCCGTGCTTCTTGGCCTGGGCGTCGGCCTTGGCGCGCTCCCGCTGCTCCTTCATCAGGCGGCGGAAGCCGTCCTCGTCGACCGAGAGCCCCTGCTCGGCGGCCATTTCGAGGGTGAGGTCGATCGGGAAGCCCCAGGTGTCGTGGAGCAGGAACGCCTTGTCGCCGGGGAGGACCGCGCCACCGGCGGCCTTGGTCTCCGTCACGGCGGTGTCGAGGATGTTGGTGCCGGCCTTCAGGGTCTTGAGGAAGGCGGCCTCCTCGGCGAGGGCGACGGTCTCGATGCGGCTGCGGTCCGCCAGCAGCTCGGGGTACTGCTGGCCCATGGTCCTGATGACCACGTCCAGCAGCTCGCCGACGACCGGGCCGGTGGCGCCGAGCAGGCGCATGTTGCGGATGGCGCGGCGCATGATGCGGCGCAGGACGTAGCCGCGGCCCTCGTTGCCCGGGGTGACGCCGTCGCCGATGAGCATCGTGGACGTGCGGAGGTGGTCGGCGACCACGCGCAGCGAGACGTCGGTGCCGTCGGCGGAGCCGTAGCGGACGCCGGTGAGCTCGGTGGCCTTGTCGATGACGACGCGCAGGGTGTCGGTCTCGTACATGTTGCGGACGCCCTGGAGGATCATCGCCAGGCGTTCCAGGCCGAGGCCGGTGTCGATGTTCTTGCTGGGCAGCTCGCCGAGGATCTCGAAGTCCTCCTTGCCGGTGCCCGCGCCGCGCTCGTACTGCATGAAGACCAGGTTCCAGATCTCCACGTACCGCTCGTCGTTGACGGCCGGGCCGCCCTCGACGCCGAATTCGGGGCCGCGGTCGTAGTTGATCTCGGAGCACGGGCCGCAGGGGCCCGGGACGCCCATGGACCAGTAGTTCTCCTTCTTGCCCAGGCGCTGGATGCGCTCCTTGGGCACGCCGACGACCTCGTGCCAGATGCGCTCGGCCTCGTCGTCGTCGAGGTAGACGGTGATCCAGAGCTTCTCCGGGTCGAGGCCGTAGCCGCCGTCGGCCTGCGAGCCGGTGAGCAGCTCCCAGGCGTGCTTGATGGCGCCTTCCTTGAAGTAGTCGCCGAAGGAGAAGTTGCCGCACATCTGGAAGAACGTGCCGTGCCGGGTGGTCTTGCCGACCTCCTCGATGTCCGGCGTGCGGACGCACTTCTGGACGCTGGTCGCCGTCTTGTAGGGCGGCGTGACCTCGCCGAGGAAGTACGGCTTGAAGGGGACCATGCCCGCGTTGACCAGCAGCAGCGTCGGGTCGTCCGCGATGAGCGACGCCGACGGCACGACGGTGTGCCCGCGCTCCTCGAAGAAGCGCAGCCAGCGCCTGCGGATTTCAGCCGACTCCATCAGTGGTCCTCTTTTCCAGTCGGTCCGGTCAGACCGGTCGGTCCGGTTGTTCTCGTGGTTCGGTGGTGCCCTTCGAGCACCGCGCGGCGCGGTGCGGGCAGCTCGCGCGCCTCGGCCGGCGCGCTCAGGCCGAGTGCCTCGTGCAACTGCTCTTCACGGTCCGCCATTCCGCTGCGTACGTCCAATGCAAATTGGCGCAGCCGGTGTCCGGTCTCGACGGCCTTGTCCGCGGCCTGGGCGGCGAGGCTGTCGGGCTGCAGCTTGCGCAGCTTTCGGTGGACCTTGTTGGTGGCCCACACCCCGGCGGCGGCGCCGGTGGTGAACCAGAATGCGCGGCGGAACATCGCGGTGATCAGTCCTTGGAGCGGCGGTTGCGGCGCCCGCCGCGGCGGGCGCCGGGCAGGGTACGGCCGACGACGACGGTGCGCGGTGCGCGTTCGGCAGGGGCTGGCGCGCCCTTCTTGCCGATCGCGCGGCGCACGCCGTAGCCGAACGCGGCCACCTTGACCAGCGGTCCGCCGAAGGCGGAGGAGACGGTCGAGGAGAGCGCGGAGGCGTTGGCGGTGACCTCCTGGACGTCGGCGGCGATCGCGTCGACGCGCGCCAGCTGGGTGTGCGCGGAGCGGACGGTCGCGGAGGCGTCGGAGAGCAGCGGCACGGCCTGCTCGGACACCTCGGCCACCATCTTCGTCGTCGCCTTCAGCGTCTGTGCGAGCCTCACCAGCACGAGGGCGAGGAACGACACGAGGATCGCCCAGAAGACGGCCACGAGAATCCCGGCCACCTCTCCACCGGACACGTTGGCACCACTCTCCGACTGGTCTGGTCTCGTCCTGCTCGAACGGCAACCTTGACCTTATCGCGCCGTGACTGTCCGTCCGTACCCAGTTCTCCGCGCCGGGACGGGGGCGTCCGGGGAATCGGGAGAGGTGATTGTACGGTCCGCATCCCGCCGAGTACGCTCCGTGTGCCATGCGACGCTTCACGGGCTCCGGGCCCGCTTCGGGTCCCTCCCCCGACCGTCCGGAAGGGCCGGGGAGACGGCCGGGCGGGCCGGGTGGGCCACCGGGTGCGCCGGGCAATCTCCCCGCGGAACTGAACCGGTTCATCGGTCGCGACGACGAGCTCGCCGAGCTGGTCCGGCAGGTGGGTTCGGCCCGGCTGGTGACCGTCACCGGGCTCGGCGGGGTCGGCAAGTCACGGCTGGTCCACCATGGTGCGGCGATCTTGCAGGATCGCTTCTGCGACGGGGTGTGGCTGGTCGAACTGGCCTCCCTGAGCGAGCCGCACCTCCTGGACCACGCGGTCGCCGAGGCCCTCGCGGCGGCCGACCACAGCGGCCGACCGGTGCGCGCCACCCTCTGCGACCACCTCGCCGGCCGTGAGCTGCTGCTCGTCCTGGACGGCTACGAGCACCTGGTCGACGCCTGCGCCGGTCTGGCCGCCGAACTGCTGCGCCGCGCGCCGGGGCTGCGGGTGCTGGCGGCCGGCCGGCGGCCGCTGGGCATCCCGGGCGAGCAGCTGATGCCGCTGGCGCCGATGCCCGGGGGCGATGCGGCGGCGTTGTTCGCCGACCGGGCCGCGGCCGTCGTTCCGGGTTTCACCGTCGGGCCGGCGAACGAGGCCGCGGTCGGTGAACTCTGCGACCGCCTGGACGGCATCCCGCTCGCACTGGAGCTGGCCGCCGGGCGGCTGCGGGCGCTGTCGGTGGACCAGGTGCTGCTCCGGCTCGACGACCGGTTCCGGCTGCTGACCGGCCGGGCGAGGGGCGCGCTGCCCCGCCACCAGACGCTGCGCTGCGCGATCGGCTGGAGCCATGAGCTGTGCACGCCCGGGGAGCGGCTGCTGTGGGCGCGGCTGTCGGTGTTCGCCGGGCAGTTCGACCTGGAGGCGGCGGAGTACGTCTGCTCGGGACCGGAGCTGCCGGCCGACGAACTCCTGGACACGCTGGAGGAGTTGGTCGCCCAGTCGGTGCTGGTCCGCGAGGAGACCGCGGCCGGGGTGCGCTACCGGATGCTGGACACCGTACGGGCCTACGGCGCGGGCTGGCTGGCGGCGACGCAGGACGCCGAGCGGCTGCGGCGGCGGCACCGGGACTGGTACCTGGGGCTGGCGACGTGGTGCGAGCTGGACTGGTTCAGCTCGCGTCAGGCGGAGATCGCGGCCCGGATCGAGGCCGAGCTGCCCAATCTGCGGGTGGCGCTGGAGGAGAGCCTGCAGAGCACCACCGAGACGCATCTGGGCCAGTACCTGGCGGGCACGCTGTGGTTCTACTGGGTCGGCTGCGGGCGGCTGTCGGAGGGCCGGCACTGGCTGGACCGGGCGCTGGAGCTGGACGGCGGCCATGACGACGCCCGGCTGAAGGCCCTGTGGGTGGCCGGTTACGTGGCGGTGCTCCAGGGGGACACCGTCGGCGCGCTGGGGGCGCTGCAGGAGTGCAGCGAGGAGGCCGAGCGGACCGGGAACGCCACCGCGGCCGCCTACGCGCTGCACCGCACCGGCTGTCTGGCGCTGGTCTGCGACGACATGCCGCGGGCCGAGGAGCTGCTGCGCGGGGCACTGGCGCGCTACCGGGAGATCGGCGAGCTCAACAGCAATGTGCTGATGGGGCAGGTCGAGCTGGCGATGGCGGTGGCCTTCCAGGGCGAGCTGGCGGACGCGGTGCGGCTGTGCGAGGACGTTCGGCAGGTGTGCCAGGACCACGGGGAGCGCTGGACGCTGGCGTACGCGCTGTTCGTGCTGGCCTTCGCGGCCTGGTCGCGCGGCGAGGCAGGGCAGGCCCGGGCGCTGCTGGAGGAGTGCCTGGCCATCGACCACACCTTCCACGACCTGCTGGGCGCGGTGCTGGCGATCGAGCTGCTGGCGCTGGTGACGGTGGGCGAGGGCGATGCGGCGGAGGCGGCGGTGCTGCAGGGCGCGGCGGGGCGGATCTGGCCGTCGGTGGGGCTGCCGCTGTTCGGCTCGCGCTACTTCAGCCGGCCGCACGCGCTGTGCGAGGACCGGGCCCGGCGGGAGCTGGGGGACCGGGGCTACGAGCGCTGTCTGCGGGAGGGCGGGCGGCTCGACCTGGACGCGGCGGTGGCGCGGGTCCTGCGGCCGGCCGGCCCGCTGCCGGCGCCGCGCCGGGCGGTGCGGATCGCGCGGCCGGCCACGCACGAGCCCGCCGCCTCCCCCTCCGCGAGCGGCGGGGAGACGGCGGGCTGAGGTGGTGCTGCGCCGCGCGGTGTGACGTCAGCGGGCGTAGTACTCGACGACGAGCTGCTCGTCGCAGATCACCGGGATCTCCTTGCGGTTGGGGTCCCGGTCGAGGCGGAACGCCAGCGCGGGGAGGTTGACCTCCAGGTAGCGCGGGGTCTCGCCGTCGGGGGCGTAGCCGCCCTCGCGCGCGACCTGGAAGGGGTGCTTCTCGCGGCTGCGCTCGCGGACCATCACGACGTCGCCGGGGCGGACGCGGAAGGACGGCTTGTCGACCTTGCGGTCGTTGACCGCGATGTGGCCGTGGACGACCATCTGGCGGGCCTGGTAGATGGTGCGGGCGATGCCCGAGCGCAGGACGAGCGCGTCCAGACGGCGCTCCAGCTCGACCACCAGGGCCTCGCCCGTCTTGCCCTCGGCCTTGCGGGCGCGGTCGTAGGCGCGCGCCATCTGGCGCTCGCTGATGTCGTACTGGGCACGCAGGCGCTGCTTCTCCAGCAGACGGACCTTGTAGTCACTGCTCTGCTTGCGGCCGCGGCCGTGCTCGCCGGGCGGGTACGGGCGGGCCTCGAAGTACTTGACGGCCTTCGGCGTCAGCGCGATGCCGAGCGCGCGGGACTTCTTGACCTTGGGACGCGACTGGTTCACGTGGAACGTTCCTCCATGTAAGTTAGGTGAGGCTTACCTTAGCGCGAGGAGAACGCATGTTTCGACCTGGGATCCCCCTGCCCGGTGCTGGTCAGAGCACCGGGACGGGTCAGCCGCGTCCCAAGGAAGACGCCCGGCAGCCGACCGCCGCCGAACGCGTACGCACTCTCGTCGAATCCCATGGTATGGCGTCGCTGAGCGTCCCCGGAGTCGAGGACCCGGACGAGACCGGGCTCGCCGCTCCGGTCTGCCGGACCGTGACGCCCGACGGAGACGTGCTGTTGCTGGTTCCCGGCGACTGTGCGGCGGCCCGCGCGGCCGCCCACGCCCAGGACGACGACCTGACCGCCGTGATCGAGATCACGGATGTGGCACCGGTCTCGGTGCCACACCGCATCCGCGGCCGGGCCTGGCTGGCCGGCTGGCTGACCCCCGTACGCAACGGTCAGCGCGCCGAGGCCGCGCTGCTGCTCGCCGAGCGGCACCCGGTCGGCGAACTGCTCGGACTCGGCGAGGCACTGCACCCGGAGCCGGCACCGGGGCTCTACGGGCGGACCGCCTGGATGATGCTGCGCCTGGAGGTCGGCGAGGGGGCGGTGGACGACCTCTGGGGCGCCGGGCCGGTCGAGCCGGACGACTTCGCGGCCGCCGCGCCCGATCCGCTGGTCGCCCACGAGGCCGAGCTGCTGCAGCACCTGGCCGCGGCGCACGGCGAGCAGATCCGCGGGCTGTGCTCGCTGCTGGGCGAGCGCGGCCGGGTCTGCGGGGCGCACGAGAAGGCCGTACCGGTGGCCCTGGACCGCTTCGGGCTGCGGGTCCGCTTCACCGACCCCGCACGGCGCTCCTTCGACGCCCGCTTCGACTTCCCCGAGCCGGTACGGGACGTGGCCGAACTGCGGCGGGCGATGCACACGCTCTTCGACGCCGCGGCGCAATAGGCCGCGCCCGCGGGCCTGTGGGGCCGGTGCCGCCCGCCGCCTACTCGGCGGCCGGCTCCCCGGTGGCGCCGCGCAGACGGGCCCGGACCCGGTCCGCCACGTCGGCGTAACGGGCCTCGGCGCCATGGCGGGTGGGCTCGTAGTAGCGCTTGCCGTGCACCTCGTCGGGGGCGTACTGCTGGGCCGCGATACCGCCGGGCAGGTCGTGCGGGTACTGGTAGCCGTGGCCGTGGCCGAGCTTCTGGGCGCCCTTGTAGTGGCTGTCGCGCAGATGGAGCGGCACCGCGCCGGCCTTGCCGGCCCGGACGTCCGCCAGCGCGGCGTCGATGGCCAGATAGGCGGCGTTCGACTTCGGCGCCAGGGCGAGGGCGATGGTGGCCTGGCTCAGCGTGATCCGGGCCTCCGGGAAACCGATCAGCGCCACGGCCTGGGCGGCGGCGACCGCGGTCTGCAGCGCCGTCGGATCGGCCAGCCCGATGTCCTCGCTGGCGGAGATCATCAGCCGCCGGGCGATGAACCGGGGGTCCTCCCCCGCCTCGATCATCCGCGCGAGGTAGTGCAGCGCGGCATCGACGTCCGAACCGCGGATCGACTTGATCAGGGCGCTGGCGACGTCGTAGTGCTGATCGCCGGACCGGTCGTACTTCACCGCCGCGCGGTCGACGGACTCCTCCAGCGTCGTCAGGGCGATCTCCTTCTCGCCCTTGGCCAGCGCGGCTCCGGCGCCCGCCTCCAGGGCGGTCAGCGCGCGCCGGGCGTCGCCGCCCGCGATGCGCAGCAGATGCGCCTCGGTGTCGTCGGGGAGCGTGACGGCCCCGGCCAGACCGCGGGCGTCGGTCAGCGCCCGCCGCATCAGGGCGCGCAGATCGTCGTCCGTGAGCGGTTCGAGGGTCAGCAGCAGCGAACGGGAGAGCAGCGGGGAGATCACCGAGAAGTACGGGTTCTCGGTCGTCGCGGCGATCAGGGTGACCCAGCGGTTCTCCACCGCGGGCAGCAGGGAGTCCTGCTGGGCCTTGCTGAAGCGGTGGATCTCGTCGAGGAAGAGCACCGTCTCCTTGCCGTACCCGCCGGTGGCGCGGCGGGCGCCGTCGATGACCGCGCGGACCTCCTTGACGCCGGCGGTGATCGCGGAGAGCTCCACGAAGCGCTTGTTCGTGGCCTGGCTGACGACGTACGCCAGGGTCGTCTTGCCGGTGCCGGGCGGGCCCCACAGGAACACCGACGACGGCCCGGCGGGCCCCCCGCTGCCCTCGCCGACCAGGCGGCGCAACGGCGAGCCGGGCTTGAGCAGATGCTGCTGGCCCACCACTTCGTCGAGGGTGCGCGGACGCATCCGCACGGCGAGCGGAGACCCCGCGGGGTCCTTCTCCTGGCGGTCTTCGGCGGCGGCGGTGAACAGGTCGGGCTCCACGCTCACGAGCCTATGCCACCCCACTGACAACGCCCCGGCGACCGTCGGGGACGGACCGGGGCGCAGGCGGCCTCCCGGCTGAACGGGAGGGCGGTTCGCTACAGCAGGCCGATCCAGAACGACCACCAGCGGGTCAGGATCAGCAGCGCGATCACGCCGTACCAGAGGACCGGCACGACCCAGTGGAACTCCGCGACCGCGTTCCGCACGCCCGCGGGGGCCGGGATGACGCCGTGCTTGATGTTGTGCGCGGTGGTGTACCAGAACATCAGGATCGTCACGCACCAGGTCAGCGTGCACCACAGGCACAGCGCGTTGATGCTGTACAGCGACTGGCCCATCAGCCACATGCAGAAGACCGCGGCGAGCCCGGTGCCGATGTTCAGGCCGATCCAGTACCAGCGGCGGAAGCGGGCACCGGCCAGGACCGCCATGCCGATCGCCACGACCACCCCGAAGCCGACGAGCCCGGCCATGGGGTTGGGAAACCCGAAGACCTCCGCCTGCTTGCTCTGCATGACGCTGCCGCAGGAGATGATCGGGTTGAGGCTGCAGGCCGGCGTGAAGTTCGGGTCCTTCAGCAGCTCGAACTTGTCCAGGGTGATGACCCAGGCGGCCAGGAGGCCCAGCGCGCCGGTGATCACCAGCAGCAGCCCGAGGCCGCGGCCCGCGCCCAGGGTGCGCGCGCCACTCTCGTGGTCGTCGTCGAGGGACACGTCATCAACCGCTGTCGTCGTCATATCGCCGTTCCGTCGATGCCTTGGGAAGGGGGCTGCGGCAGGCGGGCCCGCGGCCGCGTCCCTCATTGTGCCCCAACCCCACCACAACGGGCCGTTCGCTGCGCATAAAGCGGATGAACCCCCGGTGCGGGGTGTTGACGCGAGGGGCCCGGACGGTCGCACCGCCCGGGCCCCTCGCCACCTCGTCGTCCGACCGTGCCTCAGCCCAGCCGGCGCCGGACCTCCTCGGCCACGGCGTCCACCGCGACCGGCGTCTGCTCGCCGCTCTCCAGGTCCTTCAGCTGCACGACGCCCTCGGCCAGATCACGCTCGCCGGCGACCAGCGCCAGCCGCGCACCGGAGCGGTTGGCGGACTTCATGGCGTTCTTCAGGCCCTTGCCGCCGTAGGCGAAGTCGGTGGCGACGCCGGCCCGGCGCAGCTCGGTGACCGCGCCGAACAGCACCCGGCGGGCCTCGTCGCCGAGCGGGACGGCGTAGACGGCGGTGGCCGCCGGGATGTCGAGCGTGACGCCCTCCGCCTCCAGGGCCAGCACCGTGCGGTCCACGCCCAGCGCCCAGCCGACGGACGGCAGCGCCGGGCCGCCGATCATCTCCGACAGGCCGTCGTAGCGGCCGCCGCCGCCGACCGCGGACTGCGAACCGAGGCCGTCGTGGACGAACTCGAAGGTGGTGCGGGTGTAGTAGTCCAGGCCGCGCACCAGCTTCTCGTCGTCCTCGAAGGCCACGCCCGCCGCGGTCAGCAGCTCACGCACCTGCTCGTGGTACGCCTTGCACGCCTCGCAGAGGTAGTCGCGCAGCATCGGCGCCCCGGTCAGCTGCTTCTGGACCGCGTCCCGCTTGTCGTCCAGGACCCGCAGCGGGTTGATGTCGACCCGGTTCCGGGTGTCCTCGTCCAGCTCCAGGCCGCGCAGGAAGTCCTGCAGCGCGGCGCGGTAGACGGGGCGGCACTCCTGGTCGCCCAGCGAGTTGAGCAGGATGCGGAAGTTGCGCAGGCCCAGCGAGCGGTACGCCTGGTCGGCCAGGATGATCAGCTCGGCGTCCAGCGCCGGGTCCTCGGCGCCGATCGCCTCGGCACCGACCTGGGAGAAGTGGCGGTAACGGCCCTTCTGCGGGCGCTCGTAGCGGTAGTACGAGCCGGAGTACCAGAGCTTGACCGGGAGGTTGCCGGCCTTGTGGAGGTTGGCCTCCAGTGCGGCGCGCAGCACGGAAGCGGTGCCCTCGGGGCGCAGCGCGATCTTGTCGCCGCCCTTGGTCTCGAAGGCGTACATCTCCTTGGTCACGATGTCGGTGGACTCACCGACGCCGCGCGCGAACAGCTCGACGTTCTCGAAACCGGGCGTCTCGATGTAGCCGTAGCCGGAGTTCTTCAGCGGCGCGGCGATCGCCTCGCGCACCGCGAGATAGGTGGCGGACTGCGGCGGGATCAGGTCGTAGGTGCCCTTGGGGGCCTTGAAGGTGCTCACGGAAGCTCTCGTCACATTCCTCGTCGTGGAGCGGCGCGGACGCCGTCTCCGAGGCCGGCGGCCACCTCGCGAAGGAAGGGGTTGGTGGCGCGCTCGCGGCCGATGGTGGTCTGGGGGCCGTGGCCGGACAGCACGACGGTCGAGTCGTCCAACGGCAGGCACACGCGTGCCAGCGACGTCAGGATCTCGGCGTGGTCGCCGCCCGGCAGGTCGGTGCGTCCGATGGAGCCGGCGAACAGCAGGTCGCCCGAGAAGAGGACCGGCGGAACGTCGGCCTGCTCGGGCATCCTGAACGTCACCGACCCCTTGGTATGGCCCGGTGCGTGCGCGACCGAGAACTCCATTCCGGCGAGTCCGAGGACGGCACCGTCGCTCAGCTCCTTGACGTCGTCGGGCTCCCCCACGGTGAGGTCGCCCATGAGCTGCTGGCCGACGGAGAGGCCGAGGGCCTTCTCCGGCTCGGTCATCATGTAGCGGTCCTCGGGGTGGATCCAGGCCGGGACGTCGTGCGCGCCGCACACCGGGACGACCGACGCGACATGGTCGATGTGGCCGTGCGTGAGGACGACCGCGACGGGCTTGAGCCGATGCTTCCTGACCGCGTCCTCGACTCCCTGGGCGGCCTGGTGGCCCGGGTCGATGATGACGCACTCCTCGCCTGCGGCGGGGGCGACCAAATAGCAGTTGGTGCCCCAGGCCCCGGCGGGGAACCCGGCAATCAGCACGTTCGTCCTTAAGGATCGGTGTGGCGGGCGGCCGCGGGGCCGCTCCCGGACATCTCGGCAGCTCCAGAGCCTACCGGCGGGACTCCCGGCAGGGCGAACCCGTATACGGTACGGCGACGGCGGACCTCAGCGATCGGTGATCGGACAAGGAGACGAGTCGGTGGTCAGCAAGGATCAGCGGCGGCGGCAGCTCGCCCGGGAGAAGTACGCGCGCCAGCAGCAGCGGCGGACCGCCGCCCAGCACAGGGCCAGGCGCCGCAACGCCGTCATCGCCGGCGCGGTGGCCGTCGCACTGGCCGCCGGCGGGGCCGTCTACGCCTCCACCGCGCTGATCGGCGGTGACGACCGGACGTCCGACGCGGCCGCCGGCAGCCACCGGCCGGACGACCCCTGCCGCACCCCCGCGAAGGGCGCGCCGTCGCAGCAGACCTGGAAGAAGGAGCCGAAGATGTCGGTCGACACCTCGGCCTCCTACCGCGTGAAGCTGGCGACGACCTGCGGCACGATCGGCCTGAAGCTGGACGCCGGCAAGGCGCCGCACACCGTCAACTCGTTCGCGTTCCTGGCCCGGCAGGGCTTCTTCGACCACAGCCGCTGCCACCGCCTGGTGGACCAGGGCATCCACGTCCTGCAGTGCGGCGACCCGACGGCCACCGGCAGCGGCTCCCCCGGCTACACGATCCCGGACGAGAACCTCAAGGACCCGCGGCTCAAGGGCGGCGTCTATCCGGCGGGCACGGTGGCGATGGCCAACAGCTACGACGGCCGGAACCCCAAGACCCGCAACTCCGGCGGCAGCCAGTTCTTCCTCGTCTACCAGGACAGCAAGCTGCCCGCCAACTACACCCCGTTCGGCACCATCACCGGCGGTATGGACGTCCTGCGCAAGATCGCCGCTGCCGGGGCGACGGCCCCCGACCCGCAGACCGGCAACACCGCGCCGCACGCCACCGTCGTGATCGACCGGGCGACCGTCACGAAGTCCTGACCGGCCGCCGGGCGGAATTTCGGTCGTGCTGGATGCGGACAGCCGACCGCCCGTCGCCTAGATTGGCGTGTGGGTAGGGTGCCTGGTCCGACGGCTTCCACCCTCACCCGCAAAACCACCCGTCGGACGGTCAGGGCGCGGCCCTGCCGGACAGAAACTGTGGACGATGCCGGGGGGCCGTACGCCCTTCGTCGGCATCATGTGGAGGAGGCGCTGTGAGCAGCGACCCGTGGGGCCGCGTCGATGAGACGGGGACCGTGTACGTGCGTACCGCCGACGGCGAGCAGGTCGTCGGATCGTGGCAGGCGGGCAGCCCCGAGGAGGCCCTTGCCTACTTCGAGCGCAAGTATGACGGCCTGGTCGTCGAGATCGACCTCCTCGAACGCCGGGTACGGACCACCGACCTGTCGGCCAAGGACGCGATGACCGCGATCGACCATCTGCGCCAGCAGGTCGACGAGCACCACGCGGTCGGCGATCTGGCCGCGCTCCGGAAGCGGCTGGACAAGCTGGTGGAGGTCGTCGAGTCCCGCCGCGAGGAGCGCAAGGCGCAGAAGGCGCGGCAGAGCGACGAGGCCCGGCAGTCCAAGGAGAAGCTGGTCGCCGAGGCCGAGGAGCTGGCGGCCAGTGAGCAGTGGCGGGCGGCCGGCGAGCGGCTGCGGGCGCTGGTCGACATCTGGAAGGGCCTGCCGCGGCTGGACCGCAAGGCGGACGACGAGCTGTGGCACCGCTTCTCGCACGCCCGCTCGGCGTTCTCCAAGCGGCGCAAGGCGCACTTCGCGTCGCTGGACGCGCAGCGCGAGGAGTCCCGCAAGGCCAAGGAGAAGCTGGTCGCCGAGGCGGAGTCGCTGTCCAACTCGACGGACTGGGGGGCGACGGCCGCCCGCTACCGCGAGCTGATGCAGGAGTGGAAGGCCGCCGGCCGGGCCCAGCGCGAGCACGAGGACGACCTGTGGAACCGCTTCCGCGGCGCCCAGGACGTCTTCTTCCAGGCCCGCGGTGAGGTCTTCGCGGAGCGCGACGCCGAGCAGCGGGAGAACCTGACCCGCAAGGAGGAGCTGGCCGTGGAGGCCGAGAAGCTGCTCCCGGTCTCGGACCTGAAGGCCGCGCGGTCCGCGTTCCGGTCGATCAACGAGCGGTGGGAGGCCATCGGCCACGTCCCGCGGGACGCCCGCCCCAAGATCGAGGGCCGGATGCACGCCGTCGAGCGCGCCATCCAGGAGGCCGAGGAGGCCGAGTGGCGGCGGACGAACCCTGAGGCGCGGGCCCGCGCCGCGGGGCTGACCGGCCAGCTCCAGGACGCCGTCGACAAGCTGCAGAAGCAGATCGACGCGGCCCGGGCGGCCGGCAACGACGCCAAGGCCGACAAGCTCGGCCGCGAGCTGGAGGGCCGCAAGGCGCTGCTGGACCAGGCGCTCAAGGGCCTGGAGGAGTTCGGCGGCTGAGCAGGCCGCGTACGAGGAGGGCCCCGGTACCCAGGTACCGGGGCCCTCCTCGTGTCCGCGGCGTTACGGCCGGCGCGCCGAGGTCACGCGGTAGACGTCGTACACGCCCTCCACGCCCCGTACGGCCTTCAGGACGTGCCCGAGGTGCTTGGGGTCGCCCATCTCGAAGGTGAAGCGGGAGGTGGCGACCCGGTCGCGGGAGGTCTGGACGGCCGCCGAGAGGATGTTGACGTGCTGGTCGGACAGGACCCGGGTGACGTCCGACAGCAGCCGGGAGCGGTCCAGCGCCTCCACCTGGATGGCGACCAGGAAGACCGAGGACTGGGTGGGCGCCCACTCGACGTCCAGGATCCGTTCCGGCTGCCGGGACAGCGAGTCGACGTTGAGGCAGTCGGCGCGGTGCACCGAGACGCCGCTGCCGCGGGTGACGAAGCCGATGATGGGGTCGCCCGGCACCGGGGTGCAGCAGCGGGCCAGCTTGACCCACACGTCGTCGACGCCCTTCACGACCACGCCCGGGTCGGCGCTGGAACGGCGCTTGGAACGCGGCCGGATCGGGGTGGACTCGGCGATGTCCTCGGTGGCCTCGTCCTGCCCGCCGAGCGCCTGCACCAGCTTCTGGACGACGCCCTGCGCCGCGACGTGGCCCTCGCCGATCGCGGCGTAGAGCGAGGAGATGTCGGGGTAGCGCATCTCGTGCGCGAGCGTCACCAGGGAATCGCCGGTCAGGATCCGCTGGATCGGCAGGTTCTGCTTGCGCATCGCGCGCGCGATGGCGTCCTTGCCCTGCTCGATGGCCTCGTCGCGGCGCTCCTTGGAGAACCAGCCGCGGATCTTGTTGCGGGCGCGCGGGGACTTGACGAAGCCGAGCCAGTCGCGGGACGGGCCGGCGCCGGCCGCCTTGGAGGTGAAGACCTCCACCAGGTCGCCGTTGTCCAGGGTCGATTCGAGCGGGACGAGCCGGCCGTTGACCCGGGCGCCTATCGTGCGGTGGCCGACCTCGGTGTGCACCGCGTACGCGAAGTCGACGGGCGTGGCCCCGGCCGGCAGCGCTATCACGTCGCCCTTGGGGGTGAAGACGAAGACCTCGTTGCGGGACAGGTCGAAGCGCAGCGACTCCAGGAACTCGCCGGGGTCCTCGGTCTCCTTCTGCCAGTCGAGCAGCTGCCGGAGCCAGGCCATGTCGTTGACGGTTTCCTGGCCCTTGCCGGCGTTCTTCGGCACGTCCGTGCGGACCTTGGACGCGCCGGCCACCGCCTCCTGCTTGTACTTCCAGTGGGCGGCGATGCCGTACTCGGCGCGGCGGTGCATGTCGAACGTGCGGATCTGCAGCTCGACGGGCTTGCCGCTGGGGCCGATGACTGTCGTGTGCAGCGACTGGTACATGTTGAACTTCGGCATCGCGATGTAGTCCTTGAACCGGCCGGGGACCGGGTTCCACCGCGCGTGGATGGTGCCGAGGGCGGCGTAGCAGTCGCGGACGGTGTCGACGAGGACGCGGATGCCCACCAGGTCGTAGATCTCGGCGAAGTCGCGGCCGCGCACGATCATCTTCTGGTAGACGCTGTAGTAGTGCTTGGGGCGGCCGGTGACGGTGGCCTTGATGCGGGCGGCGCGCAGATCGGCCTGGACCTCGTCGGTCACTATCGCGAGGTACTCGTCCCGCTTGGGCGCCCGCTCGGCGACCAGCCGCACGATCTCGTCGTACATCTTGGGGTAGAGGATCGCGAAGGCGAGGTCCTCCAGCTCCCACTTGATGGTGTTCATGCCCAGGCGGTGGGCGAGCGGAGCGTAGATCTCCAGCGTCTCGCGGGCCTTCTTCTCCTGCTTCTCCCGCTTGAGGTAGCGCATGGTGCGCATGTTGTGCAGCCGGTCGGCGAGCTTGATGACCAGGACGCGCGGGTCCTTGGCCATGGCGACGACCATCTTGCGGACCGTCTCGGCCTGCGCGGCCTCGCCGAACTTGACCCGGTCGAGCTTGGTGACGCCGTCGACCAGCAGCGCGACCTGGTCGCCGAAGTCGCCCCGCAGCTGCTCCAGGCCGTACTCGGTGTCCTCGACGGTGTCGTGCAGCAGCCCGGCCATCAGCGTCGCCGGGTCCATGCCGAGCTCGGCGAGGATCGTGGTGACGGCGAGCGGGTGGGTGATGTACGGGTCGCCGCTCTTGCGCTTCTGGCCGCGGTGCCAGCGCTCGGCGACCTGGTAGGCGCGCTCGATCTGGCGCAGCGTGCCCGTCTCGATCTTGGGGTCGTTGCCGCGGACGGCCCGCAGCAGCGGTTCGAGCACCGGGTTGTACGGGCTGGAGCGCTGCACACCGAGGCGCGCCAGGCGGGCCCGTACGCGGTTCGGGGAGCCGGAGCGGCCCGCCGGGGCGGCCGGCAGCGGCTTGGCGGCGGCCGGCTGGTCGGCCTTGGCCGGGGGCTTGGGGGCGCGGGCCGGTGCGGCCGCGGGGTGGGGCGAGGCGGCGGCGGGCCCCGGCTTGGGCGCGGGGCGGGGCCGGTCGGCGGGGGCCGCCGTCCCGGACCGGCCGGTGCCCTCGGGGGTCGTGCCGTGCCGCTCGGGCCGGGGCGCGTCCGGGGAAGCCCCGGTCGCGGGCTTCGGCTCGTCCGGGCGCGCGGCATGGGATCCCGCCGGACGCAGTCCGGGGGAGAGCGGCTGGGCCTCGTCTGGCAAGAGCACTCCTCAAGCGGTTCCGGACCCCAGGCCCTCGAACAGGCCGGGGTGCCATGGTATCGAGCCCGGGGCCGCAACCGCCGCGCGGCCATGGGTACGTACATGACACAGCAGCAGGGGCACCCGGATTGTTCCGGATGCCCCTGCTTGTCCAGCAGGTGGGACGGCCCTGGTCAGACCGTGATCAGCGCCTCCAGCGGGGCGCCCTTCAGGCCCGGCTCCAGGCGCCGGCGCCCGGCGAGGAAGCCGAGCTCCATCAGCACCGCGACGCCGGCGACCTCGGCGCCGGCCCGGCGGATCAGCTGGAGCGAGGCATCGGCGGTGCCGCCGGTGGCCAGCACGTCGTCGATCACCAGCACCCGCTCCCCCGGCGTCAGCGCATCGGCGTGCATCTCGATCTCGGCGGAGCCGTACTCCAGCTCGTAGGACTGCCCGAGCGTCGCACCAGGCAGCTTGCCGGCCTTGCGGACGGGGACGAAGCCGAGGCCGGCCCGGACCGCGACGGGGGCGGCGAGTATGAACCCGCGCGCCTCCAGGCCCACGACCTTGTCGGCGCCGTGCCGCTCGCACAGCCCGGCGAGGGCGTCGGTGAGCGCACCGAAGGCCGCCGGATCGGCCAGCAGCGGGGTGATGTCCTTGAACATCACGCCCGGCTTGGGATAGTCCGGCACGTCCGCGATCTTGCTGAGCAGCAGCTCCCGCAGTGCTCCGGGGCCGTTCATCGGCGCTTGCCCGACGGGCGGCCGCGTCCGCGGTTACGGGCGGCGGGCTGGTGGCGGGGGCCGACGACCGCGGGGCCGTCCTCGCCGTCCGCCGCACCCTCGGGCGCGGACTCGCCGTCCTCCTGGCTCGCGGCCTTGGCGGCGGCCGCGGCGCGCTTGGCCTTGACCCGCTTGGCCAGCGCCTTCATCTCCGGCTCGCTGTTCTTGAGGTCGGTGACCAGCGGGGTCGCGATGAAGATCGAGGAGTACGCACCGGCGGCGAGACCGACGAACAGGGCCAGCGAGATGTCGTTGAGCATGCCCGCGCCCAGCAGACCGCCGCCGACGAACAGCAGACCGGCGACCGGGAGCAGCGCCACGACGGTGGTGTTGATGGACCGCACCAGCGTGCCGTTGATCGAGCGGTTGGCGATCTCGCTGTAGGTGAAGCGGGTCTGCTTGGTGATGTCCTTGGAGGCTTCCTTGAGGCTGTCGAAGACGACGACCGTGTCGTACAGCGAGTAGCCGAGGATGGTCAGCAGACCGATGACCGTGCCCGGGGTGACCTCGAAGCCGACCAGGGCGTAGACGCCGACGGTGATCGTGAGGTCGTGGATCAGCGCGATCAGGGCGGCCAGCGCCATCCGCCACTCGAAGGCGATGGCCAGGTAGAGCACCACCAGGACCATGAAGATGCCCAGGCCCAGCCAGGCCTTGTTGGCGATCTCCTCGCCCCAACTCGGGCCGACCAGCTGGGTGTTGACGTCCTGGGCCGGGACCTTCAGCTCCTTGGCGAGCTGCTCCTGGACCGGCACCGCCTGCTTGGTGTCCAGACCGCCGATCTGGATCCGCAGCGCACCGTCGCCGAGCTTCTGCACCACGGCCTGGTGGCCACCGGACGCGGACTCGGCCCGGGCCTGCGCCTCCGCGGTCGACACCGAGGTCTTCGGGGTCGAGAAGACCGCGCCGCCGGAGAACTCGATGCCCATGTTCAGACCGCGCACCGCCAGGCCGACGATGGCCGTGATGGTGATGAGGATCGAGATGCCGTACCAGATCTTCCGCTTGCCGATGAAGTCGTAACCGACCTCACCGCGGTAGAGCCGGGCGCCGATGCTTCCGAGCTTGGACATCTCACGCCTCCTTCGTCTGGGTGGGGGCGGTGCGACGACGGCGCAGCGGCGGCTTGGCGCCCAGGCGCTTGGGGTCGAGGCCGGACCAGGGGTGCCCGTCGGCGAAGAACTTCCGGCGGGCCAGCAGCGTCATCAGCGGCTTGGTGAAGAGGAAGACCACGACGACGTCGAGCACGGTGGTCAGACCGAGCGTGAACGCGAAGCCCTGGACCTTGCCGACGGTGACCGCGAACAGCACCGCGGCGGCCAGGAACGACACGAAGTCGGAGACCAGGATCGTGCGGCGGGCCCGCGGCCAGCCGCGCTCGACGGCCGGACGCAGGGTGCGGCCCTCGCGGATCTCGTCCCGGATGCGTTCGAAGTAGACGATGAACGAGTCGGCGGTGATGCCGATGGCGACGATGGCGCCACAGACCGCCGGGAGGTTCAGCGCGAACTGGATGGCCGGCCCGAGCAGCGTCATGATCGCGTACGTCAGGATCGCCGAGACGCAGAGGCTCGCCAGCGCGACCAGCGCCAGGCCCCGGTAGTAGGCGATGAGGTAGATCACGACCAGCCCCAGGCCGATCGCGCCGGCGATCAGACCGGCGTGCAGCTGCTCACCGCCGAGCGCCGCGGTGACCGAGGTCTCGTCGACGATCTTGAACGAGAGCGGCAGGGCACCGTAGGAGAGCATGTTGCCCAGGTCCTGCGCGGACTGCTGGGTGAAGCCGCCGGAGATGGTGGCGTTGCCGCCGTTGAGCTGCTCGCTGACCCGCGGGTCGGAGACCACCGCGCCGTCCAGGACGATCGCGAACTGGTTCTGCGGCTGCGCCTTGGTGGCGAGCTTGCCGGTGATGTCCGCGAACTTCTTGCCGCCGTCGGAGGTGAAGTCCATCTGGACGATCCAGCCCTGGCCCTGCTGGCTGTCGAAGACGGCCTTGGCGCCCTTGACGTCCGTGCCCTCGACGGCCACCGGGCCGAGCACGTACTTCTGGGTGCCCTCGGTGTTGCAGGCCACGACCGGGTCGGTGGGCTTGGCCGCGGCGGCCTGCTCACCGGCGGCGGCGCGGCCCTGCTTCGTCGAGCAGTCCAGCGCGTTCAGCTTCTTCTGGAGGGCCGGCGGGATCTGGTCGCCACCGGGCGCCGGGGGCGTCGGAGGCGTGGAGGGCTTGGCCGGACCCGAGGGGGTGGGCTTGGCGGACGGCGCCTTCTTCAGGGAGTCCGTGACGGCGCGGCCCTGCGTCGAGGGCTTCGCGTCGGGCTTCGGCGAGGAGGAGGCGTGCTGCTGGGTGCCGCCGGCCTGCTGGCCGCCCTTGCCCTTGGCGTTCTTGCCGCTCTGCGACGGGTTGGGCTTCGGCTCGGGGGTCTTCGTGCCCACGGTGGTGGTCAGCACCGGGCGGAAGCCGAGCTGGGCGGTGGTGCCGACCTGCTGGCGGGCCTGCTTCGCGTTCGTCCCCCGGGGGATGTTCACGATGATGTGGTTGGTGCCCTGCGTCTGGACCTCGGTCTCGGAGACGCCCAGACCGTTGACCCGCCGGTCCATGATGTCGGCGGCGGTCTTCATGTTGGTCGGGTTGATCGCGTTGGGCCTGCCCGGCATGTTCTCGGCCTGGAGCGTGAAGCTCGTACCGCCGGCCAGGTCGATGCCCAGCCGGGGCGCCAGGGTGCCGGAGTAGAACATGCCTCCGATCAGCCCCGCCATCGCGATCAGGACCAGGAGCAGGGTGCGGACCGGATGCCCCTGGCCCGCGGGCGCCCTGCGGCCCTTTTTCGGTGCTGCCACCTTCTCGATTCTCCCTGTCCAACCCCTCGGCCTGGGGTATCGGCCGAGCGGCCACGAAGTGTTGTGGGGACCTGCCCCCGCCGGAGCCTAGACCGTCCCGGAACCGCGGTGCACGCCTCGACGGGTGCTCCGCGGTTCCGTGGGAGGGACTACTTCGCGTCGCCGCCGGTCTTCTTGTCCTTCTCGGCGGCGTCCGCGTCGGCCTTGGCGCCGTCCCCGGCGTCCTTGGTTTCCTTGCCGGCCCCGGCCTCGTCGGCCGCGGGCTGCTCGGCGGCGGGCTCGGCGTCGGCCGGCGTCGCGGCCTTGCCCAGGTCGATCTTGTCGGCCTTGTCACCCGTTTCGGTGGCTTCGCCGGCGGTGTCGCCGGTCAGCGACGAGGCGTCGTCCGGGACGACGGTCTCCTCGGCGTGGATCGGGTCGGCACCGTCCAGGATGCGGTTGTACTCCTCGTCCGCGAGCACCGCGCCGATGGCGTTCTTGGCGTAGATGGCGTGCACGCCGGGGGCGACCTCAAGGAGGACGGTGTCCTCGTGGACCTCCTTGACGGTGGCGTACATGCCGCCGATCGTGCGCACGCCGGCGCCCGGCTGCATCTGGTTGCGCATCTGCGCGGCCGCCTGCTGCTTCTTCTTGGCGGACCGCGTCATCAGGAACATGGCCCCGATGAGGACGATGAAGGGGAGGAGAGAGACGATGTTGGGCACGGGACGAAGATCCTTCGCACGACCGCGCAGCCGCGGCCTCATATACGGGGGTGGTATGCCGGCCCCTACGGACGGCATCGGCGGAGTCTAAGCGAGTCCCCACCAGTGGAACAACGCCCAGCATCGCACCGCAGTTCCTGCCCGGGCGAGTCCCCGCGCCGTCACGCCCCGAACAGGCCCTGCTGTCCGTTTCCGCCCGCTTGGTGCTGCGGCGGAACCATCCCCAGATGCGCCCAGGCCGCAGGGGTGGCGATCCGCCCGCGCGGGGTCCGGGCGAGCAGGCCCTCCCGTACGAGGAACGGCTCGGCGACCTCCTCGACCGTCTCGCGCTCCTCCCCCACCGCCACCGCCAGGGTGGACAGGCCCACCGGGCCGCCGCCGAACAGCTTGAGCAGGGCGGTGAGCACCGCACGGTCGAGGCGGTCCAGGCCGCGCGCGTCGACCTCGTAGACCCCCAGGGCCTGCGAGGCGATCTCGCGGGTGATCACGCCGTCGGCCTTGACCTGGGCGTAGTCGCGGACCCGGCGCAGCAGGCGGTTGGCGATCCGGGGCGTGCCGCGGGACCGGCCGGCGATCTCGGCGGCGCCGTCCGCCTCCAGGGGGACGTCCAGCAGGCCGGCCGAGCGGTGGATGACCCGCTGGAGCTCCTCGGGGGCGTAGAACTCCATGTGGGCGGTGAAGCCGAAGCGGTCGCGCAGCGGCGGCGGCAGCAGACCGGCCCGGGTCGTGGCTCCGACCAGCGTGAACGGCGGAAGGTCCAGCGGAATGGCGGTGGCGCCCGGGCCCTTCCCCACGATCACGTCGACGCGGAAGTCCTCCATCGCCATGTAGAGCATCTCCTCGGCGGGCCGGGACATCCGGTGGATCTCGTCGAGGAAGAGGACCTCGCCCTCCTGGAGGGAGGAGAGGATCGCGGCGAGGTCGCCGGCGTGCTGGATGGCGGGGCCGGAGGTGATCCGGATCGGGGCGCCCATCTCGGCAGCGATGATCATCGACAGGGTCGTCTTGCCGAGGCCGGGCGCGCCGGAGAGCAGGACGTGGTCGGCGGTGGCGCCGCGGGCCCGGGCGGCGCGCAGGACCAGGTCGAGCTGTTCGCGCACCCGCTCCTGGCCGACGAACTCCTGGAGGTCCTTGGGCCGCAGCGCGGCCTCGACGGCGGTGTCCTCACCGTCGGCGTCGGCGCCGACCAGCCGGTCGGGGCCGGCCGGGGCGGCGTCGTCGGTGGCCGGTGCGGTGTCGTCCCAGTTCACTGCGGAATGCCTCGCGGGGTCGGGGCGGCCGGGCCGCCGGTCGGGTCGTACGGTCGCGGGCCGGGGCGCCGCGCACGGCACGGGGCGGGGCCCGCGGCGGCGGTCATCGGGCGCGGTTGAGGGTCTGCAGGGCGGCCTTGAGCAACTGCGGCACCTGGGGGGCGCCGCCCTCGGCGACGGCGGCCTCGGCCTGCGGGGCGACCGCGGCGACCGCCTCGTCCGCCTCCCGGGTGGCGTAGCCGAGGCCGATCAGGGCGGCCTGCAGCTGGTCGCGCCAGCCGGCCGGGCCCGCGGCGGCCGCCGCCGGACGACGGCTGCCCACCGGCGCGCCGAGCCGGTCCTTCAGCTCCAGCAGCAGCTTCTGTGCGCCCTTCTTGCCGATGCCGGGCACGGCGGTGAGGGCCTTCTCGTCGCCGGTGGAGACCGCCAGCCGCAGGGCGTCCGGGGAGTGCACCGCGAGCATGGCCTGGGCCAGCCGGGGGCCGACGCCGCTGGCGGTCTGCAGCAGCTCGAAGGTCTGCCGCTCGTCGTCGTCGGCGAAGCCGTAGAGGGTGAGCGAGTCCTCGCGGACGACGAGGGAGGTGGCGAGCCTGGCCGGCTCGCCGACGCGCAGGCCGGAGAGGGTGTTCGGCGTGCACTGGACGGCCATGCCGATCCCGCCGACCTCGACGACGGCGGCATCGGGGGCCAGGGCCGCGACCGGGCCGGAGACAAAGGCGATCATCGGGTGCCCTTCGGCGTACGTACGGGAGCGGGGGTGCGGCGGGCGGCGGCCTGCGCCTCCTGGAGGCGGTTGACCGCGGGGGCGCGCCATATGTGGCAGATGGCGAGGGCGAGGGCGTCCGCGGCGTCGGCCGGTTTGGGCGGGGCGGAGAGCCGCAGCAGCCGGGTCACCATCGCGCCGACCTGGGCCTTGTCGGCCCGTCCCGAGCCGGTGACGGCGGCCTTGACCTCGCTGGGGGTGTGCAGCGCGACCGGCAGTCCGCGGCGGGCGGCGCAGAGCATGGCCACCGCGCTGGCCTGGGCGGTGCCCATGACCGTACGGACGTTGTGCTGGCTGAACACCCGCTCCACCGCGACGAATTCGGGGCGGTGGCGGTCCAGCCACTCCTCCAGGCCGCGCTCGATGAGGACGAGACGGTGGGCGACGTCCGCGTCGGCCGGGGTGCGGACGACACCGACCCCCACCATCGTCAACGGGCGCCCGGCCACGCCTTCCACCACGCCGACCCCGCACCGGGTCAGCCCCGGGTCCACCCCGAGCACCTTCACGACGCCCTCCCCTCTCACGCACCGCGCCACGACCGCCGCACCCTCGTGCTGCCGCCCGGGGACCTGCCGAACCGGCCGTCGGCCCACCGACCTGACGGACCGTTTCACCCCGCACCTCCCCCTTGGGGGGCGCGGAGATCCCCTGCTCAGCACAGTATCGGGTGCCACTGACAACGCCCCCCACCGACCACGCCAGCGGCCGACTCGCCACCCGCCGACAACGCGACGGGCCGACGGGGTGTGCTCCCCGTCGGCCCGTCGGGCGCGGCTGTGGCGCCTGGGCAAGGTCCGGCCTGTTTCCGGCTCGGACGTCGACCGTGGTGCGGTTCGGACGACGACACGTGCTCCGGCTCAGACGACGACCGTGGTCCGGCTCAAACGTCGGCCATGGCTCGCTCAAGCATCGACCGTGGTCGGTGTCAGGCGTCGACCTTGGCCATGACGTCGTCCGAGACGTCGAAGTTGGCGAAGACGTTCTGCACGTCGTCGCTGTCCTCCAGCGCGTCGATCAGCTTGAAGATCTTGCGGGCGCCCTCTTCCTCCAGCTCGACCTGCATGGTCGGGACGAAGTTGGCGTCCGCCGAGTCGTAGTCGATCCCGGCTTCCTGGAGCGCGGTGCGGACCGCGACCAGGTCGGTGGCCTCGCTGAGCACCTCGAAGGACTCACCGAGGTCGTTGACCTCCTCGGCACCCGCGTCGAGCACCGCGGTCAGGACGTCGTCCTCGGTCAGCTCGCCCTTGGGGACGATCACGACGCCCTTGCGGTTGAAGAGGTACGAGACGGAGCCGGGGTCGGCCATCGAACCGCCGTTGCGGGTCATGGCGACGCGGACGTCCGAGGCGGCACGGTTGCGGTTGTCGGTGAGGCACTCGATGAGCACCGCGACACCGTTGGGGCCGTAACCCTCGTACATGATCGTTTCGTAGTCGGCGCCGCCCGCCTCGAGACCGGCTCCGCGCTTGACCGCGGAGTCGATGTTCTTGTTCGGCACCGACGACTTCTTGGCCTTCTGGATGGCGTCGAAGAGGGTCGGGTTACCGTCCGGGTCGGCGCCGCCCGTACGGGCCGCGACCTCGATGTTCTTGATCAGCTTCGCGAAGAGCTTGCCGCGCTTGGCATCGATCACGGCCTTCTTGTGCTTCGTCGTAGCCCATTTAGAGTGGCCGGACATCCGCCTGTCTCCTTCGCGTAACCAATCCTGAAACGAACGCCGTCGATCCTACCGGGGCCGCGTCACACGGTGTCACTCACCTGATCGCCGCAGCCTCACCCGGCCGCGGCCCGCACCATGTCCACGAACAGGGCGTGGACGCGGTGGTCCCCGGTGAGTTCCGGGTGGAAGGACGTGGCAAGGACGTTACCCTGCCGCACGGCGACGGTGTGCCCGTCGTACGTGGCCAGGACCTCGACGTCTCCGCCGACCGACTCGACCCAGGGCGCCCGGATGAAAACGCCCTCGACCGGCCCGCCGGGGATGCCGGCCACGTCGATGGCCGCCTCGAACGACTCGTTCTGCCGCCCGAACGCGTTACGGCGCACGATCATGTCGATGCCGCCGAACGTCTCCTGGTCTTCCCGGGCGTCCAGCAGCTTGTCCGCGACCATGATCATGCCGGCGCAGGTGCCGTAGACCGGCTTGCCCGCGCGGACGAAGGCGCGCAGCGGCTCCAGCATGCCGAAGACGACCGCCAGTTTGGACATCGTGGTGGACTCGCCGCCGGGGATGACCAGGCCGTCGACCTCGTCCAGTTCCTCGGGGCGGCGTACCGGCCGGGCCAGGGCGTCCGCCTCGGCGAGCGCGGTGAGGTGCTCGCGGACGTCGCCCTGGAGGGCCAGCACGCCGATGGTGGGGGTGCTCATCTGCGTTCTTACGTCCTTACCAGCCGCGGTTGGCGTAGCGCTCGGCCTCGGGGAGGGTGTCGCAGTTGATGCCGACCATGGCCTCGCCCAGGTTGCGGGAGACGTCCGCGATGACCTTCGGGTCGTCGTAGAAGGTGGTGGCCTTCACGATCGCGGCGGCGCGCTTGGCGGGGTCGCCGGACTTGAAGATGCCGGAGCCGACGAAGACGCCCTCGGCGCCGAGCTGGCGCATCAGAGCGGCGTCGGCGGGGGTGGCGACACCACCGGCGGAGAACAGCACGACCGGCAGCTTGCCGAGCTCGGCGACCTCCTTGACCAGCTCGAACGGGGCGCGCAGCTCCTTGGCGGCGGCGTACAGCTCGTTGTTGTCACAGCCGCGCAGCTTGGCGATCTCGCCCTTGATCTGGCGCAGGTGACGGACCGCCTCGACGACGTTGCCGGTGCCGGCCTCGCCCTTGGAGCGGATCATCGCGGCGCCCTCGGCGATCCGGCGCAGGGCCTCACCGAGGTTGGTGGCACCGCACACGAAGGGGGTGGTGAAGGCCCACTTGTCGGAGTGGTTGACCTCGTCGGCCGGGGTGAGGACCTCGGACTCGTCGATGTAGTCGACGCCGAGCGACTGCAGGACCTGGGCCTCGACGAAGTGGCCGATGCGGGACTTGGCCATGACCGGGATCGAGACGGCGTCGATGATGCCGTCGATCATGTCGGGGTCGGACATCCGGGCCACGCCGCCGTCCTTGCGGATGTCGGCGGGGACCCGCTCCAGGGCCATGACGGCGACGGCGCCGGCGTCCTCGGCGATCTTGGCCTCTTCCGGCGTGACGACGTCCATGATCACGCCGCCCTTGAGCTGCTCGGCCATTCCGCGCTTGACGCGCGCGGTTCCGGTCTCGGGGGTCTGGGACGTGGTGGGCGTGCTGGACACGGTTTTGACCTCACTCAGTGCGGGTGGTTGTGCGTGCGGCCCACACAACCGTTTGTGAGCGGCCGATGAAAAGGGCCAATTCAAGGCCGGTGGCTCGCCGCCCCGCGGCCCGGTACCCGCTCCCCCGGGCGGCCTCCGGTCCGTCGTACGCGCTTCCCAGGGCGCTGCCGCTCCCCGCTCAGCCACCCGCCGAGCGGTCGTCGAGAACGGCCGGCGGCTCGTCGTCCATCTCGAAGGCCAGCGGGAACGGGGCGTGGCCGGCGAGCCGGAAGTATCGCACCACCCGGTGGCGGCGGACCGCGCGGGCGGCCCGTACGGCGTCGTTGTGGAAACGCCGGGCCATCGGGACGCGGCGGACCGCGGCGGTGAGCTCGGTGATCGTCTGCTCGCCGCCGGGTGCCTCCCGTACGGCCTCCAGCTGCGCCTCCTCGGCGAAGATGGCCCGCAGCGCCTGGCTCAGCTCGCTCTCGGCGACCTCGCGGTGGTCCTCCTCGGCCTGCCGGGCCTCGTGGGCGGCCTGGTACAGGACGATCGAGGCGGCCGGGTCGAGGACCCCCGACGTCCCGACCTCCTGCGCGACGGACGCCCGCCGCAGCAGCTGGGCATCGAGCGCCGCCCGGGCGGCGTCGATGCGCGCATGCAGGCGATCGAGGCGGCCGGCCGTCCAGCTGAGGTAGATGCCGATGAGGATGATCGCGGCGGCGATCCAGATGAACGTGCTCACGGGGTGGCAGGTTATACCCCGTATCCCACGTACCTGGCTTTCCCGCCGTGGTGGTTGCTCGCCGTTGCGCTTTGCGGCGCCCCCGCACGTACCTGTCTGTCCCGCCGCGGGTCGTCTCGCCGTTGCGCGCTTTGCGGCGCCCCCGCACGTATCTGGCTCTCCCGCCGCGGGTCGTCTCGCCGTTGCGCTTTGCGGCGCGCCGCACCTAGCTTTCTGCGGCGCCGCGGTTGTTTCTCGCCGTTGCGCCTGCGGCGGGCTGGGTGGGTGTCGGGTGCGGTGACTGGCCTACGGGGCCTTGTTCGTGGACTGCTGGCGCTTTACGTCCACGAACAAGGCCCCTCCGGCCCGTCCCCTCCCGTTGGGGGAGTGTGCGGGTGCGTGGGGGGCGTGCGTTGTTGAGTGAGCACCTGGTGTCGTGAGGTTTTGGGAATGCCTCGCCCAGCCGTCGGCTTGTGGCCCCGCAGGGGGCCCTTGCGACCCTTACGGGTTCTGTTCGAGCATCCCGTAGGGGTTCCCAGGTCCCCTTGCATGCCTCAACGCCCGCCCCCACCACCGCATTCCTTCTTCCACAACGGGAGGGGACGGGCCGGAGGGGCCGGTTGTGTGGGCTTCGCTTCCGAGGGCTCGATAAAGAGCGAAGGCGGAGCGCAGCGGAGCGTAAAGCGACAGCAGTCCACACAACCGGCCCCGGAGGCCCGTCACCGCACCCAACACCCACCCAGCCCGCCGCAGGCGCAACGGCGAGACGACCCGCGGCGGGACAGACAACTACGTGCGGGGGCGCCGCAAAGCGCAACGGCGAGCGAGCCCCGCGGCGGGACAGACAGGTACGTGGGAGGCACCGCCAAGCGCAGCAGACAACTACGTGGGCAAAACCGAAGTCGCCCCCGCCGTCACCGTTTCGTAGACCGCGAGGATGTCCGCGCCGACCGTGGACCAGTCGAAGCGGCGGACGTGGCGGGTGCCGCGGGTGCGGAGTTCGGCGAGGCGGGCCGGGTCGCCGAGGAGCCGGACCGCCGCGGTGGCGAGGGCGTCCGCGTCCTCGTTGGTGAAGAGTTCGCCGGCCTCGCCCTGGTCGAGGACCTGGGCGAACGCGTCGAGGTCGCTGGCCAGTACGGGGGCACCGGCGGACATGGCCTCCACGAGGATGATGCCGAAGGATTCGCCGCCCGTGTTGGGGGCGACGTAGAGGTCGACGCTGCGGAGCAGGCGGGCCTTGTCCTCGTCGCTGACCATGCCGAGGAATTCGACCCGGGAGCGGAGTTCGGCGGGGAGGGAGGCGACGGCCTCTTCCTCGTCGCCGCGGCCGGCGACGAGGAGGCGGGCGTCGGGGACCTCGGCGAGGATCTTGGGCAGGGCCTTCATCAGGACGGGCAGGCCCTTGCGGGGTTCGTCGATGCGGCCGATGAAGCCGATCGTGCCCCCCCGTCGGCCACCGCCGTCCTTGCCGGAGCTGCGCACCCCTTCCGATTGCCAGGCGGCCTTGGGTTCGGCGCGGGCGAAGAAGTCGACGTCGACGCCGTTGGGGATGACGACCGCGTCGCCGCCGAGGTGTTCGACCAGGGTGCGGCGGGCGTATTCGCTGACCGCGATGCGGGCGCTGATCTTCTCCAGGGCGGGCTGGAGGATCGGGTAGGCGGCGATCATCGCGCGGGAGCGCGGGTTGGAGGTGTGGAAGGTGGCCACGATCGGGCCCTGGGCGGCCCAGCAGGCGAGCAGGCCCAGGGAGGGTGAGGCCGGTTCGTGGATGTGGATGACGTCGAAGGCGCCGTTCTGCAGCCAGCGGCGGACCCGGGCAGCGGAGAGGAAGCCGAAGTTGAGGCGGGCGACCGAGCCGTTGTAGGGCACGGGTACGGCGCGGCCGGCGGAGACGACGTAGGGCGGGAGCGGGGTGTCGTCGTCGGAGGGGGCCAGGACGGAGACCTCGTGGCCGAGCCGGATGAGGTGCTCGGCCAGGTCGCGGATGTGGAACTGCACGCCGCCGGGGACGTCCCAGGCGTAGGGGCAGACGATGCCGATCTTCACGCCGTCTCCGTTCCGGGCTCGCGGGCCTCCAGGTCGGCGAGCCACAGGCGCTGGAGCATGTGCCAGTCCTCGGGGTGGTCGGCGATGCCGGAGGCGAAGGCGTCGGCGAGGGCCTGGGTCATCTGGGCGGCTTTCTCGGTGCGGGTGCCGGTCTCGGGGACTTCAATCTCGGGGTGGACCCGGCCGCGCATGACGGGGGTGTCGTCGTACCAGAGGGTGACGGGCAGCAGCATGGCGCCGGTCTGGAGGGCGAGCATCGCCGGGCCGGCGGGCATCTTGGTCTCCTCGCCGAAGAACTTGACCGGTATGCCGGAGCTGGAGAGGTCGCGGTCGGCGACCAGGCAGACCAGGCCGCCGGCCCGCAGGCGGTGGGCGAGGGTGCCGAAGGCGGCGCCGCCGGTGTGCGGCAGGACCTCCATGCCCAGGCCCTCGCGGTAGGCGACGAAGCGGTCGTAGAGGGATTCCGGCTTGAGGCGTTCGGCGACGGTGGTGAAGGGGGTGTTGAGCTTGGTGGTGACCCAGACGCCCGCGAGGTCGTAGTTGCCCATGTGGGGCAGGGCGAGGATGACGCCGCGGTCGCTCTTGAGGCCGTCGGTGAGGTGGTGGACGTCCTCGGGGACGAAGCCGTTCCTTATGCGGTCCTTGCTCCAGGCGGGGAGGCGGAAGGACTCCATCCAGTAGCGCATGTACGAGCGCATCCCGGCGCGGGAGAGCTCGGCCAGGCGCTGGGGGGAGGCGTCGGGGACGACCCGGGCGAGGTTCGTCTCCAGGCGGCGTACGCCCTTGCCGCGGCGCTTCCAGGCGGTGTCGGCGATCTGCCGGCCGAGGCGTACCGCGACGGCTTCGGGCAGCCGTTTGACGGTGCTCCAGCCCAGTCCGTAGAGCGCGTCGGTGAGTGTGCCGGTGTCGATCCGCGGCAGCCGCGGGCTCATGCGCTGTTCCCCCCTTGTGCGATGGCGTCGGCCTCGGCCGATTCGCGGCGTACCGTCACCACGCGCTGGCCGAGGGTGACGGTGCTGCCGATGGCGACGATCCACAGGGCGATCGGCAGCAGTGCTTCGACTCCGGGTACCCCGAATGTGTGCAGACCCGAGAGACCGCAGGCGACGAGGGTGATGACCAGTCGTTCGGCGCGTTCGACCAGGCCGTTGACGGCCACCGGCAGTCCGATGGCCTCGCCGCGGGCCTTGGTGTACGAGACCACCTGGCCGCTGGCCAGGCAGAAGATCGCGATGGCGCAGAGCGTCAGGCTGTTGCCGCCGCCGGCGTACCAGAGGGCCAGCCCGCCGAAGATCGCCGAGTCGGCGACCCGGTCGAGGGTGGAGTCGAGGAAGGCGCCCCAGCGGCTGGAGCGGCCCAGCTGCCGCGCCATGTTGCCGTCGACGAGGTCGGAGAAGACGAACAGCGTGATGACGACCGTTCCCCAGAAGAACTCGCCCTGCGGGTAGAAGATCAGCGCGCCGGCCACCACGCCGCCGGTGCCGATGAGGGTGACCGCGTCCGGGCTGATACCGAGGCGGATGAGCAGGGCGGCGAACGGCGTGAGAACACGCGTGAAGAAAGCACGCGCGTACTTGTTCAGCATGGCCTTCCCGAAGGTCGATACGGGCCGCGCGGTCAAGGGGCCACCGGCTGGCCCATCGTAGCCAGGAGGTCTGCGGCCACCACGAAGGCATCGCGGCGCAGGGTGCATCCCGCGGCTCGGGCCGGACGGCGTGCGCCTCCGGGCGCGCGTGCGGGCCCCTTCGACCCCTTGGGAGCACGGGGGCGCTGTGCCATCTATGGACGGCTGATGACCACGGTGGAAAGCTCGAATCACCGCAAAGTGTCGACCTGGAGGCGAGACACATGAGCGAGAAGACGAGTACACACCCGGGAGCCGCCGGAAGGGCGGTAACGGCCGGCCGGCCCACGGCCCTGCGGAACGTGGTGCTGGTCGGCCACAGCGGATCGGGAAAGACCACCCTGGTCGAGGCGCTCGCGCTGGCGTCCGGCGCGGTCAACCGGGCCGGGCGGGTCGAGGACGGCGGCTGTCTGTCGGACTACGACGAGATCGAGCACCGCCAGCAACGTTCGGTACAGCTGTCCCTGGTCCCGGTGGACTGGGGCGGAATCAAGATCAATATCCTGGACACCCCCGGATACGCCGATTTCGTCGGGGAACTCAGGGCCGGTCTGCGCGCAGCGGACGCGGCCCTTTTCGTTGTCTCGGCGGCCGACGGCGTGGCCGGCGCGACCCGCATGGTGTGGGACGAGTGCGCGGCGGTCGGGATGCCGCGGGCGCTGGTCATCACGCACCTGGAGGCGTCCCGGGCCGACTTCGACGAGATGACCGAGCTGTGCCGGACCACCTTCGGCGGGGAGGATCCGGACGCCGTGGTCCCGCTCTACCTGCCGCTGTACGGGACGCCGGGTGCCGACGGCCACGCCCCCGTACGCGGTCTGATCGGCCTGCTGTCCCAGCGGGTCTTCGACTACTCCTCCGGGGAGCGCACCGAGCGGGAGCCGACCGCCGAGGAGCTGCCGCTGATCGAGGAGGCCCGGGGCCGGCTCATCGAGGCGATCATCGCCGAGAGCGAGGACGAGTCCCTGATGGACCGCTATCTCGGTGGTGAGGACATCGACATCAAGACGCTCGTCGGGGACCTGGAGACGGCGGTGGCCCGTGGCACCTTCCACCCCGTGCTGGCCGCGGCTCCGGCCGCGGAGGGTTCGAAGCAGGGGCTGGGGACCGTCGAGCTGCTGGAGCTGATCACGGGCGGTTTCCCGACGCCCGCGGAGCGCGAGGCGCCCGCGGTGACCACTCCGGACGGCAGTCCGCGCCCGGTGCTCGCGTGCGATCCGGACGGTCCGCTGGCCGCGGAGGTGGTCAAGACCTCGTCCGACCCGTATGTCGGCCGGATCTCGCTGGTCCGGGTCTTCTCCGGCACGCTGCGTCCGGACGAGACGGTGCACGTCTCGGGCCACGGCCTCGCGGACCGGGGGCACGAGGACCACGATGTCGACGAGCGGGTGGGCGCGCTGTCCGCCCCGTTCGGCAAGCAGCAGCGTCCGCTGCCGCAGGCGATCGCCGGTGATCTGGCGTGCGTGGCGAAGCTGACCCGTGCCGAGACCGGCGACACCCTGTCCGCCAAGGACGATCCGCTGCTGATGGAGCCCTGGTCGATGCCGGACCCGCTGCTGCCGGTCGCCATCCAGGCGCACAGCAAGGCCGACGAGGACAAGCTGTCCCAGGGCCTGGCCCGTCTGGTCGCGGAGGATCCGACGATGCGGCTGGAGCACAACCAGGACACCCACCAGGTGGTGCTGTGGTGCCTGGGCGAGGCCCATGTGGACGTGGCGCTGGAGCGGCTGCGGGCGCGGTACGGCGTCCAGGTCGACACCGTGCCGCACAAGGTGCCGCTGCGGGAGACCTTCGGCGAGTCCGCCGCGGGCCGCGGCCGGCACGTCAAACAGTCCGGCGGGCACGGCCAGTTCGCGATCTGCGAGATCGAGGTCGAGCCGCTGCCGGGCGGCTCGGGCATCGAGTTCGTGGACAAGGTGGTGGGCGGTGCGGTGCCGCGGCAGTTCATCCCGTCCGTCGAGAAGGGGGTGCGCGCCCAGGCCGCGCGCGGGGTCGCCGCCGGGCATCCGCTGGTCGACATCCGCGTCACGCTGCTCGACGGCAAGGCGCACTCGGTCGACTCCTCGGACGCCGCGTTCCAGACGGCGGGTGCGCTGGCGCTGCGGGAGGCGGCCGCCGACGCCCGGATCGATCTGCTGGAGCCGTTCTGCGAGGTCAGTGTGATGGTTCCGGACGAGTACGTGGGGCCGGTGATGAGTGATCTGTCGGGGCGCCGCGGCCGGGTCGTGGGCACCGAGCAGTCCGGGGCCGGCCGCACCGTCGTCCGCGCCGAGGTGCCCGAGATCGAGGTCGGCCGGTACGCGGTCGACCTGCGGTCGCTCTCGCACGGCACCGGCCGGTTCTCCCGGGTGTACCTGCGGCACGAGCCGATGCCGCCGCAGCTCGCCGCGAAGGTGCGGGAAGCGGCGGGGAACGGCGGGTAGTTGACGCCGGGTCAGCCCTGGAAGCGCCCTGAAAGCGCCCTGAAAGGGTCCTGACACAGCCCGGAATCAGCCGTCGTCCGGCTCAACTCCCTTGGGGTGGACGGCGGCTGTACGCTGAGTTCCTGCCGCCGACCAGGGTGCCGGACACCTGTTCGGCGGCGGCGACGCAGGGTCACAGGTGTGCCGCCGGCGGAAGTCGGGAAGAGCCGCATCATCGGATGCGAGCGGTGTGGGGGGCGGTAGTGGCAGACGGCTTTGACTTCAGTCCTGGGGCGCAGGTGCCGCTCTCGGGGAGCGCCGGTCAGACGGCGGCGACCCAGGCACTGGCCTCGGCCGCCTACCGTGACGATCCGCTGGTCGCCATCAGCAAGGCCGACTCCGACACCGCCAAGTCCGAGATCAAGAAGCCGAAGCTGTCGCTGTTCGAGCCCAATCTGGGGGAGGCGTTCGCGCGGGCGGTGCAGGTGCGGATGCTCGGTGGCGGGCGCAAGCCGCTGATCCAGTCGTTCGGCATCGAGCCGCAGACCGTCGTCGAGCACTGCCTGTCGGCCACCCGCATCCGCAAGCAGCGGGACTCCAAGCTGACGGTGCTGATGGTGCTGTTCGGCGTGGTGTTCCTGCCCGGTGTGCTCCTGTGGCTGGGCGTCTTCCAGCTGCGCAAGATGCTCTCCAAGGACGGTGCGGGCAACGGCGTCTCGCTGCTCGGCGCGACGCTGCTGACCGTGCTGGCCGGTCTCGGGCTGTTCTTCATGATCAAGCTGCCGATGACCGGCTTCTGGCCGATGTACGCGCGGGCCATGGTGATCGTGCCGATGATCGGCTGGTGGTGGGCCAAGCAGATCTGCGAGAAGACCGCGGTGGCCATGCGGGAGTCCTGGAAGGGGCTGCTGGAGGGCGGCGGGGTGGCCGCGAAGATCCCCGAGGCGGTGCCGCAGGACCCGAACCAGACCGCGGCGGAGACCCTCCGTCAGAACCTCGCCATGATCACCGCCGAGCAGAACAGCAACGTGGTCTTCTACGCCGGTCCCAAGGGCATACTCGGCATGGGTACCCGCTGGGGCAGCTGGCAGCTGGCCGAGGAGCTCAAGCCGGTCCAGGAGGGCACGGAGATCCATCCGTTCCGCAGCTGGGACGTGATCCGGGCGATCCACGACAAGCTGCGGCTGCTGGAGCGCAGCCCGCTGCACACCGGCGGTTTCCCCACCCCGTCCGTGCGCCATTGGATCGTCTCCCCGGTCGGGGAGAAGGCCGCCGCCGTGGCCCGGCCCGAGGGCGCGCACGTGGAGGCGTACCAGATCCGCGGGCACGAGATAGAGCGGATCTGCAACGAGCAGCAGTTCGGCAGCGGCAACCGCCACTACCTCGGTGTGCAGTTCGTGCTGTGGGACGGCCAGCTGGTGATCACGCTGATGATCACCGTCACGGTGCTGCACGAGACGCTGCGCATCGAGGTGACCGGTCACGCCCTCGGTCCGGTGAACGGCCTGTTCACGACCAAGCCGGAGCCGAAGACCAAGGACGTCGCCAAGGTCGTCAAGTTCTGGGAGACCAAGACCCAGCACCTCCCGCTCATCGAGCCCAAGGAGGTGGTCCGGCTGGCCGCCCGGGCGCCGCTGACGTGGTTCCCGCCGGTGCTGGACTTCCTCGGCGGGAAGCTGACCCTGCCCGAGCCGTTCGGTCTGCGGCACGTCTGGGCGGACAAGCCCTGGCGGCACCGCTTCATGGCCGATGACGCGCTGCGCGCCGCGACCCCGGTCCTGCGCACGGTCCACGCCGCCGCCATGGGCGTCCTGGCGGAGCACGGCGTGGACACCGAGCGCTTCACCAACCGTTCGCTGGTGCTCAGCGGCATGATCCAGGGCGTGGAGCCGCAGAAGGCCGACGAGTACAACGCCTAGCCGGGTGCCGGGCCGTGGGGCCGGGCGGCCCCAGGTCACCGGAAGATGCCGGTGTGCCCCAGGGAGTACCGCCCGGGCTGCGGGTAGACGGCCAGGCCGTGCGGGCCCTGGCCGACCGGGATCTTGGCGAGGGTCTTGCCGGTCTTCGTGTCGAGCGCGTAGACCTCGGAGTTGTACCGGCCGGACAGCCACAGCACCTTGCCGTCGGTGGACAGTCCGCCCATGTCGGGGCTGCCGCCGCCGCGGATGTGCCACTTGTCGACGAGCTCCCCCGTCTTGAAGTCGAGCAGGGAGATCGAGCCCTCGCCGCGGTTGGAGATGTACATGTACCGCGAGTCGCGGCTGACGTAGAGGCCGTGGGCGCCCTTGCCGGTCGGCATGAGCCTGGGCCGGTCGAAGGTGTCGCCGTTCATGACCCAGATGCCGTCGGCCATCATGTCGGCGATGTACCAGGTCCTGCCGTCCGGGGAGATCTTCACGTCCTGCGGCATCGCCCCGTCGAACGGCAGTTTCTCCTGGCCGATGACCTTCATCTTCTCGGTGTCGACCTTGAGCAGTTCCCCGGAGAACTCGCAGGAGACGATGAAGTACCGGCCGTCCGGCGAGAAGTCGGCATGGTTGACGCCGGCGCAGTTGACCGGGAGGGTCTTGCGGATCTCCATGGTGTGCGGGTCGCGGAAGACCAGCTGCCGGTCCATCGAGGCCATCACGACGGCGTACCTGCCGTTGGGCGTGAAGTAGAGGTTGTACGGGTCGTGCACCTTGACCGGCTGGCCGGCCTTGCCGGTGGCCGGGTCGATCGGAGTCAGGTCGTGCCCCCGGTTGTTGTTGACCCAGAGCGTCTTCAGGTCCCAGGACGGCACGACGTGCTGCGGCTGGACGCCCACCGGGATGGTCTCGATGACCTTGTACGTCTTCGGGTCGATGACGCTGACGGTGTCGGAGCCGGTGTTGGGCACGTAGATCCGCGGCGGGAAGTCCTTGACCTCGGGCACCAGTCTGCCCGGCCGGTCGGCCGCGTACAGGTCGTGCTCGTCGAGCAGCGGCGGCATACCCGGCAGTCCCGGCTTGGCGGCCTTGACCGGTGCGCGTTCGACCGGCCGGGGGCTCTGCCCGGCCGGCTTGCCCTCCCCGCTGCAGGCCGCCGCCACCAGCGCGCAGGCCACGGCGAGCAGCGCGGACGCCCGGCGGCGGACGCGGGGGCTCTTTCGGTCGTGGGTACGGTTGCGGTCAGCCATCAGGTCACTAGCTCCGTTGTCGTCACCGCGCGCAGTCCGCGCCCGCGGAGGCCGTCGAGGATCGGGGGCAGCGCGGCCACCGTGCCGGCGTGCCCGAGGTGGAGGCTCACGACCGAGCCCGGCCGGACCGCGTCCAGGACCGTGCGCCGGACGGCGGGGGCACCGGGGTCGTTCGCGTCGAGGGAGTCCACGTCGTAGGAGAGGACGTGCGGATAGCCGGCCTTGCGGGCCAGCCGGGTCACCAGGTCGGTGGCGCGCCGGGTCTGTGAGGGGCGGAACCAGCTGCCGATGGTCCCGGTGAGCCGGCGGAGCCGGTCGGCGCAGCCGGTGATCTCGGCGTAGGCGTCGGCGGCCGGCAGGGCGCAGATGTCGCGGTGGTGCAGGGTGTGGTTGCCCAGCTCGTGGCCGCCGTCGAGGATGCGGCGGGCCATCTGCGGCTGGGCGTCGAGCCAGTCGCCGACGACGAGCACGGTGATCCGGGCGCCGGCCCGCTCGGCCTCGCCCAGCAGGGCGGTCGCCAGCTTCGGGTCGCCCCGGCCGTGGAAGGTGAGCGCGACCGCGCGGGCGTCGCGCGGGCCGTTCTCGATCTGTACGGGCAGGCCGGGCACCCGGGTGGGCGGGCGCGCGGCGTGGGCCGGCCGGTGGGTTCCCCGGCCCGCCGGGGACGGGCTCGGGCCGGCGGCCCGTACGGGGCCGTGCTCCTCGTCCCGGTGGGGGTCGCAGCCCGACATCAGCGCACCCGCGGCCGCGGCCGAGGCGGCCGCGCGCAGCACCGAGCGACGATCTGGGGAAGTCACCACCCCATTAGAGAGGCAACTAATCCGAATTAGGGCGATCTATCTGATTCGCCCTCGTACGTGTCGCCTCCGGGCCGGCCCCGGCGGGCCTCCCGGGCGGCGGGCAGGCGCCCTACGCGGGCCAGGCGGCGGCCAGCATCGCCCGGGTGTCGGCGAGGAGTTGCGGCAGCACCTTGGTGTGCCCGATGACCGGCATGAAGTTCGTGTCGCCGCCCCAGCGCGGGACCAGGTGCTGGTGCAGATGGGCCGCGATGCCCGCACCGGCCACCGAGCCCTGGTTCATCCCGATGTTGAAGCCGTGCGCCCCCGACGCGGTCCGCAGCGCGGTCATCGCCCGCTTGGTGAACTCCGCCAACTCCGCGGTCTCCGCCTCGTCCAGCTCGGTGTAGTCGGCCACGTGCCGGAACGGGACGACCATCAGGTGACCGCCGTTGTACGGGTACAGGTTCAGCACCGCGTAGACGCGCTCGCCGCGGGCGATCACCAGCCCGTCCTCGTCGGACTTCGCCGGGATCGTGCAGAACGGGCAGCCGTCGTCGGCCCCCGGGCCGCTCGGCTTGTTCTCGCCCTGGATGTAGGCCATCCGGTGGGGCGTCCACAGGCGCTGGAAGGCGTCCTGCGTCCCGACTCCGATCTGCTGCTCCGGCTCGCTTGTCATACGGGCCAGCATATGGCGTCGCCCATTGGCAGCGTGTCGTTGGGGCGCATCGCACCGGCCGCTGACCGATGCTGGGCCGGTGGACAGGGAAGCGCGGCGACGGGACTGGGAGCGGGCCGCCGGGCCGTACCTGCTCGCCGCCTCGCTGCTCTTCCTGGCCTCCTACGCGGTCCAGGTCCTGGTCCCCGGGCTCTCCCCCGGCTGGCGGGCCTTCTGGAGGCTGGTCACCGTCGTCACCTGGAGCCTGTTCGTCGTCGAATACCTGGCCCGGCTGCTGCTCAGCGACGACCGGCGGCACTTCGTCCGCACCCACTGGCTGGACCTGATCGTGACCGCCCTGCCGCTGCTCCGGCCGCTGCGGCTGGTCCAGACGCACGACCGGATGCAGCGCCGCCGGGACCGCCCCCGGCTCGCCCTGGAGGCCCGCGTGATGGCGTACGCGAGCCTGACCGCCCTGCTGCTCGGCTTCGCCGCGAGCCTCGCCGTCTACCACGACGAACGGCACGCCCCGGGCACCACCGTCCGCACCTTCGGCGACGCGGTGTGGTGGGCTTGCTCGACCCTGACCACCACCGGTTACGGCGACATCACCCCGGTCACCCCCCGCGGCCGGGTCACCGGCGCGGTCCTGATGTTCGTCGGCGTCGCCCTGGTCGGCGCGGTCGTGGGCACCTTCTCCTCCTGGCTGCTGCGCCGCTTCCGCCGGGAGGGCGAGACGTGAGAGGGCCCCGGGGAGCGGGTGCTCTCCCGGGGCCCTCCGGTCACGCTGTGGGCGTCACACCTGCACGCGGCGCTCCACCACGTCCAGCAGCTTGGCGATCGCCTGGTCGCGCGGAATGCCGTTCTCCTGCGACCCGTCGCGGTAGCGGAAGGACACCGCACCGTGCTCCATGTCCTCGTCGCCCGCGAGGATCATGAATGGCACCTTGCTGCGCTGGGCGTTCCTGATCTTCTTCTGCATCCGGTCCGAGGACGAGTCCACCTCGATCCGCAGCCCCTTGGCCTTCGCCTGCGCGGCGAACTCCTCCAGGTACGGCACGTGTGCGTCACCGATCGGGATGCAGGTCGCCTGCACCGGGGCCAGCCATGCCGGGAAGGCACCCGCGTAGTGCTCCAGCAGGACCGCGAAGAACCGCTCGATCGAGCCGAAGAGCGCACGGTGGATCATGACGGGCTGCTGCTTCGAGCCGTCCGCCGCGGTGTACTCCAGGCCGAAGCGGGCGGGCTGCTGGAAGTCGACCTGGATGGTCGACATCTGCCAGGACCTGCCGATGGCGTCCTTCGCCTGCACCGAGATCTTCGGGCCGTAGAAGGCGGCGCCGCCCGGGTCCGGCACCAGCGGCAGCCCCTGCTTCTCGGCCGCCTGGCGCAGCGCCTCGGTGGCCTCCTCCCACTCCGCGTCCTCGCCGATGAACTTGTCGGACTCCGGGTCGCGGGTGGAGAGCTCCAGCTCGAAGTCGGTCAGGCCGTAGTCACGCAGCAGATCGAGGACGAAGGTGAGCAGGTTGTCCAGCTCGTCCGCCATCTGCTCCTTGGTGCAGTAGATGTGCGAGTCGTCCTGGGTGAAGCCGCGCGCCCGGGTCAGGCCGTGCACCACGCCGGACTTCTCGTAGCGGTAGACGGTGCCGAACTCGAAGAGCCGGAGCGGCAGTTCGCGGTACGAGCGGCCGCGGGCCTTGAAGATCAGGTTGTGCATGGGGCAGTTCATCGCCTTGAGGCGGTAGTTCTGCCCGTCGAACTCCAGGGGCGGGAACATCGCCTCGCCGTAGTTCGGCAGATGCCCGGAGGTCTCGAAGAGACTCTCCTTGGTGATGTGCGGGGTGTTGACGAACTCGTAGTCCGCCAGCTCGTGCCGCTTGCGGGAGTAGTCCTCCATCACCCGGCGCACGACGCCGCCCTTGGGGTGGAAGACGGCGAGACCGGAGCCCAGCTCCTCCGGGATGGAGAACAGGTCCAGCTCCGCCCCGAGCTTGCGGTGGTCGCGCTTCTCGGCCTCGGCGAGGAACTCCAGGTACGCCTTGAGCTCGTCCTTGGTCGGCCAGGCGGTGCCGTAGATCCGCTGGAGCTGCGGGTTCTTCTCGCTGCCGCGCCAGTACGCGGCCGCCGAGCGCATCAGCTTGAACGCCGGGATGGCGCGGGTGCTGGGCAGGTGGGGACCGCGGCACAGGTCCTTCCAGCACAGCTCGCCGGTCTTCCCGTCGAGGTTGTCGTAGATGGTCAGCTGGCCGGCGCCGACCTCGGCGGAGGCACCCTCGGCGGCGTCCGCGGCGGAGCCCTTGAGGCCGATCAGTTCGAGCTTGTACGGCTCGTCGGCCAGCTCCTCGCGGGCGGCCTCGTCGCTGACCGCGCGGCGCGCGAACTTCTGCCCGCGCTTCTGGATCTCCTGCATCTTCTTCTCGATGCGCTTGAGATCGTCCGGGTGGAACGGGGTCTCGACGTCGAAGTCGTAGTAGAAGCCGTCCTTGATCGGCGGGCCGATGCCGAGCTTCGCCTCGGGGAACAGCTCCTGCACGGCCTGCGCCATCACGTGCGCGGTGGAGTGCCGCAGGATGTTCAGGCCGTCCTCGGAGGAGATCTCGACCGGCTCGACCTCGTCGCCGTCGGCGACCTCGTAGGCCAGGTCCTTCAGCTCCCCGGCGACCCGTGCGGCGACGACGCTGCGCTCACCCTGGAAGAGGTCGGCGGCCGTAGTGCCCGTGGTCACCACGCGTTCTTCCCGCTCGGAATCGCGTTGGACGGTCACACGGACGTCTGACACCGGTCTCTCCTGACTCATGTCTCTTTCGCGTCAGCGTTTGCTGCGCAGCCGAATCGTACCGAGCCGCCGCACCCGACCGCGAAACGGTTTCCCCGGCGCCCGGCTACTCCCCGTCCAGCGGCCCGCCGCACGCCTCCTCGAAGAAGTCGAGATTCTCCTGCAGCGACTTCAGCAGCCGGTCCCGCTCCGCCTCGTCGACCTGCACCGGCGTGACGTCGTGGCCTCCGGTGATCCGGCGGAAACCGCCCCGGCTCTCCAGTCTGCCGCTGACCCGGATCGGCAGCCCCACGAGGTGGGCGTGGCCCGCGATGCGGTAGTCCTCCTCCCCCAGCGCGACCCGCACCTGGACCACGTCGGCGCCGGTCAGCACCCGCAGCCGGACCGTGCCGGGGCCGCCGGGCCGCTCCCGGCGCAGCCGTACGACCGCGCCGGTCACCCGGACCGGCAGCGAGGGCTCGTCGCGGACGTAGCGGCGGGCGGCCTGCTCCAGCGCCGGGAGGTCGCCGGGCGAGAACTCGACCGGTTCCGGGCGGGCCGGGCAGCCGGCCGGCGGACCGGCCGCCGGTGACCACTCGACCGAGATCCGCACCCCCTCCGCGTCCCGTACGAGCGCGATCAGCGCCTGCACCAGCTCGTGGCAGACGCCCAGCTCGACGGCCGCGTCGTAGGCCTCCATGCCGCCGGTGGCGCGCTGGTAGTCGGTGGCGTCCCGGGCGGCGTGCAGGGCCCGCTGCAGCCCGGCGACCGCCGCGCGGCCGCCGTCGGCCGGGACGAAGGCGGTCAGCCGCCGGCCGGCGGTCGCGGGCCCGACCAGGACCTCGCCCAGGAACCCTTCGGCCTGCCGCTTGTGCCGGGCGCCGTAGTAGCCGGCCCGGCCGTACGTGCCCAGCGCCCCGGCGACCAGCATCGCGCGGGCCGCGCCGCGCAGCTGCTCCTGGGCGACCCAGCGCGCGGCGACCGAGCCGCCGTCGGGGACCTCGCGCTCCCAGCAGACCTCGTCGCTGGGCACCGCGAGCCCGGTCAGCACCTCGCGGGCGGAGGGCGCGGCGGACCGCGAGAGCGCCGCCAGGGCCTCGGCGAGCAGCTCCGCGCTGTCGGGGAAGCGGCGGTCGTGCGGGACCAGCAGGCTGGTCCCGCCCAGGCCGCCGGGCGGGGTCCACCGGGCGTAGTGGCCGGCGGCCCCGCCCCGGCGGCGCCAGCCGTGCCGGGCCAGCAGTGCGCTGAGGACGGCGGGGTCGAGCCGCGCGGGGTCCAGCGGCCGCGCAGGGGGTTCGTCGATCGGCCGGTACATCACGGTCTCCCTCCCGCCCCGACCCGGGTCATGATTTCGCAGAGCGCGCGGTCGTCGAAGATCCGCGTGGTCGGGATCCGCACAGTGGTCCTGCGCCGGCCGGTCACCGGATGGCCGGCCAGGTTGATCCAGTAGCAGCAGTGGCGCAGTTCGAGCCGGTCGTGGGAGGCCCGCAGCCACTCCTCCTGGGTCCGCGGGACGAGCATCACGACGAGGATCTTGTGCACCGACACGGGCGTGCGGGCCAGCTTCACCAGGTGGTCGTTGTCGAGGGTGAAGGCGAAGGTCGGGCCGGGCGGGCGCGGGGCGGTCTGGTAGGTGCACTTGAGCTGCACCTTGATGGTGACCTCGTCGTCGACGGTGTGGCCGGGTGCGCCGTGGCTGACGTGCCAGTCGATGCCGTTGTCCGGGAAGGGCTGGGCCAGCGAGCAGCCGGAGGCGGCCGCGACCGCGTGCAGATAGCCCACCTGGAGCGTCTCCATGCAGGCGGTCGTCGCGAGTCCGCCGCGCTGCGGTGTGGTGGCGGGCGGGGGGTACCTCCCGCTTGCGGGGGACAGCCCGCCCGGTTCGGGCTGCGCGATGGTCATCGCGGGCGTGCCTTCCGGGCTCGGTGGGTGCGCGCAGAGGAATGCGCCGGAGATGACGGGGAACCAGCGGATCGCGTGGCCCGTCCCTGTGGTTGTCTCCGCGTCAAGTGGTCCGCAAACAAGGACGGTTCGACCACCGGTGTGCTCGGGTATCACCTGCTCGGGTGGTATTGCGCCACCATCCCCCGTACGAGCGCGAGGAGTTGGGATGATGCCGTGCTGGTATGACGGCCCTCTTGCCGCCTTCGACACCGAGACGACGGGGATCGATGTCGAACGGGACCGCATCGTCTCCGCCGCGCTGGTGGTCCAGGAGACCCCGCGTTCGGCGCCCCGCATCACCCGCTGGCTGGTCAATCCCGGCGTCGAGATACCGGAAGCCGCCATCGCGGTGCACGGTCTCACGGCCGACCACCTCGCCCTGCACGGCCGCTGGCCGGCGCCGGTGGTGGAGGAGGTGGCGCGGGCCCTGGCCGCCCAGTCGGTGGCCGGCCGTCCGCTGGTGGTGATGAACGCCCCGTTCGATCTCACCCTGCTGGAACGCGAGTTGAAGCGGCACCGCGCCAGCTCGCTCAACGCTTACCTGGGCGCCCATCCGCTGCGCGTGCTGGACCCCCGGGTGCTGGACAAACATCTGGACCGCTATCGCAAGGGCCGCCGCACGCTCGCCGATCTGTGCGCGCAGTACGAGGTCGAGCTGACCGAGGCGCACGACGCGGCCGCGGACGCGCTGGCCGCGCTGCAGGTGGTGCGTGCGCTGGGGCACCGGTTCGCGGACCGCCTGGGGAACCTGCACCCGGCGGAGCTGCACACCCGGCAGGCGGTCTGGTACGCGGCCCAGGCCCGTGGGCTGCAGGCGTGGTTCGCGCGCAGCGGCAGTCCGGAATCGGTGGATCCGCACTGGCCGCTCCGTCCCGAACTCCCCGCCGCGGCCTGATTCGGCATCAGGAATTCCGCACGCCGACCGGCAACGGCCGACCGGCCCACCAAGAAAGAAACGGACGGAATTCCGTTTCCGGGTCGCTTCCCGTCGCGGCGGAACGCACCGGCAAGGAACTCCGCCGCACGGAACTCCCCACTACGAAACTCCGGCTCCGCTCGACTCGACGCAGCACTCAACAAAAAGAACCGGGCCACCTTTTGGTGGCCCGGTTCTTGATCCCGGTGGGCGATACTGGGTTCGAACCAGTGACCTCTTCGGTGTGAACGAAGCGCTCTCCCACTGAGCTAATCGCCCGGGTGTCCGGTGAGGTTTCCCTCGCGAACGACCTGAACAATACAGGCCGCGCGGGCCTTCCATCAAATTTCCTCAGGCCCGGGCCAGCCAGCGGGCCAGCCCGCGCCGCCCGGCCCGCATCATCAGGGCGTGATTGGCGCGGAACAGCGGCCGCGCCGGCAGCCCGACCCGGCGCATCAGCGGTTTGCAGACCTCGACGTCCTGCTCGAAGACGACGCGGGTGCCGCCGGCGCCGGGCACCACGGTCCAGCGCGCCCAGCCGGCCAGGTCGCCGCGCATCGCGATCTCCAGGACCCCCGCGCCGGGGTCCCGCACTTGCTCGGCGACCACCACCGTGAGGTCGTACGGCAGCAGGGAGCGGAAGCGGGCGGTCCCGCTCCGGTCGTCGATGCGGGTCACCTCGCGCACCTGCGGCCACCACTGCGGGTAGCTCTCGGCGCGCTCCAGGACGGCGTAGACGACGGCCGGCGGGGCGCGGAGCAGCCAGACGCTGCGGAAGCGGTAGCGGTGCAGCCGGCGGGACCAGTCGGGCATGATCCCAGTGTGCGCCCCGCACGGCCGTGGGCGCCCAACAACGGCGAGGGCCCGGGGACTTGGCATCCGGCGGGCCGCCGTGCGGGGGAACACGCAAAAGGGGCGGCGGGCCCCGCATTGCCTGCGAGTTTCCGCCGCCCCCTGTGACGTGGGCGATACTGGGTTCGAACCAGTGACCTCTTCGGTGTGAACGAAGCGCTCTCCCACTGAGCTAATCGCCCGGGCGCATCGCCAACATTACCCCACGTCGGCGGGCACTTGTGACCACGTTCCGGTCACTCGGTGACGTTCCAGGGCAGCACCAGGCCGAACTTCCACGCGTAGACCGCGACCCCGGCGGCGATGATCGTCACGCCGAGGACGGTCAGGATGATGTTGCGGCGCCGCACCTTGGGATCGAGCGCCTTCTGGGCGGCTTCGGTGACCTTGCGCTTGGTCCAGCGCAGGACCAGCTGGGCCCAGACGAATTCGGTCGCCCAGATCGCCATGCCGGCGAAGATCACCAGCCAGCCGGGGCCCGGCAACGGCAGCAGGACCACTCCGCCGGCGACCACCGCGAGACCGACGACGAAGACGCCGACCTGCCAGCTCAGGTGCAGCGGCCGGGAGCGCTTGATGAAATGCGGCGCTCGCGAGCCGAGCGGCTGCTCGGGCGACACGGCCTCCTCCTCGAGTACTCCCGTCCCCCCGTTACTCACCGTATTCATACGGTCAAACTTACCGGACGGGAGGGGTCCGCGGAATTACCGACGGGGACGATCTCGCAATCCGCCGTCAGAGGTACCTGAAGCCACCCAAAACCGTCAGAGGGGTTTACAACGGCACCGTAGGTGGCATGTCGATTTCGCCGACGTGCGAATCCCCGAGCGCACACTGAGCGAAAGGCCCTGGCGCTTATGAACACCACGGTCAGCTGCGAGCTGCACCTGCGCCTCGTTGTGTCGAGCGAGTCCTCACTGCCTGTACCCGCGGGCCTGCGGTATGACACGGCCGATCCCTATGCCGTGCATGCCACCTTCCATACCGGAGCCGAGGAGACCGTCGAGTGGGTGTTCGCCCGCGACCTCCTCGCCGAGGGCCTGCACCGGCCCACGGGCACCGGAGACGTCCGCGTATGGCCGTCCCGGAGTCACGGGCAGGGCGTGGTCTGCATCGCCCTGAGCTCCCCGGAAGGCGAAGCCCTGCTCGAAGCCCCCGCACGGGCTCTCGAGTCGTTTCTCAAAAGGACGGATGCCGCCGTACCGCCCGGTACGGAGCACCGGCATTTCGATCTCGACACAGAGCTGTCCCACATCCTCGCGGAAAGCTGAGACGCAGCACGGTTACCGAAAGCACCCATCCGCTCACACTTGCGCCCGTCCGACTCGGGGAGACGGCGCAGGACCGACAAGTTCATACGGCAGAGATCGGCGTCGTCGCCGCGGAGCCACCGCGGGGGACGGCGCCGACGCTTGTCCCAGGCGCTAGAGTCGGCGACCATTCGGCCACGACACCCGGGGGCGGTACCCGTCCGGCCCCACCCTGCCAGGGAGCGGAACCGTGATGATCACCCATGACACCCGGTGCGCGCTGGACGCGGTCGTCGATCTGCTGAACACCGCTCCGGAGGGCGAGGCGCCGGGCGCGCCGGACAGCCTGACCGCCGTCCCGGCCGTCGAGGACTTCGCGCGCCGCAACAACTTCAGCGACGTGGGCACGCTCGGGCCGGACGACCTGGCGGCGGTACGCAGCGTCCGGGCGCGGTTCGCCGAGGTCTTCGCCGCCGGGGACGACCGCACGGCGGCCGCGCGGCTCAACGCGCTGGTCGCCTCGGCGGGCACCACCCCGCAGCTGACCGACCACGACGGCTACGACTGGCACGTGCACTACTTCGCGCCGGGCGCCTCCGTGGCCGACCGGATGGCCGCGGACGGCGGGATGGCGCTCGCCTTCCTCGTCGTGGCCGGTGAGCGCGAGCGGCTGCGGCGCTGCGAGGCGCCGGACTGCCGGCACGCGTTCGTCGACCTCTCCCGCAACCGTTCGCGCCGCTACTGCGACAGCCGCACCTGCGGCAACCGGCTGCATGTCGCGGCGTACCGCGCGCGGCGCCGGGAGGCCGCGGGCTGACGGCCGGTGCGGACCGGCCGACGGCTGCCACGGTGGGTGCGGACGGGCCGTACGCCGGCCTCACAGGATGAAGAGGTCGTGTACGGCGCCGAGGAGGAGCAGGCAGCCGATGACGGCGAGGAAGAGCATCAGCGGCGGCTGGGACAGCGCGAAAAGGCAGCCGCGGGGTTCGGGGGACGGGGCGTCGTCTTGGGCGAGGGCGCACTCATCGTTCATCTCGCGCGCATCATGGCGCACGTGATCTTCCGAGGGCGCCCAAAGGGGGCCTCAGCAGCGGGAGTTCATCAGATCCCGTGCTTTTTCAGGATCGCTTCGATGTCCGAGAAGTCATCCTTGGGAGCGCTGCCGGCCTGCGGCGCCTTCCCCTTGCCGGCCGGCCGGTCCGCCGTACGTCCCGCGCCGAGGGACGGTATCGAGGCACCCGGAGCCACCGCGTCGGGCGTGGCGCCCCCGGCCGCCTTGCGGTCCTTGCGGGCTCCGATCCCGCCGCGGCGGCGCTCGACGGCCCGGCTGATCATGAAGAGCAGGAACGAGAGCGCGAGCAGGCCGAAGCCCGCCCAGACCGTGGGCTTGAAGACGATGTTGGTGACCCAGTCGATGACGCCGGTCATCACCAGGCCGATCGGGATCAGGGAAAAGGCGGCGATGCGGGTCGCGGCGAGGAATCGCTTGCGGTACGCCGTCAGCGCGGCGATGCCCAGGCCCGCTGCCGACACCGCGGCACAGACGGTCGAGGTCAGCATCCGGTCCTCCTGCCGATGGAAGGGCGAGCAGTCCCTCTGCTCCCCTCCATCCTGCCCTGTCCGGACCCGCCCGGGCCATGTTCCGGCACCGGCTTCAGGGTCTTCTCGGGGTCACTCTCCTCCCCAGGTCCGGGTTCGGCCACCCGGGGGCGGGCTGGAAGACTGGACCCATGAACGACGCCACCACCCCCGCCCCCGCCCTCCCCCAAGCTCTCGGCTTCGCTCAAGCAGGGGGTACCCCCATCGTCCTCGACGTGTGGTGCGAGCTGCAGTGCCCGGACTGCCACACCGCGCTGGCGGACCTGCGGGCGCTGCGCGAGCGCTACGGCGACCGGCTGGACATCCGGCTGCGCCACTTCCCCCTGGCGAAGCACAAGCACGCCTACGCCGCGGCCCAGGCCGCCGAGGAGGCGCTGGTGCAGGGGCAGGGCTGGCCGTACGCCGAGGCGGTGCTGGCGCGCACCGAGGAGCTCGCGGCGCGCGGCGAGAAGCTGCTGCTGGAGGTCGCCGGTGAGCTGGGGCTGGACGCCGAGGAGCTGGACACCGCGCTGATCGACGGGCGGCATCTGCTGATCGTGGACGCCGACGAGGCCGAGGGGAAGGCGATCGGCGTGACCGGTACCCCGACGTACGTGATCGGCGGGGAGCGGCTGGACGGCGGCAAGAGCCAGGAGGGGCTGCGCGCCCGGATCGAGGAGATCGCCGACCGCCTGCTGGCCGGCCAGGACTGAGCCGGGGCGGGAACGAGCCGGCCGGGACGCCAGGGAACTTCGGAGCGCGGCCGGCCGCCCTACAGGATCGGCTTCCACAACAGGTAGCCGGTGGGCCGGTAGCCCAGCGATCCGTAGAGGCCGAGGGCCGGTGCGTTGCCCGCGTAGACGTTGAGGCCGAGGGTGGTGCGGCCGGCCGCGAGGCTCTCGCGCTCGGCGATCAGCATCAGGGTGCGGCCGTGCCCCCGCCCCCGGTGGCCGGGGTCCACCCGCACGTCGACGACGTAGCCGCCCGGCTGCTCCGGCATCCGCAGGGCGAGCCAGAGGCTGCCGACGTCCGCGCCGTCGTGGGACAGGATCCGCAGGACCTGGTCGGGGGTCTCCGCCCCGTCCGGCAGCAGGGCGTGGTGGCCCTTCACCGCGGTGTCCTCGGCGCGGGCCGGGGACATCCCCTGGCCGGTCTGGGTACGGATGTACTCGGCGAGCGCGGCGTCCCGCCAGGCGGGGTACTCCGCCTCGCCCAGCGGCCGGTCGGTGACGTCCCCGGGCAGCCGCGGCGGCGTGTCGAGGGGTTTGGACAGGGTGCGGCTGCGCTCGGTGTAGCCCAGGGCCGCCGCGAGCCGCAGCGCGGCCTCCGCCTCGGCCGGGACGGTCACCTCGATCTGGCGGCATCCCCAGCCGCGCAGCACCTCCTCGGCGGCGAGCGCCGCGACCGTGGCCCGGCCGCGGTGCCGGTCCGGCGGGTCGATGGCCAGGTAGGTGATCCGGCCGGCCGTCGGGCCGAAACGGGCGTCGGTCGCCAGCCGGACCGTGCCGACCCGGCGGCTGTTGACGCAGACGTCGTACGGGCGGGCCCGGGTGCCGTCGTGGTGTTCCTCGGGTCCCGCGGGGCGCAGCGTAGTGGTCACGGGGACTTTCTACCCGCCCGTATACGGGCCCGTCATCACCCCGTACGGGGGCCGGTCGTCACCGCGGGTCGACGTCGGCGGCGGACTGCTCGTCGAAGATCCGCATGGCCTCGGCGGTCACCGGGCCCGGTACGTCGGGCAGTTGGCGGCCGTCGATCCGGGTCACGGCCTGCACGTCGCGGAGGGTGGACGTCAGGAAGATCTCGTCGGCCCGCTCCAGGACGTCCAGCGGCAGATCGGTCTCCTTCGCGCCGGCCCAGGCGACGGTCAGGGCGCGGGTGATGCCCGCCAGGCAGCCGGCGGAGAGCGGCGGGGTGTGGAGTTCGCCGTCCAGGACGACGAAGACGTTGGAGCCGGTGCCCTCGCAGAGCGCGCCGACGGTGTTGGCGAACAGCGCCTCGGTGGCGCCCTGTTCGTGGGCGCGCGCCAGGGCGACCACGTTCTCGCCGTACGAGGTGGTCTTCAGGCCGGCCAGCGCGCCGCGTTCGTTACGGGTCCAGGGGACGGTGACGGCGGCGGTGGTGTCGGGGCGGCGGGTGGTCGCGGAGAGCGCGACGACCAGCGTGGGGCCGGCGTCGCCGCGGTCCGAGCCGAGCGGGGACTCGCCGCCGGTGTAGGTGATGCGCATCCGGCCCAGCGGCACGGGGTTGGCCTCGAGGACGGCCTCGCAGCCGCGCCGCACCTCGTCGAGGTCGGGCTCGGGCAGGCCGAGGCCGCGGGCGGAGGTGGCGAGGCGCTCCAGGTGGCGGGTGAGGGCGAAGGCACGTCCGTGGTCCGCCTTGACGGTCTCGAAGACGCCGTCGCCGACCGTCAGCCCGTGGTCGAAGACCGAGACCCGGGCGTCGTCGGCGTTCCGCAGTGCTCCGTCCAGCCAGATCCTCATCGCTCTCCTCCGCTCGGCTCGTTGCGTCCCGACGCTACCGCGAGCAGCCGGCTCGCCTTCAGCTCGGTCTCCGCCCATTCCCGCTCGGGGTCGGAGTCCCAGATGATCCCGGCTCCGGCGCCGAAGCGGAGGAGCGGACCGTCGGCGGCGGTGCGGTCGATCCAGAAGGTCCGGATGCCGACCGCGAGCTCGCCGGTGCGGCGGTCGGCGTCGACCCAGCCGATGCCGCCGCAGTACGGCCCGCGGGGCGCGGTCTCCAGTTCGTCGATGATCCGCAGGGCGCTGGACTTGGGGGCGCCGGTGACCGAACCGGGCGGGAAGGTGGCGTCCAGCAGATCGGCCCAGGCGCTCTTCTCGTTGGCGAGGTCCAGCTCGCCGCGCACCGTGGAGACGAGGTGCACCAGGCCGGGGTGCTCCTCGACCGCGCAGAGTGCCGGGACGGTGACGGTTCCGGTGGCGCAGACCCGGCCGAGGTCGTTGCGGACCAGGTCCACGATCATCACGTTCTCCGCCCGGTCCTTGGCCGAGAGGTCCGCGGCGGTCCGTCCGGTGCCCTTGATGGGGCCGGACCACACGGCCCGGTCGTCCCGCCGCAGATAGAGCTCGGGGGAGGCGCTGGCGATCTCCACGCCGTGGCCGGGCAGCCGGATCGTGCCGGCGTACGGGGCGGGGTTGCCGCGGGCCAGTACGGCGGACAGCGCGTCGACGTCGGCCCGGTCCGGATCGGGAAGCGGGGCGCTCAGCACCCGGCAGAGGTTGACCTGGTAGACGTCGCCGGCCGCGATGTGTTCCCGGACCCGCCGTACGCCGCGGACATAGGCGTCGCGGTCCAGGGCGCTGGTCCAGGCGCTCCGCGCGGGGCCGTGCCAGGCGCCGGGGGCGGGGGCGTCGGCCGGGGTGGCGGGGCGTACGTCGGCGAAGCGGGCGCAGACCACCTGGCCCTCGAAGTCGGCGGCCACCGCCCACCAGCCCGTCGAGTCGAGGGCCGCGGGATCGCTGGTCACGTCCCGTAGATCGGTGGCTATCAGGCCGCCGAAGCGGGCCATGGGAGCGAAGTCGTGCACGTCAGCGAGTCTATGGCGGGGCCCCCGGGCGCGCCTGTGCCGGGCGAGCAGCGCAGCACGCTGCACAAACGCGTTTTTGTACTGGCCCCGGAATCCGCTAGAGTTCAACACGTCGCCGGGACGCGGAAGCGCCACGGGGGCCCGGTAGCTTCCCGGACGTAGTCTGGGAGAGTCACCTGCGGACGTAGCTCAGTTGGTAGAGCACCACCTTGCCAAGGTGGATGTCGCGAGTTCGAGTCTCGTCGTCCGCTCGATGTGGGGGATCTTCCCGACCCCCCTCACTCCTGGTGGAGTGGCCGAGAGGCGAGGCAACGGCCTGCAAAGCCGTCTACACGGGTTCAAATCCCGTCTCCACCTCCAAGGACGATTAGCTCAGCGGGAGAGCGCTTCCCTGACACGGAAGAGGTCACTGGTTCAATCCCAGTATCGTCCACTGGTCCGGCTCCACCCGGGCCCCCGCGCGATTAGCTCAGCGGGAGAGCGCTTCCCTGACACGGAAGAGGTCACTGGTTCAATCCCAGTATCGCGCACGCAACTGTGGGTCTTCGTGATCCATGGTCCCGAGGACGATTAGCTCAGCGGGAGAGCGCTTCCCTGACACGGAAGAGGTCACTGGTTCAATCCCAGTATCGTCCACACACAGCCCGAGGGCCGGAGCGTTTCGCTCCGGCCCTCGGCTTTTTGTGCCGTGCGCCGGTCACGGGCTCCGGTCGCCGGCCGGCCGGTTGTGGCCGTGCCGGCCGGACCGGGTGCGACGGTTCAGGACGAGAACAGCATGTGGCCGAGGCCCCGGTGATGACCGTGGTGTCCATGGTGGCCGTGGTGGCCGTGGTGCGGGGCGCCCCAGGCGGGCGCGGCGGGGTACGCCTGCGGGGCGGGCGGCGGCGGGGCCTGCTGGACCCACTGCGACTCCAGGCGGGTCAGCGCCTCCAGCTCCCCGTAGTCGAGGAAGATCCCCCGGCAGCCGGCGCACTGCTCGATCTGGACACCATTGCGGTTGTACGTGTGCATCGGTGCATGGCACTTGGGGCACTGCATCGTCGGCTCAACTCCTGTCGTTCGCTGCCGCTCGGCGCGGCGCCACCGGAACAGCCTTCCGGTGGCGTGGGGTTCAGCGTACGACGGGCCCGCCGGGTGCCAACTGCTGCGGCAGGGACACCATCCGGGCGCAGGCGTCGATGACGGCGGTCGCGGCCTCGTCCAGCGCCCGCTCCCCGGTGACGGCCTTGGCGACGGCGAGCGCGGCGGTCTGCACGGTCAGGGCGCGGGCGGGGACCTCCAGTTCGGCCCAGGGGTCCCCGTGCGGGGGCAGGGCCGGCCCGCCCGCCGCGCGGTAGGCGGTCAGGAAGCGCGTCCAGATGTCCGGGGAGAGCAGGCCGGTGGCGAACCAGGCGGCGGGACGGGCCAGGTCCCAGGCCGCGTCGCCGACGCCGAGGTCGTCGACGTCGATCAGCAGCCAGCGGCCGCCGGTGGCCGGGTGGCGGACCAGCTGGCCGAGGTGGAGGTCGCCGTGGCAGAGGGCTGCCGCACGCGGCGGCGGCACCTCGCCGCGGGCCCAGGGCGGCAGCCCGTACCAGGCCCGTTCGACGGCCGCGGCAGCCGCGCGCAGGGACCGCGGAACGGCGGTCGCAGGGCCGTCGTGGCCGTCGTCCAACGCGGCGCGCAGCCGGGTCAGGGCGCGGGCGGCCTTGGCGGGGCCGCGCATCGGCGGGACCGGGCCGGGGAATTGGCGCGGATCGACGGAGTGCAGCCGGGCCAGCAGGCGGGCGGCGTCCTCCCAGGGCGCCGCGTCGGGGTCGTCGGGCGCGACCGGGCTGCCATACGGCCAGCGGGTCAGCGCCCGGCCGTCGTCGGCGAGGAGGAGGAAGCCGCCGGGGGCGGTGAGCGGCAGCGGGGGCAGCAGGATTCCGTGCAGGAGGGGGTGCGCGGCGATCCGGAGGCGGGCGGCGAGGTCCTGCGGGTCGGCGTCCGGGGCGTGCGCCTTGGCGACCGCATGGCCACTGCGGACGACCGTGCCGTCCGGGCGGTCGGCGAGGACCTGGGGGTGGTCGGCGGGTGGGTGGGGATGACCTGCGGGAGTTTCAGGGGCCGGTGGTGCGGGTGGGGAGCCGTCGGGGACGGGGGATGCGGCGAGGGCGGCCAGGCGGACGGCCAGCGGCGTGGTCATGGCTCCCCTCCCCCGGGCCTGCGTCGGTGTGCGGCCTCGCCCGGTCGCTGGTCGGGCCCTAAGGGGATCGTACGCGGCGGGGGATCGTATGCGGCGGGGCAGGCGCGGCAGGCGGGGCGTCAGGCGGGCCGTGCGTATGCGGGAAGGGGCGGGGCGTGGCGGCGGCCCGCGGGGTGGCGGGGTGTGTGCGTACCGGGCAGGGGGCGGGGCGCGGGCGTACGCGGCCGGGGGCGCTCGGTGGAGTCGTGGTTCGGTGGGTGGGGGCGGAAGCTCGACGGCCGGGCATCTCCCCAGATGCCCGGCCGTTCGTGCCGTCCGCCGCACCCCCGTCCCCACGGGGTATTCAGCCGGAGGTCCCCGTCCCGGGCCGCTCTCCCGGGACCGGGGCGCCGCTCAGCGCCCCAGCATTCCGGCCACGGACGACGCCTGTGTGATGACGGCTTCCCAGCCGCCGAACACCACGGCGAGCAGGATCGCCAACGGCAGCACCATGGCCACCGCGACGAGCGGATGGCGGGTGCCCGAGGACTGGTGGCCGCCGAGCGCCGCGGCGGCCTTGCGCCCCTGCGCCCGAAGGGCCGTCCGTCCTGAGGTCCGATCCATCGTCCGCTCCCGTCGTCTCTGGAGCGGCGGGCGTCTGACCTCGGGGGACGAGCGCTGCGCCCGCCGCTTGATGACAACACTAGGCACGCGGCGCAGGACAGGCGTCATGCCGTCGTACCTATTGGGCGGCCTCCAGGAGGATGACGGGACCGGGCGTCACGTACTCCCCTGGGTGGAGAACACCCCTGAGGAACCCGGGACATCCCCCAGGGGTGCCCACCGGGACGCAGGTCCCGCCGGCCCGCATGGGTGACCTCGCTCACGTCGGCGGCTACGCCCCACCCCACCGTCCGGCAGCCGCATACGCCGCCGCCGTCCGCCGCCGGGAGCCGTGCCCCGCATCTCCGGCATTCGCCCTCGATCACCTTTCGTCGTGTCAATCCCCCTTATGTGCAAGATCATTGAGCGCGCGGGCGGAAACCCGGGACGCCCGCGCGCCCTTTTCCCCTCCCGCACTCCGAGGATCGCACCCGCCACCGACAATCCGGTTGCCGACGCATGCGCGGCCTCTCAGCACAGCGAGCCGTCAATCCGTAAGCTGTGCCACGTCAGACGGTTGGCAGCGGAGGGGCCTCCCACCGCAGGTAGGGGACGGACATGGCGATGATGCGGCTCCGGCGCGAGGACCCGCGTGTCGTCGGGACCTTCCGGTTGCACCGCCGGCTCGGCGCAGGCGGGATGGGCGTGGTCTACCTCGGCTCGGACAAGCGCGGTCAGCGGGTGGCGCTGAAGGTGATCCGGCCGGACCTGGCGGAAGATCAGGAATTCCGCTCGCGGTTCGCCCGCGAGGTCTCCGCCGCCCGCCGGATCCGCGGTGGCTGTACGGCGCGGCTGGTCGCGGCCGATCTGGACGCGGACCGCCCGTGGTTCGCCACCCAGTACGTCCCCGGCCCGTCGCTGCACGACAAGGTCAACGAGGAGGGGCCGCTCTCCCCCGCCCAGGTCGCCTCCGTCGGCGCGGCACTGTCCGAGGGGCTGCTGGCCGTCCATGACGCGGGCGTGGTGCACCGCGACCTGAAGCCGTCCAACATCCTGCTGTCGCCCAAGGGCCCGCGCATCATCGACTTCGGCATCGCCTGGGCGACCGGCGCCAGCACGCTCACGCACGTCGGTACGGCCGTCGGGTCGCCGGGCTTCCTGGCACCGGAACAGGTACGCGGGGCCGCGGTGACCCCGGCCACCGACATCTTCGCGCTGGGCGCCACGCTGGCGTACGCCTGCACCGCGGACTCCCCGTTCGGACAGGGCAGTTCGGAGGTCATGCTCTACCGGGTGGTGCACGAGGAGGCGCAGCTCGCCGGGGTGCCGGACGCGCTGGCGCCGCTGCTCGCGTCGTGCCTGGCCAAGGATCCGGCGGACCGGCCCAGCACCTTGTCGCTGTCGTTGCGGCTCAAGGAGATCGCGGCCCGTGAAGCGCACGGCCTGTCGGGCGGTCCGTCGGGTGGTGTGTCGGGCGGTCTGTCGGGCGGTCTTCTGCAGAACGGGCCCGGTAGCGGGGCCGGATGGAGCCGGGCGGAGCGCCGTCCGTCGGACCGGCCGACCGGGCAGCGGGCCGAGGAGTACGCGCGCCAGCGCACCGAGCGGCGGACGGCGGGCGGCTCCGCCCCGCGCCCGCACGCGTCGCGTCCGCCGGCGCCGCGGGACGGGGCCGGTGGGCGGCCCGGAGGACCGGCTTCCGGTGCGGGTACGGGCGCAGGCGCTGGTGCGGGCACCGGCGCGAGGAAGAATCCGCGTACCACGGGGCGGAACGCCCGACGCGGTCCGGCGGCCCGGCCGACGGGGCGAAACGGTTCGCGCACCCCGGTCCGTACGACCTCCGGCGGGCGCCGGCCCGGCCCCGACCGCCGGCTGCTGCGCCAGCGGGTCATCGTGTTCGTCGTGGTGACGTTGCTGGTCGCGCTGGGGATCGCGGCGGCCCAGGGCTGCCAGGGCCCGGCCCGCGGGATGGGGGCCGAGGGCTTGGAACGGCTGGCTCCGCTTGCTCCGGCCGGGAGCCCGGCCGCTCCGGGTGGAGGTCAGTGGGCGCCGGGCGGGGGCTCGGACGCTGGGGGCTCGGACGCCCGGTAGATGGGGCGTGCGGGCGGACGGTGGGCGGGCGGAAGGTGGGCGGGCCCTTAGGGGATAGGGGAACAGATCCCCTAAGGGTCGCGAGAGCCCCCTCGGGGCCGACAACGTGGCGGGGCTGGGCGGTATTCCCCGGGGGACGGCGTAACCACGCCGGGGGGACGGCGTAACCACCCCCGGGGGACGGCGTAACCACCCCCGGGGGACGGCGTAACCACCCCCCGGGGGACGGCGTAACCACCCCCGGGTGGGGACCGCGTGACCACGGGAGGAACACCACGGTGGGAACCGTGTGCGGTTCGGCCCGTATGACCCGTAGCCCCCTACCCCCTACCCCCTAAGCCGGTCGCCCCGACGTCACCGCGTAGAACGCCACCGCCGCGGCTGCGCCGACGTTGAGGGAGTCGACGCCGTGGGCCATCGGGATGCGGACCCATTCGTCGGCGGCGCGCAGGGCACCCGTGGTGAGGCCGCCGCCCTCCGCGCCCAGCATCAGGGCGACGCGGTCCAGCGTGTGCGGGGCGGCCTCGTCGATGGTGGAGGCCTTTTCGGCGGGGGTGAGGGCGAGCAGTTTGAAGCCCGCTTCCCGTACGACGGACAGGTCGCGGGGCCAGCTCTCCAGGCGGGCGTACGGGACGGAGAAGACCGCGCCCATGGAGACCTTCACCGAGCGGCGGTAGAGGGGGTCGGCGCAGTCCGGGGAGAGCAGCACCGCGTCCATGCCGAGGGCCGCCGCGCTGCGGAAGATCGCGCCGATGTTGGTGTGGTCGTTGACGGCCTCCATGACCACGATGCGGCGCGCCCCGGCGAGGAGTTCGGTGGCCGCGGGCAGCGGGGTGCGCTGCATGGAGGCGAGCGCGCCGCGGTGCACGTGATAGCCCGTCACCTGTTCCGCAAGGGCCGGGCTGACGGCGTAGACCGGGGCCGCGACCTCGTCGATGACGTCGCGCATGACGTCGACCCACTTCGAGGAGAGCAGCATCGAGCGCATCTCGTAGCCGGCGTGCCGGGCGCGCCGGATGACCTTCTCGCCCTCGGCGATGAAGAGTCCCTCCGCGGGCTCGCGCCGGCGCCGCAGTTCGACGTCGGTCAGGCCGGTGTAGTCGGCCAGCCGCGGGTCGTCCGGGTCGTCGACGGTGATGATTTCTGCCACGGGGAGATAGTGCCTTGTCGGTGTCGGGGTTCCAATGCCGGGGGAAGGCCCGGGGAAACGAATCAGCTAGCCGGCCGTGGTCGTCGCGCCGACGGTGACGACGGCGCCGATGACGATGACCGCCGGCGGCCGGACGCCCTCGGAGCGGACCGTCTCGCCGAGGGTGGCGAGGGTGGCGTCGACCCGGCGCTGGGTGGCGGTGGTGCCCTCCTGGATGACGGCGGCCGGGGTGTCGGCGGGGCGGCCGTGCTCGATGAGCTTGGCGGCGATGGCTCCGCTGTTCTCCACGCCCATGAGGACGACGAGGGTGCCGCGCAGCTTGGCGAGGGCGGGCCAGTCGACCAGGGAGCGCTCGTCGTCGGGGGCGACGTGGCCGCTGACGACGGTGAATTCGTGGGCGACGCCGCGGTGGGTGACGGGGATGCCGGCGGCGGCGGGCACCGAGATGGTGCTGGAGATGCCGGGCACGACCGTGCAGGGGATGCCGGCCTCGGCGAGTGCCTGGGCCTCCTCCATGCCGCGGCCGAAGACGAACGGGTCGCCGCCCTTGAGGCGGACCACGGCCTTGCCGGCCTTGGCGTGCTCGATCAGCGCGTTGTTGATCGCCTCCTGGGCCATGAACCGGCCGTAGGGGATCTTCGCGGCGTCGATGACCTCGACGTGCGGGGGCAACTCGGCCAGCAGGTCGCGGGGGCCGAGGCGGTCGGCGATGACGACGTCGGCCTCGGCGAGCAGACGGCGGCCGCGGACGGTGATCAGGTCGGGGTCGCCGGGGCCGCCGCCGACCAGCGCCACGCCGGGGGTGTGCGCGCGGCGGTGGTGCGGGGCGGCGATGCTGCCGTCGCGCAGGCCCTCCACGATGGCGTCGCGTACGGCGGCCGAACGGCGCGGGTCGCGGCCGGTGAGGACGGCTACGGTCACGCCCTCGCTGCGGCCGGTGGCCGGGGTCCAGGCGGTGGCCGCCTCGGCGTCGTCGGCGCGTACGCACCACACCCGCCGCTCCTCGGCCTCCTGGGAGGCGGCGGCGTTGGCCTCGGGGTCGTCGGTGGAGATCAGCGCGTACCAGGCCTCGGCGAGGTCACCGGCCCGGTAGCGGCGGCGCTCCCAGCGGATCTCGCCGGCGTCGGCCATCGCCTCGACGGAGGGGGTGGCGGACGGGGAGACGAGCACGACGTCCGCGCCCGCGGCGACGAGCGAGGGGAGGCGGCGCTGGGCGACCTGACCGGCTCCCAGGACGACCACCCGGCGGCCGGACAGCCGCAGTCCGACGGGGTAGGCAGCGTGTTCGGCGACGTGCTCGGCCATGGCGGGGCGGCTCCTTGTGCGGATGGTGCGAGTTCGAGACCGGATCGGTCGCTGCGGCTCTGGAGCGGCTGATCAGGGAGGATACGACGCTTGAGGGCGTACGGCCCCGGCCCACAGCCTAGGGGGCTGCGGGCCGGGGGTCATGCGGGGCGGCCGCGTTCCGGCCGCACCGCCTCAGCTCTTCTCCGTCACTCCGGCGGAGTCGAAGGTGGCGACCTCGTGCATGGCGCGGGCGGCGCTCTGCACGACGGGGAGGGCCAGCAGGGCGCCGGTGCCCTCGCCGAGGCGCAGGTCGAGGTCGATGAGCGGGCGCAGGCCGAGCTTGTTGAGGGCCGCGACGTGGCCGGGCTCGGCGCTGCGGTGGCCGGCGATGCAGGCGGCCAGCGCCTCGGGGGCGATGGCGCGGGCGACCAGGGCGGCGGCGCCGGCGCTGACGCCGTCGAGGATCACCGGCGTGCGCAGCGAGGCGCCGCCGAGGATCAGTCCGACCAGGGCCGCGTGCTCCAGGCCGCCGACCGCGGCGAGCACGCCGACCGGGTCGGACGGATCGGGCTGGTGGAGTTCCAGGGCGCGGCGGACCACGTCGACCTTGCGGGCGTGCGTCTCGTCGTTGATGCCGGTGCCGCGGCCGGTGACCTCGGCCGGGTCGACGCCGGTGTAAACGGCGATCAGCGCGGCGGAGGTGGTGGTGTTGGCGATCCCCATCTCGCCCGTGAGCAGGGCCTTGTTGCCGGCCGCGACGAGGTCGCGGGCGGTCTCGATGCCCACCTCGATGGCCTTGAGGACCTCCTCCTGGGTGAGCGCGGGGCCCTGGGTGAAGTCGGCGGTGCCGGGCCGGACCTTGCGGGGCAGCAGGCCGGGGGTGGCGGGGAGTTCGCTCGCCACGCCGACGTCCACGACGCAGACCTCAGCGCCGACCTGGTTGGCGAAGGCGTTGCAGACCGCGCCGCCGCCCAGGAAGTTGGCGACCATCTGGCCGGTGACCTCCTGCGGCCAGGGGGTGACGCCCTGGGCGTGCACGCCGTGGTCGCCGGCGAAGATCGCCACGGCGGCCGGCTCCGGGATCGGCGGCGGGCACTTGCGGGACAGGCCGCACAGCTGCGCGGAGATGATCTCCAGCATGCCGAGCGCGCCGGCGGGCTTGGTCATCCGCTTCTGGCGCTCCCACGCCTCGCCGAGCGCCTTGGCGTCCAGCGGGCGGATGCCCTGGAGGGTCTCCTGGAGGAGGTCGTGCGGGTTCTCCCCGGGCAGCGCGCGGCGGCCGTAGGTCTCCTCGTGGACGACCCAGGACAGCGGGCGGCGCTTGGACCAGCCGGCCTGCAGCAGCTCGGGCTCCTCGGGGAACTCGTCGACGTAGCCGACGCACAGGTAGGCGACGACTTCGAGGTGCTCGGGCAGGCCCAGTTCGCGGACCATCTCGCGCTCGTCGAAGAAGCTGACCCAGCCGACGCCGAGGCCTTCGGCGCGCGCCGCGAGCCAGAGGTTCTCGACGGCGAGCGCGGAGGAGTACGGGGCCATCTGCGGCTGGGTGTGCCGGCCGAGGGTGTGCCGGCCGCCGCGGGTGGGGTCCGCGGTGACGACGATGTTGACCGGTGTTTCGAGGATCGCCTCGATCTTCAGCTCGCGGAACTGCTTGGCGCGGGCCTTGGGCAGCGACTTGGCGTACGCGTCGCGCTGCTGCATCGCGAGCTGGTGCATCTTCTCGCGGGTCTCGGCGGACCGGATGACGACGAAGTCCCAGGGCTGGGAGTGGCCGACGCTGGGGGCGGTGTGGGCCGCCTCCAGGACGCGCAGCAGGACCTCGTTGGGGATCGGGTCGCTGCGGAAGCCGTTGCGGATGTCGCGGCGCTCGCGCATCACGCGGTGGACGGCGGCGCGCTCGGAGTCGTCGTAGCCGGCGGCCGGGGGCCTGGCCGGGACCTCTTCCGCCTCGGGGGCTGCGTCGGCGGCGTCGGTCTCCTCGGCGGCGGGCTGCTCGTCGGCCTGCTCGCCGGGTGTCTGCTGGTCAGCGGCCTGCGGCTGGTCGGCCGCCGGAACCGCGTCGAGCTCCTGCGGCTGGTCCTCGTCCGCGCCCTCACCAAGCTGGAGGAGCGCCTCGGCGTCCTGCTGGTGGGGGGCCTCGTCGGCGGTGGCCTCCTCGGGCACCTCCACGGCGGCCGGGGTGCCGGCGGGGTCCTGGGCCTGCGGAACGGTGTCGTCCGCGGCGGCCTGCGGCTGCGGTTCGACGGCCGGCTGCTGTTCGGCGGCCGGCTGCTCGGCGACTTGCTGGGCCGGGATGTGGACGGTGCCGGGCTGGGCCGCGGGGGTGCCCTCTGCGGGGGCGTCGGCCGGGGTGGCGGGCTGCTCGTCGGCGGCCTGCGGCTGCTCGGGCGCGGGGGCCGGGTCTGCTGCCTGCACCGGCTCCATTGCCTCTTCCCCTGCCACTGCTACCGCTTCTTCGGTGACGGCCGGTTCCGCGGCCTCTGCCGTTGCTGCCTGCTCTGCGCTCGCGGGGGCTGCCGAGGTCTCCGGGGTGGCTGCGGCGGGCTCCGGAGCCGGGGTGGCCTCGGGAGTCGCTGCGGCCTCGGGCGTCACTGCGGCCTCAGGTGTCACCGCGGCCTCGGGGGACGCGTCGGCAGGGGTGGCCGGCGTGGCGTCCGCGGCGGGTGCTGCGGACTCGGCGGCCGGGGTGGCCTCTCCCTCGGGAGCGGTGTCAGGGGTGACCGCCTCGGGCGGCTCTATGACGGCCTGCTCCTGCTCGACGGGGGCGACCGGCTGCTCGACGGGGACGCCGTCCTCGTCACCGGGCAGGGCGACGGGGCCCTGCGGCGTCGCGGCGGCCTCGGGGGCGACGGCTTCCGGCGCGGCGGCCTCGGGCTGCGGCTGGACGGCGGCGTCGGCCGTGACGTTGTCCTCCGTGCCCTCGGCCGCGCCCTGCTCGGAAACGTCCTGCTCGGAAACGGCCTGTACGGGCACTTCCTCTACGGGCACTTCCTGAGCGGGCACTTCCTGTACGGGCGCGTCCGGAGTCTGGGCGTCCGGGGCCGGTCCGTCCGGGATCTGGGCGGTCGGCGTCTGTTCGGTCGGCTGCTCCGCCGTCGGGGCCTCGACGGGCTCGGCCGGTACGGTCCCGTCCGCGGTGCCCTCCGCGGGCTGCGCCACCGGCTCGGGCTGCGCCTGCGGCTGGGGCTGTGCCTGCGCCACGGGCGGCTGTTCGGCGGCCTGCGGTTGTTCGGCGGGCAGTTCGGGGTCCTGGGCGACGGGCTGCGCGACCGGCTGCGCGGTTTCGTCAGCCGGCGCGGCGGGGGCCTCCGCGGGCGCGGCAGTCTCCGCCGCCGGTGCCGCGTCGACAACGGGGGCCGCTTCCGCGGCCGTTGCGGTCTCCTCGACCGGCGGCATCTGATCGGCCACCGGCGCCGGCGCCGGCGCGGCGACCGCGGCCGGCTCGGGAGCCGGTGCCGGCTCGGGGGCGGGGGCCGGTGCGGCCTGGGCCGTGGCGTCGTTCCAGGCCGGCATCTGGGCCGGGATCTCGCCGAGCTGCGGGCCCGGCAACGGGCCCTGGCCGGCGGCGCCGTAGGTCTGCTCGGGGGACAACTGCCCACCGTAGGACTGGCCGCCGTAGGACTGGCCGCCGTAGGACTGGCCGCCGTACGTCTGCTCGGCGTACGGCGCCGCCCCGGCCTGCGGCTGCGGTTCGGCGTACGCCTGGGCCGGGGCCGGCTGGGCGTCCTGGGGTGCGGCGGGGGCCTGCTGGACGGCCGCGGCGGCTTCCGGGGCCACGGGGGCCTGGGCGGGGGCGGCGGCGTCGAAGTATTCGGGGGCACCGGCGGGCGGGGCGGCGTGCCGGGCGGGGGCGTCTGCGGGGCCGCGGTCGGCGAGCGAGCGGACCACGCCGCCGGTCGCGTCGGGCACCGGCGGGCCCATGTGCAGCGGGCGGCGGTTGGGCGCGGCCGCGCGGGCCCGCTCCGGCTGCTGGGGCGCCGCGGGCTGCGGGATGCGGACCGCGCTCAGGTCGACGGAACCGGAGTCCCGGCCGCCGCTCTCGTGGTCGCCGGCCTGGGCGGGCATCGCCTCGTAGCCGGTGGCTCCCTGGGCGGCGGCGTCGAACGGCACGCCCGGCTGCGGCTGCCGGTCCGGGCCCTGGTGGGTCTCGTGCGGCAGCGGCTGGGCCGCGGACTGCTCGCTCCAGGCGCCCTGGGCGCCCGGCATGAGCAGCAGGTCGTCGTCCTCGACGCCGGGATCGGTCTGGTCGAGGTAGGGGTAGTCGCCCTGAGGGGTCACCATGCCCGGCAGCTCCGTGGGTCCGGCGTCGGCAGGGGAGGGAGCGGCCGCCGGCTGCGGCTGCCCGGGATGTCCGCCTGCGTTCTCCGGCTGTCCCTCGCCCGGGACCTGGCCGGTGTCGGTCATGCGTACCCCTCGCCCATTGGTAGTGCTCCTTCCAACCGCTCGTGCGACACGCTCGACCGGGGCGCCCCGACGCCCCGATAGCTAGAACGAGCGAGCACGCCTCGCGGCACGTCCACGCTCACAGCTTCATATTCGTCCAAAACCAGGGCATTTTCCGGATATTGGCGTATGAAGCCGAACGTGGAACGGCGGCGCAACGATCCGCCAGCCTACCTCGCGCGGGTTGCCTTCCTGGTCACGGGTGAGGAACGCGATACCCGCTGAGCAAAAACACCACGGACCGCTCGCGTTCGACCCAGACGGAGGTGTCCAGGTCCACGGACTGCAGCAGGGCGCACTCGACGTCGTACCCGCCGTCCGCCAGTGCGCGCCCCAGCAGCTCGGCCTCGTCGCGGGTGGCGGCGTGGGTGACGATCCGTTCGGGACGGCGGGCGGCGCAGGCGGTGACGACCTCCACTCCCCCGCCGCCGATCCGTACCACGTCGGGCTCGGGCAGGTCCTCCAGGATCTGCGGCGCCCGCCCGTGCACGACCTGGAGTTGGACGCCGTGCCGGCGGGCGACGGCGGCGGTGCGTCCGCAGGCGTCCGGGTCGGCGTCCACCGCGATGACCGCGGCGCCGAACCGCGCGGCCTCCACGGCGGCGGCTCCGCTGCCGGTGCCGATGTCCCAGACCAGGTCGCCCACCCGGGGCCCCAGGCGGGCGAGTTGGGCGGTGCGCAGCTGGACGGTCTCCCCCTCGGCGAGGGCTCCGCCGTAGGCGCGGTTGGGCAGTCCCCAGCCACGCGGTCCGGTCGGGTGGCCGACCTCGTGGCCGGCGATCCAGCCGGTGCCCTGGGCCGCGGCGCCGCCGGGCGAACCGCCGACGACGATGACGACGTTGGGGTCGCGCCAGACGTGGTCGGCGGCCTTGTCGGAGGTGAGGACCGTCACCTGCTCGCGTTCGGTGCCCAGTTCCTCGCAGATGACGAAGGTGCGGTGGACGCCGCCGAGCAGCAGGGCGAGTTCGGCGGGGCCGGCGCCGGGCGAGGTGAGCACCGCGACCTTGGTGTGGGCGCGGCAGACGTTGACCGCGCGGCGCAGGTCGCGGCTGTGGGCCACCACGATCTGGGCGTCGTCCCAGGGCATGCCGGCACGGGCGAAGGCGGCCGCGACGGAGGAGACGGCCGGGACGACCTCGACCTCCAGGCCGTGCTCGGGGGCCCGCAGGGTGCGGACGACGCCGAAGAAGCCGGGGTCGCCGTCGGCGAGGACGACGGCGGTGCCGCGGTGCTGGGCGATCCGGCGGGCGGCCAGGGTGACGCTGCCGAGCCGGATCCGCTCGGCGTGCGGCGGGACTTCGGGCAGTGCGAGGTGGTGGGCGGCGCCGGCCACCAGTGTGGCGGCGCCGAGGGCGGAGCGGGCGGCGGCGGTCAGCGGAGAGCCGTCCCATCCGATCACCGTGACCCGGTCGGCCATGCTCGTCAGTCTCCTGGGGCTGCTGTGGGTACGCGGGCGGTGGCGGCCGCGGGGCGACCGCGGGCCGGTGGCGCGCCGCTGTGGGGCGCCGGACGCAGGTCCGCGCTGGTCGCGCGGGTGCGCGGCAGGCCGAGGGTACCCCGAGAGGTACGGACCTGGGCGCGGGCGTGGGTCAGTTCCACTCGGGGTAGGTGAATCCGTTCGCGTCGGCCATCCGGCCGGGGACCCCGTCGAGGTCCTCGGGCAGCAGGCTCCAGACGATCTGATCCGTGCGGATGTCGGCCCAGCCGCCGTCCTCCGTACGGCTGCGGGCTATGCAGGCGTTGCGCAGCACGCCCTCGCTGATGCAGCCGATCTTCTGGGCGACCTGCTGGGAGGCGGTGTTGCCGGCGGCGGTGCGCAGTTCGAGGCGTTCGAACTGCTGGTCGTGGAAGAGCCACTGTGCGGTGGCGAGCGCCGCCTCGGAGGCGTAGCCCTCACCGCGGGCCCAGGAGGCGACGATGTACGAGAGCTCGGTGGCCCGCAGCCGCCAGTTGGTGTTGCCCAGCTGTACGACGCCGACCAGCCGCTGGGTGAGGAATTCGGTGACGGCGAAGTCGATGCCGCGTCCGGCGGCGCGTTCGGCGGGCGCGTACTCGGTGGCCCAGGTACGGGCGGCGGCCTCGGTGTAGGGCTGCGGTACGGCGGTCCAGGCGGCGACCAGTTCGTCGTTCATCATCGCGGCGAGGGCGGGGATGTCGGCCTCTTCGAAGGGGCGCAGCACCAGCCGGTCCGTGCTGAGGGAGATGTCCGGAAAGGTGGATGTCATGCCGCTGCTCCAACGCCGTTGACCGTGGGTGCTCCGGGACGTCGCGGGATGGTTCACCACGAGGTCACGGGCCGTCTGACCGTCTTGAATGCACCAGCATGCAGCATGGGCGGGTGGGTGTGCCACGCGCCCGGGCCCCGGCCGCGCGGGGTGCGCTGCCGGGGCCCGGTGGTGGCTTGGGGGGTCAGGCCTTGGCGGGACCGAAGGCGGGGATGACCGAGCCGTCCGTGTACTTGTCCTCGATGAACTTCTTGACCTCGGGGGAGTTCAGGAGCTTGGCCAGCTTCTTGATCCGCGGGTCGTTCTCGTTGCCCTTCTTGACGGCGAGGAAGTTGGCGTAGGGGTTGTCCTTGGCCTTCTCCAGCGCGAGGGCGTCCTTGGAGGGCTTGAGGTGGGCGCCGATGGCGAAGTTGCCGTTGATGATGGCGGCGTCGACGTCGTCGATGCGCGGCGCGGTCTGCGCGGCCTCCAGCTCGGTGATCTTGATGCCCTTGTCGTCCTTGACGTCGGTGAGCTTGGCGTCGGCGCCGACGCCGGGCTTGAGGGTGATCACGCCGTTGTCGGCGAGCAGCTTGAGCGCGCGGCCCTCGTTGGACGGGTCGTTGGGGACCGAGACGGTCGAGCCGGACTTGAGGTCCGAGAGCTTGTGGATCTTCTTGGAGTACAGGCCGAGGGGCTCGATGAGCACGTTCTGGACCGGCACGATGTGGGTGCCGTTCTCCTTGTTGAAGGTGTCCAGGAAGGGCTTGTGCTGGAAGAAGTTGGCGTCGACCTGGCCGTCGTCGGTGACCTTGTTGGGGATCTTGTAGTCGTTGAACGGCTTGACGACGAGCTTGAGGCCCTCCTTGGCCGCCAGCTTCTTCGCGACGAAGTCGAGGATGGTGGCGTGCGGGGTGGGGCTCGCGGCGACGACGAGGGGGGCGTTCTTGTCGCTCTTGTCGCTGCTGGCGGTGGTGTCGGAGGGTGCGGAGCAGGCGCTCGCGCCCAGGGCGACGGCGGAGGCGGCGGCGACGGCCACGGTGATCTTGACGGTGTTACGCACGAAGAGTGCCTCTTTCTTGTTGCCACACGGGGTGTCCGTGTGCTGTCCGCCCGGCAAAGGGTCCGGGCTCTTGGGTGGTGCGGGTGACGCGGGTGGCTTATGGGGTCAGGCGGCCTCGGTGACGGCCGCCGGCTCCTCGATGCGGGCGCGGCGCAGGCCGACGCGTACGGATGAGGAGGGTCGGGTGCCGCGGCCGGCGAGCCGGCGGACGATCAGGTCACCGAGCAGCTGGATGACGGTGACGATGACGATCAGCTCGACGACGGTGATGACCATCAGCCTGGTCTCGTACTGCAGGTAGCCGTAGTTGTAGGCGAGGGAGCCCAGTCCGCCGCCGCCGACCGCACCGGCGATCGCGGAGTAGCCGATCAGCGTGATGACGGTGGTGGTGACGGCCGCGACCAGCGCGGGCAGGGCCTGCGGCAGCAGCACCTTGAAGATGATGGTCCAGGTGCCGCCGCCCATGGCGTGGGCGGCCTCCACCAGGCCGTGGTCGACCTCGCGCAGCGCGGCCTCGACGAGGCGGGCGAAGAACGGGATCGCGGCGATGGCGAGCGGGACGACCGCGCCGGTGGGGCCGATGGAGGTGCCGACGACGAGCCGGGTGAAGGGCAGCAGCACGACGATCAAGATCAGGAACGGGAAGGACCGTCCGATGTTCACGATCGCGCCGAGGACCTTGTTCACCACGACGTTCTGCAGCAGGGCGCCGCGGTCGGTCAGATGCAGCAGGACACCGACGGGGATGCCGACCAGGACCGCGTAGAACGTCGACCACCACACCATGAAGAGGGTGTCGAGGGTCGCGTCGTACAGCAGCGGCTGCATCTCGGTCCAGCTCACTTGGCACCTTCCTTCAGGAGCGGGGCGGCGGCCGGCGCCGGGACGGCCGCGGCGGCGGTGGCGGGGGCGGTGTCGGCCACGTCAGCGACGTCAGCCACGTCAACCTGAAGGCCCTGCTCGCGCAGGAAGCCGATGGGGACGACGTTCTCCTCGAAGCGGCCGGGCAGCTCGATCCGCATCCGGCCGATCTGCTTGCCGCCGACGGTGTCCATGGCGGCGCCGAGGATCGAGATGTCGACGTTGTAGGTGCGCGCCAGCTCGGAGATCACCGGGCGGGTGGCGGCCGAGCCGTGGAAGGTGATGTCGACGACGGTGCGGTCGTCGGCCGAGGGCTCGCCGCCGACCGGGAAGAGCTCGCGGGCGAGTTCGGAGCCGGGGGTGGCGAGCAGTTCGGCGACGGTGCCCTGCTCGACGACGCGGCCGTTCTTCATCAGGGCGGCCGAGTCGCAGATGGTCTTGACGACGTCCATCTCGTGCGTGATGAGGACGACGGTCAGGCCGAGCTGGCGGTTGAGGTCGCGCAGCAGGGTCAGGATGGAGCGGGTGGTCTCCGGGTCGAGGGCGCTGGTGGCCTCGTCGGAGAGCAGCACCTTGGGGTCACCGGCCAGGGCGCGGGCGATGCCGACGCGCTGCTTCTGGCCGCCGGAGAGCTGGGCGGGGTACGCCGCGGCCTTGTCGGCGAGGCCGACCAGGTCCAGCAGTTCCAGGGCCTTGCGGGAGCGTTCGCGGCGGTCGACCTTGAGGATCTCCAGCGGCAGTTCGACGTTGTCCTGGACGGTGCGCGAGGACAGCAGGTTGAAGTGCTGGAAGACCATGCCGATGTGGCTGCGGGCGGCGCGCAGCGCTGCGCCTGCGCGCTGGCCCCGCCCGGCGAGGGCGGTCAGGTCCTGGCCGGCGACGGTGACCGTGCCGGAGGTGGGGCGCTCCAGGAGGTTGAGGCAGCGGATGAGGGTGGACTTGCCGGCGCCGCTCTGGCCGATGACACCGTACACCTCGCCCTCGCGGACGTGCAGGTCGACGCCGTCCAGGGCGGTGACGTCGCGGTCTCCTGAACGGTAGACCTTGGTCAGGCCCGTTGTGGTGATCACAGGGAATTCCGTCACTGTCGAGTGCTCGGCGGGGTCGCCGCCGGCACGGGGCATTCTTGCGAGTGCGGCAGGGGGGAACGGGAGCGGCGGCGGGCGCGGGGCCCGGCTCCTGGTTCCGGTGACGCGGGGCGGCCGTCGCGGTCGGGGACCGGTGCACGGCATGGGGTCTCGCTTCGGGGCGCGAGGCTCAGGCGGGGGCCCTCAGCGGTCACACATTCGACACATGCAACGAGCACCGGGCGTCAGGTACGCCTCGGTCGCAGGGGTGCGGTTGCTCGTCGTGGTCATGGCGGCAAGTAAACCAGACGGCTGTGCGGGCCGATCAAACGTGTCCGTATTGCGGACAGGACTGACCGGCCCGTGGACAGCGCCTCATCCGGCCAGGCTGATCTCCACCGCCCCGTCCGTGGCCTGCGCGGATACCGCCGACAGGTCGGGGACGACGAGGTCGGCGGAGAGCTCGGCGGCCGGGTGGGTTGTGGTCAACGCCACGGTCGTCATGCCGGCCGCGCGGCCGGCCGCCAGCCCGGCCGGGGCGTCCTCGAAGACGACGCAGCGGGCCGGGTCCACGCCGAGCCGGCGGGCGGCCAGCAGGAACGGCTCCGGGTCGGGCTTGCCGCGGGTGATGTCGTCGGCGGCTATCAGCTTCTTCGGCCGGATGCCGACCTCACCGAGGCGGGCCTCGGCCAGCCGCCGGGTGGCGGAGGTGACCACCGCCCACCGCTCGGGAGGCAGGCCCGCGAGGAGGGCGCGGGTGCCGGGCAGCAGGGTCACTCCCCCGGCGACGTCCTCGACCTCCAGCTGTTCGATCCGCGCCAGCGCACCGGGCACCTTCCCGGCCGGGAGCAGATCGGCGGCGATCTCGGCGGCCGGACGGCCGTGCAGCTCGACCCGGGCGAATTCCTCGGGGGCGATGCCGTACTCCTTTGCCCAGCGGGTCCAGCAGCGGTGGACGGAGTCGAGGGAGGAGATCAGGGTGCCGTCGTTGTCGAAGAGGAGTGCGTCCGCGTGGATCTTCATGGGGACCGAGCGTATGTGCGGTCCGGGGGCGGGCGCATCGGGTCTTTTGGCCCGTAATAGGGTCTCGGCATGCTTGATGCCCTGACGATCGCGACCGGTGTGGCCGCGCTCGCGCTCGCCGCCTGGTGCGGTTTCGCCGCCTACCGGGACCAGCGGACCATGGACTGGCATTTCCTCGGCATGGCCGTGGTGACGCTGCTCGCCGTGGTGCAGCTGGTCGTCGGCATCGTCCAGCTGGCGCGCGGCGAGAAGCCCGCACAGGGCACGGCGATCTTCGTGGCGTATCTGCTCGGCGCGTTCGCCTGTGTGCCCGCCGCGGGCTTCATGTCCCTTGCGGAGCGCAGTCGTTGGGGCTCGCTGACGGTCTCCGCCGGCGGCGTGGTGCTGGCCGTGCTCGAAGTGCGGCTGTTCGACATCTGGGGAGGCTGACATGACGGCGACCGGTGAGACCGACGTGGCGGCGACCGAGCGCACCGCCGAGGAGGGTGCGCCGGGCACCCGCCGGAAGCTGATCACCGGCCCGGGGATCCTGCTGGTCTGGCTGTACGGCGTGATGGTCGTCGGCGCCGTGTCGCGCTCGGTCTTCCAGATCGCCACGGACTTCGACCGGGCCCCGCTGGCGTACTCGCTCTCCGCGCTCGCCGGGGTGGTCTACGGCTTCATCACCTACTCGCTGGTCCGCGGCGGCGACCGGGCCCGCCGGGCGGCGCTGGTGTGCTGTGCGGCGGAGCTGGTCGGCGTGCTGACCGTGGGCACCTGGACGCTGGTGGCGCCGTCGGCGTTCCCCGACGCCACGGTCTGGTCGGACTACGGCATGGGCTACCTCTTCATCCCGGTCCTGCTGCCGGTCACCGGGATGCTGTGGCTGCGCCGGGCGCGCACGGCGTAACGGCCGCCCCGGGGCACGTGCGGCACCTCGCCGGTGGACGGGCCCGCCCTTGCGCGGGCCCGTTCCCCTGCCGCGACGTCCGCGACGCGCGAGGTGCGAGCCGCTACGCCTGGGCCACGAACTCCTCGGCGACGGCCTCCTTCTCCAGCGTGACCAGGCTCAGCCGCCGGCTGCGCTCCTCGGTGCCCACGGGCGCGTAGCCGTGGCTGCGGTACAGCCGCAGATTGCCCTCGCTGCGGTGGCCGGTGAAGAGGCGGAAACGGGTGGCCGAGCGCTCCTCGGCCAGCCGCTGCTCGACCGCGGCCAGCAGCCGGCCGCCGAGGCCGTGCCGCTGGAGCCGGGGGTGCACGATGAGCTTGGCTATCGCCGCGGTGCCCGAGGCGTCGACGGTGCCGCGCACGGATCCGACCACCTCGTCGCCGAGCCGGGCCACCAGCACGCAGCCCTCGCTCAGTTCGGCGCGCAGCGCGGCCAGCGTCTGGGTGAGCGGCTCGATGCCGTAGTCGTCGTACAGCGCGGCCTCGGACTGGTAACAGAGGTACTGCAGTTTGAGGATCTGCTCGGCGTCCTCGTCGGTCGCCGCAGAGATGGTCACGCTCGTGCCCATGCGCGTATGCCTCCCCTTATTCGGTTGGCCCGGGCGCGCGAGGGTGAGAGGGGTGTGCGCCCGGACGTGGTGCCCTGACTTCCGGACTCCCCGGAATGTGGCGGCGGCAATCGCCGCCGGGAGCATTCTGCGCAGGCAATTGGGGCAAGCGGAACGGACCGGCACCGAGCTCCTCTGTGACATTCCCAACTCAGATGAGAGTGCGGGAAGACCAGGGGCCCGGTGCCGGTACGCGGCCGGCCGGCCGGGCGGGCCGGTCAGGGGGTCCGGAACTCCGCGGCGGCCAGCAGCGCGGTGTCGGGGTTGTCGGAGAACAGCCCGTCGATGCCGGTGCCGAGGTACGCCTTGAAGACGCCGAGGGAGTCGCCGTAGGCGTTGGGGTCGGTGCCGCGGCGGAAGTCGGCCGGCAGGAACGTGTTCTCGTTACGGACCGTGTACGGGTGCAGGACCAGCCCCGCCGCGTGCGCGTCCTTGACGACGGAGGTGGGCGTGCCGAGCCTGCCGTCCTTGTCCCGCGGGATGATCACGGTCAGGTCCGGGCCGATGCCCTCGGCGAAGCCGGCGATCCACCCAAGGCCCTCGGGCGTGACCAGGTCGGCGACGGTGCGCGGGTCGCCCGCCTCGGTGAAGTCCCAGGGGCGGTCCTTGAGCGTGCCGAGCAGGACGACCTTGGGGCAGTCGACGAGCTCGCCGAGGCGCCGGATGCTGCTGGGCTCGAAGGACTGCAGGAAGTTCGGGGAGTTGCGGCGGTGCCGGCCGTGCGCGCGCAGGGCCTTGGCGAGGCGCTCCTCCAGGCCGAGGCCGAGCTTGCGGAAGTAGGTGGGGTGCTTGGTCTCGATGTGCAGCCAGACCCGGCGGCCGCGCTTGCGGCCCTCCCGCTCGGCCCACTGGAGGACCTCCTCGAAGGTGGGCACCTGCCACCGGCCGTCGTAGAGGGTGTTGTGCTGCCGGGTGCCCGGTATGCGCTCCTTGGCGCGCAGGGTCTTGAGTTCGGCGAGCGTGAAGTCCTCGGTGAACCAGCCGGTCAGCTGCTGTCCGTCGACGGTCTTGGTGGTCCTGCGGTCGGCGAACTCGGGGTGTGCGGAGACGTCGGTGGTGGCGGTGATGTCGTTCTCGTGCCGGCAGACCAGATGGCCGTCCTTGGTGGGGACGAGGTCCTGCTCGATGACGTCCGCGCCCATGTCGAGGGCGAGTTGGTAGGAGCCGAAGGTGTGCTCGGGGCGGTAGCCGCTGGCGCCGCGGTGGCCGACGATCAGCGGCACGGGAAGCTCCCGGCCCGCCGTGCCGCGCCCGGCGGCGCTCGCCTGCCCGGCCCCGCCGAGCACCGCCGCTCCCGCACCGAGGGCCGCCGCCCCCAGCACCGTCCGCCGTCCCGGCTGCTGCCGCTTCTGCATGCCCACGCTCCTTGTTGTGCGTCGTTTCGTGCGTTCCGGGTGTGCCCGGGCGCTCCGGTGCTTCCCGGTGCTTCAGTGCTTCCGGGTGCTTCCGGGTGCTTTCCGGCGTGCGTCAAGGCGTGTTGCCCGGGTACCCGGAGAACCGGGCCGATCGTAGGCACGGACGGGCCATGCCGGGGAGACGCACGACGACTCCGGGGGGAACATGGTGGTAACACACGTCAACCGTGAGTCAACTGTGCGTATCGACCTCATGAACCCGATGTGCGCGCGGGAATGACCCGCGAGTATCGTCCTGGGCTGCAGAGTTCTGCGCCCGCTTGACGCTGACCAGACAGCCACGACCCGGAGGACCCGTTGTCCCGCATTGTGCTCAAGGCGATTCTCGGATTCGTCATGCGTGTCCTTTACCGCCCGAAGGTCGAGGGTATGGAGCGCATTCCGGCGACCGGCCCGGTGATCCTGGCCGGTAACCACGTGACCTTCATCGACTCGCTGTTCCTGAGCCTGGTGGTCAAGCGGCCGGTGTACTTCATCGGCAAGGACGAGTACGTCACCGGCACCGGCATCAAGGGCCGCCTGATGGCCTGGTTCTTCACCAGCGCCGGCATGATCCCGGTGGACCGGGACGGCGGCCACGGCGGGGTGGCGGCCCTGATGACCGGCCGCCGCATCCTGGAGCAGGGCAAGGCGTTCGGCATCTACCCCGAGGGCACCCGCTCCCCCGACGGCCGCCTCTACCGCGGCCGTACCGGCATCGCCCGGCTCGCCCTGATGACCGGCGCGCCCGTCGTCCCGTTCGCGATGATCGGCACGGACAAGGTGCAGCCCGGCGGCAAGGGCCTGCCGCGGATCGCCCCGGTCACCATCCGCTTCGGTGAGGCGCTGGACTTCTCCCGGTACGACGGGATGGACCGCGACCGCTACGTGCTGCGGGCCGTCACCGACGAGGTGATGAGCGAGGTCATGGAGCTGTCCGGCCAGGAGTACGTCGACATCTACGCCACCAAGGCCAGGGCCGCCGCCTGAGCCGGTGGTCCGACCCGGCCTCACCGGGCCCCGTCCGCAGCTGCGGGCGGGGCCCTTCGTGTGTCAGCAGGGCACCCGGAAGCCGCCGTGGGCGCGCTGGCCCTGGGCGCCGCCGGTCAGCGCGGTGCGCAGCGCCGCCTCGGGGCGCGGCACCACGCTGCCGTCCTGAAGCAGTTGCTGGCGCAGGGTGACGGTGCCGGTGCGGGCGCCGCGCACGCCGGCGTTCTTGACCGCGACCCGGCCCAGCGGGGCGGGCACCAGCCGCTTCCTGGTCCGTACGAAGGCGATGAAGCTCTCGAAGTCGCGGGTGTGCCGGACCGGCGCGGTGAAGCCGGTGAAGGCGCTGAAGCCGTCCTGGTTGATCAGGGTGTAGGAGGGCGCGGCGAGGCGGTAGCTGCGCTTGAGGCCGAGGGGAGTGCCGTCGATGAGGACCTCGGCGGGGTCCACCCGGCGGCCGACCCTGCCGGCGGCGTCGAAGGTGTAGCGGACGTTGGCGGAGACCGCGAGGGGGGAGAAGCCGAGGCCGCCGCCGGGGATCGGCGCCCACTGTTCCTCCAGGGCGTCGTGGATCTGCCGGCCGGTGACGGTGACGGTGACGATCGGGTCGCCGAAGCCGACCGCGTTCCAGGCCTGGGCGAAGGTGACGGTGCCGTCCGACTCCTCGTCCAGGATCAGGTCCCCGGCGATGACCGCCTGGCCGACGCGCGGGGCGACCGCGATGACGGCGAGGTCGGCGGGGGTGTCGGGGTGCTCGGCGGGGTCGGCCGTCGGGCCGGGCGGCTGCCGGCCCGCCCACAGGGCCCAGTCGGCGACGAGGTTGCCCATCGTGGACTCCCCCAGCGCGTTGCGGCGCCGGGTGAAGGAGTCGGTCTGGGTGCCGATCTTGGTGCGGGCCCGCCGGCTGGCGTAGCCGGCCCAGTAGGAGGCGATCGACTTGAGCTCGGGATCGGGCGCCACGTCGCGGGTGTTGGGGTGGTTGACGGAGGTGGTCAGCTCCCGGACGACCGATCCGGTGTCGGGGTCGAGGCGCAGATTGATCTCGTTGATGAGCTGGCCGTAGCAGCCGGCCTCGACGAAGGGGCGGGGCTCGCCGTCGGGGTCGGGCAGCATCATGGTGAAGGCGCAGTGCCAGTGGCCGGTGACGATGGCGTCGATGTCCGGCGAGGCGCGCAGCGCCAGTTCGTAGGCGGGTCCGGAGGGGTTCTTGCCGCTGGAGAAGTCGCTGCCGGCCACCGCGCCGTCGTGCATGCTGAGCACGATCGCGTTGACGCCGCGTGACTTCAGCTCGGCGGCGCAGCGGTTGGCGGTCTCCAGTTCGTCCAGGGTGCGCAGGCCGGGCTGGTAGGAGCCGGGGAAGGACTCGGTGCCGATGGCGGTCAGGTGGATGAAGCCGATCGGCAGCCGGCGGCCGCCGCCGGCGTTCACGTGCACGATGTTGTACGGCGGCAGGACGCGTTCGCCGGTGGCGTTCCACACCATGTTGGCGCTGTAGTACGGGAAGTCCGCACCGCGGAAGCGGCGTCCGGTGGAGTCCTTGAAGTCGTCGTCGCGGCCGGCGGTCGGGAAGGCGTCGCCGTCCTCCATGTGCGAGGTCAGGAAGCGGGCGGATTTGTCGAATTCGTGGTTGCCGGCGGAGGCGAAGTCCAGGCCCATGGCGTTGAGCGCCTCGATGGTGGGCTCGTCGGCGAAGGCGGCCGCGTCGAACTCCCACCCGGAGAAGAGGTCGCCCGGGGCGAAGAACAGGGAGTTGGAGCGGCCGTCGCGCAGCCGCTCCAGGTGGGCGGCCATATAGGCGACGCCGCCCACGGTGTAGCGCTTCCCGCCGGCTCCGGTGATGACGGAGTGGGCGCCCGGGGCGCCCTGAAGATAGCCGTGCAGGTCGGTGATGTTGAGGAGCTGGACGTCGACGTATTCGTCGGCGGTGGCCGCGTCGCGGGCGTGGCCGGTGGCGTAGGCGTTGCTCCCGATGGCGCTCGCGGTGGCCAGGGCCCCCGCGGCGGTGAAGAAGGACCGTCGTCCGATGTCGCGCACTGCGTCACTCTCCTGAGCGGGCCGTCCGTAGGGGGACGACCGGAGAGTCGAACGAGCCGCGCCTGACGGCCGGTCACCAGCGCGCGTACCGGGCGTGAACGGGCGGGGGACTCTCGCCCCCAGGGCGTGTCCTGTGGATCATCGCGGGTGCGGGGCGGGGTGATCCATCAGACACGCCCTGGGGCGGGGGTGCGCCCGCCGTCCGGCGGAGCGTGGGCGTGCGGCGGGGTTACCTGCTGTCGGCGAGTTCCTGGCCGCGGAGCAGGAACCAGGCGGCGACCGCCGCGGCGAGCAGCACGGCGGAGCCGACCGCGGCGGCGGAGTCCACGCCGGCCACGAAGGAGTGCTGAGCCGCCCTCATCAGGGCCGCGCCCTGGTGGGAGGGGAGGTGGACGGCGGTCTCGACGGCGCCGCCGAGCGATTCGCGGGCCGCGCCGACGACGTGCTCGGGGACGCCCTCCGGGGTGGGGAAGCCCCGGTAGATGCTGGTGACGATGGAGCCGAGCAGGGCGATGCCGAGCGCGGCGCCCAGTTCGTAGGCGGTCTCGGAGACCGCGGAGGCGGCGCCGGCCTCCTCCTTGGGCACGCTGGAGAGGATCACGTCGGCGGTGACGGTGAAGGAGAAGCCGGCACCGACGCCGACGACGAAGAGGATGACGCACAGCGCGAGGGTGCCGGTGTCGCCGTGCAGGGTGGTGCAGCCGGCCAGTGCGAGCCCGACGACGGCCAGGCCGCCGGCCACCACGATCCGTACGGACAGCTTGCGGGCGACCCAGCCGGCGGCGAGCCCGGCGCCCACCGCACCGACCGCGGCCGGCAGTTCGACCAGGCCGGCGTTGAGGGGCGAGCGCAGCTGCACCATCTGGAGGAACTGGGAGAGGAAGAAGACCAGGCCGGACAGTCCGAGGATGGTCAGCAGGTCGGCGAGGACGGCCCCCGAGAAGCCCCGGTGGTGGAAGAGCTTCATGTTGAGCAGCGGGGATTCCAGGGTGAGCTGCCGGCGGACGAACACGACCAGGGCGAGGACGCCGAGGACGGCGGTCAGCGCGACGTCCCAGCGGTAGCCGTCCACCGCGACTTCCTTGACGGCATAGACCAGACCGACGATGCCCACCAGGGCCAGCAGCACGCTGGGGAGGTCCCAGGGGCCGGGGTCGGGGTTGCGGGACTCGGGGATCACCTTGGCGCCGACGACGACCAGCAGCAGCATCACCGGCAGGTTGATCAGGAAGACCGAGCCCCACCAGAAGTGGCCCAGCAGGAAGCCGCCGAGGACCGGGCCGACGGCCATGCCGGCCGACGCCATGGCGCCCCAGATGCCGATGGCCAGGCTGCGTTCCCTGGGGTCGTGGAAGAGGTTGCGGATCAGCGCGAGGGTGGCCGGCATCAGGGTGGCGCCGGCGACGCCCTGCAGTGCCCGGGCGGCGATCATCATTTCCGGGCTGGTGGCGTAGGCGGCGAGCACCGACATCGCGCCGAACGCGACCGAGCCCGTCAGCAGCAGCTTCTTGCGGCCGATGCGGTCGCCGAGGCTGCCCATGGAGACCAGCAGGCCGGCGATGACGAAGGAGTAGATGTCGCCGATCCACAGCAGTTGGGTGCCGGACGGGCGGAGGTCCTCGCTGAGGAAGGGGGTGGCGAGGCCGAGGACCGTGGCGTCGACGCCGACCAGCAGGACGGCCAGCACCAGGACGGCCAGCGCGAGCCAGCGTCCCGGGCGGGGCTGGTCGTCCACATGGGCCGAACCGGCCCGGCCTGACGCTATGGTCTCGGTCATTTCTCCATGCTCCGTCGGATGCCACCGAGCAGCAGCTCGGCGATCGAGTGGGTGAGGTCGTTGCGGGCGACCCGTCCTTCGTGGACGGACCAGGCGCCGGCGCCGAGCAGGCCGTAGAACGCCTCGGTGAACCAGGCGGCGCTCAGGTCGAGGCGGAAGTCGCCGTCCTCCTGGCCGCGGCGGAAGAGGGCGGTGATGCGGGCGTCGAGCTCCGCCCAGCCGGCGTTGATCTCGCCGTCCTCGAAGAGCTGGTTCTCGGTGAAGAGGAACCCGAGGACGGCGGCGACCGGTTCGGCCTCCCGGATCAGCCGGCGCAGCGCGGCGGGGGCGTCGCCCTCGTCGAGCCGGGCGGTGTCCATCGCCTGCGCGAACCGGGCGATCCCGTGCTCTTCGAGCGCTCTGATGAGGGCGTCCCGGCCGGCGAAGTGCCGGTGCAGGGTGGCGCGGCTGATGCCGGCGGCGCGGGCGATCTCGTCCATCGACGTCGACGCCCGGCGCGTCAGCAGCGCGGCGGCTTCCTTGAGTACCCGTTCACGATCCACGGCCATGAGACACAGGATAGCCGAATGAGACATTCATGTCTCACACGAGACGTTCCTTCTCTCATGCCGACGGCCCGTATCCGGGGTCTGTTCCGGATACGGGCCGCCAGTACGGGTCCGTCGTCGCCTACCGCGGCTGCTTGGCCGCCGCCCACTCCTGCTGCCGCACCAGGTCGGCGCGCATCTCCGCGAGCTGGACCGCCACCGCCGAGGGCGCGGTGCCGCCGCGGCCGCTGCGCGCGGCGAGCGCGCCGGGCACGTTGAGCACCTCGCGGACCTCGGGGGTCAGATGCGGCGAGATCTTGGCGAACTGCTCGTCGGTGAGCTCGTCCAGCTCGATGCCGTGCGCCTCGCACTCCTTGACGCAACTGCCGGCGACCTCGTGCGCCACCCGGAACGGCACGCCCTGCTTGACCAGCCACTCGGCGATGTCGGTGGCGAGCGAGAACCCGGCCGGTGCCAGCTCCTCCATCCGCTCGCGGTGGACGGTCAGGGTGGCCATCATGCCGGTGAACGCCGGGAGCAGCACCTCCAGTTGGTCGCAGGAGTCGAAGACCGGCTCCTTGTCCTCCTGGAGGTCGCGGTTGTACGCGAGCGGCAGCGCCTTGAGCGTCGCCATCAGGCCGGTCAGGTTGCCGATGAGGCGGCCCGACTTGCCGCGGGCCAGCTCCGCGATGTCCGGGTTCTTCTTCTGCGGCATGATCGACGAGCCGGTGGAGAAGGCGTCGTGGAGGGTGACGAAGGAGAACTCCTTCGTGTTCCAGATGATGATCTCTTCCGCGATCCGGGAGAGGTTCACCCCGATCATCGCGGTGATGAAGGCGAATTCGGCGACGAAGTCGCGGGAGGCGGTGCCGTCGATGGAGTTGCCGGCGCTGCCGTGCTCGAAGCCGAGGTCGCGGGCCACGGCCTCGGGGTCGAGTCCGAGGGACGAGCCGGCCAGCGCGCCCGAGCCGTACGGCGAGACGGCGGTCCGCTCGTCCCACTGCCGCAGCCGCTCGGCGTCCCGGGACAGCGACTGCACGTGCGCCAGTACGTGGTGCGCGAACAGCACCGGCTGGGCGTGCTGCAGATGCGTACGGCCCGGCATCGCCACGTCCGGGTGGGCCTCGGCCAGGCCGATCAGCGCCTCCTGGAGGTCGGCGATCAGGCCGCCGATGATCCGGGCGTGGTCGCGCAGGTACATCCGGAAGAGGGTGGCGACCTGGTCGTTGCGGGACCGGCCGGCCCGCAGCTTGCCGCCCAGGTCCGGGCCGAGCCGCTCCAGCAGCCCGCGCTCCAGGGCGCTGTGCACGTCCTCGTCGGCGACGGTGCCGGTGAACGAGCCGTCGGCGACGTCCGCCTCCAGCCGGTCGAGCCCGGCGAGCATGCGCGCCAGCTCGTCCTCGCTGAGCAGCCCGGCCTGGTGCAGGACCCGGGCGTGCGCCCTCGACCCGGCGATGTCGTACGGCGCGAGGCGCCAGTCGAAGTGGACGGACGCCGACAGCTGGGCCAGGGCCTCGGCGGGACCGTCGGCGAACCGGCCGCCCCAGAGCCGGACGTCACCGCTGTTGCTGCTCAACTCTGCTCCTCGCAAGGGATGGGATGTGCGGCCGCCTCCCCACCGCTGGGCGGGGAGGCGGCCGTGGTACGAACTGTCGCCGGGCCAACGAGCCGGGCCCGGCCGGGTCGCGTCGGGCTAGGCCCGCAGTTGACGTTGTGCCGCGATCTTGCTCGACATGCCGAAGATCTCGATGAAGCCCTTCGAGAGCGACTGGTCGAAGGTGTCGCCGGTGTCGTACGTCGCCAGGTTGAAGTCGTACAGCGACCGGTCGGACCTCCGGCCGGTGACCACGGCGCGGCCGCCGTGCAGCGTCATCCGGATCTCACCGGACACGTGCTGGTTGGCCTCGTCGATGAAGCCGTCCAGCGCCCGCTTGAGCGGTGAGAACCACAGGCCGTCGTAGACCAGCTCGCCCCAGCGCTGCTCGACCTGGCGCTTGTAGCGGGCGAGTTCGCGCTCGACGGTGACGTTCTCCAGCTCCTGGTGGGCGGTGATCAGCGCGATCGCGCCGGGCGCCTCGTACACCTCGCGGGACTTGATGCCGACGAGGCGGTCCTCGACCAGGTCGATCCGGCCGATGCCCTGGGCGCCGGCCCGCTTGTTGAGCTCCTGGACGGCCTGCAGGACGGTGACGGGCCTGCCGTCGAGGGCGACCGGCACGCCCTCGTGGAAGGTGATGACGACCTCGTCCGCCTCGCGCGGGGTGGCGGGGTTCTGGGTGTACTCGTAGACGTCCTCGATGGGCGCGTTCCAGATGTCCTCCAGGAAGCCGGTCTCCACGGCCCGCCCGAAGACGTTCTGGTCGATGGAGTACGGCGACTTCTTGGTGGTGGCGATCGGGAGGTTCTTCTCCTCGCAGAAGGCGATCGCCCTGTCCCGGGTCATGGCGTAGTCACGGACCGGGGCGATGCACTTCAGGTCGGGGGCGAGGGAGGAGATGCCGGTCTCGAAGCGGACCTGGTCGTTGCCCTTGCCGGTGCAGCCGTGGGCGACGGTGGTGGCGCCGTGCTTCTTGGCGGCGGCCACCAGGTGCTTGACGATCGCCGGCCGGGAGAGCGCCGAGACCAGCGGGTACCGGTCCATGTACAGCGCGTTGGCCTTGATCGCCGGGAGGCAGTACTCGTCGGCGAATTCGTCCCTGGCGTCCGCGATCTCGGCCTCGACCGCGCCGCAGGAGAGCGCCCGCTTGCGGATGACGTCCAGGTCCTCGCCGCCCTGACCGACGTCCACGGCGACGGCGATGACCTCGGCGCCCGTCTCCTCGGCGATCCAGCCGATGCAGACGGAGGTGTCCAGGCCGCCCGAGTAGGCGAGTACGACGCGCTCGGTCACGGGTCTCTCCTTACGTGCATTCCTCGATAGGCATAAGTATGCACTCCACCGTATGTTTCGTCAATGGACCGGGAAAATGCCCAGGTCAGCGCCGTCAGGTCAGCGACAGGTCGGACGCATCGACCGCACATCGGTCCCTTCAGAGCCCCTTCTCCAGCACCTCGACCAGCACGGCGACATGACTGAGCGGCACCTCTTTCGTCGCCGTCAGCAGCGTCAGCGGCCCCTCGTCGGCGAGCCCCCGCAGCCGCTCCAGCGCCTCCCCGGCCGCCTCCTCCTGCGCCAGCTCCGCGCGGTACCGCTCGGCGAACCGCTCGAACCGCTCCTCCTCGTGCCCGTACCAGCGCCGCAGCTCCGAGGAGGGCGCCACCTCCTTGCACCACTCCGTCAGCCGGGCGCCCTCCTTGGACAGCCCGCGCGGCCACAGCCGGTCCACCAGCACCCGCGCCCCGTCCGCCTTCTCGGCCGGCTCGTACACCCGCCGCACCCGGATCCCCGCACCGTCGGACATTTCAGCCATATCCCCATCGAAACACGGAAGCCACCGCCCCGCCGCGAGACCGGGAAGCGCCCGTCGGGGACCCCGCTTTGGATTCGCGGCCCGGGACAGGGTATTTTTCTTCTGCACGCCCCGGCCGGATCTCCTCCGGCCGGCCGCAGCACCGGGACGTGGCGCAGCTTGGTAGCGCACTTGACTGGGGGTCAAGGGGTCGCAGGTTCAAATCCTGTCGTCCCGACGGTGCAAAGGGCCCATGGCCCGCTTGGAGGCCCCGCCGCACTTCGGTGCGGCGGGGCCTTCGGCATTCCTGCGCGCGGGGCGGGACACGCTCCGGTCCCGGACTCGGCGGGATCCCTGGCGGCGGCGCGGGATCGGCCACCGTCCGCGCGGGCCGCTACGACGGCACGCCGGTCCCCCGTGGGCCGGCGGGCGGGAAGCGCTGACCCGCGCCCAGCCGTCCCGTGGTCCGGTCGGGACGGCGGTGCAGGGGGTCAGCGGGCCTTCTGGGCCAGGCGGAGCAGGTGGTCGGCGAGGGCCTGGCCGCCGAGCGGGTCGCGGCTGATGAGCATCAGGGTGTCGTCGCCGGCGATGGTGCCGAGGATGTCGTGCAGCTCCGCCTGGTCGATGGCGGAGGCCAGGAACTGGGCGGCGCCGGGCGGGGTGCGCAGGACGACGAGGTTGGCGGACGCCTCGGCGGAGATCAGGAGTTCGCCGGAGAGGCGGCGCATCCGCTCCTCCTTGGCGGACTCGCCCAGCGGGGCGCGCGGCTTGCGGTCGCCGCCCTCGCTGGGCACCGCGTAGATCAGCTCGCCACCGGTGTTGCGGATCTTCACCGCGCCCAGTTCGTCCAGGTCGCGGGAGAGCGTCGCCTGGGTGACGGACAGGCCGTCGTCGGCGAGCAGCTTCGCGAGCTGGCTCTGGGAGCGGACCGGCAGCCGGTTGAGGATGTCCACGATCCGGCGGTGGCGGGCGGTGCGGGTCTGCGGTACGGCCTGGCCGTTGTGCACCTCGTTGTCCTGCGGCTCGCTCATCGGTTTCGTCAGTCTCCGGATCGTTGTTCCCCGTCGGCCCCTTGGCGGACCGTGTTGAGGACGGCGGGGAGCCTCCGCAGGAACGTGTCCGCCTCGTCGTCGGAGACGATCAGCGGCGGGGCGAGCCGGACGACGTCCGGCGCGACCGCGTTCACCAGGAGACCCGCGTCCTGAGCCGCCTGCTGCACACGTGGCGCGAGCGGCTCCGTCAAGACGATACCGAGGAGCAGGCCCGCACCGCGGACCTGGCCGACCATTGGGTCGCCCAGCGCCTCGATCCCGTCCCGCAGCCGCTCGCCGACACGCTTGACGTTCGCGAGCACGCCGTCCGCCTCGATGGTGTCGAGAACGGCGAGGGCACCGGCGCAGACGACCGGGTTGCCGCTGAAGGTCGAGCCGTGCGACCCGGGGGTGAGCAGGGCGGCGGCGGGGCCGAAGGCGAGCGTGGCGCCGATCGGCAGGCCGCCGCCGAGGCCCTTGGCGAGGGTGATGACGTCCGCCTCGACGCCCTGCGCCTGGGATTCCAGCCAGTGGCCGGTCCGGCCGATGCCGGTCTGGATCTCGTCCAGGACCAGCAGGGTGCCGGTGGCGGCGGTGATCTCCCGGGCGGCGCGGAGGTAGCCGGGCGGCGGCACGACCACGCCGTTCTCGCCCTGGATCGGCTCCAGGACGACGAGGGCGGTGTCGGTGGTGACGGCGGCCCGGAGCGCCTCCACGTCCCCGTACGGGACGTGGGTGACGTCTCCGGGGAGCGGGGCGAACGGGGCCTGCTTGGCGGGCTGGCCGGTGAGCGCGAGGGCGCCCATGGTGCGGCCGTGGAAGCCGCCCTCGGTGGCGACCATGTGGGTGCGCCCGGTCAGCCGGCCGATCTTGAAGGCGGCCTCGTTGGCCTCGGCGCCGGAGTTGGAGAAGTAGACCCGGCCGGGGCGTCCGCCGGCCAGCGCGAGCAGCCGCTCGGCGAGTGCCACGGTGGGCTCGGCGACGAAGAAGTTCGAGACGTGGCCGAGGGTGGCGACCTGGTCGGAGACCGCGCGGACCACGGCGGGGTGGGCGTGCCCGAGGGCGTTGACCGCGATTCCGCCGAGAAAGTCGAGGTATTCCTTGCCGTCGGCGTCCCACACCTTGACGCCCTCGCCGCGGACGAGGGGGACGCGCGGGGTGCCGAAGTTGTCCATCATGGCGCCCTGCCAGCGCCGGGTGAGGCCCTCGTTGGTCGCCGGCCCCTGATCGTGTGCCTCCTGGCTCATGACTCCCCCTCGGTTTCCGCGTCCGGCACGACCATCGTGCCGATCCCTTCGTCGGTGAAGATCTCCAGCAGGATCGAGTGCTGGACCCGCCCGTCGATGACCCGGGCGGTGTGCACGCCGTTGCGCACGGCGTGCAGGCAGCCCTGCATCTTCGGGACCATGCCGCTGGCCAGGTCGGGCAGCAGCTTCTCCAGTTGGCCGGCGGTGAGGCGGGAGATCACCTCGTCGCTGTGCGGCCAGTCCTCGTAGAGGCCCTCGACGTCGGTGAGGACCATCAGCGTCTCGGCGCCGAGGGCGGCGGCCAGGGCGGCGGCCGCGGTGTCGGCGTTGACGTTGAAGACACCCGAGGCGCCGGACTGCACGTCGTCCTCGTCGTTGCTGCGGGCGATGGAGGAGATGACCGGGATCCGGCCGTCGTCCAGCAGCGCCTGGACCGCGCCGGGGTCGATGGCGGTGATCTCGCCGACCCGGCCGATGTCCACCCGCTCGCCGTCGATGTCGGCGTAGTGCTTGGTGGCGGTCATCAGATGGGCGTCCTCGCCGGTCATGCCGACGGCGAGCGGGCCGTGCTCGTTGAGCAGCCCGACGAGCTCGCGCTGGACCTGGCCGGCCAGCACCATCCGGACCACGTTCATCGCCTCGGGCGTGGTGACCCGCAGGCCGCCCTTGAACTCCGACGGCAGGCCCAGCAGGTCCAGATGGGCGCTGATCTGCGGGCCGCCGCCGTGCACGACGACGGGGCGCAGTCCGGCGTGCCGGAGGAAGACCACGTCCTGGGCGAAGGCGCGCTTGAGCTCCTCGTCGACCATGGCGTTGCCGCCGAACTTGATGACGACGGTCTTGCCGTGGTGGCGGGTCAGCCAGGGCAGCGCCTCGATGAGCGTGCGGGCCTTGGGCAGCGCGGTGTGCTTGCGGGTGGTGGTCATGAGGAGTACGCGCTGTTCTCGTGGACGTAGTCGGCGGTGAGGTCGTTGGTCCAGATGACCGCGGACTCGGTGCCGGCGGCGAGGTCGGCGGTGATCCGCACCTCCCGGTAGCGCATGTCGACCTGGTCGCGGTCCTCCCCCACCGAACCGTTCTTGCAGACCCAGACGCCGTTGATGGCGACGTTCAGCTGGTCCGGCTCGAAGGCCGCGGTGGTGGTGCCGATGGCGGAGAGCACCCGGCCCCAGTTCGGGTCCTCGCCGTGGATGGCGCACTTGAGGAGGTTGTTGCGGGCGATGGAGCGGCCGACCTCGACGGCGTCCGCCTCGCTCGCCGCGTTGATCACCTCGACCTTGATGTCCTTGCTGGCGCCCTCGGCGTCCCGGATGAGCTGCTGGCCCAGGTCGTCGCAGACGGCCCGTACCGCCTCGGCGAACTCCGCGTACCCGGGCGTGACCCGGGAGGCACCGGAGGCGAGCAGCAGCACGGTGTCGTTGGTGGACATGCAGCCGTCGGAGTCGACCCGGTCGAAGGTGACCTTGGTGGCGTCCCGCAGGGCCCGGTCCAGGACGTCGCCGTCGAGGTCGGCGTCCGTGGTGAGCACGACGAGCATGGTGGCGAGGCCGGGCGCGAGCATGCCGGCGCCCTTGGCCATACCGCCGACGGTCCAGCCGTCGCCCTCGTGGACGGCGGTCTTGTGGACGGTGTCGGTGGTCTTGATGGCGATGGCGGCCTTCTCACCGCCGTGCTCGGAGAGCTGCGCGGCGGCGGTCCCGATGCCCGGGAGCAGCTTGTCCATGGGGAGCAGGACGCCGATCAGCCCGGTGGACGCGACGGCCACCTCGCCCGCGTTCAGGTCGAGGACCTCGGCGACCTTCTCGGCGGTGGCGTGGGTGTCCTGGAAGCCCTTGGGGCCCGTACAGGCGTTGGCGCCGCCGGAGTTGAGGACGACGGCGGAGACCGTGCCGCCCTTGAGGACCTGCTCGGACCACAGGACGGGGGCGGCCTTGACGCGGTTGGAGGTGAAGACGCCCGCGGCGGCCTGGCGGGGCCCGTTGTTGACCACGAGGGCCAGGTCCGGGTTCCCGCTGTCCTTGATCCCGGCGGCGATACCCGCCGCCGTGAATCCCTTGGCTGCCGTCACACTCACGGCGCGACTCCGATCGTCGAGAGCCCCGTCGTCTCGTCGAGACCGAGGGCGATGTTCATGGACTGGACGGCACCGCCGGCGGTGCCCTTGGTGAGGTTGTCGAGGGCGCTGATCACGATGATGCGGCCGGCGGCCTCGTCGTGCGCGACCTGGAGCTGTACGGCGTTGGAACCGTGGACGGCGGCCGTGGCCGGCCACCGGCCCTCGGGCAGCAGGTGGACGAAGGGCTCGTCCGCGAGCGCCTTCTCGTACGCGGCACGGACGGTCTCGGCGGTGACGCCGGGCTTCGCCTTGGCGCTGCACGTGGCGAGGATGCCGCGCGGCATGGGCGCGAGCGTGGGCGTGAAGGAGACCGAGACCCGCTCCCCCGCGACCGCGCTGAGGTTCTGGATCATCTCGGGGGTGTGCCGGTGCCCGCCGCCGACACCGTACGGGGACATGGAGCCCATGACCTCCGAGCCCAGCAGGTGCGGCTTGGGGGCCTTGCCGGCGCCGGAGGTGCCGGAGGCGGCGACGATCACGGCCTCGTTCTCGGCGAGCCCCGCGGCGTACGCCGGGAAGAGGGCCAGCGAGACGGCCGTCGGGTAGCAACCGGGCACCGCGATGCGCTTGGACCCCTCCAACGCCGCGCGGGCACCCGGCAGTTCGGGGAGCCCGTAGGGCCAGGTCCCGGCGTGCTCGCTGCCGTAGAACTTCTGCCAGTCGCCGGCGTCCGCGAGCCGGAAGTCGGCGCCCATGTCGACGACGAGGACGTCCGGGCCGAGCTGCTCGGCGACGGCCGCGGACTGGCCGTGCGGCAGCGCCAGGAAGACCACGTTGTGGCCGGCGAGGACCTCCGGGGTGGTCTCCGCGAGGACCCGGTCGGCCAGCGGGAACAGGTGGGGCTGGAGTGCGCCCAGGCGCTGCCCGGCGTTGGAGTTGGCCGTCAGCGCGCCGATCTCCACGTCCGGGTGGGCGAGCAGCAGGCGCAGGACTTCACCGCCCGCGTATCCGCTCGCACCGGCCACTGCCGCTCGTACCGTCATGGACCCTCCTCGTCGATGGCATGACTATACGGACTGCAACAGTTTTATGCAACGCGGGTCCCTCCACCTGCCTTCCGGTCTGCGTGCATTCCGGCCTCCTGCGGATGCCGTGGCAAGCGGGCACATAGGATCGCCGGCATGGCACTGCGACCCGTCCAGGTGAACATCAAGGCTCTTGATCACTCGGCGGTCGGCCGGTTCTGGGCGGAGGCGCTCGGCTGGCGTGCCTACAGCCCCGGGGTGACCACCTACGCCGGACCTGGCGGCGGGCTCGTCTGGCCGGAGCCGGTCGGCCTCGGCATCGACGTCGTCCCCGTCCCGGAGCCCAAGACGGCCACGAAGAACCGTGTGCACCTCGACCTCGCCACCACCTCCGCGGCCCATCAGGCGGAGTTGGTCGCGCGCCTGAAGGCTCTCGGTGCGACGCCCGCCGACGTGGGGCAGGGCGACGTGCCGTGGACGGTCCTCGCCGACCCCGAGGGCAACGAGTTCTGCGTGCTGGAGCCCCGGGAGGTCTACCGGGACACCGGGCCGATCGCCGCGGTGGTGGTCGACTGCGCGGATCCGCGGGCGATGGCCCGGTTCTGGGGTGAGGCGATGGACTGGACCCTGCACGAGGTGACCGACGAGCGTGCGGTGCTGCGCTCCGCCAAGAGTGTCGGCCCGTATCTGGAGTTCCTCCGCACGCCCGGCGTGCAGAACGTGCCGGACCGCGTCCATCTCGACCTCCTGCCGTACCCGGGTGACGACAAAGCGGCGGAGGTGGCTCGGCTGCGGGCCCTCGGCGCCACGGACCTCGACCTCGGCCAGGGCGACGTCCCGTGGACGTGCCTGACCGACCCGGAGGGCCACGAGTTCTGCGTCCTCGCCCCGTGAGGCGCTGAGTCACACCGCGCTCGCCTCCTGCCGTACGTACGTACGGCCGCCGCCGCACGTACGGCCGCCGCCCCGTCCTGCGGGGCGGCTGAGAACCTCGACTTTCCCCCGGCGGCCGGATGGGCGCCGCGGGCTCAGGCGGGCTGGGGCATCTCGTTCTTCAGGGATTCCCGGATCTGGTCCCGCAGCTCGGGGCTGTCGGTGTGGCCGTGGACGGAGATGGCGTGCTCGGTGGCCGCGCGCACCACTTCCTCCTCCTCGCCGGAGATCACGAGGGAGCAGTTCATCTCGCTCGGGTAGTCACGGCAGTCGATCTTCTTGCGCATGGCGCACCTCCTCCCTTCCAGTGTCGGCGGGCGCCCGGGGCCCGCCGTATACGGCGAATCCCGTATGGCGCGCGGAGCGGCGGGGCTGGTGGAGTGGAAGACGATCTGGTGGCCGTACGGAGGCGACGGGAGGTGCGGGACGTGGCGACTTCGACCTCCGCCGGCGCCCCCTCCGGCGCCGTGGACCAGGAGCGGGTGCAGCGGTTCCTGGAGAAGGTGATCACCGACGGCGGGGCCGCGGTGGCGGGGCTGTGCACCTCGCTCGGCGACCGGCTGGGCCTGTACACGGCCATGGCCGGCGCCGGTCCGCTCACCTCCGCCCGGCTCGCCGCCCGCACCGGCCTGGTCGAGCGCTACGTCCGCGAATGGCTCGACGCCCAGGTGGCCGGCGAGTACGTGACGTACGCCCCGGGGACCGACACCTACCGGCTGCCCGACGAGCACGCCGCCGTACTGGCGGACCCGGACCGGAGCACCTACGCCGCCGGGTTCTTCACCATGCTGCAGGCCGTGTACGCCACCGAGGACAGCCTGATGGACGCCTTCCGCACCGGCGAGGGGGTCGGCTGGGAGGAGCACGGACCGGCGCTGTTCGCCGGCACCGCGAAGTTCTTCCGCCCCGGCTACACGGCCGCGCTGGTACCGGAGTGGCTGACCGCGCTGGACGGTGTGGTGGAGAAGCTGGAGCGCGGGGCGCGGGTCGCCGACGTCGGATGCGGCTACGGCTACTCCACGACGCTGATGGCCCGGGCCTTCCCCCGGTCGTACTTCCGGGGCTTCGACTTCCACCGCCCGTCCGTCGAGGCCGCCCGCGGCATCGCGGCCGAGCGGGGACTGGCCGACCGGGTCAGCTTCGACGTCGCCACCGCACAGGACTTCCCGGGCGAGGGCTTCGACCTGATCACGTTCTTCGACTGCCTGCACGACATCGGCGACCCGGGCGGCGCGCTGCGGCACGCCGAGCACGCGCTGGCCGACGGCGGCACCTGCATGATCGTCGAGCCGAACGCGTCGGGCCACGCCCAGGAGAACACCAACCCCGTCGGCCGGGCGCTGACCGCCGCCTCGGTCGCCGTCTGCCTGCCGTCCGCGCTGGCCCAGCACGGACCGCAGGCACTGGGGAACCACGCGGGTGAGGAGGCGATGCGCAAGATCGCCGACGACGCCGGGCTCCACCACTGGCGGCTCGCCGCCGAGAGCCCGGTCAACCGCGTCTATGCCGTCGGGCGTTAACCGCGCCTGACGCGCCCGGCCGGTCTTCCCCCGGCCGGCCGGGTGGCACCCGGGGGCCGGGCGGACCTGCCTTGACGGGCCCCGGCCCCCTCGGCAGGCTGGGTACATGACCCCGGCCGCGGAGGTCGGCCTGCGGCGGATCCTCGCCGTGGTGGACCTCCTGATGGATGCCGTCATCGATGCCGTCGACGAGGAAACCCTCGTTCCGGTGCTGCTCCCGCTGCTGCTCGGGGCGGTCCCCGGCGACAGCATCGTCTGGTCGCCGCACGCCGGGAATACGGAGCACCCGTTCACCGTCCCCACCGGCCTGCTGAGCCAGGACGTCCGCGACGCCTTCGACCGCGAGGCGGCCTCCGACCCCCTCGTCCTGCACACCACCGTCGGCCCCGGCACCCCGATGCGCCGCTCGACGCTGCAGACCCGCCGCGAGTTCCACGCGCTGGCCGCCTACCCGGACGTCTACCGGCCGCTCGGCGCCGAACACCAGCTGGCGATGTCGTTCCCGGCCGGCCGCGCCGACGAGCCGCCGCGCAAGGTGTGCGTGGCGGTCAGCCGGGACGGCAGCGACTTCTCCGACGACGACGTGGCCACCGCCGCGCTGCTCCGCAGCCGGCTCACCCGGGTCCTCACCCGGCTCGCCCCGGCACTGCCCGCCCCGCCGCCGGTCACCCACCGGGAGTCCGCCGTACTCACCCTGCTGGCCCGCGGCCTGACGAACCAGCAGATCGCACACCGGCTGGCGATCAGTCCGCGCACGGTCGACAAGCACCTGGAGCACGTCTACGCGAAGCTGCGGGTCGGCAGCCGCGTCGAGGCGGCGAACGCGTGGCTGACGCGGGACGCGGCGGTGGCACGGCCGGTCCGGTAGCGGCGGTGGCGCGTCCGGTCCGATAGCGGCGATTGCCCATCCGGCCGCCCGGGAGCGGCGGTTGCGCGTTCGGCGCCGTCGTCCTCCTCAGTCGTCCAGCCGGTCCGGGTCGGCGGCCACCGACTCCCAGAACTCCGCGTGGGCGCGCTCGTGCAGCACCCCGAGGCGCAGCAACCGGGCCCGGGAGCGCTGCCGGGAGTCCTCGGCCGGATCGAGGGCCGCGCGCAGCGACTCGTAGTGGGCGAGCCATCCGCGGTGCCGTTCGGCCTGCCGGGTGGCCAGCGCGACGATGTCCGCGGCGGCGCCGAGATCGGCGAAGAACAGTTTCAGCTGGGCCGGATCGCGGGTCTCCGCCTCGGGGGTGTCGGGGTCGGCCAGCCAGCGTTCCAGGGCGGCGCGGCCCTCGGCCGTGAGGTGGAAGATCCGCCGGCGGCGGCCCGCCGTCTCGGTCTCCTCACGCAGCAGACCGGCCCCCGCCAGCTCCGCCGGGATGCGGTACAGCTGCGCATGCAGGATCGGCCAGAACGGCTGGATGTCGTCCTCCACACGGGACTTGAGCTCGTACGGCGTCATCGCCCCGTGCCGGGCGATCAGTCCGAGCACGACGTATCTCGCCGGGCTGTACTCCGCCATCCTCCGCCTCCCACTCACCTTGACACCATCTCATTGAGACCATACCTTCCCTCTCATCGAGACCTTCTCAATGAGAGGGTTGCGATGGATGTCATGTCCCAGCCATATGCACACAGAAACGGGGAACCCCATGCCCGGCCGCACCACCACGACCGCCGTCCGTCCGCATCCCGAACTGGCCGCGGTCCTCGGCCAGTTGCCACCGCGACCCGCCGACCCGTACGCCGACATCGAGGCGCTGCGCAGCGGTTTCCGGCAGCTCATGGCACCGCTGATGCCGGCCCACGACCCGCGGGTGACCGTGCGGGAGACGACCCTCCCGGGGCCGGACGGGAACCGCCTCGACGTACAGGTGCTGCGCCCCGCCGGCGCCGAGGGGGTGCTGCCCGGCGTCCTCTACCTGCACGGCGGCGGCTTCGCGTACGGGGAGCTGGACGGGCCCAGCCCGATGGCGCGCCAGGCCTGTGTCGCCGCGGGGGCCGTGGTGGTCAACGTCCATTACCGGCTGGCCCCCGAGCACCGCTACCCGGCCGGGGTCGAGGACTGCTACGCCACGCTGGAATGGATGGTCGCGGCGGCGGACGAACTCGGTATCGACCGCGAGCGGATCGCCGTCACCGGGGCCTCCGCCGGCGGCAATCTGAGCGCCGCCGTCTGCCTGATGGCCCGCGACCGCCAGGGGCCGCGGATCGCCTTCCAGTGCCTGCTGATCCCCTGCCTGGACGACCGGGACCGGACCGCCTCCCGACGGCGGATCGACGACCCGCGGATCATCAACGCCACCGGCATCGCCCGCACCTGGGACACCTACCTCGGCCCCGGCCGCGGCCCCGACACCCCCGCCTACGCGGCCCCCGCCCGGGCCACCGACCTCGCCGGGCTGCCGCCCGCGTACGTCCTGACCTGCGGCCTCGACCCGCTCCGCGACGAGGGGCTGGAGTACGCCCGGCGCCTGACGGAGGCGGACGTACCGGTCGAGGTCAGGGACGTCCCCGGCGCCTGGCACTTCTTCGAGGCGTACGCCCCGGAATCCGACCTGGCCCGCCGCACCACCGCCCACTGGCTGGCCGCGCTGCGCACCGCCCTCCACTGAAGGGGCCGGGTCCCCCACGGCCGGCGGTTGCCTGCCCGTCGGGGACTCAGTGCGGAACGGAACGGCGTCGGTAGGTCACCTTGTTGTCGTGGACGCGGGTGACCTCGACGGTCAGGTGGCGGTACCGGCCGAGCGGGAAGTGCGCCGTACAGCGCACCGCGGCGGACCGCACCGGCCGCAGATCGCCCGAGCAGTGCACCGCGTCCGGTCCGCTGCGGAACGGGAGGGTGAGCTGGCCGCTGAGGGTGCGGGCGATCTCGGTGCGCAGCACGGTGTGCGTGCCGTCGTCGACCTCGCTGGTCGCGTCCCGGCCGTACAGCGCGGGGACGACGAGCACGAGGAGGACGGTGCCGGCCGCGAGGAGGGCGGTGAGCAGGCCGAGGAGCAGCCCGCGGCGGGGCGGTGGCTGACCGGTCACCGCCGTCAGCCCTGGGCCCGGCGGGCGTGCCGGAGGCGGGCCGAGGCTCCCCAGCCGGCCGCGCCGAGCAGCGCCAGTCCGCCGAGCACCGCCGCCGTCCGGTCACCGCCGTGGCCGGCCGCGCCGCCGAGACCGGTGTGCGAACCGCCCTGCGGGACATACCGGCCGGAGTCGTCGGAGAGCCCGGAATCGTCGGGCCCGGACCGGTCGGAGAGCCCCTCGTCCGCCTGGGCGCCGTCCTCGGCCGCCGAGCCGCCGGAGAACGTCCCGGTGCCGTCGGAGACCGGGCTGGCCAGGAGCGCGCCGTCCGTGACGGTCAGGGTGCCGGTGGCGGCCTTCACCGCCTTCGGTCCGCCGCCGTCCTCCTGCCCGGCGCGGGCCGCCCGGTACACCGCGTGGTGCGGCCTGGTGCCCGTAGCGCCACCGCAGACGACGGTGACCCGGTACGTGCCCGGGGTGACGCCCTGCGGCAGGACCGCGGTGGCGCCCGCCTGGTCGGCCATCGCGGACAGCCGCAGGACCGGGATGGCCGGGTTGTCGAAGCGGGCCTCGGCGGACCCGCCCGCGCAGACGCCGCCGTCGTACACCGAGAAGGCCCCGCCGGGCGCCACCCGCTCGGGCCGGACGGTCACCGCACCGGAGGCGGCCGGCACGGGCCCGGAGGCGGCCTTGGACGCGGCGCCGCCCACCGCCTCGCTCACCGCGTCGGTGGCGGCGTCCGCACCGTCCCCGTCACCGAAGAGCAGGACGGACACCGCCAGACCACCGGCCGCCAGCGCATAGAGAGGAATGTGGCTTATGTGCATACCCCACAGAGAAGCGCCCCGCCCGGCGGCCCGCACCTCGATGGGAACCGCGGCCGCCGCCCGCGACCAGGGTCAACGCCGCGACCGACAGCGTTCGCGCAGGTCAGGCCGGGTGTGCATGCCCCGGACAGCGGAACGCGCGGGCTGGGCTTTCCGGGTGGTGACGGTCCGTGACCGTGCGTGAGGAGCGGAACCGCCTGCCGCGGCCCGTCACGCCTCCAGCCGGAGGTCCCACTTGCCGGAGCGGCCGGTGAGCGTCACCACCGACAGCGGCCGGACGTCGATGCGCCAGTACGCGTGCGGCGGCGCCTGGAGGGCGTAGACCAGGGCGGCCCGGACCACGCCGGGTTCGGCGACCGCGAGCAGCCCGGCGGCGTCCTCGACCGGCCGGGTGTCCAGCCAGCCTCCGACCCGGGTGATGAAGGCCAGCAGGGATTCCCCGCCGTGCGGGGCCGAGCGGGGGTCGGCCAGCCAGGTCTCGACCGCCGCCGGCTCGGCCGCCGCGACCTCCCCCAGGGTGCGGCCGCGCCAGCGCCCCATGTCGCAGTCGCGCAGCGCCGGCTGGGGCAGCGGGCGCAGGCCCAGCCCTTCCCCGGTCTCCCGGCAGCGCGCGGACGGCGAGCAGTAGCGCAGCTCGGCGGCGGCGAGCCGGCACAGCACGGGCGCGGCCCGCTCGACCTCCTGCCAGCCCACCGCGTCGAGCGGGCGGTCGTCGTCGAACTGCGTCGCGAGCAGCGCGGAGCTGCGGGCCGCGGCCACCAGCGAGAGTCGAACGCTCATTCGCCGATGGTAAGAGGAGGACCGGCCGGCGGGACCTCGCTTGCGCAGATCGCGAGCACCCCGGCCTCAGATCCCGAGCGGGCCCGGGTCGATCAGCCCGAGGGTCATCCACTGCTCGGGCGCCACCAGCGGCCGGAAGCCGACCTTCTGGTAGACGCCGTGGGCGTCCTTGGTGGCGAGGGTGAGCCGGTTCAGCCCGCTGGTCGCCAGGTGGTCGGCGATGGCCTCGACCAGGGCCGTGCCCAGTCCCTTGCCGCGGTCGTCGCGGCAGACGTAGACGTCGCAGAGCCAGGCGAAGGTGGCGTGATCGGTCACGACCCGGGCGTACGCCACCTGGCGGCCGGAACCGGACGCGTACAGGCCGAAGTTGAGCGAGCCCGCGACGGCGCGGTCGTGCAGGGCCCGGGGCCGGTCCAGCGCCCAGTAGGCGTCGGTGGCGAGCCAGTCGTGGACCAGGTCGGCGTCCAGGCGGGCCGGGTCGGTGGAGATCTCGTAGCCGTCGAGGGCGTGCGCGTTCATGCCGGGAGATTCCCAGAAGGACGGCGGCGGCGTCGAACCGGTGTGCCCCCGGGCGCCGTCATTCGACGGCCACCCCCAGTTCGTCGCAGGCCGTGCGCAGCCGGCGGACGCCCTCGGTGATCTCGGCCGGGCCGGCCGCGGCCGCGAAGCTCAGCCGGAGGTGCCCGGCCGGCGGCTCGGCGGCGAAGTACGGGCGGCCGGCCGCGACCGCGACCCCGGCCCGCAGCGCCGCACCCGTCAGCGCGGCCTCGTCGGCGCCGTCCGGCAGCCGCAGCCAGAGCTGGTAGCCGCCGCACGGTACGTACGGGCCGCCGTCCCGGCCGGGAATGCCGCCGTACCCGGCGCCGGACCCGGCGAGGGCCGGCAGCCGGCCCGCGAGCGCCGCGGTCAGCGCGTTCCGGCGGACGGTCAACTCGCTTGCGATGAACCGGAGATGGCGTCCCCAGGCGGGCGATCCGACCAGTTCCAGGGCGGTCTCCTGGAGCGGTTGGGGCACGAAGAAGTTGTCGACGACCTGGATGGCGCGCAGCCGGTCGCGGACCGGGCCGCGGGCGGCCAGTGCGGCCACCCGGAGGTTGGGCGAGGTGGCCTTGGTCAGGGACCGGATGTGCACGACGGTGCCGTCCCGGTCGTCCGCCATCAGGGTCGGCGGCAGCGCGGCCGCGTCGTCGTGGACCAGCAGCCGGGCGAAGTCGTCCTCGATCACGAAGGCGCCGGCCGCCCGGGCCACCCGGAGCACCTCGCGCCGCCGCTCGGCGGACAGCACCGCCCCGGTCGGGTTCTGGAACAGCGGCTGGCACACGAAGAGCCGGGCGCCGCTGGCCCGGAAGGCGTCGGCCAGCAGGTCCGTCCGTACGCCGTCCGCGTCCACCGGGACCGGCACCGGGCGCAGTCCGGAGGCGCGGGCGACGGCGAGCATGCCGGGGTACGTCGGCGATTCGACGAGGACGGGTGCGCCGGGCGCGGCGAGCGCGCGCAGGGCGGCGGTCAGCGCGTTCTGGCCGCCCGCGGTGATCTGCACATCGCTCGCGGCGAGCGCGCCCCCGGGGCCGCCGATCTCCCGGGCGAACCATGCGCGCAGCTCCGGCACGCCGTCGACCGGGGGCCGCGCCCAGGCACCCGGCCGGCGGCCGGCCCGGGCCAGGGCGGCGGCGAGGGCGCGTTCGGGCTGCAGGTCGGGGTGCAGATACCCGCCGTTGAGTTCGATGACGCCGGGGGCCGGGCGGGCGAGGGTGGCCACCACGCCGGACGCGTCGACGCTGCGCGGCACCTGGTCGCCGGCCGGTTCGGCGCTGAGCGCGATCTCCTGCCACGAGGTGTCGACCGGCCGGGCGGCCGCTGCCGGGGGCTCGGCCCGGAAGGCGCCGGCGCCGGGCCGGGTGGTGACGAGGCCCTCGGCGACGAGTTCGGCGAGGGCCCGGGAGACGGTCACGGGGCTCACGCGATGCCGCTCCACGAGGGCCCGACTCGATGGCAGCTTCTCCCCGGGAGAGTAGCGGTTCAGCTCGTTCCTCAGGCTCGCGGCCAGCTCAGCCACACTGCTACGCTCTTGCATGAGAGTCAACGATAGCGCTACTACCGCCACGGCGATAGCGGTGAACGCCCCCGCCGCATCCTCCGCAACCGCCGTCCCCGGTGCCGCCCCCGCCGTCCCGGAGACCGCCGCGCCGGCCGGCCGCGGGGTGCTGCTCGCCGGCCTGGGCGTGGCGTCCTTCTCCCTCACCTTCCCCGGGACCGCCTGGGCGCTGGAGGGCATGGGGCCCTGGACGGTGGTGATGCTGCGCAGCGTGCTGGCCGCCGTCCTGGCCGGCAGCGCGCTGGCCGTCCTCCGGGTGCGCCTCCCCGAGCGCCGCCACTGGGCCGGGATCGCGGTCGTGGCGGGCGGCGTGGTGCTCGGGTTCCCGCTGCTGACGACCCTGGCGCTGCAGACCTCCACCACCTCCCACGCGGCCGTCGTGGTCGGCCTGCTGCCGCTGACCACCGCCGCCTGCTCGGCCCTGCGCACCGGTGCCCGCCCGTCCCGCACCTTCTGGGTGGCGTCCCTGGCCGGCGCCGCCGTCGTCCTCGGCTTCGCGGTGCAGCAGAGCGGCGGCGCCCCGGGCCGCGGTGATCTGCTGCTGTTCGCGGCGCTGCTGGTGTGCGCGGCCGGCTACACCGAGGGCGGCCGGCTGGCCCGCCACATGCCGGGCTGGCAGGTGATCGGCTGGGCGCTGGTGCTGTGCCTGCCGGTGACGGTGGTGGGTGCGGCGGTCGCGCTGTCCACCGAGCCGCTGCGGCTGACCGCCCACGCGGTCACCGGGCTGCTGTGGCTGGCGGCCGGTTCGCAGTTCCTGGGGCTGGTGGTCTGGTACCGCGGGATGGCCGTGATCGGCGTCTCCAAGGCGAGCCAGCTCCAGCTCGCCCAGCCGCTGCTGACCCTGGTGTGGTCGGTGCTGCTGCTCGGCGAACGGCTGCCGCCGGCCGCGCCCGTCACGGCGCTGGCGGTCCTGGCCTGCATCGCGGTCACCCAGCGGGCCCGCGGGTGACCGGCCCGGGCGCGGTGCCCGTGGGCCCGGCCGCCGGTTCCGGAGGGACCGGCGGCCCGCTCCCCGGGTGCGCCCCGCCCCCGCGGACGTAAACTTGCCGCGATGGCGGATAGCGCGCCGTCCGGGCCGCGGCAGGCCCGCAACCCCTTAAACCGTTGGCCGTTCAACCGCTCGGCCGTCCCCTCGTCGGCCGTTCGGGTCGCATGGCCGCCCGAAGCGGGGAGGACCCTGATGCACGCGACCAAGGGCGACCGGCTGGTGGTGCACGGCAGGACCGTCGGGCACCACGACCGGGTCGTGGAAATCGTCGAAGTACTGGGGACGAACGGCGATCCGCCCTACCGCGTCCGCGCGGAGGACGGACACGAGGCGATCGTGTCGCCCGGGCCCGACTCGGTCGTCCGGCACGCCAAGACCTCCGACGTCGAACCCGGCCGCTGACACCCCTCGGCCGACCGGCCGAGCACCCACCGGGGCCACCCGGCCCCGCCACCCGACCCGCGCCGCGCGGACCGGCCCGGGGCGAGAGCCCTAGGACCGTGCCGCGCTGCCGTAGTGGTCGCGCACGACCCGGGCCAGTGCGCCCATCCGGTCCCTGGCCACCTCCTTCGCCGAGAAGTAGACGTGCCCGCCGACCTGGGGGTAGTCGCGGGCGAAGGTGAGATGACGGGAGAGTTCGGCCGGGTTCTTCCAGGCCGCCGGCTGGCTGTCGCCCGCCTTGTAGAGCGCCTCGCCGATGTAGAGGTCGACGCCGGTGCCGTCGACCGTCCGTGACCACCACGGCACCAGTTCGGCGTAGTCGGCGGCCTTGGTGCCGATCGGCCAGTAGACCTGCGGCACGATGTAGTCGAGCCAGCCCTCGCGCACCCAGCGGCGGGTGTCGGCGTAGAGGTCGTCGTACGTCTCCACCCCCGCCTGGGTCCGGGAGCCGTTCTTGTCCGTGGCCTGGTTGCGCCAGACCGCGAACGGGCTGACGCCGAACCGCACCCGGCGGCCCTCCTGTTGGCCGCCCTCGCCGAGCCGCTGCGCCATCTCGTACACCAGCCGGTCGATGTTGTCCCGCCGCCAGTCGGCCCGGTTGTCGAAGTCGCCGCCGTAGGTGTCGTAGGCCTCGTCGTCGTCGAAGCTCTTGCCGGCGACCGGATACGGATAGAAGTAGTCGTCGAAGTGCACCCCGTCGACGGAGTAGTGCTCCACCGCGTCGAGCATCGCGTCCTGGACGAACGTGCGGACCTCGGGCAGGCCGGGGTTGTAGTACAGCTTGCCGCCGTAGGGCACGATCCACTCGGGATGCCGGCGGGCCGGGTGGTCGGCGGTCAGCCGGCCCGGGTCGGTGTGGTTGGCGACCCGGTACGGGTTGCACCAGGCGTGCAGTTCGAGGCCGCGCCGGTGCGCCTCGCGGACCGCGAAGTCGAGCGGGTCCCAGCCCGGATCGCCGCCCTGCCGCCCGGTCAGCGACTCGGCCCAGGGCTCGTACGGGGACGGCCAGAGCGCGTCCGCGGCGGCCCGCACCTGGAAGAACACCGTGTTGAGCTTGTGCGCGACCGCCGCGTCGAAGTGGGCGCGCAGTTCGCGCTGCTGCTCGGCGGCGGTCAGCTTCGTACGCGAGGGCCAGTCGAGATTGCCGACGGTGGCCAGCCACACCCCGCGCATCTCGCGCCGCGCCGCTCCCCCGGCCGGTCCGGCCGCCGCCACCCCGAGCACCGAGCCCGCCATGCCGATCGCCGCCCTGCCGAACACCCTGCGTGTGATCCGTTGCATCAAAAATCCCCAACTTGTCCGGTTCATCCCGTCCTGCGGCCTCAGAATGCCCGCCCCGGAAGCCATGACCCAGCACCGTGCGGAGTAACGTCGGGGCCGAGGCGGCCGCCGGACCCTTACGGCGCACCGCCGGTCCTGAAGATCAGCGAAAGGCACGAGGTGACGGACATCGAACGCGTCGGAGTGGTCGGTTGCGGCCAGATGGGCGCAGGCATCGCCGAGGTGTGCGCCCGCGCCGGGCTGGACGTCATGGTCGCCGAGACCACCGGCGAGGCCCTGGAGCTGGGGCGCACCCGCCTGACCAACTCCCTCGGCAAGGCCGCCGAACGCGGCAAGATCACCCCCGAGGAACGCGACGCGACGCTCGACCGGCTCAGCTTCACCACCGACCTCGGGGAGTTCGCCGACCGCGACCTCGTCATCGAGGCCGTGGTGGAGAACGAGCAGGTCAAGACCGAGATCTTCCAGGTTCTCGACCAGGTCGTCAGCCGCCCGGACGCGATCCTGGCGTCCAACACCTCCTCGATCCCGCTGGTGAAGCTGGCGGTGGCCACCTCCCGCCCGGACCAGGTCATCGGCATCCACTTCTTCAACCCGGCGCCGGTGCAGAAGCTGGTGGAGCTCATCCCGGCACTGACCACCGGCGAGGAGACCATCAAGCGCTCCGAGGCGCTGGTCCAGAACGTGCTGGACAAGCACGCCATCCGCGCCCAGGACCGCTCCGGCTTCGTGGTCAACGCGCTGCTCATCCCGTACCTGCTCTCCGCGATCCGGATGTTCGAGTCGGGCATCGCCAGCCGCGAGGACATCGACAACGGCATGGAGCTGGGCTGCGCCCACCCGATGGGTCCGCTCAAGCTGTCCGACCTGATCGGCCTGGACACCGTCGCCTCGGTCGCCGCCTCCATGTACGAGGAGTACAAGGAGCCCCTGTACGCCGCTCCCCCGCTGCTCCAGCGGATGGTCGACGCGGGGCGGCTGGGCCGGAAGTCGGGGTCGGGGTTCTACCCGTACTGAATCCGGACCCCGCGGATCCCAGGGCCGGCGGAGCTCGTTCGCCGGCCCTTCGCCGTTCACCGGGCAGGCCACGTGGGCGCCGACCTCGCCACGTCCCTCAACCGCTCCGCCCGTGGAGGGTGGTGAAGCCCGGTTCCCACGGGGTGTGCATGTCCGTGGCGGGGAGTGGTACGGCCGGATCGTGGCCCGTGCCGTCCGCGCAGAGCAGCACGAGCGCGACGTCGTCCGACAGCCGCCCGCCCGCATGCCGCAGCAGCGCCTCCCGTACGTCGTCCACCACCCCGGCCGGTGCGGGCCCGGGCGTTCCGGCGGTCGTCGCCACGCTGCTGTACAGCCGCTGCGCCAGCGGGAAGAACTCCCCGGTCCGGTCCCGGGCCTCCACCGCACCGTCGGTGTGCAGGAAGAGCCCCTCCCCGGGCCGCAGCCGCCCGCAGCACAGCGGCGCCGCGTCCGCCGGGAGCGGGAACAGCCCGAGCGGCGGCATCGGCTCGCCCGGGGCGAGCGGCGCCACCGGGTCCACCGCCCGCCACACGAGGCGATACGGCCACGGATGCCCGCAGTTGAGCGCCGTCACCGAGCCGTCCGGGGCGATCTGCACCAGCAGCAGCGTCACGAACTCCTCCGCGGCCGGGCTCGCCGCACCGACGTCCGCCGGGTCCGCCCGGCGCGCCCGCTCCCCGAGATGCCGCTGGTGGGCCCGCTCCAACCGCCGCAGCACACCGGCGAGTTCGGGCTCGTCGTGCGCGGCCTCGCGGAAGCTGCCGAGCATCGCCCCGACCGTGCCTATGGCCGCGAGGCCGTGCCCGCGGACGTCGCCGATCACCGCCCGGACGCCGTACCGGGTGCCGACGACCTCGTAGAGGTCCCCGCCCACCACCGCGCCCTCACTCGCGGAGAGGTGGTCGGCCGCCAGGACCAGCCCGCCGATCCGCGGCGGCAGCGGCCGCAGCAGGACCCGCTGGGCGGCCGTGGCGACCTCGCGGGTGCGCTCCAGCTCCCGCAGCAGCCGCTTCCTGCGGCCGGCCGTCAGATAGCTGGCGCCGACCACCGCGAGGACCGCCCCGCAGGTCATCACCCGGGTACCCGGGCCGGGGCCGGCGTCGCCCGCGCCGAACGGGACCAGGGCGGCCAGGGCGCACACCCCGCCGAGCAGGACGCACTGCCGGCGGCCGGTGCCCGCGCAGGCGATGGCCGGCGCCGCGGCGAGGAGTTGCAGCAGCCGGCCGCCGGTCGGCTCGCAGAGCTCCCAGGTGACCACGCCCAGCACCCAGAGTCCGGGCAGCACGAGGACGAGACCGCGCCGGGCACGGCTCGCCCGGTCGCGTGCGCCTGTCCTCGCCCAGGCTCGGATCATGCCGATGGTCCCCCCAGCCGGTGGTCTGGCTCGACCGGATCGATTCTCGCGACGTTCCGTATCCGTTCCGCGACGAAACGTACATCACCACCCGATTGGGTGATGGTGTATGGATCGGATCGTCGACAAAACGGCGCGGCATGCGAAGAGGGCGTGGACGGCCGTGCCGTCCACGCCCTCCACCGGGCTCGTGCGCGGGTCAGCCGCGCAGCACCGCTCCGGTCCGCTCCACGGCCGACGCTACCGCCGCGTCCCGGGCGGCCGACGCCTCCTCCGCGGTCAGCGTGCGGTCCGCGGCGCGGAAGCGCAGCGCGTACGCCAGCGACTTCTTGCCGGCCCCGAGCTGCTCACCGGTGAAGATGTCGAACAGCCGCAGCGCCTCCAGGAGTTCACCGGCCCCGTCGCGCAGCGCGGCCTCGACGTCCGCCGCCGGGACGCTGTCGTCGACGACGAGCGCCACGTCCTGGGTGGCGACCGGGAACGAGGAGATCGAGGGCGCCTTCAGCGGGCCGGCGCCGGCCCGCTCCAGACGGTCCAGGTCGATCTCCATCGCGCAGGTGCGCTCCGGCAGGGACAGCGTCTTGATGACCCGCGGGTGCAGCTCACCGGCGTTGCCGACGAGGACCTCCTCGCCGTCGACGACGGCGAGCAGCGCCGCGCACCGGCCCGGGTGGAACGGCGCGTGCTGGTCCTGACGGATGATCAGCTCGACGCCCGCCTCCCGGGCGACCGTACGGCCGGCCTCGATGGCGTCCGCCCAGTCGGACGGACGACCGCCGCCCCACCAGCCGGGCTGCTCGCGGTGGCCGGCGAGGACCACCGCGGCGCGCCGCGGCTGCTGCGGCAGCGAGGCGTCCAGCGAGGCGATCTCGTCGTCGGTCGGCCGGCGGTCGACGACCAGCCGGCTGGCCGGCTTCTCGTCACCGCTCGCCCGGAAGACCGGACCGGTCTCGAAGAGCGCGAGGTCGTGCGTGCCCCGGCCGTAGTTGCGGCGGAGCGCGCCCAGCAGCCCGGGGATGAGCGTCGTGCGGAGGTCGGGCTCCTCGTCGGAGAGCGGGTTGACGAGGGTGACCGCCGAACGGCGCGGGTCGTCCGCCTCGATGCCGAGCTGGTCCAGGACGTGCGAGCCGGTGAACGGGTAGTTCAGCGCCTCGACGTAGCCCGCACCGGCCAGCGCCCGGCCGACCCTGCGGTGCAGTCGCTGGCGCTCCGTCAGGCCCCGGCCGGCCGGCGGCTTCGGCAGGGTGGAGGGCAGGTTCTCGTAGCCCTCCAGGCGGATGACCTCTTCGGCCAGGTCGTTGGGGTCCGAGAGGTCCGGCCGCCAGGACGGCACGGTGACGACCAACTCGTCCTGGCCGTAGACATCGCAGCCGACCTGCTGGAGGCGGCGGACGACGGTCTCCCGGCCGTAGGTGACACCGGCGACCTTGTCCGGGTGGTTCGCCGGGATGGTGATCGTGCGCGGCCCGCGGGGCGAGACGACCTCGGTGACACCTTCCCCGGCGGTACCGCCGGCGAGCAGCACCAGCAGGTCGACGGTGCGCTGCGCCGCCGCCGACGCCGCCTCCGGGTCCACCCCGCGCTCGAAGCGCTTGGCCGCCTCGGAGGACAGCTTGTGCCGGCGCGCCGTACGGGCGATGGCGATCGCGTCGAAGTGCGCGGCCTCGATCACGACGTCGGTGGTGCCGCGCAGCTCACCGGTCTCCGGGTCGGTGACCGGGGCGGCGATCTCGGTGTTGGCGCCGCCCATGACACCGGCGAGCCCGATGGGGCCGCGGTTGTCGGTGATGACCAGGTCCCCGGCGTCCAGCGCGCGCTTGGTGCCGTCCAGGGTGGTCAGCTTCTCGCCGGGGGTGGCACGGCGGACGCCGATCGGGCCGTCGACCGTGGTGCGGTCGTAGGCGTGCAGCGGCTGGCCGAGCTCCAGCATCACGTAGTTGGTGATGTCGACGGCGAGCGAGATCGGGCGCATGCCGGCCTTCTGCAGCCGGCGCTGCATCCACAGCGGGGTGCGGGCGCCGGGCTCCAGGCCGGTGACCGTCCGCGCGGTGAAGCGGTCGCAGCCGATCGGGTCGGCGACCTGCACCGGGTAGCCGGCGGCGTTCGGCGGCGGGACGTCCAGCAGCGCCGGGTCGCGCAGCGGCAGCCCGTAGGCGATGGCGGTCTCGCGGGCCACGCCGCGCATCGACAGGCAGTAGCCGCGGTCCGGGGTGACGGCGATGTCCAGCACCTCGTCGACGAGCTCCAGCAGCTCGATGGCGTCGGTGCCGACCTCGTACTCCGGCGGCAGCACGATGATGCCGTGCGTACCGTCGTCGCCCATGCCGAGCTCGTCGCCGGAGCAGATCATGCCGTGCGACTTCTTGCCGTAGGTCTTCCGGGCGGCGATCTTGAAACCGCCGGGCAGCTCGGCGCCGGGGAGGACAACGACGACCTTGTCGCCGACGGCGAAGTTACGGGCGCCGCAGACGATCTCCTGCGGCTCACCGGTGCCGTTGGCCCGGCCGACGTCGACGGTGCAGAAGCGGATCGGCTTCTTGAAGCCCTCCAGCTCCTCGATGGTCAGCACCTGGCCGACGACGAGCGGGCCCTTGAGGTCCGCGCCGAGGCGCTCGACGGTCTCGACCTCCAGGCCGACCGCGATGAGCTTTTCCTGTACGTCCCGGCCGGTCTCCGTCGCCGGCAGGTCGACGTACTCCCGCAGCCAAGAAAGCGGGACCCGCATCAGATCTCCATCCCGAACGGCCGGGTGAACCGGACGTCGCCCTCGAACATGTCGCGCATGTCTTCCACGTTGTGCCGGAACATCAGCATCCGGTCGATTCCGAACCCGAAGGCGAAGCCGCTGTACTTCTCCGGGTCGACGCCGCAGGCGATGAGCACCTTGGGGTTGACCATCCCGCAGCCGCCCAGCTCGATCCACCCCTCGCTGGAGCACGTACGGCACGGCCGGTCGGGGTTGCCCACGGACTCGCCACGGCAGACGTAGCAGACCATGTCCATCTCGGCGGACGGCTCGGTGAACGGGAAGTAGTTCGGCCGCAGCCGGGTCTTCATGTCGGGGCCGAACAGCGCCCGGACCATGTGGTCGAGGGTGCCCTTGAGGTCGGCCATGGTCAGGCCCTCGTCGACGGCGAGCAGCTCGATCTGGTGGAAGACCGGGGAGTGCGTGGCGTCCAGCTCGTCGGTGCGGTAGACCCGCCCCGGGCAGACGACGTAGACCGGCGGCTCGCGGTCGACCAGGGTGCGGGCCTGGACCGGCGAGGTGTGGGTGCGCAGCACGACACCGGACTCATCGCCCTGGGCGCCTCCCCCAGACTCCGTCCGGGAGGTGCCCCCAGCCTTGACGAAGAAGGTGTCCTGCATCTGGCGCGCCGGGTGGTCCGGCACGAAGTTCAGGGCGTCGAAGTTGAACCACTCCGCCTCGACCTCGGGGCCTTCGGCGATCTCGTAGCCCATCGCGACGAAGACGTCCGCGACCCGCTCCATGAAGGTGGTGAGCGGGTGCCGGGCGCCGGCCGGGACGCGGTCGTAGGGCAGCGTGACGTCCACCGCCTCCTCGACCAGCACCCGCGCGTCGCGCTCCGCCTCCAGCTCTTCCTGGCGGGCCTTGAGCGCCTGGTTGACGCGGCCGCGGGCCTGGCCGACGCGCTTGCCGGCGTCCGCCTTGGCGTGCGGCGGCAGGGCACCGATCTCCCGGTTGGCGAGGGCGAGCGGCGAGCGGTCGCCGGCGTGGGCGGCCTTCACCTCGCGCAGCTGCTCCAGATCGGCCGCGGCGGCGACGGCGGCCAGCGCCTCGTCCAGCCGGGCGGCGATCTCTTCCGGTTTCAGGGCTTCGACCTCGACAGGGTCGTACGACTTATTGGGTGCGGACATCTCTTCCCGTGCTTCCGGTGGACTGGCTTGGCTTGGCTCGCTTCGCCTCGGCTCTTCGATCACATGGGTCGTATGGGCCGAGCCCGCGCTGCGCCCGCGATGCCTGTGCGCCAAAGGTGCCAAAGGTCAAGTCTAAGGGGGACGGGTGGCGCGGCCGGCCCGAGCCCCTGGGGGACGCCCGGCGCGCACTCCCTCAGGCCCGACCGTCGCCCGCCACCACCCTTGCACGACGCTGCGCTCTAATTCATAAAGGCCGGGGTCGCGACGGGCAGGCTGAATCGGAACTGGGCGCCGCCGGTGGACGCCCGGCCGACCGTGATCGTGCCGCCGTGGGCCTCGACGATGCCCTTGACGATGTAGAGGCCCAGGCCGGTGCCACCGCGCTTGCTGCCCCGCCAGAAGCGGGTGAACACGCGGCTCATCGACTCCTCCGGGATGCCGGGGCCCTCGTCGCTCACGGTGACGCTCGTCCCTTCCGTGCTGGTGGCGTCCGTTGTCGGTCCGACCTCGATGGTGACCGTTCCCTCGCCGTGGCGCACCGCATTTTCCAGGAGATTGCCGAGCACCTGGTCCACCTTGTCCGGGTCCGCCCACAGATCGGGCAGGGGTTCCCGCATCCGGATCAGAAAGCGGTCCGGCCGCTGGCCGGCGGTGGTCTGCGCCTGGACGTGCCGGCGCACCGCGGCGATCATGTCGACCCGCTGCCGGCGCACCTCCAGCCGCCCGGAGTCGATCCGGGAGATGTCGAGCAGTTCGGCGATCAGCCGGGTGACGCGGTTGGCGTCGGCGTCGACCGTCTCCAGCATCAGCCGCTTCTGGTCGTCGGTGAAGCGTTCCCACTTCTGGAGGAGGGTGGCGGTGAAGCCCTTGACGGAGGTCAGGGGCGAGCGGAGCTCGTGGGCGACGGTGGCGATCAGTTCGGCGTGGCTGAGCTCGGTACGGCGCCGGGCTTCGGTGCCGCGCAGCGCGATCACCAGCCGCTCGACCGGCCCGCCCGGGCGGCCGCGGACGTAGCGGGCGGAGACCAGCACCTCGCGGCCGCCGAGCAGGAGGTTGCGCTCGGGCTGGCCGCGGCGGATGGCCAGGCCGCCGTAGGGGTCGGTCAGCCGCCACCAGCGGCGGCCCTCGATGTCCTGGAGCGGCAGGGCCTCCTCCAGGGGGCGGCCGAGCGCGTCCTCGGGGGCGAGGCCGGTGATCCTGGCGGCCGCGGCGTTGAAGCAGCTGACCCGGCCGGTCGCGTCGGCGACCACCAGGCCGTCCGGAAGGTCGTCGGGGTCGAGCCCGGTGTCCGGGGCGGTGGACGCCACCGCGCGGGCCGGCGGCGGGCGGCCGGCCGGTCCGTCGGACGGGCTGCCGTCGGCGCGTGCTGTGATGCCGGAAGTCCTCACACTCATCCCCGTTACCCCCTTCCGGGCCCCCGGGCACGCAACACTACTAGCTCGCCTCGGATGTGCCGGGTGTTCCGGTGGACGCCCCTCAGGCGGGTGACGCGGAGCGGCAGCCACCGGGGCCGCGCTGGGCCCGGGCCGAGGCGTAGAGGCAGACCGCGGCGGCGGTGGCGAGGTTGAGGCTCTCGGCCCTGCCGTGGATGGGGACGCGTACGACGGCGTCGGCGAGCGCCCGGGTCTCCTCGGGCAGGCCCCACGCCTCGTTGCCGAAGACCCAGGCGGTGGGCCCGCCCATGGATCCGGTGTCCAGCTCGGCGTCCAGGTCCCGGTCGCCGGCGCCGTCCGCGGCGAGGATCCGTGCGCCGGCACCCTTGAGCCCGGACACCACCTGCTCGACCGGTACGCCGACCGCGACCGGGAGATGGAAGAGGGAACCGACCGACGCCCGTACGGACTTGGGGTTGTACAGGTCGACGGAGGCGTCGGTGAGCACCACGGCGTCCGCGCCGGCGGCGTCCGCGCAGCGCAGGACCGTACCGGCGTTGCCGGGGTCGCGGACGTGGGCGAGCACCGCGACCAGCTTCGGGCGGGCGGCGAGGATCTCCTCGAACGGCGAGTCGAGGAAGCGGCAGACGCCGAGCAGGCCCTGCGGGGTGACCGTCTGGGAGATGTCCCCGATGGTCCGGTCGTCGGCGAGGTGCACCCGGACCCCGGCCGCGCGGGCCGCCCCGACGATCTCGTGGTGGCGCTCGGCGGCCTCGACGGTGGCGAACAGCTCGATGAGCGTGGCGGCGCCGTCCGTGCGGTGCGCGATGGCCTCCCGTACGGCCTGCGGGCCCTCGGCGATGAACCGGCGCTCCTTGCCGCGGAAAGCGCGGCGGGCCAGCCGCCGGGCGGCGGTGACGCGCGGGGAACGCGGGGAGATCAGCTCGGGGGTGCCCATGGGCGGCGGCTCGCTTCTGTGGTTCGGTGCGGGGGCCCGGCCGGGCCGGGCGGGCCTGGGCCGGAAAAGCGGCGGACCCGCAGGCCCGGGGCCTACGGGTCCGATCGCGACGGCGTCACGACCGCGTCGGTCGTGACGGCCACGTCGTCAGGCTGGCGTTCAGGCAGCCTTCGGGGCGTTGACGTCGCTCGGCAGGGCCTTCTGGGCCACCTCGACGAGCGCGGCGAACGCGTTGCTGTCGTTGACCGCGAGGTCGGCCAGGATCTTGCGGTCCACCTCGATGTTGGCGGCCTTCAGACCCTGGATGAAGCGGTTGTACGTCATGCCGTTGGCGCGGGCAGCGGCGTTGATGCGCTGGATCCACAGCTGACGGAAGTCGCCCTTGCGCTTCTTGCGGTCGTTGTAGTTGTAGACGAGGGAGTGGGTGACCTGCTCCTTCGCCTTGCGGTACAGGCGGGAGCGCTGGCCGCGGTAGCCGCTGGCCTGCTCGAGGATCGCCCGGCGCTTCTTGTGGGCGTTGACTGCCCGCTTGACGCGTGCCACTTGTTAACTCCTTGTAGCGGGGCCGTGGTTGTCGTCACACGGCCCGAATCGATTGGGTCCCGGTCCGCGTCGCGCACCCCGCTGGGTCAGCGGGGCGCGGCGACTCACTTGCCGAGAAGCTTCTTGATCTTCGCGGCGTCGCCCGGGGCCATCTCGGCGTTGCCGGTGAGGCGACGCGTCACGCGGGACGACTTGTGCTCGAGCAGGTGGCGCTTGCCGGCGCGCTCGCGCAGCACCTTGCCGGAGCCGGTGACCTTGAAGCGCTTGCTGGCACCGCTGTGCGTCTTGTTCTTCGGCATGCGCCGTTCTCTCCTCGTCAGTGGCGCTCCCACCGGCACGGGCCGGCTGGCGGGAGCGTCAGATGTATCGGTTGGTGTCCGGGGCGGGTTGCCCCGGCATGAATCCGGGGCTCTCGCCCATGGATCACGCCTCGGCGGGCTCCCCGGCGGGCTCCTCCACAGGAGCACCACCCTGGCGCTCCGCCTTGCGGGCGGCCTGCGCCTCACGGGCCTCGGCCATCGCCTCGGTCTTCTTCTTGTGCGGACCGAGGACCATGATCATGTTGCGGCCGTCCTGCTTCGGGTTCGACTCGATGAAGCCGAGCTCCTGGACGTCCTCCGCGAGCCGCTGCAGCAGTCGGAAGCCCAGCTCGGGGCGGGACTGCTCGCGACCACGGAACATGATCGTGATCTTGACCTTGTCACCCTGCTTGAGGAACCGGACGACGTGACCCTTCTTGGTGTCATAGTCGTGCGGGTCGATCTTCGGCCGGAGCTTCATCTCCTTGATGACCGTGTGCGCCTGGTTCTTGCGCGCCTCACGGGCCTTCATGGCCGACTCGTACTTGAACTTTCCGTAGTCCATGAGCTTGCAGACCGGCGGACGGGCGTTCGCCGCCACCTCGACCAGGTCGAGGTCGTACTCCTGCGCAAGCTCCAGGGCCTTGGCAAGCGGCACAATGCCGACCTGCTCGCCACTGGGACCGACGAGTCGCACCTCGGGGACGCGAATCCGGTCGTTGATGCGGGGCTCGGCGCTGATGGATCCTCCTCGGTAGCACCACGCGACGGCCTGGCGGACTGCCGCGTAACGTCTGTTCGGTGTGACCAACCGCGCCGGTACATGAAAAATGCCCCGGACGGGACACAGGCGGGGCTCCACATAGATCTGGAGCACCGCCGCGAAGTCTCCGCGGGGCGCAGCCGGACCGTTGACCCGCCAACCTGAGGTCGGCCGGGTGGGAGAACGGAGCCTCCACTTGTGGGCCGGTCACATGAGTGTCCGGCCGGTCGGAACACCAGAATACACGAGTCAAGCCCCGGCCCCCACTCGTACGCCGCTGTGCGGGCGCCGCCCGTCAAGGGGACAGTCCCGGACGCCGGGCCCGCGGAGGCGGGCCATAGGCTGGAGCGGACCCCTCTTTCAGGAAGAAGCCCTTAAGACATGAGCGACCAGACCCCGCAGCCGTCCGACGCGCCCGAGCCGTCCGGCACCCCGCACGCGGCGAGCCCCGACTTCGACGCCATGACCCGGGACATCGCGGACGTCCCGGCGGTCGAGGTGATCACCACCGTCGCGGTGCATCTGATGAGCTCGGCGGCGGTCAACCTGGGGCTCGCCGAGGACGGCGAGGCGCACAAGGACCTCGACGAGGCGCGCAAGCTCATCCAGGCGCTGGCCGGTCTGGTCACCGCCAGCGCCACCGAGATCGGCTCGTACCACGCGGCACCGCTGCGGGACGGCCTGAAGTCGCTGCAGCTGGCCTTCCGCGAGGCCTCGGTCGTGCCGGACGAGCCGGGTCAGGGCCCCGGGGAGAAGTTCACCGGGCCGGTCTACGGCTAGTCCGCACCCTCTGGTCCGCACCCTTGCGACTTTGCGCGAGACGACGAGCCCCGGCCGATGCGGCCGGGGCTCGTGTGATGTCGGAAGGAAGAGAAGGAAGAGAAGGAAGAGAAGGGGTCGCCGGACCCGTGGTCCGTACCCGTGACCCGTGATCCGTGAGCCGTGGGGTCAGACCCGTTCGTCGGGGCCCGCGCTCGGCTCGCGCGGCGAGACCTGGTCGGCGACGAGCACCGGCTCCTGCGGCGGGTGGGTGACCTGGTGGACCACCGCGGCGATCGCCCCGCCGATCAGGGGCGCCACGATGAAGAGCCACAGCTGGGTGATGGCGGCGCCGCCCGCGAACAACGCGGGACCGATGGAGCGGGCCGGGTTCACGGAGGTGCCGTCCAGCGGGATGCCGATGAGGTGGACGGTGGCCAGTGCCAGACCGATCGGCAGGCCGTCGAAGCCGATCACGGCCACCCGGTGGGTGACCGCCAGGAAGACGAAGACGTAGAGGAAGGTCATCACCATCTCGGCGACGAAGGCACCGCCGAGGTTGAGGTGCACCGCCGAACGGTCGCCCCAGCCGTTCGTGCCGAAGGCGGCATGGGTCTGCAGGCCGGGGACCTGCTTGGCGACCAGGAAGAGCAGCGCGGCCCCCACGATGGCGCCGAGGATCTGGGCGATCCAGTACTCGACGGCCGTACGGAGGGTGATCCGGCGGGACAGCAGCATGCCCAGGGTCACCGCGGGGTTGAGGTGGCTGCCCGAGATCGGCCCGAGCGCGTAGGCCAGGGCCAGCATGGTGAAGCCGAAGGCCAGGGCGATGCCGAAGGTGCCGATGTACTCGCCGGCCAGCACCGCCGAGCCGACGGCGAAGAAGACCAGGAGCAGCGTGCCGAGGAATTCGGACACGACGGTGCGGGTCACGACCGAGGGGGTCTCCGTTGTCTCCATGTGGGCTCTCCTCGCGTGGATCTTGAGCTCTCCTCGCATTGTGCGGCCCGGAGGACGAACCCGCCCGTCGGCGATCTTCCCGGGGCCGCCGTGGCACGGCCCGGGGAAGCATCCGCCGCGGGTCTCGTCAGCGCTGGTAGAGCGGTTCCCCGGCGGTCGCCGCACCGGGCGGCAGGAGCGCCAGGTCCAGGCCCCGTACGAGCCGGGCGCGCAGGACCTCGTCGGCGGCCAGCGCCTGCGCCAGCCGCTGGGCGACCTCGGCGGTGGGGGCGTCGGCGGCCAGGCCCAGGGCAAGGGTCCCGTCGGTCTCGCCGGACGGCACCAGCCGGGCGGCGAGGACGGCCGGCTCGGCGGCGAGGAGGGCGCGCAGGGCCTCGGTGACGGCCGGGTCGGCGAGCGGGTCGGCGGTCGTACGCCCCTCGGCGAGGGCGCGCAGCGCGGGCCCGGTGAGCTGGTAGGTGACCGGGCCCGCCAGGTCGATCACGACGGTGTCGGCCTGCTCGTGCGAGGCGGCCAGCAGTGCCTGCTGGAGCGGGACGGCCACCGGCCGGGCGTCCGGGCGCCAGCGGTGCAGGGTCTCCGTGCTGGTGAAGGCGGGGAGGGCACGCCGCCCGTCCGGGGCCTGGAGGGTGGGCACGGCCATGTCACTGGTCTTCTCGCGACGCAGGCCGTCGGGTCCCGTCTCGACCTCACCGAGGATCGCGACGACGGGTACGAGGAGCCGGGCGCCGGCCAGGGCGGTCAGCAGCGCGGGCTCGGTGGACCGGTCCTCCTGGTACGCCGCCAGAGCTGCGGCGAGGGCGGGATCGGCGGACCCGTCGTCGTCGGAAAAGGGCGAGTCGGGAATGTTCTTCTGCACGGGCCCGAGCGTATCGGGGGCTCGGCGTACGTTGTCGGCTGGCCCGCGGTTGCGCTTTGCGGTGCCTCCCACGTAGCTGGCTTTCCCGCCGTCGGGGTTGCTCGCCGTTGCGCTTGGCGGCGCCCCCGTACGTACCCGTCTGCGGCGCCGCGGTTGTTTCTCTCCGTTGCGCCTGCGGCGGGCTGGGGTTGTTGGGGTGCGGTGACGGGCCTCCGGGGCCGGTGTTTGGGACTGCTGTCGCTTTACGTCCCAAACACCGGCCCCTCCGGCCCGTCCCCTCCCGTTGGGGGAGGGGGGAAGGGCGGTGGGGGCTGGGGTGGTTCAGGGGCGGGTTCGCCAGAGGAGGAGGGCTGCCGACATCAAGGCCACGCCGGTGGCTCCGGCTGCCCAGGGGAGCCAGTTGGTGGGGGTGTCCTCGGGGGCGTCCTCGGTGGGGCCGGGGCCGAAGTATGTGTGGTGGTAGGCCGCGGAGGACGGTTTCTGGGGGGCGGGGCGCAGGTCGTCGGCGGCCTGGAGGGCGGCGGCGGGGTCGATCAGGCCGGCGCCGTAGTCGTCGTCGCGGCCGCCCTGGGGCGTGTCCTGGGCGGTCGACGTGAGCAGGTGGCGGATCTGGGCGGGGCTCAGGTGGGGGTGGGCCGAGCGGATCAGGGCGATGGCGCCGGAGGTGAAGGCCGCGGCGGGGCTGGTGCCCCAGCCGGAGAGGTAGCCGTCGTCGTTGCCGGCCATGAGGATGTCCTCGCCGGGGGCGCTGACCGTGGCGTACCAGTGGCGGGTGGAGAAGTGGGCGCGGTCGCCCTGGTGGGTGACGGCCGTGGTGGCGATGACGCCCGGGTACGCGGCGGGGTAGGACACGTGGTTGCCCTTGTCGCCGCCGTTGCCCGCGGAGGCGACGACGGGGATGCCCTTGCCGAGGGCGTACTGGATGGCGGCGTCCTCGCGCGGCTCGGGATGGGCGGACTCGCTGTCGTCGCCCAGGGACATGCTGATGACGTCGGCGCCGTGGTCGGCGGCCCAGCGGATGCCGTCGGCGAGTGCGCCGGCCTTCTCCGTGCGGGCGCGTTCGCGCTGCGGGTCGTTGTCCTCCAGGATCACCCGGACCGGGAGGATCTTGGCGGCGGGGGCGATGCCGAGCACGCCGTCCTGGCGGCCGGCGCCGTGGCCGTGGCCCGCTATGACGCTGGCCATGCCGGTGCCGTGCCGGGCCCAGGCCGCGTCGCCCGGGCCGGCGCCGAAGCCGACCAGGTCCTTCTCGGGCAGGACCTGGCCCTGGAGGTCGGGGTGGTTGGCGTCGACGCCGGTGTCCAGGACGGCGACCGTGACGCCCTCGCCCTTGGTGGTGCGCCAGGCCTGCTGGGCGTGGACCGCCTGCAGGCCCCATTCCTGGGCGCGGATGGCGTCGGCCCTGGCGGGTACGGCGGGCAGGACGGTGAGCGCGGCGGCGGCCAGGGCGAGGGCGGCCGCGCGCAGCGGGGTCTGCGTCATGGCGCGTCCTCCCTGGGCTGGGTGGGGGTGCCGGCGGCCTTGCGGAAGTCGTTCTCGATGCGGTCGGCGAGGTCCTTGGCGTCGTGGCCGAGGCCGGATTCGGCGGGGGCGGTGGTGGCGCCGGGGCGGACCGCGGCCTCGGCGGGCTGCGGCTCGGTGACGGCGCGGCCGTCGGCGAAGCCGGAGACGGCGTAGACGATCACCGGGACGTCGGTGAGCACCCGGACGGTCCAGCTGGCCCGCTGGGCGCGCCCGAAGCCCTCGGCGGCGGTGCCCTTGGGGGCGTACGGCACCGGCATCAGGTCGGTGCGGTCGGCCAGGCTCTTGGTGCTGAAGCGGGTGTTGAGGGCGAGCATGCCGGCCGGGTCGGTCCGGGTGGTCTGGGCGCCGACGGTGATGACGCTGGAGCGGGTGGCGTCGAGGTACGTGGCGCGCAGCAGGCGGACGCAGCCGGCCCCGGCGAGGGCCTGGGTGAGCTTGTGGTCGTAGGCGCCGGTGCAGTCGCTGTCGGGGGCGACCGCGATCCGGGTCCAGGTCCGGTCGGCGCCGCCGGGGCCGACGCCCAGGCCCTCGACGGTGCGGGGGAAGAGGGTGTCGACCGGGGTGTTGCGCCAGGCGTCGCGGCCCTTGGTGAAGGTGGCCGCGGCGGTGGGCGGGGCGTCCTCGGGGTCGTCGGTGAGCCAGCTGCCGGCCGCGGCGCCGCCGAGCAGGCCGATGCCCAGGACGAGGCAGGCCGCGGCGGCGAGCACCCGGCCGGTGGGGCGGCGGCCCGCGGGGAACCGGCGGGTGGGTGCCGGGCCGGTGGCAACTCCCTGCGGCGGGCGGGGAGTTGTGGGCCAGGGCTGCCGGCCGGGCGGGGTGGTCGTCGGGCGGGCGGCGGGTTCCTGGGGGCCGTTCCACAGGTTCTGGCTGTTGGCCAGGTGGAAGGCGGCGGTGTCGCGGAACGCGGCCGGACGCCCGGCCGGGTGCGGCGGCGCGGCGGGGGTGGGCGGCGTCCCGGTGTGGGGCGGTCGGGGCGCGCCGGCGGCGGGTGGCTGCGCGGGGGGCGGGGGCGGCGGGGCGGCGGGGCGCGGCGGTACGCCGGGGGCCGCCGGGGGTGCCTGCGGGGGGACGGACGGCTCGGCCGGGAACTGTCGGCGCAGGACGGTCGTGCGCGGGTCGTCGTCCGGCTCCGGTGTCGCGGCCGCCGCGGGCTGCCGGGGCGGCCGCGGGGGTATGGGCGGGACGTGCCGCGGATCGACGAAATCTGCGTCGGTGCTCACCCGCGCTCCCCCTTGCGCCGTGATCCCCGGCCCCCGATCCGCAATCGGGGCAGGGAGGTTGGTATTCGGACAACACGCCGCTGACCTGCTGGTCGCGGTGTCGGGCCACTCTACGGGCTGGCGCCGCCGGTGCTCCATCCCTCCCCCGGGCTCGGAAGGAACTGGGGGTACCCACCCGGCCGCTGCCCTGTCCGCTCTGTCGGGATCTCACCCCTACCCAGTGGTAAGAGGGTCTGGCAGGCTGCGGCCATGTCCCAGCTGAGAGTCGATGCGTACGGCGACAAAGCCGCTTATGACCGGGCGACCGCCCATCTCGACGCGCCGCTGGCCGTCGTCGACCTGCGGGCGTTCGACGCCAACGCGGCCGATCTGGTGCGCCGGGCGAAGGGGAAGCCGATCCGGGTGGCGAGCAAGTCGGTGCGCTGCCGGGCCCTGCTGGAGCGGGTGCTGGCGCGGGAGGGCTTCGCCGGGATCATGAGTTTCACACTGGCCGAGTCGCTGTGGCTGGCGCGTTCGGGCTTCGCGGACGTCCTGCTCGCGTACCCGTCGGCGGACCGGGCGGGGTTCGCCGAGCTGACCGCCGATCCGAAGCTCGCGACGGCGGTGACGGTGATGGTCGACGATCCGGCGCAGCTGGATCTGATCGACGCGGCCCGGCCCGCGGGGCACGGCGGCGAGGAGGTCCGGGTGTGCCTGGAGCTGGACACCTCGTACCGGCTGCTGGGCGGGAAGGTGCGCTTCGGTGCCCGGCGCTCACCGCTGCGGGAGCCGTCCCAACTGGCCGCGCTGGCCCGGACGGTGGCGCGCCGCCCCGGTTTCCGGCTGGTGGGCCTGATGGCGTACGAGGGGCATGTGGCGGGGGTGGGTGACGAGGTCGACGGCAAGCCGGTGTTCTCGCGGACGGTGCGGATGATGCAGGCGGCGGCGCGCCGGGAGCTGGCGCAGCGGCGCTGGGAGGCCGTACGGGCGGTGCGGGCGGTGGCACCGCGGCTGGAGTTCGTCAACGGCGGCGGGACCGGCAGTGTGCAGCACACGGCGGCGGAGGCGGCGGTCACCGAGGTCGCGGCGGGTTCGGGGCTGTACGTGCCGCGGCTGTTCGACAACTTCCGTTCGTTCAGCGGCCGTCCGGCGGCGCTGTTCGCCCAGCCGGTGGTGCGCCGGCCGGGGCCGGGGGTGGTGACGGTGCTGGGCGGTGGCTATCCGGCGTCGGGGGTGGCGGGCGCGGACCGGCTGCCGGTGCCGTATCTGCCGGCCGGGTTGCGCTACGACCCCCAGGAGGGCCCGGGTGAGGTGCAGACGCCGTTGCTGGGGGCGGCCGCGGACGGGCTGGCGATCGGCGACAAGGTGTGGTTCCGGCACGCCAAGGCCGGGGAGCTGTGCGAGCGGTTCGACGCGCTGCGGCTGATCGACGGGGACCGGGTGGTGGACACCGTGCCGACGTACCGCGGGGAGGGCCGCACCTTCCTCTGAGCGGTGCGGCCCTCCCGTGCGGTGACGTTCACCGGGTCAGTAGACGGTGTCCTGCTGGTCCGGGACGACCGAGCCGTCGGCGCGGTGGACGGGCCCGAGGGTGCCGTCGGGCCGGGTGTAGCCGGTGCTCGCGCACGGGTACGGGTCGGCCTTGCGCTGCTTGGGCTCGATGAACATCGGGTTGACGATCCAGCGGTGGTCGGCGTTGTCGTACGCCCGGCACATCAGCTCGGTCTTGTTGCGGTTGATGGCCAGGTGTCCGGCGGTGGCGTCGCCGACGAAGGTCACGTCGGTCTCGGCGTCGCCGGCCGCGAAGGCGGGGCGGTGCGCCCGGTCCTGCTGCTGCCAGGCCTTGGCGCCCTTGACGTGGAAGATCTCCTGGTTGATCCAGCAGCGCTTGCCGTCCATGTACGTCAGGACCTCGCCGTTGGTGTCCTTGACGTCACCACAGCCCTCGACGCCGGTGGTGAGCTTGCCGTCGCGGACGAGGTTGCGGATGCCGATGATGTGCTCGCGGTCGATGCCCACACCGGGTGCCCAGGCGCGGACCAGCGGCTCGGCGGAGGCGGAGACGATGTAGACGTCGAAGCCGGCCTTCTTGAGGGTGCCGATGAGGTCGCGCTGCTGGTCGTAGTAGCGAACGTAGCCGGCCCACTTGTGCGTGCCGACCGTCTGCTCGGTGCCGATCGGCGCGGCGAGGTTCTGCTTGCGGGCCTCGGCGGCGTACGAGGTCAGGGTGGCCGGGCTGTGGCCGGCGAACAGCTGGGTGATCCAGACGTAGGAGGGGACCGTGCGCCGGTGGTTCCACTCCCCCGCGAACGCCTCCTTGCCGCCGGAGGTCTTCTCGTCGTTGTAGACGTCGAGGATCTCGTCGGTGCAGTCGGTGTCGGTCGACGTCGGCAGCGGGTGGCCGGCGGGCACGGAGGTGCCGCATGCCTTGGTGAGCGCGTCGGCGGCGGCGTCGGTCAGCCACTTGTTGGTGGCCTTCCAGCTCGCCGGGCGCAGCACCTTGTCGTGCCGGAGCATCCAGGCCAGCGTGGCGTCGGAGATGTCGTTCTTGACGACGGTGTTGTCCCAGTCGAAGGTCGCGACCGGCCGCGCGCCCCCGGATCCCGAGCAGCTTCCGCGCTCGTCGATCATCTTCTGCAGCTTGGCGTGGTTGTCGCCGTACCAGCCCTTGGAGATGTGGAGGGTGGGACAGCGGTGCGGGGCCGGCTGTGCGGTGGCCGTCTGCGCGACCGCGACGCCGCCTCCGACGACCGCGAGGGCAGCACCCGCTGCCAGCCAGCGACGCTTGGTGAGCATGGATGTAACTCCTGTCGAACGAAGGATCGAAGGCGGACGCTAGCGTACGGCGGCCGGACGTCGTGCGACATCCGGCCGCCGGGGCGCTTACGCGGAAGTGAACAACGCGCGCTCACACCGGTGTGACGTACGCTCCCGCGATGCCTCCGTCGACCAGGAATTCGGCGGCGTTGACGAATGACGAGTCGTCACTGGCGAGGAAGGCGACCGCGGAGGCGATCTCCTCGGGCTCGGCGAACCGGCCGACCGGGACGTGCACCAGGCGGCGCGCGGCGCGCTCGGGGTCCTTGGCGAACAGCTCCTTGAGCAGCGGGGTGTTGACCGGCCCGGGGCACAGGGCGTTGACCCGGATGCCCTCCCGGGCGAACTGCACGCCCAGTTCGCGGGACATCGCGAGCACGCCGCCCTTGGAGGCGGTGTAGCTGATCTGGGAGGTGGCCGCGCCCATGACGGCCACGAAGGAGGCGGTGTTGATGATGGAGCCGCCGCGACCGGTCTCGGCGAACTGCCGCTGCATGTAGGGCAGGGCGTGCTTGCAGCAGAGGTAGACCGAGGTGAGGTTGACCTCCTGGACGCGCTTCCAGGCGTCCAGGCCGGTGGTGAGGATGGAGTCGTCGTCGGGCGGCGAGATGCCGGCGTTGTTGAAGGTGATGTCGACCGAGCCGTAGGTGTCGAAGGCGGCCTTGTAGAGCGCCTCGACCTGCTCGGAGTCGGTCACGTCGACCTGGACGAAGAGGCCGCCGACCTCTTCGGCAGCGGCCTTGCCGGCCGCCTCGTCGATGTCGGCGCAGACGACGTGGGCGCCTTCGGAGGCCAGTCGGCGGGCGGTGGCCAGGCCGATGCCGCTGCCGGCTCCGGTGATCACGGCGGTACGGCCGACGAGGCGGCGGCACACTGCGGTCTGGTCGGTCACGGGGACTCCTCGCTGGGCTCGGTGCTGATGAAGATGTTCTTGGTCTCGGTGAAGGCGGCCAGCGCGTCCGGGCCGAGCTCGCGCCCGAGGCCGGACTGCTTGAACCCGCCGAAGGGGGTCCAATAGCGCACGCTGCTGTGGGAGTTGACGGAGAGGTTGCCGGCCGCGACGGCCCGCGAGACGCGCAGCGCGCGGCCCACGTCGCGGGTCCAGAGGGAGCCGGAGAGGCCGTAGTCGGTGGCGTTGGCGATCCGGACCGCGTCGGCCTCGTCCTCGAAGGGGATGGCGACCGCGACCGGGCCGAAGATCTCGTCGACGGCCGTACGGTCCTCGGGTCGGCCCTCCAGGACGGTGGCGGGGTACCAGAAGCCCTTGCCCGTGGGGGCCTCGCCGCGGATGGCGGCCGGGGCGTCCTCGGGGACGTAGGACCGTACGCGCTCGCGCTGGGCGGCGGAGATCAGCGGGCCCATCTGCGTGGCGGGATCGGCCGGGTCACCGACGGTGAACGCCTTGACCGCGGGTTCCAGGAGTTCCAGGAAGCGGTCGTAGACGCTCCGCTGGACGAGGATGCGGCTGCGGGCGCAGCAGTCCTGGCCGGTGTTGTCGAGGAAGGAGCCGGGGGCGGCGGCCGCGGCGGCCTCGATGTCGGCGTCGGCGAAGATGATGTTGGGGCTCTTGCCGCCGAGTTCGAGGGTGAGCCGCTTGGTCTGCGCGGCGCAGCGGGCGGCGATCTGCCGGCCGGTGGCGGTGGAGCCGGTGAAGACGACCTTGGCGACGCCGGGGTGGTCGACGAGTGCGGTGCCGGTGACCGGGCCCTCGCCGGGCAGGACCTGGAAGAGGTTCTGGGGGAGACCTGCCTCCAGGGCGAGTTCGGCGAGCTTGAGGGCGGTGAGCGGGGTGGTCTCGGCGGGCTTCAGCAGGACCGCGTTGCCGGCCGCGAGGGCCGGGGCGGTGCCCCAGGCGGCGATCGGCATCGGGAAGTTCCAGGGGGCGATCACGGCGACCACGCCGAGCGGTTCCTGGACGGTGATGTTGAGGCCGCCGGCGACCGGGATCTGGGTGCCGGTCAGCCGCTCCACTCCCCCGGCGGCGTAGTGCAGCAGATCGCGGACGTTGCCCGCCTCCCACTGCGCGTTGCCCAGGGGGTGGCCGGCCTCGGTCCGTTCCAGTTCGGCGAGCTCGGGGATGCGGGCGTCGACGACGTCGGCGAAGCGGCGCAGGAGGCGGGCGCGGTCGCCGGGGGCCACCGCGGCCCAGGCCTCCTGGGCGGCCGCGGCCCGGCGGACCGCGGCGTCGACCTCTGCGGGAGAGGTGGTGGGGACGGTGGCCACCACTTCCTCGGTGGCCGGGTTGAGGATCTTCAACTCGTGCGGACCATTGGACACAGCGTGGTTCCTTACATGCGCTCGAAGGAGCGGAAGCGCTCCCAGTCCGTGACGGCGGCGTCGTAGGCGTCCTGTTCGACGCGGGCCATGTGGCGGTAGTGGTCGACGACCTCGTCGCCGAAGGCCTCCCGGGCGATGGCGCTGCGTTCCCACAGGTCGGCGGCCTCGCGCAGGGTGGTGGGGACGTGGGCGGCGTCGCCCGCGTAGGCGTTGCCGGTGGTGGCGTCGGGGAGTTCCAGCTCGTGCTCGATGCCGTACAGGCCGGCCGCGACCATGCCGGCGACCGCGAGGTAGGGGTTGACGTCGCCGCCGGGGAGGCGGTTCTCCAGGCGGTGGGCGCGGCCGTGGCCGACGACACGCAGGGCGCAGGTGCGGTTGTCGGGGCCCCAGGCGACGGCGGTGGGCGCGAAGGAGCCGGGGCGGAAGCGCTTGTAGGAGTTGATGTTGGGGGCGTAGAAGAGCGTGAAGTCGCGCATCGCGGCGAGCTGGCCGGCGAGGAAGTGCCGCATGGTCTGCGACATGCCGTACGGGCCGCTGTCGTCGGCGAGTACGGGGTGGCCCGCTTCGTCCTGGAGCGAGAGGTGGATGTGGCAGGAGTTGCCCTCGCGCTCGTCGTACTTGGCCATGAAGGTGAGTGCCATGCCCTCCTGGGCGGCGATCTCCTTGGCGCCGGTCTTGTAGATCGAGTGCTGGTCGCAGGTGGTGAGCGCCTCGTCGTAGACGAACACGATCTCGTGCTGGCCGAGGTTGCACTCGCCCTTGGCGGACTCGACGGTCATCCCGGCGGCGCCCATCTCGTTGCGGATGCGCCGCAGGACGGGCTCGACGCGGCCGGTGCCGAGGACGGAGTAGTCGCCGTTCCACTGGTTGGCGGGGTTCATGTCGCGGTAGCCGCGTGACCAGGCGTCCTCGTAGGAGTCCTTGAAGAGCATGAACTCCAGCTCGGTCCCGGCGAAGGCGCGCCAGCCGCGCTCGGCGAGCCGGTCCAGCTGGCGGCGCAGGATCTGCCGGGGTGAGGCGGCGACCGGGGAGCCGTCGTGCCAGGCGAGGTCGGCGGTGATCAGGGCGGTGCCGGGGTTCCAGGGGGTGCGGCGCAGGGTGCCGGGGTCGCCGTGCATGGCGAAGTCGCCGTAGCCGCGTTCCCAGGACGACATCGCGTAGCCGTCGACGGTGTTGAGGTCGACGTCGACGGCGAGGAGGTAGTTGCAGCCCTCCGTGCCGTGGTCGAGGACGGTGTCGAGGAAGTAGCGGGCCGCGAACCGCTTGCCCTGGAGCCTGCCTTGCATATCGGTGAAGGCGAGGACGACAGTGTCGATCTCCCCGGCGTCGACGAGGGCTCTGAGCTCCTCGACGGAGAGTGGGGGCGTGCGGTCTGCCACGGTAATGCCTCCTGTCACTGCATCCGGAGGTCATAAGGTAGGCACACGAACCATTGATTGGGAAGGGGTGTCGATGGACGGGACGGACGACCGGCTGGCGCCGGTGCTGCGGCCGGTGCGCGCGGGCAACGGCTTCGAGGAGGCGCTGGAGCAGATACTCCAGATCGTCCGGCTCGGCCTGGTCCAGCAGGGCGAACGGCTGCCCGCGGAACGGGAGTTGGCCGAGCGGCTGCAGATCAGCCGGGTCACCCTGCGCGAGGTGCTGAAGGTGCTCCAGGACGAGGGCCTGGTGGAGAGCCGGCGCGGGCGGTACGGCGGCACGTTCGTCCGGGTGCGCGCCGAGAACCACGGCGAGGCCGAGCTGCGCCGCCGGATCGAGAAGATCGACGTCGAGGACACCCTGCGGTTCCGGGAGGTGCTGGAGGTGGGCGCGGCCGGGCTGTGCGCGGCGCACGGGCTGACCGACGAGCAGGCCGGCCGGCTGCGCGAGGCGCTGGCCGCGACGCAGGACGCGCCGCTCGCGGACTACCGCCGGCGCGACACCCTGTTCCACCTCACCCTCGCCGAGCTGTCCGGATCGGTGTCGCTGGCCGCGCAGTACGCCGCCGTCCGGGCGAACGTCAACGACCTGCTGGACTGCATCCCGCTGCTGGTCCGCAACCTGGAGCATTCGCAGACCCAGCACGCGGCGCTGGTGGAGGCCGTACTGGAGGGCGATGCGGACGGCGCGCGCGAGGTGATGCGGGAGCACTGCTGCGGCACCGCGGCGCTGCTCCGGGGCTTCCTTTCGTGACGCTTGCGCCACTCGTGAGGCCCGGAAACCCGCCCGTTACAAGATTTTCCCGCCGGGGTCTTGCGCTCAGCCGACCCGAAGACAAAGGTATCGCCCCATACCTTTATTGCGGGGCTGGTAGCGGTACGGCCGTACCCGCCGCGGATCATCGAGGCCCTCGGAGGCGTGGTGTCCATCAACGAGCACGCGACGAACCCAGAGCAGGAACAACAATCCCCTCAGCTGTCCAGCGATGAACAGCGCCTCCACGAGCTCGGCTACGCCCAGGAGCTGGCCCGCTCGATGTCGGCGTTCTCGAACTTCGCCGTCTCGTTCACGATCATCTCGGTCCTCTCCGGCTGTCTGACGCTGTACGGCTTCGGCATGAACACCGGCGGGCCCGCCCTGATCACCTGGGGCTGGCCGCTGGTCGGCCTGATGACGCTGTTCGTGGGCCTGGCGATGGCCGAGGTCTGTTCCAGCTACCCGACGGCGGGCGGCCTGTACTACTGGGCGGCGAAGCTGGCGCCCTCGCACGGCCCGGCGTGGTCCTGGTTCACCGGCTGGTTCAACTTCCTCGGCCAGGTCGCGGTGACCGCGGGGGTCGACTTCGGCGCCGCGTCCTTCTCGAACGCGCTGCTGGACCTGCAGTTCGGTTTCGCCGCCACCCCGGCGCACACGATCATGCTGTTCGGCGTCGTGCTGCTGGTCCACGGCCTGCTGAACACCTTCGGCGTGAAGCTGGCCTCCTTCCTCAGCAACGTCAGCGTGTGGTGGCACATCCTCGGCGTGCTGGTGATCGTGGGCGCCCTGGTCGTGGTGCCCTCGAAGCACCAGTCCGCCTCCTTCGTCTTCACCCACTTCACCAACAACACCGGCTGGCACTCCAGCCTCTACGTCGGACTGCTGGGGCTGCTGCTCGCGCAGTACACCTTCACCGGCTACGACGCCTCGGCGCACATGACCGAGGAGACGCACGACGCGGCCAAGGCCGGCCCCCGCGGCATCGTGATGTCGATCCTGGTCTCCCTGGTCGCCGGCTGGGTGCTGCTGGTCGGCATCACCTTCGCCATCCAGAACTACGACGGCGCGCTGGCCAGCAAGACCGGTGTGCCCCCGGCGCAGATCTTCATCGACGCGCTGGGCGCCACCGGCGGCAAGCTGCTGCTCCTGGTCGCCATCGGTGCCCAGTTCTTCTGCGGCATGTCGTCGGTCACCGCCAACTCGCGCATGATCTACGCCTTCTCGCGGGACGGCGCGCTGCCCGGCTCGCAGCTCTGGCACCGCATCAACAAGCGGACCAAGACCCCGACCAACGCGGTGTGGCTGGCCGCCGGCGGCGCCTTCCTGCTGGGGCTGCCGTACCTGTGGAACGCCACGGCGTACGCGGCCGTCACCTCGATCGCCGTGATCGGCCTCTACATCGCCTACGTCCTGCCGGTCATCCTCCGCCTGCTGCAGGGCGACCGCTTCCAGCGCGGGCCCTGGCACCTCGGCCGCTGGAGCAAGCCCGTCGGCATCATCGCCGTCGGCTGGACGCTGGTCATCTCCGTCCTCTTCATGCTCCCGACCACCAGCCCGGTCACGGCGGAGACCTTCAACTACACCCCGCTCGCCGTCCTCCTGGTCCTCGGCTTCGCCGGCACCTGGTGGCTGGTGTCGGCCCGCAAGTGGTTCACCGGCCCAAAGGTCCAGGGCACGGCGGAGGAGCTGGCCGCCATCGAGCACGAACTGGAATTCTGAAAAAGCCCGGCCGTTGACGCCCCAGCACCCCGTCGGAGGATCCGTGTCCCAGCCGCTCATCGGCATCAGCACCTACCAGCAGGAGGCCAGCTGGGGGGTGTGGACGCTGCCGGCCGCGCTGGTGCCCGCCGGGTACCCGCGGCTGGTGCAGCGCTCGGGCGGGCTGGCCGCGCTGCTGCCGCCGGACGATCCGGCGGCCGCGGCCTCGACGGTGGCCCGGCTGGACGGGCTGGTGATCGCCGGTGGCGCGGACGTGCAGCCGGCGCGGTACGGCGCGGAGCCCGATCCGCGCACCGGGCCGCCCTCGCTCGACCGGGACGCCTGGGAACTCGCCCTGATCGAGGCCGCGTTGGCGGCCGGGGTGCCGCTGCTGGGGATCTGCCGCGGGCTGCAGCTGCTGAACGTGGCGCTGGGCGGCACGCTCGTACAGCACCTCGACGGGCACGCCGGGCCGCCCGGGGTCTTCGAGCGGCACGAGATCACGCCGGTCCCCGGGACGCTGCTGGCCCGGGCGCTGCCCGAGCCGGTCTCCGTACCGACCTACCACCATCAGGCCGTGGACCGGCTCGGCAGCGGGCTGCTGGTCTCGGCGCACGCCGCGGACGGCACCGTGGAGGCGCTGGAGCTGCCGGACGGGCCGGGCTTCGCGCTGGCGGTGCAGTGGCACCCGGAGGCGGGGGACGACACGCGCGTCATGGACGCCCTGGTGGCGGCGGCCCGCGGGTCGTCCCCCCGGGAGTGACCGGCCGGGTCAGACCCGCCGGCTCCCGCAAGCGCCGGGAATCCAGCCGGTGTTGCCCCGGAACGTGATCTTCAGCCAGTCGTTGCCCGAGCGGCCGCAGAGGTGGTAGCTCTGCCCCGTGCCCCGGCCGGTGATGCAGGTGGTCGCACCCTTGGTGAAGAGCCCCACCGCGGTGCTGTTCAGCTTCCGCTCCTTGCGGATCCGCACGTTCTCCTGCGCCTGCGCGTTGACGCACGCGGTCCGGGCGGTGGCCATGGCGGCGGGCGCCTTCCCGGGCGTGGCGGCGATGGCGGTCCCGCTGGTCAGTGCGGTGCCGAGCGCGGCCACGGCGATGACGGCGGGAGCCGTCAGCTTCAGCCTCATGTGTCCCCCTCAAGATCGATGAAGCGTTCGCACAGATTATCGATGCGGAAAGTCGTCCGCCACCCCGACCAGGACGACCCGGGTGCCCGAAGTCGGCGCGCGCCGGCGGTGGGTGACCCCGCCGGAGCAGTCGTGCTGTCCGCGCTGTTCGCCCGCTGGGGCCGGGCCGGGCCGGCGCCGCCCGGCTCAGGACGCGCCGCGGGTCAGCCCCAGCAGCTGACGGGCCGGGCCCGCCGGCCGCTGTCCGGTGGGCCACACCGCCCGCAGATCACGGCCGAGCCGCAGGTCGCGCACCGGGACCGCCACCAGGCGGCGGGCGGTGAGTTCCTCGCCGACCGCCAGTTCGCTGAGCACCGACGGCGCGGCCCCGCTGAGCACGGCGGCCTTCAGGGCGGTGGTCGAGGCGAGTTCGAGCAGCGGCTCGGCCGGCCCGCCGTGCCCGGCGAGCGCCGCCTCGACCACCTGGCGGGTGCCCGAGCCGCGCTCCCGGAGGATCAGCGGGGTCGCGGCCAGCTCGGCGGCGGTCGGTCCGGTACGCCGCCGGGCCCACGGATGGGACGGGGCGGCGACGACCACCAGCCGGTCGTGCCCGATGACCGCGCCGTCCAGCCCGGCCGGGACGTCCAGCCCCTCGACGAACCCCAGGTCCGCCTCGCCCGCCAGCAGCCGTTCGGCCACCACCTTGGAGTTGCCGGTCAGCAGGGACACCGCGGTGCCGGGCAGCTCGGCGCGCAGCGCGATCAGCCAGCCGGGCAGCAGGTACTCGGCGATCGTCATGCTCGCCGCGACCCGCAGCCGGGAGTCGCGCCGGCCGCGCAGCGCCTGGGCCCCCGCGTCGAACGCCTCGGCCGCCTCGACGATCCGGCGCGCCCAGTCCGTCACCAGCACCCCGGCCTCGGTCAGCCGGGAGCCGCGCGGCGACCGCTCGACCAGCGCCACGCCCAACTGCCGCTCCATCGACCGGATCCGGCTGCTGGCCGCGGGCTGGCTGATGCCGCAGGCCCGGGCGGCCCGTCCCAGACTCCCCAGCCGGGCGACCGCGAGCAGCAGCTCCAGCGCGCCGAGATCCGGCACCCGGTGTGCCAGCGGGACGGCCGGGACCTCACCCGACCCGTCCCCACCCCCGGCACCGGCCGCGTTCGCGTCACTCATCGCTCCCCCGGTCCCCTGCTCATAACCCCAGCTTATGCCCCCATAGACACGACGTCCCTGGTGGCGGCGGCAGCGACCACCGACGCTTCCTCCATGGCAACCCTCGCGCACGCACCTTCAGGCCCCGCCGCTCCGCCCCGCCCCTCGGACCCGGCCGGCCCCTCGCGCCCGCTCCGCCACCTCGGCCCCAACTGGTACGCCACCGTGATGGGCACGGCGATCGTCGCCAACGCCGGCGCGGCCCTGCCGCTCGCCGCCCCGGGGCTGCGCACCGCCTACCAGCTCGTCTGGGCGCTGTCGGGTCTGCTGCTGGTCACCCTGCTGGCCGCCCGTACCGTCCACTGGCTCCGCCACACCGACCAGGCCCGCCGGCATCTCCTCGACCCGGCCGTGGCGCCGTTCTACGGGTGTCTGTCGATGGCCCTGCTGGCGGTGGGCGGCGGCACGCTGACGGTGGGCCGGGACGTCATCGGCGGGCCGGCCGCGGTCGCCGCCGACGCCGTGCTGTGGAGCCTGGGCACCCTCGTGGGGGTGGTCGGGGCCGCCGCGATCCCGTACCTGATGGTGACCCGCCACCGCATCGAGCCGGGCAGTGCGACCCCGGTCTGGCTGCTGCCGCTGGTGGCGCCGATGGTCTCGGCGGCCCTCGGCCCGGGCCTGCTGCCCCATCTGCCGGCCGGTCAGTGGCGGCAGGCGATGCTGGTGGGCTGCTACGCGCTGTTCGGGATGTCGCTGCTGGCGACGCTGCTGGTGCTGCCCCTCGTGGTGTCCCGGCTGATCCACCACGGGCCGCTGCCGCTCGCCCTCACCCCCACGCTGTTCCTCGTCCTCGGCCCGCTCGGCCAGTCCACCACCGCGACCGGAAACCTGGCCGACGTGGCGCCGGGCGTCGTCGACGCCCCGACCGCCCACGCGATGGGCGCCTTCGCGGTCCTGTACGGGATCCCGGTGACGGGGTTCGCCCTGCTGTGGCTGGCGCTCGCGACGGCGCTGGTGGTCCGCGCCGTCCGCAACGGCATGCCGTTCGCGATGACCTGGTGGGGCTTCACCTTCCCGCTCGGCACCTGCGTCACCGGGGCGGCGGGCCTGGCCCGGCACACCGGGCTGACCGCCTTCACCTGGCTGGCCGTGGCGCTGTTCGCCCTCCTGGTGGCCGCGGTCGCGGTGGCCGCCGCCCGCACCGCGAGCGGCCTGGCCCACGGCCGGCTGCTCACGCCTGTGCCGCCGGCCCGGTAGCCGGCCCCGCCGTACGGCTCAGCCCGCCCCGGCCAGCGCCGTGGCGAGGGCTGCCGGGGCGGTCACCAACGACGGGCCGTACCAGGTCAGATCGCGCCCGCTGACCAGCGCGGCGGGCAGGGCGGGGAACGCCTCGGGCCCGTCGTCGGCGGTGAAGCGGTAGGGCTCGTCGGGCAGCACGACGAGGTCGGCGCCGGCGGCGTTGAGCGCGTCCAGGGCGATCCGCGGATAGCGGTCCGGGTGGCCGGCGTAGACGTTGCGTACGCCGAGGCGGGCCAGCAGGTCGCCGGCGAAGGTGTCCCGGCCCAGCACCCTCCACGGCCGCCGCCAGATGGGCACCACCGCGGTCCGCTCCCCCGCCGGCCGGGCCGCGTCGCGCCAGGCGGCCTCGGCGGCGTCCAGCCACCCGGACCGGGCCAGCCGGCAGCCGGCGACCAGCACCCGGTGCAGCTCCCGGAACCCCTGCTCCAGCGTCCGCACCTCGGTGACCAGCACGTCCAGCCCGGCGGCGCGCAGGGCGGCCAGATCGGCCGGGCGGTTCTCCTCCTCGTTGGCGAGCACCAGATCGGGCGCCAGCGCGGCGATCCGGGCGGTGTCGGGGTTCTTGGTGCCGCCGATCCGCACCACGTCGAGGTCCGCCGGACGACTGCACCAGTCGGTCCCCCCACCAGCAGCCCGGGCGCGCTGACGGCCACGGCTTCGGTGAGGGACGGCACCAGGGACACCACGCGACGGGTCATGGGCCCAGGCTAGGGGCCGGGCCGACGAAGGAGCGCACCCCGCCGTCCCCGGCTAACGGCGGACACTGCGCCGCAGCAGGTACGCCGCGCCCCCGGCGAGCAGCAGCAGGGCCAGCCCGCCCGCCGCCTGGGTCGCCGTCAGACCCTCCACCCGCCCGGCCCGTACGGTCACCAGCTCGGTGAAGCGCTCGCCGCCCGGCGTGCACTCGATGATCACCCGGTAGCGGCCCGGGGCCGCGCCGTCGGCGACCCTGGCGTGGCCGGTCAGGCCGTCCGCGCCCGGGCGCAGCGCCACCGGCCCGAACAGCTTCGAGGCGGCCCGGGCGCCGTGCACCGCGCCGCACTCCTGCTCGTCGTTGATCCGCACCCGCTGCCCGGCCACCATCGGGTCCGGGTCGACCTCGGCCGCGGCGGCCGGCGCGGCGATGCCCAGACCGGCGGCGCCGATCAGTGCGGCGGCGGCGAGGTGCGCAGGGTTCACGTGCCCAGCGAACCATCCCGCACCGGGGTCCGCGGCGCATCCGCCGCCGGTCAGGTGAACCGGACACGTCGCGGGCCCCGCCGCCCGGCGACTGCCGGGGAACGGGGCCCGCTGCGGCCTTGGGAGAAGACCCGCCTACTTGACCGGCGCCATCTTGTCCACCACTCCCGGGTGGTCGTCGATCCACTTCTCGACGCCCTTGTTCTCATGTCCCTTTCCGGCGTCCTGGATGTCCTTCTCCAGGCTGCCGAGTTCCTCGGGGCTCATCTTCCAGTTCTTCAGCCAGCCGTAGAACTCCGGGAATTTCTTCGCCAGGCTCTTGTTGCCGAGCGTCTTGATCTGGTTGTTGGCACCCCAGGTGCCCTTGGGGTCGGCGAGCTTGGTCAGGTGGTACTTGCTGTACGCCCAGTGCGGCGACCACAGCACGACCGCGATCGGCTCGTGCTTGTGGTAGGCGCGGTCCAGCTCGGCGAGCATGGCGCTGGTGCCGGCCGAGGTGACGTCGAAGTCCTGGAGCCCGTAGGCCGGGGCCACGGTGTCCTTGAGCCGCTTCATCTCACCCGTGCCGGGCTCGATCCCGATGATCTTGCCCTTGAATTCGTCCTTGTGCGTCCGCAGGTCGTCGAGCGTCTTGACGCCCTTGACGTACGACGGCACGGCGATCTCCAGGGACGTCTTGTCGTACCAGGCGCCGACGTCGACGAGATCGTGTCGGTACTTGTCCCAGTACTGCTTCTGCGCCACCGGCAGCCAGCCGTCCGTCTCCACGTCGATCTGGCCGGTGGACAGGCCGGTCCACATCGGCCCGATGTCGAGGTTGCGGATGTTCGGCCGGTAGCCGCGCTTCTCCAGGACGTTCTTCCAGAGGTACGTGGTGGCGATGCCCTCGTCCCACGCCGGGTAGCCGATGTCGGGCGCCTTGCCCGCGTCCTTGCCCTTGGCGTAGGTGGCGTGGGCGGACGGCGCGAACTTCTCGACCAGGCCCGGGTTCTTCTTCAGCCAGGCGCGCACGCCGTCCTGCTCATGGCCCTCGCCGGCGTTCTTGACGTCGTTCTCCAGGCTGGTGAGCTGCTTCTCGTCCAGGTGGAAGTTCTTCATCCACCTGGCGACCTCGGGCTCGTCCTTCGCGAAGCCCTTGCGGCCCAGCAGGTGCAGGCTGTCACCCGAGCCGAACGATCCCTTGGGGTCCTTCAGCTTGGTGAGCGGGTACTTGTCGTACGCCCAGTGCGGCGACCAGAGCGTGACCGCGATCGGCTTCTTCCGGTGGACCGAGCGGTCCAGCTCGCTGAGCATCGACGCGGTGCTGGACTCCTGCACCTTGTACGTACCGCTCAGGCCGTAGTCCTTGAGGACCTTGTCCTTGAGGATCTTCATCTCGCCGGCGCCGGGCTCGATGCCGGTGATCTTGCCACCGAACTCGCCGGCCTTGCCCTTGAGGTCATCCAGGGTCTTGACGCCCTTGACGTACGACGGCACCGCGATCTCCAGCGACGTCTTGTCGTACCAGGCGCCGAGGTCCTCCAGCTGGTGCCGGTACTTCTTCCAGTACGAGGCGTGGGTGGTCGGCAGCCAGGCGTTGGTCTGCACGTCGATGTCCCCGCGGGCCTGCCCGGCGAACAGCGGACCGGCCTCCAGGGCCTGGACCTTGGGCTTGTAGCCGCGCTCCTCCAGGATCTCCTTCCAGAGGTACGTGGTGGCCTTGCCCTCGTCCCAGTTGACGTAACCGAGGCTGATCGGGCGGCCGTTGCCGCCGCCCTGGCCGGCGTTCTTGCCGAACATGCCCATGCCGCCGGCGATCAGCGCGAGCACGACCACGCCGACCGTGGCCACGGACGTGGCGGGCCGCCACTGCAGGAACTTCAGGCCGCCCAGCGACGCCTGCGCCTTGGCCAGCGCGCGCCGGCCGAGCGGGGAGACCCGCTGGTTGAGCGCGCCGGTCATCCGGTCCAGGTACATGGCGAGGATGACCACCGCGAGGCCGGCCTCGGCGCCCAGCGCCACGTTGACCGAGCTGATCGCGTTGTAGACGGACGAGCCGAGACCGCCGCCGCCGACCATGCCGGCGATGACGACCATGGACAGCGCCAGCATGATGACCTGGTTGATGCCGGCCATGATCGTGGGCAGCGCGAGCGGCAGCTGGACGCGGAAGAGGGTGCGTCGCGGATGGGTGCCGAACGCCTCGGCGGCCTCGACCAGTTCCTCGTCGACCTGCCGGATGCCCAGCTCCGTCATGCGGACCGCGGGCGGCATGGAGAAGACGATGGTGGCGACGATGCCGGGGACGACACCGAGGCCGAAGAAGAGGATGCCGGGGATCAGGTAGACCATCGCCGGCATGGTCTGCATCAGGTCCAGGACCGGGCGCAGCGCTCCGCCGACGACCCGGCTGCGGGCCGCCCAGATGCCGAGCGGCACCGCGACCACGACGGTGATCAGGCAGGCCACCAGCACCAGCGAGAGCGATTCGACGGTCGGGCCCCACTGTTCGACCGAGTCGATCAGGGCGAACCCGAGGAAGGTGAGCACGGCGGCCGGCAGTCCGCGCAGCCACCAGGCGAGCACCGCGAAGATGCCGGCCAGCAGCAGCGGTTCGGGCCCGGCGAGGACCGTGTGGATCGCGTCGTAGAGCCCGTTCAGCACCTTCGTGATGAGGGTGAAGAGCCAGTCGAGGTTGTCGCGCAGCCAGTTGACGGCGTCGTTGGCCCAGCTGCCTATCGGGATCCTAGGCACCGGCGATCACCTTGCCCTCGGCGTCGCCGTCACCGGGTTCGTCCTCGCCCGTCTCCGCGGCGGTCTTCGCCGTACCCACGTCCGTCTTCGCCGTCTTCGCGAGGGTCTTCACCGCGGGCTGGGCGGGGACGCCGGGAGCCGTCGCCGGCGCCTGGTCCGCGCCCTGTTCGGCGGGCTCGCCGAGCACCGCGAGCAGCCGCTCGGCCGGTACGGCACCGATCACGGCGCCCGTGGCGTCGGTCACCGCGACGGGCACGCTGCTGGCCGAGCACGGCGTGAACAGCTCCACCAGCGGGGTGTCGACGTCCACGGTGGCCGGCGCCGCGGCACGGAACTCCGCGGCCGTACCGAGCGTGCCGCCCTCCGGCGTGCTGCCGCCGAGCACCGTGCCGACCTCGGCCATGACCGCGCCGGCGGTCAGCACCCGGCTGCGGTCCACGTCCTGGATGAAGGAGGCGACGTAGTCGTTGGCGGGGCGCACGAGGATGTCCTCGGCGCTGCCGGTCTGCACGATCCGGCCGTCCCGCATCACCGCGATCCGGTCGCCGAGGCGCATCGCCTCGTTGAGGTCGTGGGTGATGAAGACGATGGTCTTCTTGAGCGTCTTCTGCAGTTCCAGCAGCTGGTCCTGCATGTCGCGCCGGATCAGCGGGTCCAGCGCGCTGAACGACTCGTCCATCAGCAGCAGATCGGCGTCGGTGGCCAGCGCCCGGGCCAGGCCCACCCGCTGCTGCATACCGCCGGACAGCTCGTCGGGCCAGGACTTCTCCCAGCCCTTCAGGCCGGTGAGTTCCAGTGCCTCGGTGGCCCGCCGCTCGCGCTCGGCGCGCGGCACACCCTGGACCTCCAGCCCGTAGGCGGCGTTCTCCAGGACGCTGCGGTGCGGGAAGAGCGCGAAGTGCTGGAAGACCATGGAGATCTTCCGGGAGCGGACCGCGCGCAGTTCCTTGTCGCTGAGGGAGGTGAGGTCCTGGCCGTCGATCCGCACGGTTCCGGCGGTCGGCTCCAGCAGGCCGTTGAGCATGCGCAGCAGCGTGGACTTGCCGGACCCGGACAGACCCATGACGACGAAGATCTGACCCTCGTCCACCTCGATCGACGCGTCGATCACGGCGGCGGTGGTGCCTTCGCCCCGCAACTCGTCCCGGCTCGCGCCGGCTTCGAGTCTGCGTACCGCGTCCTCGGGTCGTCTGCCGAACACCTTGTACAGGTGCTCGGCTTGCAGCCTGGACACATATGCCTCTCTTGTCGCACGAGAAACGACCTGCCACCCCCGCCGGCAGGTCGTGGTGCGGGACGGGGTCCGCCCGTTGTCAACCGGTGGAAATGTTGAATCTCCACCGGGTCCGCTCCGGCTGCGCGTCTGCCCGTCTTTATCCGGCGCAAACACATCGGTGTGCCAGATCACATCGCGGCGACGATTGGGGCATACGGCATCATGCGGGGTGTGACTCGACGCCTGATGCTCCTCGACACCGCCTCGCTGTACTTCCGCGCCTATTTCGGGGTACCGGAATCGGTCAGGGCCCCGGACGGTACGCCGGTGAACGCGGTGCGCGGTCTGCTGGACTTCATCGCCCGGCTCGTCCAGGACCACCACCCCGACGACCTGGTCGCCTGCATGGACTTCGACTGGCGTCCCCAGTGGCGGGTCGATCTGATCCCCTCCTACAAGGCGCACCGGGTCGCCGAGGAGGCCCCGGCCGGCTCCCCCGAGCCCGACGAGGAGCAGGTCCCCGACACCCTCTCGCCGCAGGTCCCGATCATCGAGGAGGTGCTGGACGCGCTCGGCATCGCCCGGATCGGCGCCGCCGGTTACGAGGCCGACGACATCATCGGCACGCTCGCGACGCGGGCGCCGGGCCCGGTGGACATCGTCACCGGCGACCGGGACCTCTACCAGCTCGTCGACGACCGGCGCGGCATCCGCGTCCTGTACCCCCTCAAGGGCGTCGGCACCCTCCAGGTCACCGACGAGGCGTGGCTGCGCGAGAAGTACGGCGTGGACGGCCCGGGGTACGCCGATCTGGCACTGCTGCGCGGCGACCCCAGCGACGGTCTCCCCGGCGTCCCGGGGATCGGCGAGAAGACCGCGGCGAAGCTGCTGGCCACCTACGGCGACCTCGCCGGGATCATGGCCGCCGCGGAGGACCCCGCCTCGAAGGTGACCCCGGCGCAGCGCGCGCGTCTGCTGGCGGCCCGCCCGTACGTCGCGGTCGCCCCGAAGGTGATCAAGGTGGCCACCGACGTGCCCGTCCCGGACGCGGACCTCGCGCTGCCGGCGGAGCCGGCCGACCCCGAGCGCCTGGAGGCGCTGGCCGCGCAGTGGGGCCTGGGCGGCGCCCTGCACCGGCTGCTCGTCACCCTCAGCCGGTGAACTACTGTTAGGTTAGGTATACCTAACCTTGGCGGGTCCGGTTGCTCCGGGCCCGCCGTCCACCACCGCGCAGGGGAGATTGCCGTGGCTGCAGCCGCAACGGAGCGTCCGTCCCGCAAGAAGCCCACACTGCACCGCGCCCGGGTGCGGCGCACCGAGCGGCTCACCCCCCACATGGTCCGGGTGGTGTTCGACGGCGAGGGACTGGCGGAGTTCGCCGCGGGCGAGTACTCCGACCACTACGTCAAGCTGCTCTTCCCGGTCCCCGGCGTGCACTACCCGGAGCCCTTCGACATCGCACAGATCCGCGCCGAGTTCCCGCGCGACCGCTGGCCCCGGACCCGTACGTACACCGTCCGCGCCTGGGACCCGGAGAGCCGCGAGCTGACCGTGGACTTCGTGGTGCACGGCGACGAGGGCCTGGCCGGCCCCTGGGCGGCGGCCGCGGAGCCGGGCGACGAGATCTTCCTGCTCGGGCCCGGCGGCGGCTACGCCCCGGACCCGGCCGCAGACTGGCACCTCCTGGCCGGCGACGAGAGCGCCCTGCCGGCCATCGCGGCGTCCCTGGCGCGGATTCCGGCGGGCGCCGTGGTGCATGCGTTCATCGAGGTCGCCGGGCCCGGGGAACGTCAGGAGCTGACCGCTCCGGCCGGTGCCCGGATCACCTGGATCCACCGCGGCGACGCCCCGGTCGGCCGCCAACTGGTCGAAGCCGTACGGGACTTGACGTTCCCGGCCGGCCGGGTCCAGGCGTTCGTGCACGGCGAGGCGGGCTTCGTGAAGGAGCTGCGCCGACTGCTCCGCGTCGAGCGCCAGGTCCCGCGCGAGGACCTGTCCATCTCCGGCTACTGGCGCACCGGCCACGACGAGGACGGCTGGCAGGCGGCCAAGCGCGACTGGAACCAGCAGGTCGAGGCGGAGCAGGAAGCCACCTCCGCGGCCGCTTCCTGACCCCGCGTCAGCCCGTCACCACTCCCGCCCCAACGGCGGGCCCGCAACCGGACGTCCGCCACCGGACGCCTCCGCCCCCGGGCCCGCCGGCCACCCCTCAGACCGCCTCCCCGCCCTCGAACCTGCGGGCCGAGGCGTCCACATGCGCCAGCCGGCGCATCGCACTCAGGACCGCGTCCCCGACCACGGTCCCCACCACCACGCTCTCCACCAGGCGGTCGACCTCCGCGTTGCGGCCCACCCACGCCAGATCGGCGGCGGCCACCCGCTCGCAGGCGTCGGCATAGTCGTCGAGAAGCTCGCCGAAATCGCCGTGCCCGAGGCCCTGGAGGGTGGCCAGTGCGGCCGCCAGCGCCTCGACGGACGGATTCTCCGGGGCGACCCGCCAGCCCCGCCGGCGGATCAGTCCGGCGACCGCGCGCCGCGCCTCCTCCATGCCGTCCGGCGCCGCGACCTGCGGCGGGGCGATCGCCACCTGCGCCGCTCCGAGGACCTTGTGCACCGGCTCCTCGGGTGAGTCGACGGCGGCCAGCACCTCCCGCACCTTCGCGACGGAGAGCCCGCCGACGTCCATCAGCCCCCGGATCAACCGCAGCCGCCGGACGTGACCCTCGTCGTAACGCGCCTGATTGGGGCTGGTCAGCCGGCCCGCGGGCAGCAGCCCCTCGCGGACGTAGTACTTGATGGTCGGCACCGCGACCCCGCTCGCCCGACTCAGCTCCCCGATGCGCATCCGCACCCGCCGCCCTTTCCCGCGCCGGGGTCCCGCCCCGCCGCCCTGTCCCCGGGCCCCCGCACACCCGGCCTTGCCAATGCCGCCCCCATCATAGATAGTCCAGCTATCAGATAGCGGCGAGCACCACTATCCATTCTGGCAGCCGCCGCACTCAGCACCCATCTGTGCCATTCCTGGGGGACCCGTATGTCCAGATACCGTTCACTGCTCGCCTTCTCCTGGGCGATGGCCGCGCTCGCGGTCGTCGCCGCGGCCGGGCTGATCGTCGACGACCGCGTCGTGCTCGGGGCGCCGGTCTGGTTCAAGCCGTTCAAGTTCGCGGTGTCGTTCGCCGCCTACGGGCTGACCCTGGCCTGGATGCTCTCCCGGCGCCCCTCGCCCGGCCGGCTGGGCGAGGGGGCGGCCCATGTGGCCGTGGTGTCCGGGCTGATCGAAATGGCCATCATCACCGGCCAGGCCCTCCGCGGCCGGCGCAGCCACTTCAACATCGAAACCCCGCTGGACCAGGGCCTGTTCGTCGCCATGGGACTCACCATCGTCGCCCTGTGGACCGCCACCCTGGTCATCGCGGTCCTGCTCTTCCGGGCCCGGCTCGGCGACCGGGCCACCACCTGGGCGATCCGCCTCGGCGTGCTGATCGCGCTGGCCGGACTGCTGCTCGGCGGGCTGATGCTGATGCCCACACCGGAGCAGCAGGCTGACGGGCTGCGCACCGCCGTCGGCGCGCACAGCGTCGGCGTCCCCGACGGCGGTCCGGCCATGCCGGTGACCGGCTGGAACACCACCGGCGGCGATCTGCGCATCCCGCACTTCGTCGGCATGCACGCCCTCCAGGCGCTGCCGCTGTTCCTCTACGGGATCGAGGCGCTGGCCGGACGGTTCGCCCGGCTGCGCGACGCACGGGTGCGGCTGCGGCTGGTGCTGGTCGCCGCCGGTTTCCTCACCGGCCTGCTGGCCCTGGTCACCTGGCAGGCACTGCGCGGCCAGGCCCTCATCCACCCGGACACGGCCACGCTGAGCGCGCTCGCCGCCCTCGCCGCAGCCACCGGCCTCGCCACGTACGCGGCCCTCCGCCGCCACCCCGCGCCCCCGGCCCACGACCTCCCCGCCCCCTCCGCCACCACCGTCCCCTCCCTCACCACGGAGTCCCCCGCATGACCTCCAGCGCCCTGTTCGACCTGGCCTTCGTCCTCGCCGCGCCCTTCTGGGCGCTGCTGATCCTGGCCCCCGGCCGGCGCTGGACCGACCGCATCGCCGCCTCGCCACTCCCCATGGTCCCGGTCCTGGCGGTCTACCTCGCCCTGGCCGTCCCGGTGTTCCCGCAGCTCTGGGCGGCCGTCAGCCACCCCGACCTGACCGGCTTCCAGGACCTGCTGCGCCTCGGCGGCGGGGCCGGCGCCATCTGGGCACAGGTGATCGCCTGGGACCTGTTCCTCGGCCAGTGGATGTACCGCGAGGCCCGCACCCTGCACCTCCACCCCCTCCTGGTGGGCCCCCTGCTCCTCCTGACCATCCTCCTCTCCCCGATCGGCGTGCTGATCTTCCTTGCGATCCGGGCGACGGCGCGGCGGCGGAAGGGAAGGGGGCCGGAGGGCCGGGCCCCCGCCCCGCACGGCTGAAGACGACGGGCGCGGCGAGACGCACGCTGGCGGCGGCTGGGAGCGCGGCGAGGCCACGGCGCGGTCTGGCCGTGCCGGGGCTCACCGGCGCCCTCGCCGGCGCCGTCCACGGCACCGCCGCCCTCCCGGACCTCTGGCTCCGCCCCCTCGCCCGACCGGCGAGCTGAACACCGTCCCCGCAGGCGCCCCCCAACGCCCGTGTCACGCACTGCATTTGGTTGACGGTGCATGCATCTTCTGTTCCACTGAGCGCATGCGTCCTCACACGCGGCTGGTCACCCGTGACCACATCGACTTCGGTCGGGTGTGGTCCGCCTCCTGTTGCCGCTGACTTCTCCGTGGCGCGGACCTTCCCCCGCGATTCCCGGCGCCCGGCGCGCCCGACCTACGAGAAGACGAGGCCCTACCCATGCCTGTCGAGTTCCTCGGCATTGCCGCAACCCACGACGGTTCCGAAGTCACCCCCCGCTCCGGTGCGTCCTTCGACAAGGACTACACCCTCAAGCTGGCCCGCGCCCATGAGCAGTACGGCTGGGACCGGGTGCTGTTCGCCTACGGCTCCGGCTCCCCCGACCCCTCCCCGGCCGCCGCCTACGTCGCCGCCCGTACCGACACCCTGCAGATCCTGGTGGCGCACCGCCCCAACGTCTCGTACCCGACCTTCGCCGCGAAGACCTTCGCCACGCTCGACCGGATCAGCGACGGCCGGCTCGCGGTGCACTTCATCACCGGCGGCAACGACCACGAGCAGCGGCGCGAGGGCGACACCCTGACCAAGGACGAGCGCTACGACCGCACCCGGGAGTACATCCGCATCGTCAAGAAGGTCTGGACCACCCACGAGCCCTTCGACCACGAGGGCGCCCACTACCGCTTCCACGACTTCGTCTCCGACACCTTCCCCCTCCAACAGCCGCATCCACAGGTGTCGTTCGGGGGTTCGTCGCCGGCGGCGTACGCGGCGGGCGGTGCCGAGGCGGACATCTACTGCCTGTGGGGCGAACCGCTGGCGCAGACCGCCGAGCAGATCGCCTCGGTGCGGGCGGCGGCGCGGGCGGCCGGCCGCAGCGACGTCCCCCGGATCCAGGTCGCCTTCCGGCCGATCATCGCGCCCACGGAGGAACTGGCCTGGGAGAAGGCGCACCGCACCCTGGACCGGATCAGGGCGCGCAAGGCGGGCGGTGCGCTCAGCCGCCGCCATCCGCTGACCGACCCGCAGAACGCCGGCTCCCAGCGGCTGCTGGCGGTGGCGGCCGAGGGCGAACGGCACGACCGGGCACTGTGGACGCCGACCGCGGCGGAGACCGGCGGCGCGGGGAACTCCACCGCCCTGGTCGGCACACCGGAGACCGTCGCCCAGGCCCTGCTCGACTACTACGACCTGGGCGTGGACATCCTCTCCGCGCGCGGCTACGACCTGCTCGACGACGCCATCGACTTCGGCCGGTACGTCATCCCGCTCGTGCGCGAGGAGGTCGCCAAGCGCGACGCCGAGCGGGCGGCGGCGGACGCACGGCAGGCGTCGTAACCGCGCCGGACCGGCCCACGGCGACGGCGCCGCACCCCCCGCCGAGGGGAACGCGGCGCCGTCGCCGTGCGGTTCGCCGTCGCGCTCTACGGCCCGTCAGCCCACCGAGGAGTACGCGACCACGCCGCGCAGCACACCGTCCATGGCCCGGCGGGCGTTCTTCGCCACCGAACTGCCGGCCGGGGCGGCGGCCGCGATCTGGCCGAGGATGTCGACCAGTTGCTTGCACCAGCGGACGAAGTCGCCGGCCGGCATCTCCGCCTCGCGGAGCACCTCGTCCAGGCCGAAGCCGGCCGCCCAGCGATAGGCGGCCCAGGCGAAGCCGAGGTCCGGTTCGCGCTGGCCGACGCCCTCCGCCTGATTGATCCGGTGGTCCTCCTCCAGGGCGTCCAGCCGGCCCCAGATGCGGACCATCTCGCCCAGCGCGTCCCGCGCCTTGCCGGCCGGCAGCTTGGGGGCCACCGCGTCGTCCGCCTGCCGGGCCTCGTACACCAACGCGGAGACGCAGGCGGCGAGTTCGGCCGGACCGAGGTCCTCCCAGACACCGTCCCGCAGGCACTCGCTGGCCAGCAGGTCCAGCTCGCCGTAGAGCCGGGCGAGCCGGCGGCCCTCGTCGGTGACCTCGTCGCCTTCGAGGTAGCCCAGCTCGGTCAGCAGCGCACAGATCCGGTCGAAGGTGCGGGCGATGGTGTTCGTCCGGCCCTCGATGCGGCGCTCCAGCTGGCGGGTGTCCCGCAGCAGGCGGTGGTAGCGCTCCGCCCAGCGTGCGTGGTCCTCGCGCTCGTCGCAGCCGTGGCAGGGATGTGCGCGGATCGCGGTGCGCAGCCGGGAGATCTCGCGGTCGTCGACCGCCTCCGACCGGGGCTTGCGGTGGCGCGACGGCACGATGTGCCCGGCCTTCGTGCGCAGCGCGGACGCCAGATCGCGGCGGGACTGCGGGCTGCGGGCGTTGAACGACTTGGGGATCCGCATCCGGTCCAGCGCCGTCACCGGCACCGGGAAGTCGATCGAGCCGAGCCGCTTGACCTGCCGCTCGGCGGTCAGCACCAGCGGCCGCGGGCCGTCCTGCGACTCGAACCCGCGGTGGCCGTTGGTCCGGCCCGACGGCATACCGGGGTCCAGGACCAGCGCCAGGCCGGCGTACTTGCCGGTCGGCACATGGATCACATCGCCCGGCTTCAGCTTCTCCAGGGCCGCCGCGGCCGCCACCCGGCGCTGCGCGGCGCCCTGCTTGGCCAGCTCCGTCTCACGGTCCTTCAACTCCCGCCGCAGCCGGGAGTACTCCTCGAAGTCGCCGAGGTGGCAGGTCATCGAGGCGCGGTAGCCGTCCAGGCCCTCCTCGTTGCGCTGCACCTGCCGGGAGATGCCGACCACCGACTTGTCGGCCTGGAACTGGGCGAACGACATCTCCAGCAGCTCGCGCGAACGGTGCCGGCCGAACTGCGAGACGAGGTTGACCGCCATGTTGTACGACGGCTTGAACGACGACCGCAGCGGGTACGTCCGGGTGCCGGCGAGCCCGGCCAGCGCGGCCGGATTCATCCCGCGCTGCCACAGCACCACCGCATGGCCCTCGATGTCGATGCCGCGGCGCCCGGCCCGGCCGGTCAACTGGGTGTATTCGCCGGGGGTGATGTCGGCGTGCTGCTCGCCGTTCCACTTCACGAGCTTTTCCAGCACCACTGAACGCGCCGGCATGTTGATGCCCAGCGCCAGGGTCTCGGTGGCGAAGACGGCCTTCACCAGGCCCTTGACGAAGAGTTCCTCGACGACCTCCTTGAAGGTCGGCAGCATGCCGGCGTGGTGCGCCGCGATGCCCCGCTCCAGGCCCTCCAGCCACTCGTAATAGCCCAGCACATGGAGGTCGTCGTCCGGGATCCCGGCCGTCCGGGCCTCCACTGTGCGGCGGACCTGTTCGCGGCCCTCCGCGTCGTTGAGGCGCAGCCCCGAATACAGGCACTGCTGGACCGCGGCCTCGCAGCCGGCCCGGCTGAAGATGAAGGTGATCGCGGGCAGCAGGCCCTCGTTGTCGAGGCGGTCGATGACCTCGGGCCGGCTCGGCGTCCAGATCTGCGCCCGCTGCCGCCGCTCGCGCTCGCGGTCCGCCTCCCGCATCGTGCGGCCCCGGCGCTTGTCCCGGCCGAAGGTCGGCCGGCTGTTCTCCATCCGTGCGAGTCGTTCGAGGTCGGGATTGACCTCCCGGCGACCGCCCTTGGCGCCGTCCCGCTCCTCGAAGAGGTCGTATATCCGGCGGCCGGCGAGGACGTGCTGCCACAGCGGGACGGGACGGTGCTCGGAGACGATCACGGCGGTGTCGCCCCGCACCGTGTCGAGCCAGTCACCGAACTCCTCGGCGTTGGAGACCGTCGCGGACAGCGAGACCAGCGTCACCGATTCGGGGAGGTGGATGATCACCTCTTCCCAGACGGCGCCGCGGAAGCGGTCGGAGAGGTAGTGCACCTCGTCCATGACCACGTACGCCAGGCCGATCAGCGACTGGGAGCCGGCGTAGAGCATGTTCCGCAGGACCTCGGTGGTCATCACGATCACCGGCGCCTCGGAGTTGATGCTGTTGTCGCCGGTCAGCAGGCCGACCTTCGCCGCGCCGTACCGCTTGACCAGGTCCTGGTACTTCTGGTTGGACAGTGCCTTGATCGGCGTGGTGTAGAAGCATTTTCGGCCCTGCTCCAGGGCCAGGTGGACGGCGAACTCGCCGACGATCGTCTTGCCGGATCCGGTGGGGGCGGCGACCAGCACGCCCTGGCCGGCCTCCAGGGCCCGGCAGGCGTCGACCTGGAACGGGTCCAGCTCGAAGTCGTACAGCTCCCGGAAACCGGCAAGTGCGGTGGCCTGGTCGGCCGCCCGGAGCTTGGCGGCGGCATAGCGCTCAGCAGGGGACATGTCCTCGGTCATCGTGCTTACGAGCCTACCGGCCACCTCTGACAACGACCCGATCTTTATGTGCGGCCTTTACCGAGCGGGCGGGCACGTCCCGGCATACGAAACGGCCCCGGGCTCGCGCGAGCCCGGGGCCGTCACAGCAGGTGAGGGGTAGTCACCTCACGTCACGTCGTCGTAGCCGCCGCTCCGTGGTCCGGCGCCGTCGTCCGGTTCGCCGCTCGCCTGCTCCGGCAGCATCCGCCCCGAGGAGACCGGCTCGATCGCGCCGACCTCGGACGGCGTCAGATCGAGCGCCGACGCCTCGTCGTCGCTCAGCCCCGCGTCCGGGTTGCCCAGCCGGCGGCGGCGGTCGTTGAAGAGGCAGATGCCGGCGGCGCCGAAGTACAGCACCACGATCGGGGCGGCCAGCAGGCTCATGGTCAGCGGGTCACCGGTCGGGGTGGCGAGGGCCGCGAAGACCGTGATGCCGAGCACCATGAACCGCCACCAGCTCATGATCCGGCGCCCGGTGACCACCCCGCCGAAGTTGAGCAGCACCAGCAGCAGCGGCAGCTCGAAGGCGAGGCCGAAGACCACGATCATGCGCGTGACGATGTCGAAGAACTCGTCGGCCGGGAAGAGGTTGGCCCAGTCGTCCGGGGTCAGCCCCACCAGGGCACCCGCCGTGGTCGGCAGCACCGCGTAGGCGAGGTAGGCACCGGCCAGGAAGAGCGGCACGCCGGCGCCGACGAAGCTCAGCGCGTACTTCTTCTCGTGCTTGTGCAGGCCCGGTGCGAGGAAGGCCCAGAGCTGGTAGAGCCAGATCGGGCTGGCACCGACGACGCCGACCGTGAGGGACAGCTTGAGCAGGATGGTGAACGGCGCCAGCAGACCGTTGGCGGTGACCTCGGCGCACGGATGCGTACGCGGGGCGGTCACGCTGCCGCGCCCGCAGCCGACCGCGTCGATGACCGGCCCCGTGATGAAGTGGGCGATGGCGTCGTACTGCCACATCGCGACGACGGTGACGACACCGATCGCCAGCACCGACTTCAGCAGTCTGTTGCGCAGCTCACGCAGGTGCGCCGCGAGCGGCATCCGCCCCTCGGGGTCCTTCTCCTGCTTGCGGGCAGACTTGAGCAACCCACTTCCTCGTCTCGTGCATCAGCCGTCCCGGACCGGGCGGGGCGACGGGATCGGTTCGGTCAGCCCTGCTTGGTCGTCTGGCTCTGCTCGGCGACCGGACGCGAGCTGCTCACGTCGCCGGGCGCCGCCTGGATCGTGCGGGGAGCCTGCTGGCCGGCGTCGGCGGACGCCTCGGACGAGGTGCCGGTCGCGGCACCGTCCGCCTCGCCGTCCTTCTTCATCGCCTTGGCCTCGCTCTTGAGGATCCGGGCGGACTTGCCGAGCGAACGCGCCATGTCCGGGAGCTTCTTCGCGCCGAACAGCAGCACGATAACGACGAGGATCAGGATGATCTCGGGGGCCCTCAGGTTGCTCAACATGTGCGACTACCTTCTCGCCGGGGCGGCGTCTGCTGTGGTGCCTGCCGATGGGGTCGGGCTGGCGTCCTGGTGCTCGATCGATCGTAACGTTCGGTGGTGAACGTCCGGCAATCCCCGTGCAACCTCCGGATTGCCACGACCGCCGCGCTCTTCGAACCGCGGAGGAAGCCTACCTCTCCGCACTGCCGCACAGCAGGGCGCCGACCTCTCCGGCGACGTCCGGGCGCCGGCCCCGGCCCGGTGTCAGTCCCCGGCCCGGTCCCGGCCGGCCTCGTGCATCCGGGAGGCCAGCGGAACCGCCGCCCGTTCCAGGTCCTGGGCGGCCCGCTGGATCCGCTCCGACGCCGTGCCGACCTGGCGGGCCAGCCGGCGCACCTCGATGAAGACACGGACGGCGAGCACGCCCAGTACGGCGATCCCGAGGAAACCGAGGGCGATGGCGATCATGGGCCAGAGCATGGGGCGAGCCTACCGGTCAGCCCGAGTGCAGCCGCAGCGTGCGCACCCCGCCGCCGGTCAGCAGCTCGACGATCCGCTCACCGGCCGGCCGGCGCACCGCGCGCCGGCAGTCCGGGCAGGTGAAGGAGTAGAAGGTGGTACGGCGGCTGCCGCCGATGGCCAGCCGGAAGGCGTCCGAGGCCAGCTCGAAGCGGCCCCGGCAGTCCGGGCAGGCCGCCTTGAACAGCACCCGGGCGGTCACGTCCGCCGGGGCGGCGGTCGCCGCCCCGGTCGCCATGGTGGTCGTCATCCCTCGCTGCCTCCTCCTGGGCACGGCCCGCTCCCTGCGGCGTCCCTGCCCGGTGGCCGGGCCGGCCCGCTCACTCGCCGTACGCCGCGAGCGCCTGCTCGGCGGCGCGCCGGGCACTGTCCGCCAGCGCCTGCGGCGCCACGATCCGGCCGTCCCGGCCCAGCCGCAGCGCCAGCCGCCGCAGCGAGGCCGGGTCGGGGGTGCGCAGGGTGATCCGCAGCCCGCCGTCGGGCAGCTCCTCGGCGCTGTCGTGCGGGTAGTACTCGGCGACCCAGCGGCCGCCCGGCCCGACCTCGATGGACACCTCGGGGTCCTCGGCGGCCGGCTGCACCAGGCCCTCGGACAGGTCGCGCAGCTCGACCGGCGGCGGGTCGGCGGGCGCGTCCAGCAGCTTGATCTCGGCGACCCGGTCGAGCCGGAAGGTGCGCCGGGCCTCCGAGAGCCGGCACCAGGCCTCCATGTAGGTGTGGCCGACGGCGAACAGCCGGATCGGGTCCACCTCGCGCTCGGTCAGCTCGTCGCGGGCCGGGGAGTAGTAGCGCAGCCACAGCCGGCGCCGTTCGGCGATCGCCCGGTCGACGTCGGCGAACACCCCGCCCTCGGACTCGAAGGTCACCGAGAGCCGGGAGCTGGCGCCGGCCGCCTCACCGGCCGCCGCCTCCAGCTTGGCGGTGGCCCGCAGCAGCGCCTGCCGGTCGCCCTCCCGCAGCCCCGGGAGGGTGGCGACCGCGCGGGCCGCGACCAGCAGGGCGGTGGCCTCGTCGGCGGCCAGCCGCAGCGGCTCGGCGACGTCGTCGGGGTTGTGCCACCAGATGCGGTCGCCGTCGGTGTCGATGTCCAGCAGGTCGCCGCCGCGGAAGCTCGTGCCGCACATGGGCAGTACGTCGAGGTCGGCGATCAGCTCGTCCTCGGTGATGCCGAAGGCGCGCGCGACGTCGCCGACGCGGGCGCCGGGGCGCTCGCGCAGATACGTCACCAGCGACAGCATCCGGCGGGTCTGGTCGATCGCGTTCGTGGCCATGAGTGAAGCTCCCGTCCCTCTCAGCCCTTGGCCACGGCGCGCAGCCGGTCGATGACGTCGGCGCGCAGTTCCGCGGGTTCCAGTACGACCACGTCGGGCCCGAACTCCACCAGCCAGGCGTCGAGTCCGTGGCCGTTGGGGATCTCCAGCTCGTCCCAGCCGTCGCCCAGCTCCCGGACGGTCAGCGCGCGGGACCGCAGCGGATAGCCGTGCTCGGCGCGGAGCTTGATCCGGGCGGTGCCGGTGGCGGTCTCCCCCGCCCAGCTCTCGACGGTCTCGCGGACGGTGACGTGGTCGGGCACCGGCGCGGTGAACTTCCCTTGCCGGGAACGGACCTTGCCGGTGATCCGGGAGAGCCGGAAGACCCGCTCGGCCTGGCGCTCGCGGTCCCAGCCGGCGACGTACCAGTGGCCGCGCCAGCACTCCAGGATCCACGGCTCGACCTGGCGCTGCTCGGGGCGGGCGGCGTTGGACTTGCGGTAGTCGAAGACGACCGGGCGGCGGTCGCGGCAGGCCAGCATCAGCGGTTCGAAGGCGGCCTCGTGGGTGGGGATGCGGGGTTCGAGCGCGCTGTGCGGCTGCCCGGCGTCGTAGTCCTCGCCGTCCCCGGCCAGCGGCATCCCGGCCGCCCGCAGCTTCTGCAGCGCGCCGCTGGCCGCACCGGCCAGCCGGGCCTGCTGCCAGACCTTGGCGGCGAGCCCGAGGGCGGCGGCTTCCTCGGCGTCCAGGGTGATCGGGGGCAGCCGGTTGCTGTCGCGGCGGGCGAGGTAGCCGACCTCCCCGTCGATGCCCTCGACGGTCGCGATGACCAGCCCCAGCTCGCGCAGGTCGTCCTTGTCCCGCTCGAACATGCGGTTGAAGGCTTCGTCGCCGCCCGAAGTGCCGTTACCGGCCCCGAAGGCCGCGGCGTGTCCCGGCCCGAAGGCCTCGATGTATGCCTCGATGGACGAGCGGAGCTCGCGCTTGGTCAGCGGGCGTCGCGTCCCCAGCAGGCACAGCGCCAGATTCATCAGCCGCTCGGCCTTGGCAATGGCCATCGACGCCCTTTCTCGTTGTTCTCCCGATCGTTGACCGTACCGCTCGGGGTGCGGAAGGCAAAAGCCGAGGGCCCACGGCCGAGGGCCCGTGCCACGGGTGGCACGGGCCCTCGGGTGCGTCGGCGGCCGTCCCGGTCGGGAACGGCGGCGGCGTCAGACGGAGACCAGGTCGCAGACGAAGATCAGGGTCTCGTTGGGGGCGATCCGGCCGCCCCCGGCGCCCTGCGTGCCGTACGCCAGGTGCGGCGGGATGGTCAGCCGGCGGCGGCCGCCGACCTTCATGCCCTGGACGCCCTGGTCCCAGCCGGCGATGACCTGGCCGGCACCGAGCTGGAACTGCAGCGGCTTGCCGCGGTTCCAGCTGGCGTCGAACTCCTCGCCGGTGCTGAAGGACACACCGACGTAGTGGACGGAGACCATGTCCCCGGCCTTGGCGACCGGCCCGTCGCCCTCCGTCAGGTCCACGATTTCGAGCTCGGTGGGAGCCGGGCCCTCAGGAAAGTCGATCTCGGGCTTGTCGATGCTCACTGATGTGCTCCTACTTGCGAATCTTTACGATTACCGGGCCAGTCTCGCAGATCTTGACGTCGTCGCTGGTCAGACGGTGCCGACGATGTCGACCGAGAAGACCAGGGTGTTCTTGGCCAGCTCGTGCTGCGGGCTCGCGCCGTAGCCCAGCTTCGGCGGAATGACGATCTCCACCCGGTCACCGACGTGCTTGCCGACCAGCGCCTTGTCCCAGCCCTGGACAACCTGCCCGGTACCGATCTGGAACGCGGTCGCACCCCCGTGGTCCCAGGAGGAGTCGAACTTCTTGCCGTCCTCCCACTTCACACCGGTGTACTGCGCGATCAGCCCGTCGCCGGCCTTCACCTCGGGTCCCTTGCCCTTGATCAGCACCTGCTGCTCCAGGCCCTTGGGTGCCTTCTCCCCCTTGGGGACGGTGATCTTCGCGGCCTTCTCGTCCGCCGCGGTCACCTCCGGCATCCCGCTCTCGGCGTCGGCCTGCTTGCCCTCGGCCTTCGCCTTCTTGTCGACCTTCTTCGCGCCGACCACGTCGACGACCCACACCAGGCCGTCCCCCGGCTTGATCCCGGACTGCGGGTTCAGGCCCGCGCCGATCAGCGCCTTGGCGGTGCCCTCGACCTCGAACCGGCTGCCAACCTTCTGCCCGGCGACCGCCGACATCACCTTCGGCGGCAGCATCTGCTGCGTCATCTGGTCGGTGACCTCGCTGACGACCTGGGTGCGCGGCGCGCCCTTCGCGGCGCCGGGCTGCGGCGCCCAGCTGCTGCCGAGGTTCTGGCCCTTCATGGTCTGCGCCGCGAAGTCCAGGCGGACCAGGTCACCCTTCTTGACGGTCGCGCCCTTCCCCTGGACGAGGGTCTTGGTGACGGCCGTGTCGGACGGCTTGGCGCCCTTCGGCACCGTGATCTTGGGCTGCGCCCCCGGCTTGCCCGTGACCTTCACGACGGCTTCGCCCGACGAGCCCTTGCCGTCGTCGGACCCGCAGGCGGCGGTGATCAGCAGGAGGGGCACGGTCAGCGCGGCGACGGCGGCGCGACGGGTGTGCTTCGGGAACGAGCGGGGGTGCGGGGGCCGTGCCCCGGAGAGATTCAGCATCAGTCCAACTCGGGCTCGTGGGGTGGTGGGCAATGCCCGCCACTCTACGACCTGTGCCCGTGGACCCTTCCCGGCACAACACAGCAATGTGCCGGGAGCGCTCGGCTCCCGGCACATCTCCGCATTCCCCGCGGGTCACATCCCGGCGATCAGCTTCTCCACCCGGTCGTCCACCGAACGGAACGGGTCCTTGCACAGGACCGTACGCTGCGCCTGGTCATTGAGCTTGAGGTGCACCCAGTCGACGGTGAAATCCCGGCGCTGTTCCTGCGCCCGGCGGATGAAGTCACCGCGCAGCCGGGCCCGAGTCGTCTGCGGGGGCACCGACTTACCCTCGAAGATCTTCAAGTCATTGCAGATGCGCGCCGCTTGACCCTTTCGCTCCAGGAGGTAGTAAAGCCCCCGGCGGCGGTGAATGTCGTGATACGCGAGGTCTATCTGCGCCACTCGTGGGTGGGACATCGTGATGTTGTTCTTCGTGCGGTACCGCTCGATCAGCTGATGCTTCATCACCCAGTCGATCTCGGTCGAGATGCGGTCCAGTTCCTGGTCCCGGATCGCCTCCAGGGTGCGGCCCCACAGTTCCAGTACGCGCTCCACGAGACCGGTGCGGATTCCGCGGCGGTCGCAGAAATCCACCGCCTTTTCGTAGTACTCCTGCTGGACCTCCAGCGCCGAGGCCTCCCGCCCGCTGGCCAGCCGCACCTTGCGCTGACCGGTGGTGTCGTGGCTGACCTCGCGGATCGCGCGGATCGGATTCTCCAGCGTCAGATCGCGCATGACCGTGCCGGCCTCGATCATCCGCAGGACGAGGTCCGTGGCGCCCACCTTGAGCATCATCGTCGTCTCGGACATGTTCGAGTCGCCGACGATGACGTGCAGCCGGCGGTAGCGCTCGGCGTCCGCATGCGGTTCGTCACGGGTGTTGATGATCGGGCGGGAGCGGGTGGTCGCCGAGGAGACGCCCTCCCAGATGTGCTCCGCGCGCTGGCTGACGCAGTAGACGGCGCCCCGCGGCGTCTGCAGGACCTTGCCCGCGCCGCAGAGCAGCTGGCGGGTGACCAGGAACGGAATGAGGATGTCCGCGAGCCGGGAGAACTCGCCGTGGCGGGCGACGAGGTAATTCTCGTGGCAGCCGTAGGAGTTTCCCGCCGAATCGGTGTTGTTCTTGAACAGATAGACGTCGCCCGCGATTCCCTCCTCATGCAGGCGGCGCTCGGCGTCGACGAGCAGGCCCTCGAGAATGCGCTCACCGGCCTTGTCGTGGGTGACCAGCTCGGTCACGTTGTCGCACTCGGGAGTTGCGTATTCCGGGTGCGAGCCCACGTCCAGGTACAGGCGGGCGCCGTTCCGCAGGAAGACATTGCTGCTGCGGCCCCATGACACGACACGGCGGAAGAGGTACCGCGCCACTTCGTCAGGCGACAGTCGGCGCTGTCCCCTGAACGTGCACGTGACGCCGTACTCGTTCTCCAGCCCGAAAATGCGGCGGTCCATGACTGAACATTACGCCTGACGGCCTGCTCTGAAACCGGGTTCGGCGGCCCCGTTTCGATCATTTTCCGCCGGGGCCGCACCCGGCGTACGCCGCCCGGGCTCCCCGAGAAATCGCTTCGTCGACAAAAGGACGAGCAGTGCGGCGAGTCCGCCCGCCCCCGCCACCGCGAAGCCGGCCTGTGCTCCGCCGCCCTCCACGGCCGGGCCCGCGACCGACATGCCCACCGCCGACCCCACCCCGAAGGTCGTCACCAGCCACGAAAACGCCTCCGTGACCGTGCCCTTGGGCGCGTGCCGGTCCACCACCACGAACGCACACGCCAGCGCCGGCGCCAGGAACACCCCGGCGACACCGGTCAGCGCGGTCATCCCGGCCACCCCGGGGACCAGCACCAGCGGCAGATACCCCAGCGCCAGCAGCCCGATCAGCAGCCGCAGCCGGTTCTCCGGACGCCCCGGCCAGTCCCGGGCGCCGTAGACCAGCCCGCCGGCCAGCGCCCCGGCGCCCAGCGCGGAGAGCAGCCAGCTGGAGACCGCCCCGCCGCCGTGCTCGTCCGCGTACGCCACCGCCGCGACCGCGATCGATCCCAGCGCCAGGCCCACGAAGAAGAACGCCCCGATCAGCACCAGCATCCCGGCCGACCGCAGCGCGCCCAGCCAGTGCGCCTCGCGGGGCCCGCTGCGCCACTGCCGGGACGGCGGCGAGACGACGACCGAGAGCGCCCCGAGCACTCCCACCGCGTTGATCACCAGCAGCGCGGCCCCCGCCGACCACGCCGCCACGCACAGCGTCACCAGCAACGGACCCACCGCGAACATGACTTCCTGCGCCACCGCGTCCAGCGCGTAGGCGGCGTGCACCCGGTCCGGGCGCTTGAGCACGCCCGGCCACAGCGCCCGCAGCCCGCCCTCCAGAGGGGGCGTGAAGAAACCGGCGACCACCATGGCCGCGTAGGCGAGCCACAGCACGTCCAGGCCGACGGCCGCCAGCAGCGCCATGCCGAGCGCGGAGAGCACCGAAGCGGGCAGCATCACCCGCGGCTGCCCGTAGAGGTCCACGGCCCGGCCGAGCAGCGGCTGGCCGATCGCGTTGCACACGCCGTAGACCGCCGAGAGTGCGCCGGCCAGGGCGTAGCTGCCGCCCTCGGCCCGCGCGAACAGCACCACCGCCAGCGCGGCGGTGGCGTTCGGCAGCCGGCCGATCAGCGTGCCGGCCAGCAGCCGGGCCGCATGCCGGGTTCTCAGCAGCTCCGCATACCCCGCGGCCATCCCCGCCCCTTTTCCGTCCGGTCCGGCCCGGACACCAGTGTTACGTATAACGTCCTCCGTCATACGTACCATGGCGGCAACCCGCGGTCCACCCCGCGGCGGCCCGAGTGAGGAGCGAGACACCCCGTGACCAGCCAGGAGGCCACGACACCGGCCGGTGCGAGCACCGGCTCCAGCGAAGCGGCCGGCACCGCGCGGCCCGGCCGGCCGGGGGGCACCCGCGCCACCAGCCGCGATGTGGCCCGGGCCGCCGGCGTCTCGCAGGCCGCCGTCTCGCTCGTCCTCGGTGACAAATGGCGCGGCCGGGTCTCCCCCGGGAAGGCCGAGGCGGTCCGCGCGGCCGCCCGCGAGCTGGGCTACCGCCCCAACCTCGCCGCCCGCAGCCTCCGCATGGGCCGCACCCGCACCGTGCTCCTCGTCGTCCCCGCCCTCACCACGGAATTCTTCGCCCGGGTCTACACCGGAGCCGCCCGGATCGCCGCCGACCACGGCTTCGGTGTCGTCCTCTACCCCTCCCCCGAGGGCATCGGCCCGTCCCACCCGTCGCCCACCACCACCCCCAGCGGAAGGCCCGTTCGGGCCCCTTTGATTCCAGACCCCTTCGACTCCGCCGCCGCCACCCTCGACGGAGTGATCGCCTCCTCCATGGCCGCCGAGGCCCTCACCGCCCTGCGCGCCGCCGACCTCCCCCTCGTCATGCTCGACAGCGACCCCGACGACGCGCGCGCGAGCGCCACCGTCAACCTCGATATCGCCGCCGGCGCACGGCAGTTGACCGGCCATCTGACCGCTCTCGGGCACCGCCGCATCACCCACCTCGCCGCCGACGTCCGCTCCTGGACCTTCGAGGTACGCGCCCGGGCCGTCACCGAGGCCCTCGACGCCGTCCCCGGTACGCTGCTGCGCCGGCAGCCCGCCGCCCTCGGCGTCGACGCCGGTCTGCAGGCCGCACACGCCGCGCTGACCGGCCCCGGCCCCCGCCCCACCGCCCTGCTCTGCGACGACGACATCATCGCCGCCGGCGCCTGCAAGGCCGTACGCCGCCTCGGCCTGCGCGTCCCCGAGGACGTCTCGGTGACCGGCTTCGACGACCTCGCCCTGGCCCTCGCGGTGGAACCCGAGCTGACCACCGTACGACTGCCCGCGGAGGAGTTCGGCGAGGCCGGGATGCACGCCCTGATGGCCGTGCTCGACGGCCGCCCCGCGCAGGAACCCACCCTGCCGGTCGAACTGGTCACCCGCGGCTCCACCGCCCCGCCGCCGGCCGGGCCCGACAACGGGGCGCGCCCCGGCGGGTAGTGACCCACCGGGGCGCGCACACCGGGCACCGGCCCGGAAAACCGTCCTTACAGCAGCGGTTCGCCGTCCGGACCGTCCTTGCCCTTGACGTCCTTGACGTCCTTGTCCTTGGCGTCCTTGTCCTTGGCGTCCTTGTCCTTGGCGCCGCCGCCCTTGGCGCCCTTGCCGCCGGCGCCCTCCGCGGTGGCCCCGGACTCCCCGGCACCGGCATCCGCGTCCGCCGCCGGCTCCTCGGCGCCCGCCGATCCGCTCTCCTCCAGGAGACGGGACAACTGGCGGCCCAGGATCCGCTTGAACTTGCGCTGCTGCGGCCGCGTACGGTCCAGCGTCGCCACTTCGAGCTGCTCCGCGGTCAGCCGGCGCTCGCCGCCGTTGTTGTCCCGCGACAGGGACTCCACGGCCAGCTTCAGCGCCTCGGACAGCGTCATGCCGTCACGGTGCCGCTGGTCCAGATAGCTGCTGATCTGGTCCGCGTTGCCGCCGACCGCCACCGAGCCGTGCTCGTCGACGATCGAGCCGTCGTGCGGCAGCCGGTAGATCTGGTCCTCCTCGGGGGCACTGCCCACCTCGGCGACGATCAGCTCGACCTCGTACGGCTTCTCGGCGGCGCTGGAGAAAATCGTGCCGAGCGTCTGGGCGTAGACATTGGCCAGACCGCGCGCGGTCACGTCCTCGCGGTCGTAGGTGTAACCCCGCAGATCGGCATAGCGCACACCGCCGATCCGCAGATTCTCGAACTCGTTGTATTTCCCGACCGCCGCAAAGGCGATCCGGTCATAGATCTCGCTGACCTTGTGCAGGGCGCGGGAGGGATTCTCGGCGACGAAAACCACGCCGTCGGTGTATTGCAGCACCACGACGCTGCGGCCGCGCGCAATGCCCTTGCGGGCGTATTCGGCGCGGTCGGCCATGGCCTGCTGGGGTGAGACATAGAACGGCGTCGACACCGGCTATCCGTCCCTTCCTGTCAAAAGCTCTCTCAGTGGCGGCATTGCGGAACGTCCGTCCCGTCAGAGCAGCGCGGCCCGCGGGCCGTCGGGCTGGTCGAGGCGGCGCTCGTGAATGGCACGGGCGATGTCCGCGACCTCCTCGTCGGACAGCCTCCGGAAGCCCTCTTCGGTGATCACCGTGACGATCGGGTAGATCCGCCGCGCCATGTCGGGCCCGCCGGTCGCCGAGTCGTCGTCCGCCGCGTCGTACAGGGCCTGGACGACCGCGGTGGCGGCCTGACCCTCCGTGAAGTCCTCCTGGAAGAGCTTCTTCAGTGCGCTGCGCGCGAAGACCGAGCCGGAGCCGGTCGCGGCGAAGCCCTGCTCCTCGGAGCGACCGCCGGTGACGTCGTACGAGAAGATCCGGCCCTTCTCGCGGTCGAGGTCGTAACCGGCGAAGAGCGGCACCACGGCCAGCCCCTGCATCGCCATTCCGAGATTGCTGCGGATCATCGTCGACAGGCGGTTCGCCTTGCCCTCCAGGGAGAGTTGGGCGCCTTCGACCTTCTCGAAGTGCTCCAGCTCCAGCTGGAACAGCTTGACCATTTCGACGGCGAGACCGGCGGTGCCGGCGATACCGACCGCGCTGTATTCGTCGGCCGGGAAAACCTTCTCGATATCACGCTGCGCAATGACATTGCCCATCGTCGCCCGCCGGTCGCCGGCCAGCACCACTCCCCCGGGGAACGTGGCGGCCACGATCGTCGTGCCGTGCGGCGCCTCGATGGCTCCCTGCACCGGCGGCAACGGGCGGTTGCCCGGCAGCAGATCGGGTGAGTGCGCACCGAGAAAGTCCATGAACGACGAGGATCCAGGCGTCAGGAAGGCAGCTGGTAGACGCCCGGTGCTTCGAGTATTGGCTTCCACACGTTTCCTTCCGGATATGCGATGGCCCTGCGGAGTGCGCCCGGGTCATCCCTCAACTTGCCGAGTGCCGAGTTGCAGTTGATGCACGGTACACCCCGGACCTTACCCGCCCTGTGGGCGTGATCCACATGCTGATCGTCCTGCGCGGACCGGGACCGGGGCGAAGCGTGCGCGCGGTCCGGCCCGGCCGCACCGCGCGCAGCGCGTCGCACGCTGTTCATCCGTCGCTCGCCCACCCCGCCACCTTCGATGTGAAGGCTAAGGTGGTCTACTCTCCGCCCTTTTGCACGAAGGACCGCACGAAGTCCTCAGCATTCTCTTCGAGGACGTCGTCGATCTCGTCCAGGACGGAGTCCACGTCGTCGCTCAGCTTCTCCTGCCGTTCCTTGAGGTCCTCGGAAACCTGCGCGTCCTGCGCCTGCTCCTCGACCTCCTCGGTGGAACGGGTGGCCTTGGCCTGTCCGCCGCCGCTGTCCTTGGTCGCCATATCCCTCACCCCGCTCGGTTTTCCCCGCTCGATGTGACCTTCAAGATCCGACCCTACAAGCAGGGTCCGACATCGGCCCTGCTGTTGCTGCAACGCCCGGGGGTCACCTCGATGATTCCCGTACCGCGACGATTTCAGCCGCGAATCGGCGGGCGATCGTCCGCGGATCCTGTCGTGCACCTGCCGTTCCTCAGCGGCCGGACAGCGTCCTCACCAGCTCCTCCGCGGTCCGGCAGCGGTCGAGCAGCTCCTTGACGTGCTTACGGGTACCGCGCAGCGGCTCCAGGGTGGGGACCCGTTGCAGGGAGTCGCGGCCGGGCAGGTCGAAGATGACCGAATCCCACGAGGCGGCCGCCACGTCGTCGGCGTACTGGTCCAGGCAGCGTCCCCGGAAATAGGCCCTGGTGTCCTCCGGAGGCTTCTGCTGGGCCCGCCGGACCTCGGCCTCGTCCAGGAGCCGCTTCATCTTGCCGCGGGCCGCCAGACGGTTGTACAGGCCCTTCTCGGGCCGTACGTCGGCGTACTGCAGGTCGATGAGGTGCAGCCGGGCGGCGTCCCAGTCCAGGCCGTCGCGGCGGCGGTAGCCCTCCATGAGCTCCCGCTTGGCCACCCAGTCCAGCTCGCCCGAGAGGCTCATCGGGTCGTTCTCCAGCCGGCCCAGCACGTCCTCCCACCTGGTCAGGACGTCCTTGGTCTGCTCGTCCGCATCCGCTCCGTAACGGTCCTCCACGTATTTGCGGGCCAGCTCGAAGTACTCCATCTGGAGCTGGACCGCGGTGAGCGTGCGGCCGCTGCGGAGGGTGATCAGGCGCTGCAGGGTGGGGTCGTGCGAGACCTGGTGGAGGGTGCGGACGGGCTGGTCGACGGCGAGGTCGACGGCGATGAAGCCGTCCTCGATCATGGCCAGGACCAGGGAGGTCGTGCCCAGCTTGAGGTACGTCGAGATCTCGGAGAGGTTCGCGTCGCCGATGATCACGTGCAGCCGGCGGTATTTCTCGGCGTCGGCGTGCGGCTCGTCGCGGGTGTTGATGATGGGCCGCTTGAGGGTCGTCTCCAGGCCGACCTCCACCTCGAAGTAGTCGGCGCGCTGGCTGAGCTGGAAGCCGTGCTCGTGGCCGTCCTGGCCGATGCCGACCCGTCCGGCGCCGGTGACGACCTGGCGGGAGACGAAGAACGGGGTCAGGTGGCGCACGATGTCCGAGAACGGGGTCTCCCGTTTCATCAGGTAGTTCTCGTGCGTGCCGTAGGAGGCGCCCTTGTTGTCGGTGTTGTTCTTGTAGAGGTGGATCGGCTGGGCGCCGGGTACCTGGGCGGCCCGCTCGGCGGCCTCGGCCATGATCCGTTCGCCGGCCTTGTCCCACAGGACGGCGTCGCGGGGGTTGGTGACCTCGGGGGCACTGTATTCGGGGTGTGCGTGGTCGACGTAGAGCCTGGCGCCGTTCGTGAGGATCACATTGGCCAGGCCGATGTCCTCGTCCGTGAGCTGGCTGGCGTCGGCGTTCTCGCGTGCGAGGTCGAAGCCGCGGGCGTCCCGCAGCGGGTTCTCCTCCTCGAAATCCCAGCGGGCACGGCGTGCCCGGTGCATCGCGGCCGCGTAGGCGTTGACGACCTGGGATGAGGTGAGCATGGCATTGGCGTTCGGGTGGCCGGGGACGGAGATCCCGTACTCCGTCTCGATTCCCATTACTCGCCGTACGGTCATGCGGCCCTCCTTGCCCGGCGGCGCCCCCGGATGGGGTCGGCGCTCAAGTACCGCTGCGCTTCCGTTCCGCGTGCGTGCCCCACGCCCGCACAGCGTGACGCAGCGGTACCGAAGAGCCTAGAACGCCTTTGCGGCGCTGGGGAGATCATTACAGTCATTGCTCCAGTCCGGTTTTCCCTGTCCATCGCTCTGAAATGGGGCGGCTGCGGCGTCCCCGGAAATGCGTCCGGCTGCGGACGCCCCGTGCAGGACATCCGCAGCCGGAGAGCGGTGTTACAGGTATTGGCCGGTATTCGCCACCGTGTCGATGGAGCGACCGGTGTCGGCGCCTTGCTTTCCGGTGACCAGAGTGCGGATGTATACGATCCGCTCGCCCTTCTTTCCGGAGATCCGGGCCCAGTCGTCCGGGTTCGTGGTGTTGGGCAGGTCCTCATTCTCCTTGAACTCGTCCACACAAGCCTGGAGGAGGTGGGAGACCCGCAGACCCTTCTGATTGTGTTCGAGGAAGGCCTTGATGGCCATCTTCTTCGCTCGTCCGACGATGTTTTCGATCATCGCACCGGAGTTGAAGTCCTTGAAGTAGAGGACTTCCTTGTCACCATTGGCGTAGGTGACCTCCAGGAAGCGGTTCTCCTCGGATTCCGCGTACATCTGCTCGACGACCGACTGGATCATCCCGCTGACCGCCGCCCTGCGCGAGTCGCCGTGCTCGGCGAGGTCGTCGGAGTGCAGCGGGAGGTTTTCCGTGAGGTACTTCGAGAAGATGTCCTTGGCGGCCTCCGCGTCCGGGCGCTCGATCTTGATTTTCACGTCGAGACGGCCGGGCCGCAGAATTGCCGGGTCGATCATGTCCTCCCGGTTGGAGGCACCGATCACGATCACGTTCTCCAGGCCCTCGACGCCGTCGATCTCCGAGAGCAGCTGGGGGACGATGGTGTTCTCCACGTCCGAGCTGACGCCGGAGCCGCGGGTGCGGAAGAGCGAGTCCATCTCGTCGAAGAAGACGATGACGGGCGTGCCCTCGCTCGCCTTTTCCCGGGCGCGCTGGAAGACCAGCCGGATGTGCCGCTCCGTCTCACCGACGTATTTGTTGAGCAGCTCGGGGCCCTTGATGTTGAGGAAGAAGCTCTTCCCCGCGGGCTGCCCGGTCACCTCGGCGACCTTCTTGGCAAGGGAGTTGGCGACCGCCTTGGCGATGAGCGTCTTGCCGCAGCCGGGCGGGCCGTAGAGCAAAACGCCCTTGGGCGGCCGGAGTTCGTGCTCCTTGAAGAGGTCGGGGTAGAGGTACGGAAGCTCGACCGCGTCCCGGATCTGCTCGATCTGGCCGCCCAGACCGCCGATCTTGGTGTAGTCGATGTCCGGGACCTCTTCGAGGACGAGTTCCTCGACCTCGCTCTTCGGGATGACTTCGTAGACGTAGCCGGAGCGCGGTTCGAGCAGCAGGGCGTCGCCGGGGCGGATGGTGGTGTCCAGCAGCGGCTCGGCGAGCCTCACCACCCGCTCCTCGTCGGTGTGCCCGATCACCAGGGCGCGCACGCCGTCCTCAAGGATTTCCTTGAGGGTGACGATGTCGCCGGCGCTCTCGAACTCCATGGCCTCGACCACATTGAGCGCTTCGTTGAGCATGACCTCCTGGCCGCGCCTGAGGTCCTCGGTCTCCACGCTCGGGCTGACATTGACCCGGAGTTTTCTGCCTCCGGTGAAAATGTCGACCGTGCCGTCCTCGTTCGCCTGCAGGAAGACACCGAAGCCGGCCGGCGGCTGTGCGAGCCGGTCGACCTCTTCCTTGAGGGCGACGATCTGGTCACGGGCCTCGCGGAGCGTATTGGCAAGACGCTCGTTCTGCGCCGAGACGCCGGCCAGGTTGGTCTGCAGCTCGACGATCCGCTCTTCGAGAATCCTCGTGTGACGCGGAGAGTCGGCGAGCTTGCGTCGCAGGACGGCGATCTCCTGCTCGAGATAGGCAACCTGGCCGGCGGGATCTTCAGACCCCCGCCCCGGCCGGATGCCGCGGTTGATGTCGTCGTCGTGGGCTGCCACGGTCCTCACCTCCTCCAAGGAGCTGGACGCTTCCTGACCCTACCTGGGCCGGTGCAGGTTGAAACCCCTAGATCGAAAAGACTGTCGGGGTGTGTCCGATCTTCACCCTTGCGCACGTCCTCCCGCCAAGGGAATACCCACCCATCAACATCGGAAAGCGAGCGGTTGTATCGTCGAGTCGGTCAACACCCGTCAGGGCTGGCGCCACTTAGACAAAAACGGTTCACGTACGCAGGAACGGCAGGCGAGATGACCGCGCAGGACGAAGCCCCAGAGCTGGAAGTCTGGATCGACCAGGATCTCTGCACCGGGGACGGCATCTGTGCGCAGTACGCGCCGGAGGTCTTCGAGCTGGACATCGACGGCCTGGCCTACGTGAAGAGCGCCGATGACGAGCTGCTCCAGGAGGAGGGCGCCACAACGCCCGTCCCGCTGAAGCTGCTCGCCGACGTCCGGGACTCGGCGAAGGAGTGCCCCGGGGACTGCATCCACGTGCGCCGGGTCAGCGACCGCGTCGAGGTCTACGGCCCGGACGCCGAGTGAACCGACGCTGAGTGAACCGGAGGAAGCGGAAAGCTCCCTCCGCGTACCTGCTGTAGCGACTCAGACACCTTTGGTGCTCGTCGCGGCGGGCAGTTCGCTCTGGATGAACTTCCCGTCCCGCCATTGCCATTTGACGCTCTTGTGCACGTCGGGGCAGCAGCGCGGCACGTTCAGGTCGGAGTAGCCCAGCAGCGCCGCCGAGATCACCCCGTTCTCCACCGCCAGGGACTGGACGCTGCGCTGCTGGGCGGGGGCGACGAGGGTCGCCACGATGCGCGGGGCGGCGTGCGGGTCGGTGGGACGGGCGAGGACGTAGACGCCGCTGGGCGGGGTGCCGGTGTCGCTGTGGCAGCGGACCACGGCGACCGTCTCGGTCGTGCCGTCGCCGTCGAGGTCGCCGGACGCCTTCTTGACCACCTCGGGGCGGTTGGGGCCGCAGGTGACCGGAAAGGTGGCCTTGCCGGGATCGGGGGCGGAGGAGTGCCGGCCGGCCGCGGTGTTGCGGGAGGTGGTGGCGGTGGCGTCCGGGGGCTGGACGAAGGACGCGCCCGCGACGACCGCCGAGAGGGCGGTGGCGGTGGCGAGCCAGTGCATGGGGCGCGGCTGGGTGTGCAAGAGGTCCTGGCCTGCCATGGGCTGCACGCGGGGTAACTCCTGTGAAGTGCTGTGCCGGTGGGAGTGCCCAGCATCGTTCCACAGGACAGGGCGGCAAGGAACCAGCTGGAGGGGAGTTTTCGGGGTTTCCCGTGGGGGTTCCGTAAGGGTTGTCGCCGGGGGTCCCTCAGGGGGCCCTTAGGGGATCCCTTAAGGGTCGCGTGAGCCCCTGACCGGTGAACGGAGGGGGGACGGTGGGGGTTCCCGGAGGTGAGGGCCGTGGGGGTTCCCGGAGGTGGGGGCCGTGGGGGCCGAGGGCTTGTGTCCGGGGGGAGGGGGACCCGTCGCCGGGAGGGGGATGGGTGGGCCCGTGGCCGAGAGGGGCGGGTGGCTCGTGGCTGGGGGACGGGTGGCCCGTCGCCGCCGGTTCTGGGGGGAAGTGGGCGAAGGCGCCGCCGGCGGGTTCCGGGGGGAACTCGGCGGCGGCGCCCAGGGGTTCGGTGGCCGGTTGCGGGCGGCCGGTGACGGTGTGTGGAGGGTGTGAGGTGGTCGGCGGCGCCGGGTCAGGCGCCGTCGGTGGGGTCGCCCGTGGTGGGGTCGCCCGTGATGGCCGTGCCCTTGTCCTTGCCGGCTGCCCTGTCGCGGCCGCCCGGACCGGTGTAGTCCTCGCCGTACGCACCCTTGGCGGGACGGCGGCGGCGGAGCGGGGGCTCGACGCCGTCGGCGAGGCGGCGGGCGGTGAGCAGGAAGCCGGTGTGGCCGATCATGCGGTGGTCGGGGCGGACCGCGAGGCCCTCGACGTGCCAGGTGCGGACCATGGTTTCCCAGGCCGACGGCTCGTTGAAGGTGCCGTGCTCGCGGATCGCCTCAACGGTGCGGGCCAGCTGGGTGGTGGTCGCGACGTAGGCGCAGAGGATGCCGCCGGGCACCAGGGCCTTGGAGACGGCCTCCAGGCACTCCCAGGGGGCGAGCATGTCCAGGATGACGCGGTCGACGTCGGTGTCGGAGAGGTTGTCCTGGAGGTCACCGACGGTGAGCGTCCATGCCGGGTGCGGGCCGCCGAAGTAGCGCTCGACGTTCTGCGTGGCGATCTCGGCGAAGTCGGCGCGGCGCTCGTAGGAGTGCAGCATGCCGTCGTCGCCGATGGCGCGCAGCAGGAAGCTGCTGAGCGAGCCGGAGCCCACGCCCGCCTCGACGACGCGCGCGCCGGGGAAGATGTCGGCCATCGCCAGGATCTGCCCCGCGTCCTTGGGGTAGACCACGGCGGCGCCGCGGGGCATGGACAGGACGTAGTCGGGGAGCAGCGGGCGCAGCGCGAGGTAGGCGACGTTCCCGGTGGTACGGACAACGCTGCCCTCGGGAGCACCGATCAGCTCGTCGTGGGGGAAGGCTCCCTTGTGGGTGTGGAAGCTCTTTCCCTCTTCGAGCGTGAAGGTGTAGTGGCGTCCCTTGGGGTCGGTGAGCTGGACCTGGTCCCCGACCTTGAAGGGCCCGCGACGGCGGGCGGCACCGGTCGGTTCGGACATGTGACCAGCCTACCGGGCCGTGGGGCCGCCACTGACCACGGGCGAGGGAGCACGCGTGAGGGAGCGGCGGTGAGAGGGCAGGGCTGGGGCGCGGAGGCGGAGGGCGCCTAGTGGGGGCGTGCCATTGCCGAGACGAAGGCGCGTTCGACGTCGGCGGTGGAGAGGACGCCGTAGATCTCGCCGGTCCGCTCGACGACGAGGTATTCGGTGGCGGGGGTGGCGCGGAGGTATTCCAGCAGGTCCTCGCCGGCGAGCTCGGCGGAGACCCGCATGCCGTCCTTGAGGTCCTGGGCGAGGGTGCCGACGGGTACCCAGGGGCGGCGGTGGTCGGGGACGCCGACGATGGCGGCCTCGCGGACGAGGGCGGTGGGACGTCCCTGGGGGTCGACGACGACCAGGGCGCGGGCTCCCGCGTCGTTGGCGCGGCGCAGGGCCTCGGAGAGCGGGGTGGCGGTCTCGACGGGCACCGCGCGGCGGGTGAGGGTGCGGGCGGTGAGCTCGGGGAGGCGTTCGCGGAGCCGGGCCATCCGCAGGCTGTTGCCGGCGCCGGTCCAGATGATGGCGGCGAGGATCGCGGCGAGCAGGGCGTCGGTGAGGGAGTCGGCGTCGCCGATCTCGGGGCGGGCGTTGCCGAGGGCGCCGGTGTGGGTGAGCAGCGGCAGGCCGATGAGGACGGTGACGGCGAGGGCGCGGCCGACCCAGGCGGCGGCGATGGTGCCGGTCATCGGTTTGCCGGTGATCTTCCAGACGACGGCGCGGAGCATCCGGCCGCCGTCCAGGGGGAGGCCGGGCAGCAGGTTGAAGATCGCGACGATGAGGTTGGAGATCATCAGGCCGGCGAGCAGGACGCCGGGGACCGTGCCCGGTTCGACCAGGTGCATCCCGGCGTAGAAGACCGCGGCGAGGACGAGGGAGAGCAGCGGGCCGACGAAGGCGAGGACGAATTCCCGGCCGGGGCTCTCGCTCTCCTTCTCGATCTCCGAGACACCGCCGAAGAACTGGAGCTGGATGCGGCGGACGGGGAGTTTGAAGCGGAGCGCGGCGACGGTGTGGGCCAGCTCGTGGACGAGGACCGAGGCGTAGAAGGCGACGGCGAAGAAGAGCGAGACGAGGTAGCGGGCGGCGCCGAGCTCCGGCAGCACGCGCTCCAGTTGCCCGCCGAAGACCCAGGTGATCAGGGCGGCGACCAGGAACCAGCTGGGGGCCACGTAGACGGGCACGCCGAAGGGACGGCCCATCAGGATGCCGCCGCCCTTCCCGCCCGGTGGGGGCGCCTTGGGGCCCTCGGTCTCCTTGGTGTCCTCGGTGTCCTTGATGTCCCCGGTGTTCTTGGTGGCCTCGGTGGTCTCGGTGGCCTTGGCGTCCTTGGGCGGCTCGGGCGGCTGGGGCCGCACGGACTCCTCGGGGTCCTGCGGCTTCCCGCTCTCGTCCACAGTGTCCCCTCATCGAATACGGCTTTCGCCCCTGCTCGGCCTGATATCCCGATCATGCAGGGCGCAGGGGTCCGGCGTCGATGGTATGCGGAGTGGCGTGCGCCGGTCGGTCGCGGGGCGCCTCCGGCGCAGGGCCGTCCGCGCCTGTCAGTGGCGGGCCGTAGGGTTTTGTGCCATGGGATGGAGCACGGAGCAGGACGGGACGGGCACGCAGGGTGGGCAGGACGCCCAGGAGGTGTCCGGCGTGGGGGCCGCCGGGGAGCGGGGCGGGGAGCCGGCGCGGCCGCCGGTGGCGCTGTCGCCGTCGCGGGCGAGCGATTTCATGCAGTGCCCGTTGCTCTACCGGTTCCGGGTGATCGACCGGCTGCCGGAGAAGCCGAGCCCGGCGGCGACCCGGGGCACGGTCGTCCATGCGGTGCTGGAGCGGCTCTTCGACGCCCCGGCGGCGGCGCGTACGGCGGCGGGGGCCCGCGCCATGGTGCCGGGCGAGTGGGAGCGGCTGCTGGCCAAGCGGCCGGAGCTGGCCGAGCTGTTCGCGGACGATCCGGAGGGTGAGCGGCTGGCGGCGTGGCTGGCGGAGGCCGAGGCGCTGGTGGAGCGGTGGTTCTCGCTGGAGGATCCGCAGCGGCTGGAGCCGGCCGACCGTGAGCTGTACGTCGAGACGGAGCTTGCGTCGGGGCTGCGGCTGCGGGGCTTCATCGACCGGGTGGACGTCGCGCCGACGGGCGAGGTGCGGATCGTCGACTACAAGACGGGGAAGGCGCCGCGGCCGGAGTTCGCCGAGGGCGCGCTGTTCCAGATGAAGTTCTACGCACTGGTGATCTGGCGGCTGCGGGGTGTGGTGCCGCGACGGCTGCAGCTGGTCTATCTGGGCAGCGGCGATGTGCGGACGTACGACCCGGGTGAGGCCGATCTGCGGGCGGTGGAGCGGAAGTTGCTGGCGCTGTGGGAGGCGATCCGGCTGGCGACGGAGACCGGCGACTGGCGACCGCGGCCGACGAAGCTGTGCGGCTGGTGCGACCACCGTGCGCACTGTCCGGAATTCGGCGGTACTCCCCCGGTCTACCCGTTGCCGGTTGCCCGTGCGGGTGACTGACGGACCTCCGGCCGGGGTTCCGGGGGGCCGGCCCGCAGGCAGCACGGTCGCTTCCCGTGCGCCCGGCGGACGGCGGCGGGGGGCCGCAGGGCAGAATGGGGCCGATCTAACGAAGGAGAGCTCGTGGCCATCCGCGTCCTGCTGGTCGACGACCAGCCCCTGCTGCGTACGGGATTCCGGATGATTCTGGAGGCGGAGCAGGACCTGGCCGTCGTCGGTGAGGCCGGTGACGGTCTGCAGGCGCTGGAGCAGGTGCGCGCGCTGCAGCCCGATGTGGTGCTGATGGACATCCGGATGCCCCGGATGGACGGGGTCGAGGCGACCCGGCAGATCACCGGTCCGGCGAAGGACGGGCCGGCGAAGGTGCTGGTGCTGACGACGTTCGACCTGGACGAGTACGTCGTCGAGGCGCTGCGGGCGGGAGCCAGCGGGTTCCTGCTGAAGGACGCGCCGGCGAACGAACTGGTGCAGGCGATCCGGGTGGTGGCGGCGGGCGAGGCGATGCTGGCGCCGAGCATCACCCGCCGGCTGCTGGACAAGTACGCCGGGCATCTGCCGTCGGGCGAGGAGCCGGTGCCGGACACCCTGCACACCCTCACCGAGCGGGAGGTGGAGGTCCTCAAGCTGGTGGCCCGCGGATTGTCGAACGCGGAGATCGCGGCGGACCTGTTCGTCAGCGAGACGACGGTCAAGACGCATGTGGGCCATGTGCTGACGAAGCTGGGGCTGCGCGACCGGGTGCAGGCGGCGGTGTACGCGTACGAGAGCGGCCTGGTGCGCCCGGGAGCGCAGTAGCCGGGTCCGAAGGGGCCCGGGGAGCCGAGGGGCCCGGGAGGCGCGCGGAGGCGGCTCGTACGGCCACCGGCTCGTACGGCCACCGCGGGCACAGGGGCTCAGGGACTCAGAGCCACAGAGGGCTTTTACGGCGCTCGTGCGGGCGTGTACGGCGGCGGGGCCGGTCCGGGAAGGAAATCCTCCCGGGCCGGCCCCGCCGTCGTGTGTGCGTCCGTCAGGGCGTCCGTCAGCGCCTCTGTCAGGCGTCGGCCGCCTTGCTGATCTCCCAGAACCGGAAGACGGTCGAGGAGTCCAGGGTCCATTCCAGACCGGTGACGCCGTTCCGGGCCACCGCGTACTGCTTGCCCTGCCAGATCGGGATGATCGGCAGGTCACGGGCGACGATGTCCTGCAGCTCGCGGAACGCCGTCTTGGTGGCGGCGCGGTTCTGCTCGTCCGCCGTCTTGGGCAGCAACCGGCCCGTGATGGCGGGCGAGTTGTAGTGGTTGAACAGCACGCTGTCCTTGCCGAAGAACGGCTGGGTGAAGTTGTCGGGGTCCGGGTAGTCGGGGATCCAGCCCTTGACGTAGACGCCGAACCGGCCGTCGGCGACGCCCTTTTCGTACTCGTCCGTGGGTACCGAGCGCACCTTGGCGTCGAACAGGCCGCTGGCGTTGAGCTGTTGGGCGATCTCCTGGAAGGCCGGGACGGTGCCGGGACCGAACCGGTCGGGGGTGGCCCACAGGGTCAGCGGGACCTTGCCGGACAGGCCGGAGGCGCGCAGGGCGGCCTTGGCCTTGTCGGGCTGCGGGCGGTCGCCGTAGGTGTTGAAGAACGAGGTGCTGTGGCCGGTGATGCCGGCCGGGACGACCGAGTAGAGCGGTTCGGCGGTGCGCTGGTAGACGTCCCGGACGAGCGTGGAACGGTCCAGGAGGTAGGCGATCGCCTTGCGGACGCCGGCCTGCTTGGTGACCGGGTCCTTCATGTTGAAGACCATGTACATGGCCTCGGCGCTGCCGCCCTCTATGACCTGGGTGCCGTGCTGCTGGTGCAGGGAGGCGTTGTCCAGGTGGGCGATGTCCTTCATGGCCAGGCCGCGGTAGGCGAGGTCGACGTCGCCGCTCTCGACGGCCTTCTTGAGCTTGCCCGGCTCGTCGAAGAACTTCACGGTCATCCCGGAGTTCTTGACCTTGGCGGGGCCCTTGTAGGACTGGTTGACGGCGAAGACGGCCCGGTCCTTGCCGTACGACTTGAGGGTGTAGACCCCGGAGCCGGTGGCCTTGCCGTCGGTGCGCAGGCGGTCGGCCGGGTAGGCGGTGTGGTCGACGATGGAGCCGGCGCCCGAGGCGATCTTCATGGGGAAGGTGGCGTCGGGCGTCTTGAGGTGGAAGACCACGGTCTTCGCGTCCGGCGTCTCGACCTTGTCGAGGGCCGCGAACATCACGGCCGGGCCGTTCTTGTCCTTGATCCGCTGCGTGCGGTCGAAGGAGAACTTGACGTCCTTCGAGGTCAGCGGGTCACCGTTGCTGAAGTGGAGGCCGTCCTTCAGGGTGCAGCGGTAGACCTTGCTGTCCGCGTCGGTGAAGCCGCAGCGCTGGGCGGCCTCCGGCTCGGGGGTGTTGCCGCCCTTGGGGAAGCTCAGCAGGGACTGGAAGACGTTGTTGAACAGCAGCCAGGAACCCGGGTCGTAGCCGGCTGCCGGGTCGGTGGCCACGACCTTGTCCGTCATTCCCATGACGACCGGCTCGCCGTGGCCGGCCGCCGCCGAGTCGTCGGTGCCGCACCCGGCGAGCGCGAGCAGGGCTGTCGCCAGCCCCGCTCCGATCGGGGCGGCCAGCCGCGGGTCACGCTTCCTCACTAAAGGTCCTCACGTTCTGGGTGGTGCCTGTCGGGCCGCGGCGGGAACACCGCGGCGGGTGTGCCGTATCCGGGCGGATGCGGCAGGGGTCAGTCGGCGACGCCTCGGCCGAGCTCCCAGATCTGGAGGCCGGAGGCGGAGTTGAGGGCCCAGCCGATGCCGGTGATGTCGTCGCGGGCGGCGACGTACTGCTTGCCCTGCCAGAGCGGGAGCAGCGGGACGTCGTCGGCGATGATGTCCTGGGCCTGCTTGAATTCGGTGCCCGCGGCGTTGCGGTCGGTCTGCTGGCGGCTGGCCGGGATCAGCTGCGACTCGATCTTGGAGTTGCGGTAGGGGATGCCGAGGAAGTTCCGCTTGCCGATGAACGGCGCGATGTAGTTGTCGGCGTCCGGAATGTCGGCGAACCAACCCATGTGGTACACGGTGTACTTGCCGGCCAGGGCGTTGGTGCGGTACTGCTGCCAGCTGTCGACTCCCTTGAGGCTGACGTCGAACAGCTTGGAGTCGTTGAGCTGCTTCTGCAGCGCCCGGACCTCCTGGCCACTGCTGGGACCGTAGTGGTTCGTGGTGTAGGCGAGGGTGAACTTCACCGGGGTGGTGATGTTCGCCTGCTGCAGCGTCTTCCGGGCGGCGGCGGCGCCGGGGTTCCCGTACTTGGTGAAGAACGAGTTGATGTGACCGGTCAGGCCGGTGGGCACCATCGAGTAGAGCGGGTCGCTGGTGTAGGAGTAGACGTTGCGCACCAGCTCGGAGCGGTTGACGAGCTGTGCCATCGCCTGGCGCACGGCCTTGTTGGAGACGGCCGGGTCCTTGGTGTTGAAGGCCAGGTAGCGGATCTCCTGGCCCGGCATCTCCTGGAAGGCGATGTGCTGGGCGCGGGCGTTCTCCAGACCGCGGACCTGGTCGGACCCCAGCCCTCGGTTCATCAGGTCGACGTCGCCCTTGCGCAGCGCCTTCTCCGTGGCCGCCGAATCGGCGAAGAACCGCATCTCCACCTTGTCGTTCTTCACACCCATCCCGCCCTTGTAGCCGGGGTTCTTGGTGAAGACGGCCTTGGTGATGCGGTTGCCGCTGCGCTCGATCTTGAGGGTGTACGGGCCGGAGCCGACCACGTCGAAGCCGTTGTACAGGCGGTTCTTGGGGTACACCTGGCTGTCGACGATGGCCGCGGCCGGGGTGGCGAGCTTCTCCGAGAAGGTGGCGTCCGGCTTGGAGAGGTGGAAGACCACGGTCCTGGCGTCCGGCGTCTCGACGGTGTCGATGTCGTCGAGCAGCGCCACCGGGCCGTTGCTGTTGTTGATGGTCCGCATGCGGTCGATGGAGAACTTGACGTCCTGGGCCGTCAGGGCATGACCGTTCGAAAACTTCAGGCCACTGCGCAGGGTACAGCGGTACTGCTCGTTCTGGGTGTCGCGGAACCCGCAGTTCTCGGCCGCGTCGGGCACCGGCGTGGTGCCGGACCGGGGCAGCCGCATCAGCGTCTGCAGGGTGCTGCGCAGCACGTTCCACGCGTCGACGTCATAGGCCTGCGCCGGATCGAGCGGGGCCGGCGCGGCCTTCGTCGCCTCGATCTGGGCGGCGACGCCCACCACGATCGGATCGCCGCCATCGCCCGCACCGTCCGTGCTTCCGCAGGCCGCGAGTACGGGTGCAAGGAGACCGGCCAGCGCCGGCAGCACCAGGGTCTTGCGATTCATCGTCGGCAGGTTCCTTATCAGCGCAGAGGTGTTGCTCGCGTCGACATTAGTAGGAACGGCCAGCCGCGCCGGGACACAAAGGAGTTGAACGGATAAGGGTCCCGGATAACGTCGGCGGGATGATCGATATCCGGACGGTGGAACGATCGGCGCGTTGCTCCACCAATCCGGACACTTACCCCCGTAGAAACCTCCGAACGGGACCCGTGGATCACCTGTCGGGCTCGCTGTCGATGCCGTGGCACGTGAGAAACGTCACGCATTCACGGCTCTGCGGCGATGTATCAATTCAGTCAGGATGCCCCGGCCCTTTCGTCACGGAAAATGAGCGGGCCGCTCCCCTGAGTTCTTCCGTGGATTTGGCGGGACACGCTCAGTGCACGGCGCCGCGGCTTTCCGTGATGAGCGACCGGAGAAATGCGAGATCGACTTCTTCCAGCGAGCGGACCAGGCTGCGGCCCGGGGCGGCCGGGATCGGCGTCACCGAGGGGACCGCGACGACCGGGCAGCCGGCCGCCTCTCCCGCCCGCACCCCGGTCAGGGTGTCCTCGATGACCACGCAGCGTGCCGGGTCCACCCCGAGCCGCGCGGCGGCCGTGACGTACGGGTCCGGGTGCGGCTTGGTGCGGGGCAGGTCGTCGCCCGCCAGCGTCAGCCGGAAGTGTTCCGGCCCGAGGGACTGCAGCATCCGGTCGACGATGGTGCGGTGCGAGGCGGAGACCAGCGCGGCGGGCACCTCGTGGGCGGCCAGCTCGGCCAGCAGCCGGTGGGCGCCCGGCATCAGCGGGACGCCGCGGGCGATCCGGTCCAGGAAGGCGGCGTTGAGCAGCACGCTGAGCTCGGTCAGGCCGATGTCGGCGCCGGTGGCCTGAATCAGATACCCGGCGCTGCGGGTCATCGGCCCGCCGACGACCACCTCGCGGTGGGCGTCGTCGAGGACGTGGCCGAGCTCGGCGAACACCTGCGCCTCCGCCTCCCACCAGAACCCCTCCGTGTCGACGAGGGTGCCGTCGAGGTCGAGGAAGACGGCCTGGAGGGTCGCGGCGCCGCCCGTCCGGGTGTCGACTGCGGGGATGCTGCTGGTCATCCATCCACCTCCGTTACGCGTCCCACAAGGGACGAAGAGGCCGGTCGCCATCCCCGGCTGGGGGATGCGACCGGCCACTACCGGATCGATAAGTGTACGACGGTGTGGGCCTGAATGCGTGCCGGCGGCCGGACGGCAGCGGCCGGGGCCGCCCGGTACGACTCCGGGCGGCCCCGGCCGCTCACGCTGCGTCACGCCGGGCGGGGCCCGGCGGTACGGACGTCACCTGGCGTTGAAGTACTTCGCCTCCGGGTGGTGGATGACGATGGCGTCCGTGGACTGCTCCGGGTGCAGCTGGAACTCCTCGGAGAGCTGGACCCCGATCCGCTCGGGCTGCAGCAGGTCGGCGATCTTGGCGCGGTCCTCCAGGTCGGGGCAGGCGCCGTAGCCCAGCGAGAAGCGGGCGCCGCGGTACTTGAGCGCGAACATGTCCTCGACGTCGTCGGGGTCCTCGCCGCCGAAGCCCAGCTCGGCGCGGACCCGGGCGTGCCAGTACTCGGCCAGCGCCTCGGCCAACTGGACGGACAGGCCGTGCAGTTCGAGGTAGTCGCGGTAGGAGTTGGCCTCGAAGAGCTCGGCGGTGGCGGCACCGATCTTCGAGCCGACGGTGACGACCTGGAGGCCGACGACATCGGTCTCGCCGGACTCCTCCGGGCGGAAGTAGTCCGCCAGGCACAGCCGGCGGCCGCGGCGCTGGCGCGGGAAGGTGAAGCGGGTGCGCTCGGTGCCGTCCTCGTGGAGCAGGATCAGGTCCTCGCCCTTGGAGACGCAGGGGAAGTAGCCGTGGACGACCGCGGCCTCCAGGAGGTTCTCGGTCTGCAGCTTGTCGAGCCAGCCGCGCAGCCGGGGGCGGCCCTCGGTCTCCACCAGCTCCTCGTACGTCGGGCCCTCGCCGGTGCGGGCCTGCTTGAGGCCCCACTGGCCCTTGAAGAGGGCGCCCTCGTCCAGCCAGGACGCGTAGTCGGCGAGCTGGATGCCCTTGACGACCCGGGTGCCCCAGAACGGCGGGGTGGGGACCGGGTTGTCGGTGGCGACGTCGGAGCGCACCGCGCCCTCGGGCTCCTCCACCTCCAGAACGGCGGTGTCCCGCTTGGGGACCCGGCGCTGCTTGAGCTCGGGGAGGGCCGCGCCGGGCACCCCGCGCTTGACGGCGATCAGGGCGTCCATCAGCCGCAGGCCCTCGAACGCGTCGCGGGCGTAGCGGACCTCGCCCTCGTAGATCTCGTGCAGGTCCTGCTCGACGTAGGCGCGGGTGAGGGCGGCGCCGCCGAGGATGACGGGGTAGTCGGCCGCCATCTTGCGCTGGTTGAGCTCCTCCAGGTTCTCCTTCATGATCACCGTGGACTTGACCAGGAGCCCGGACATGCCGATGACGTCCGCCCGGTGTTCCTCGGCGGCCTCCAGGATCGCCGAGACCGGCTGCTTGATGCCGAGGTTGACGACGTTGTAGCCGTTGTTGGACAGGATGATGTCGACGAGGTTCTTGCCGATGTCGTGGACGTCGCCGCGGACGGTGGCCAGGACGATGGTGCCCTTGCCCTCGTCGTCGGACTTCTCCATGTGCGGCTCCAGGTGGGCCACCGCGGTCTTCATGACCTCGGCGGACTGCAGCACGAACGGCAGCTGCATCTGGCCGGAACCGAAGAGCTCGCCGACGACCTTCATGCCGTCCAGGAGGGTGTCGTTGACGATGTCGAGGGCGGGGCGGTCCTGCAGGGCCGCGTCGAGGTCGGCCTCCAGGCCGTTCTTCTCGCCGTCGATGATGCGCCGCTTGAGGCGCTCCTCCAGCGGCAGCGCGGCCAGCTCCTCGGCCTTGCCGGCCTTCAGCGACTTGGCGGTGGCGCCCTCGAAGAGCTCCATCAGCTTCTGCAGCGGGTCGTACCCCTCGCTGCGCCGGTCGTGGATCAGGTCGAGGGCGGCCTTGACCTGCTCCTCCTCCAGCCGGGCGATCGGCAGGATCTTGGAGGCGTGCACGATGGCCGAGTCCAGGCCGGCCTTGACGCACTCGTCGAGGAAGACGGAGTTCAGCACGATCCGGGCGGCCGGGTTGAGGCCGAACGAGATGTTGGACAGGCCCAGGGTGGTCTGCACCTCGGGGTGGCGCTTCTTGAGCTCGCGGATGGCCTCGATCGTGGCGATGCCGTCCTTGCGGGACTCCTCCTGACCGGTGCAGATCGTGAACGTCAGACAGTCGATGAGGATGTCGCTCTCGTGGATGCCCCAGTTGCCGGTCAGGTCGGCGATCAGCCGCTCGGCGATCTCCACCTTCTTCTCGGCGGTGCGGGCCTGGCCCTGCTCGTCGATGGTCAGCGCGATCAGCGCCGCGCCGTGTTCGGCGGCGAGCGCGGTGACCTTGGCGAAGCGCGACTCGGGGCCGTCGCCGTCCTCGTAGTTGACGGAGTTGATCACCGCGCGGCCGCCCAGCTTCTCCAGGCCGGCCTGGATGACCGGGACCTCGGTGGAGTCCAGGACGATGGGCAGGGTGGAGGCGGTGGCGAAACGGCCGGCCAGTTCCTCCATGTCGGCGACGCCGTCCCGGCCCACGTAGTCGACGCACAGGTCGAGCATGTGGGCGCCCTCGCGGATCTGGTCGCGGGCCATCTCCACGCAGTCGTCCCAGCGGCCCTCCAGCATCGCCTCGCGGAACTTCTTCGAGCCGTTGGCGTTGGTCCGCTCGCCGATCGCCAGGTAGGAGGTGTCCTGGCGGAACGGCACGGTCTGGTAGAGGGACGCGGCGCCCGGCTCGGGGCGCGGCCGGCGCTCGGGCGGGGTGAGGTCGCGGACCCGCTCCACGACCTGCCGCAGGTGCTCGGGCGTCGTACCGCAGCAGCCGCCGACCAGCGACAGGCCGTACTCGGCGACGAAGGTCTGCTGGGCGTCGGCCAGCTCCTGGGGCGTCAGCGGGTAGTGGGCGCCGTCCTTGCCGAGGACCGGCAGGCCCGCGTTGGGCATGCAGGAGAGCGGGATGCGGGAGTGCCGGGCGAGGTAGCGCAGGTGCTCGCTCATCTCGGCCGGGCCGGTGGCGCAGTTCAGGCCGATCATGTCGATGCCGAGCGGTTCCAGCGCGGTCAGCGCGGCGCCGATCTCGGAGCCCAGCAGCATGGTGCCGGTCGTCTCGACGGTGACCGAGCAGATCACCGGGAGGTCGGTGCCGGTGGCCTTCAGGGCGCGGCGGGCGCCCAGGATGGCGGCCTTCGTCTGCAGCAGGTCCTGGGTGGTCTCGACGAGCAGGGCGTCCGCGCCGCCGGCGATCATGCCCTCGGCGTTCTGCTGGTAGGCGTCGCGGAGGGTGACGTAGGGGGCGTGGCCGAGGGTGGGCAGCTTGGTGCCGGGGCCCATGGAGCCCAGGACGTAGCGCTGCTGTCCGGTGGACGCGGTGAACTCGTCGGCGACCTCGCGGGCGATCCGGGCGCCGGCCTCGGACAGCTCGTGGACGCGTTCGGGGATGTCGTACTCGGAAAGGGCGGCGTGGTTTGCGCCGAACGTGTTGGTCTCGACGCAGTCGACGCCGACCGCGAAGTACTCCTCGTGCACCGAACGGACGATGTCGGGCCGGGTGAGGTTGAGGATCTCGTTGCAGCCCTCCAGCTGCTGGAAGTCCTCCATGGTCGGGTCCTGGGCCTGCAGCATGGTGCCCATCGCCCCGTCGGCGACCACCACCCGCGTGGCCAGGGCCTCACGCAGGGATTCGATGCGGGCGGTAGGGGTGGACGATGGCGTGTTCGAGGCCATGGAGATGCTCCCGTGGTTGCGACGGCTGTCGGCTTTGCACCCCCCTTCAGGGGGCGCACCCGGCCAGCGTAGCTGCCGGTCCGGTACACGTGTTCCCCGTTCCAGGGCGTGGACAGCACCGCGCCACCCCCCGTGGGTGGGCCGTTCGTGATCATTGGCACACTCCGGTGCACCCGCCCGGTAGTCCCGGCGCTCTGCCTTCAGTCGGCATGGGCCGATATCGTTCAGCATTGTCGAACTGCTCACTTCGGAGGTTGCCCGATGGCACGCACCATCCAGTCGTTGGAGCGCGCCGCCGCGATGCTGCGGCTGCTCGCGGGAGGTGAGCGGCGGCTGGGCCTCTCGGACATCTCCTCCTCCCTCGGACTGGCCAAGGGCACCGCGCACGGCATCCTGCGCACCCTGCAGCAGGAGGGCTTCGTCGAGCAGGACGCGGTCTCGGGCCGCTACCAGCTGGGCGCGGAGCTGCTGCGGCTGGGCAACAGCTATCTGGACGTGCACGAGCTGCGTGCCCGCGCCCTGGTGTGGACCGACGACCTGGCCCGCTCCAGCGGCGAGGCGGTCTATCTGGGCGTCCTGCACCAGCAGGGGGTGCTGGTGGTGCACCACGTCTTCCGGCCGGACGACAGCCGGCAGGTGCTGGAGGTGGGGGCGATGCAGCCGCTGCACAGCACGGCGCTGGGCAAGGTGCTCTGCGCGTACGACCCGGTGGCGCACAGCGAGGTCGTCGAGGCGGACCGGCAGGCGTTCACGCCGCGCACGGTGACCGGCCTCGGGGAGTTCGAGGGGCTGCTGGATCTGATCCGGGCCCGGGGCTGGGCCGCGGACGTGGAGGAGACCTGGGACGGCGTGGCGTCGGTGGCCGCGCCGATCCATGACCGGCGGCGGATGCCGGTGGGCGCGGTGGGGATCACGGGCGCGGTGGAGCGGGTCTGCCGGGACGGCGAACTGCGGCCGGAAATCGTCGCTGCTGTGCGCGATTGTGCACGCGCGGTGTCCCGTGATCTTGGCGCAGGGCGATTCTGACCGTTTCGCCCCTTAAGTTCACCTAAGTTTTTGGCCAAGGACCTCTTGACGGGGTCCTGACGCTGAACAAAACTGCCGTGCATCGGTCGGCATTGTCGAACACCACACGGCAATATTCGCTATGGTGGGCAATGCCGGGCCGACCACCGCCCTCTCGGAGGGCGCGAACCACCGGAGGGACCCGGGGTTCGCCTTCCCCTGGACGAAGGACAAAGGAGTCGCCGGTGTCCAGCTCCGACATCTTCCTCAGCGAGACCATCGGTACCGCTGTACTGCTTCTGATGGGCGGCGGCGTCTGCGCCGCCGTCACGTTCAAGCGCTCCAAGGCGCACAACGCCGGATGGGTGGCCATCACCTTCGGGTGGGGCTTCGCCGTCCTCACGGGTGCCTACATCGCCGCGAAGTCCGGCGCGCACCTCAACCCCGCGGTCACGATCGGCCTGGCCATCAAGGGCGCCGTCGCCTGGAGCCAGGTGCCGGTGTACCTGGCCGGCGAGATGCTCGGCGCCATGATCGGCGCCGTACTGGTCTGGGTCGTCTACTACGGACAGTTCCGGGCGCATCTGACCGATCCCGAGGTGCTGGCGGACCACACGAGCGAGGAGGGCATGGTCGACCAGGCCGCCGCTCCGAAGGCCGGCCCGGTCCTGGGCATCTTCTCCACCGGCCCGGAGATCCGCAATGCCGTGCAGAACCTCGCCACCGAGATCATCGCCACCACCGTGCTCGTGCTGTCGATCCTCACCCTCGGTCTGAGCGACAACGGCAAGGGCGTCGGCGTCATCGGCACCCTGCTGGTCGCGCTGGTCGTCGTCGGCATCGGTCTGTCGCTGGGCGGCCCGACCGGATACGCCATCAACCCGGTCCGCGACCTCGGCCCGCGCATCGTGCACGCACTGCTGCCGCTGCCGAACAAGGGCGGTTCAGACTGGGGTTACGCCTGGATCCCGGTCGTCGGCCCGCTGATCGGCGGTGCCCTCGCCGGAGGCATCTACCAGGTGGCTTTCGCCTGATCCGCCCGACCGCCCCGCCGCCCGCACAGACTTCTTGGAGCACACCATGAGCGACACCCACAGCACCTCCTCCCACGGGCACGGCCCGTTCATCGCGGCCATCGACCAGGGGACGACCTCCAGCCGCTGCATCGTCTTCGACAAGGACGGCCGGATCGTCTCGGTCGACCAGAAGGAGCACGAGCAGATCTTCCCGAAGCCGGGCTGGGTCGAGCACGACGCGGCCGAGATCTGGACCAACGTCCAGCAGGTCGTCGACGGCGCCGTGCAGAAGGCCGGCATCACCTCCGACGACGTCCGCGCCATCGGCATCACCAACCAGCGCGAGACCACCGTCCTCTGGGACAAGAACACCGGTGAGCCGGTCCACAACGCCATCGTCTGGCAGGACACCCGCACCGACGCGCTCTGCAAGGAGCTCGGCCGCAACGTCGGCCAGGACCGCTTCCGCCGGGAGACCGGTCTGCCGCTGGCCTCCTACTTCGCCGGCCCGAAGATCCGCTGGCTGCTCGACAACGTCGAGGGCCTGCGCGAGCGCGCCGAGCGCGGCGAGATCCTCTTCGGCACGATGGACTCCTGGGTCATCTGGAACCTCACCGGCGGCGTCAACGGCGGCCACCACGTCACCGACGTCACCAACGCCTCGCGCACCATGCTGATGAACCTGCACAGCCTGGAGTGGGACGACAAGATCCTGGCGTCGATGGACATCCCGGCGGCCGTGCTGCCGGAGATCAAGTCGTCCGCCGAGGTCTACGGCCACACCGCCGGCGGCGTGCTGGCCGGCGTCCCGGTCGCCTCGGCGCTCGGCGACCAGCAGGCCGCGCTCTTCGGCCAGACCTGTTTCGCGCAGGGCGAGGCCAAGTCCACGTACGGCACCGGCACCTTCATGCTGATGAACACCGGCCACGAGCCGGTCAACTCCTACAACGGGCTGCTGACCACCGTCGGCTACCGGATCGGCGACGAGCAGCCGGTCTACGCCCTGGAGGGCTCGATCGCCGTCACCGGTTCGCTCGTCCAGTGGATGCGCGACCAGATGGGCTTGATCAACAGCGCGGCCGAGATCGAGACCCTGGCCAGCACGGTCGAGGACAACGGCGGCGCCTACTTCGTGCCGGCCTTCTCCGGCCTGTTCGCCCCCTACTGGCGCTCCGACGCGCGCGGTGTCATCGCGGGCCTGACCCGTTACGTCACCAAGGCGCACATCGCCCGCGCCGTTCTCGAGGCCACCGCCTGGCAGACCCGCGAGATCACCGACGCCATGACCAAGGACTCCGGCGTCGACCTGACCGCGCTCAAGGTCGACGGCGGCATGACCTCCAACAACCTGCTGATGCAGACCATCTCGGACTTCCTGGACGCACCCGTGGTGCGCCCGATGGTCGCCGAGACCACCTGCCTCGGCGCTGCCTATGCGGCCGGTCTGGCCGTCGGCTTCTGGTCCAGCACCGACGAGCTGCGCGCCAACTGGCGCCGGGCCGCCGAATGGACCCCCCGCATGGACGCGGCCATCCGTGACCGCGAGTACAAGAACTGGCTCAAGGCCGTGGAGCGGACCATGGGCTGGCTCGACGACGAGAGCTGACGAGGAGCACAACATGAGCACCCTGCAGAGCGTCCCGGCCCTCGGGACGCACCCGGCCAACGGTTCGAACCCGAGCCGCGCCGAGACTCGGGAGCAGCTTTCCAAGGCGACCTACGACCTCCTGGTGATCGGTGGCGGCATCCTGGGCATCTCCACCGCCTGGCACGCCGCGCAGGCCGGACTGCGGGTGGCCCTGGTGGACGCCGGCGACTTCGCCGGCGCCACCTCCTCCGCCTCCTCCAAACTGCTGCACGGCGGTCTGCGCTACCTGCAGACCGGTGCGGTCAAGCTGGTGGCGGAGAACCACTTCGAGCGGCGTGCGGTGTCCCGCGAGGTCGCACCGCACCTCTCCAACCCCCTCACCTTCTACCTGCCGGTCTACAAGGGCGGCCCGCACGGCGCGGCCAAGCTCGGGGCGGGCGTCTTCGCCTACTCCGCGCTGTCCGCGTTCGGCGACGGCGTCGGCCACGTGATATCCGCGGCCAAGGCGCAGCGCGACGTGCCGGAGCTGCGCACGGAGAACCTCAAGGCCGTGGCCGTATACGGCGACGACCAGATGAACGACTCCCGGATGGCGCTGATGACCGTCCGCGCGGCGGTCGCGGCCGGCGCCACGGTCCTCAACCACGCCGAGGTCACCGGTCTGCGCTTCACCCAGGGCCGGGTCACCGGCGCCGAGCTCAAGGACCGTACGGACGGCCAGGAGTTCGGGGTCAGCGCGCGACTGGTGCTCAACGCCACCGGCCCGTGGGTGGACCACCTGCGCAAGATGGAGGACCCGAACGCGGCCCCGTCCATCCGGCTGTCGAAGGGCGCGCACCTGGTCCTCAAGCGCACCTCCCCCTGGAAGGCGGCGCTGGCCACCCCGATCGACAAGTACCGCATCACCTTCGCCCTCCCCTGGGAGGACATGCTGCTGCTGGGCACCACGGACGAGGAGTTCGAGGGCGACCCGGCGGACGTCGCGGTCAACGAGAAGGACGTCACCCAGATCCTGGACGAGGCCGCCTTCTCCATCCGCGACCAGCAGCTGTCCCGCGATCTGATCACGTACTCCTTCGCGGGTCTGCGGGTGCTGCCGGGCGGCCCCGGTGACACCTCGAAGGCCAAGCGCGAGACGGTCGTCACCGAGGGCAGCGGCGGCATGCTGTCGGTGGCCGGCGGCAAGTGGACGACCTTCCGGCACATCGGCCGGACGGTGATGAACAAGCTCGCCGCGCTGCCCGGCCGGCCGCTGGCCGACGACATGGAGCCGATCGCGCAGCTGCCGAAGAAGCTCCCGCTGCCCGGTATCGCCAACCCGAACGCGGTCGCCCACCGGCTGCTCGTCGACGGCGGCACCCCCGGCCCCCGGATGGCCCCGGAGACCGCGCGGCACCTCGCCACCCACTACGGTTCGCTGTCCTTCGACATCGTCCGGCTGGCGAACGAGAACCCGGCGCTGGCCGAGCGGATCCACCCGGACGCCCCGGAGATCTGGGCGCAGGTCGCCTACGCCCGGGACAACGAGTGGGCCGAGACGGTCGACGACGTGCTGCGCCGCCGTACCACGCTGACCATCCGCGGGCTCGACACCGAGGACGTCCGGACCAAGGTCAAGGACATGCTGGAGGGCTGACACCGGGTCAGCACATCAGCACCTGCTGAGAAGCACCTGCTGAGAACGAAGGGGCGGTCCGGGGGGCCGCCCCTTCGTCGTACCGCCGTACGGAGTGGGTGATACCGAGGCGGTCGTGGACGGCTCGCCGGGGCCATAATGACCCAGACATCGGATGTCTGGGAGGTCGGCATGGCGGTCACCGATGAGGCCATCGAGAAGATCAAGGGCATGATCGTCTCCGGCGCGCTGCGGCCGGGCGACCGGCTGCCGAAGGAGAGCGAGCTGGCGGCCGAGCTCGGGCTGTCCCGCAACTCGCTGCGCGAGGCGGTGCGGGCGCTGTCCCTCATCCGCATCCTCGACGTACGCCAGGGCGACGGCACCTACGTCACCAGCCTCGATCCGCAGGTGCTGCTGGAGGCGATGAGCTTCGTGGTGGACTTCCACCGCGACGACACGGTGCTGGAGTTCCTCGCCGTCCGCCGGATCCTGGAGCCGGCCGCCACGGCGATGGCGGCCGGCCGGATCGGCCGCGAGGAACTCGACGCCCTGGAGGCCCGGTTGGACGCGCTGGGCCCGGGCCCGTCGGTGGAGGACCTGGTCGCCTCGGACCTGGAGTTCCACCGCGGGATCGTCGCGGCGTCCGGCAACTCCGTGCTCTGCTCGCTGCTGGACGGGCTGTCCGGGCCGACCACCCGGGCCAGGATCTGGCGCGGGCTGACCCAGAAGGACGCGGTGGCCCGCACCCTCACCGAGCACCGGGCGATCCTCGGCGCGCTGCGCGACCGGGACGCGGAGGCGGCGCGGGCCTGGGCGACGGTGCACATCGCCAGCGTGGAGCAGTGGTTGCGCACCTCGCTGTGACGCGCCGCCACCCCCGCCGCCCCGCCCGCGGGCCGCCCGTCCCGGCTCAGACCGCGAAGCCGCCGTCCACCGCGATCGAGGCGCCCGTGATGTAGCGTCCGCCCTCGCCCGCCAGGTGGGCCACGGTCTCCGCGACGTCCAGGTCCCGGCCGTAGGCGCCCAGGACGGTCAGCCCCGCCTGGAACTCCGCGCTCTCGCCGTCGGCCGGGTTCATGTCGGTGTCGATCGGGCCCGGGTGGATGAGGTTGGCCGTGATCCCGCGCGGCCCCAGTTCCCTGGCCAGGGTCTTGGTGAGGCCGGTCAGCGCGGACTTGCTGGTGGCGTAGAGGGTGCCGCCGGGGAAGGCGACCCGTTCGGCCATGCAGCTGCCGATCGAGATGATCCGCCCGCCCTCGGTCAGATGCGCGGCCGCGGCCTGCGCGGCGAGGAACGGCCCGCGGACGTTGGTGCGCAGCACCCGGTCCACGTCCTCCAGGGAGATCCCCTCGAACGGCCCGAGGACGCCGGTCCCGGCGTTGTTCACCAGGATGTCCAGCCGCCCGAAGCGCTCCACGGCGCCGGCCACCGAGGCCCACACCTGCTCGGCGTCGGCCACGTCGGCCCGGACCGCCCAGCCCTGTCCGCCGGCCTGCTCGATCTCCTTGACCACCTGGTCGGCCAGGTCCTGCCGGCTCTGGTAGGTCAGTGCCACCGCCGCGCCCCCGGCGGCCAGCCGGCGGGCGATCGCCGCCCCGATGCCCCGGCTGCCGCCGGTCACCAGGGCCACCTTGCCCGCCAGCGGCCGGCCGCCGTCCTCCCCCGCCGCGGTCGCCGTCATGGGGGTCATGGGAGCCATCACCGTCGCGGTCATCGTCGTCACCGTCGCCTTCGTGCGTATCGGTCGTCCTGCTGGACGAGCACCGCGTCGGTCCGCGGTACGCCTCGATCCTCGGGCGTGGACGGCTACGGGGCTGGCGGAAACCGGACGCCGACGCGGCGGGCCCGGGCGGGGGCCGCCCCGGTCCGTACGGCCACGGGGCCCCGGCCGAACGACCATCGCCCCGCCCGCCGTTGGTTACCGCACCGCGAGCCCGTAGACCCGGGCCGCCGTCCCGCCGAAGACCGCCGTGCGCTCGGGTGTGGTGAGGCCGGCGGTCGCCGCTTCCGCGAGGGTGAGGACGTCGTCGTAGTCGGCGGCGAGGGTGCAGACCGGCCAGTCGGAGCCGAACATCAGCCGGTCCGGGCCGAAGGCGTCCAGCACGTGCCGGGCGTAGGGGAGGATCTGCGCGGGCCGCCAGGCGGCCGGGTCGGCCTCGGTGACCAGGCCGGACAGTTTGCAGCTGACGTTCGGCAGCCCGGCGAGCGCCCCGACCGCGTCGGCCCAGGGCTGCCACTCCCCCGCCGCCACCGCGGGTTTGGCCGCGTGGTCCAGGACGAAGGACAACTGGGGCAGGGCCCGGGCCGCGGCGTGTGCGGCGGGCAGTTCGCGCGGGGTGACCAGCAGGTCGTAGACGAGACCGGCTTCGGCCAGGGCGGCCAGTGCGCGCAGGACGACGGGGCGGGTGAGCCAGTCGGGGTCGGGTTCGTCCTGGACCTGGTGGCGGATGCCGACCAGTTCGGCCGGCCGGTCCGTCAGGCGGCCGGCAAGCGCCGGGTCGGTGAGGTCGGCCCAGCCGACGACGCCCGCGACCGGGCCCTCCCCCGCCGCGATCGCCAGCAGGTCGGCGGTCTCGTCGTACGAGGACGACGACTGGACCAGGACCGTGCGGTCGATGCCGTGTGCGGTCAGGTGCGGGACGAGGTCGGCGAGCGCGTAGCCACGGCGGATCGGGTCGGCCCAGGGTCCGTCCATCCACGGCTGGGGCCGCCTGGTGAGGTCCCACAGGTGGTGGTGGGCGTCGATGCGCATCAGGGGCGTGCTCCGGGGGTGTCGGGACCGTCGGTGAGGGGCAGCGGCAGGTCGGGGTCGAGCAGCCCGCGGGCGACGAGCGTGTGCCAGAGGGCGTCGGGGATCTCCTGGGTGAAGAGCCGGGCGTTCTCCGCCATTTCGCCGGGGGTGGCGGCGCCCACGACGGCGGCGGCCACGGCCGGGTGGCCGAACGGGAAGCGCAGCGCCGCGGACTTCAGCGGTACTCCGAACTCACGGCAGACGGCGGCCAGTTGGCGGGCGCGGTGCAGCAGGGCGGGCGATGCCGGGGCGTAGTCGTAGCGGGCGCCGGGTCGCGGGTCGGCGAGCAGCCCGGAGTTGTAGACGCCGCCGACGACGACGGAGGTGCCGCGGCGGGCGCAGACCGGCAGCAGGTCGGCCAGGGCGGAGCGGTCCAGCAGCGTCCAGCGGCCGGCGCAGAGCACCACGTCCACATCGAGGTCGGCGACGAGCCGGGCCAGGACGTCGCTGTGGTTCATCCCGAAGCCGATGGCGCGCACGACTCCCTGGGCGCGCAGTTCGGCGAGGGCCGGGAAACCCGTGGCGTACACCTCGCGCAGATGGTGCTCGACGTCGTGCAGGTGGACGATGTCGACGCGGTCGACGCCGAGCCGCTCCAGGGACGCCTCCAGGGTGGCGTGGATGCCGTCGCGGGAGAGGTCGCGGACGCGGGCCCGGGCGGGGGTGTCCACGAAGCCCTCCCCGGCCACCTCCTCCCCCGGCGCGAGCGGGCGCAGCCGGCGGCCCACCTTGGTGGCCAGGGTGTAGCCGTCCCGGTCCCGGCCGTGCAGCGCCCGGCCGAGCCGCTCCTCGGAGAGGCCGAGGCCGTAGTGCGGTGCGGTGTCGAAGTAGCCGGCACCGGCCGCGAGGGCGGTGCGGACGACGGCCCGGGCCTGCTCTTCGGGGACGGCGCGGTAGAGGTTGCCGAGGGGGGCGCAGCCCAGGCCGAGGGGTGGGACGGTGACCCCGCTGTGCCCCAACTCGCGGGAGCCGGACGGTGGTTGGCGCATGGCCGGCGGCCCTCAGTCCTGCTTCTCGCCGCTGGCGAAGCGGGAGACGACCAGGGCGATGATGATGATCGCGCCGTTGAGGAACTGGGTCCACAGCGGCGGCACCCCGCCCAGCGTCATGACGTTGATGACCAGTTGGAGGGTCAGTACGCCGGTGAGCGCGCCGAAGAGGGTGCCGCGGCCGCCCTTGAGGCTGATGCCGCCGATCACCGCGGCGGCGAAGACCTGGAAGATCCAGCCGTTGCCCTGACTGGCGGAGACCGCGCCGTAGTGGCCGGTGTAGAGGATGCCGGCGAAGGCGGCGAGCACCCCGGCGAGGGTGAGGACGGCCCAGGTGAGCCGGTCCACGCGGATGCCGGCGGCGCGGGCGGCCTCCGGGTTGCCGCCGATCGCGTACAGCGCCCGTCCGTGCCGGAGGTGGCCCAGGGCCGCGCCGCCGAGCGCGAACAGTGCCAGGCAGATCCAGACGGCGGCCGGGACGCCCAGCCAGTCGGCCTTGCCCAGATAGGCGAAGGATTCCGGGACGTTGCCTATCGACTGCCCTTCGGAGAGGCCCACCTGGAGGCCGCGCAGCATGGTGAGCATGCCGAGGGTGGCGATGAAGCCGTTGACCCTGAGGCCCAGGATCAGCAGGCCGTTGGCGGCGCCGACCGCCGCGCCGACGGCCAGGCACAGCGGGATCGCGGTCCAGGCGGGGAAGAGCGCGAGGCCGGCGAACCGTCCGCCGTGCGCGGGCATCACCAGCCACAGTGCCACCACCGGCGCCAGCCCGATGGTCGATTCCAGTGACAGGTCCATCCGGCCGCTGATCAGGACGAGCGCCTCGCCGAGCACCAGCAGGCCAAGTTCGGTGGACTGCTGGACGACCCCGATGAGGTTGTCCCGGGTCAGGAAGGCGGGCGAGACGATGAAGCCGATGACGCCCAGCACGAGGATCACCGGCACGAGCGAGAGGTCCCGCCAGCGGGCCGGGTCGATCCGGGGCCGGCGGCGTGCGCGGGGGGTAGCGGCGGCGAGGTCGGTGGCCGGCGGCGAGGCGGTTCCGGTCATGGCGCGGTCCCTTCCGTTCCGTGCGGGTCGTCGGTGTCGTCGCCCGCCGGCCGCTCGTCGGTGCGGTCGCCCGCCAGGCCCTCCATGGCGGCGACCAGGTCGTGGTCGTGCCAGCCGCGCGGGAAGTGGGTGGTCACCCGGCCGTGGAAGACGGCCAGCACCCGGTCGCAGACCCGGAGGTCGTCCAGTTCGTCGGAGACGATCAGGGCGCCACTGCCGCCGTCCGCGACCCGGCGCACGACGCCGAGCAGGGCCTCCTTGGACCGGACGTCGACGCCGTTGGTGGGCCGGACGGCGACCAGGACGGCGGGCCGGCGGGCCAGCGCGCGGGCGATCACGACCTTCTGCTGGTTGCCGCCGGAGAGCCCGGAGACCGGCTGGCCGGGCCCGGTGGTCCGGATGTCCAGCTCGCTGATCATGCGCCGGGCGAACGCGCGGGTCCGGGAGGGCAGTACGGTCCCCAGCGGCCCCAGCTGGTCGGCGACGGTGAGGGTGGCGTTCTCGGCGACGCTGCGGCCGGGGACGAGGCCCTCGCGGTGCCGGTCCTCGGGCACGTAGCCGATGCCGGCGGCGAGGGCGTGCGGCACGCTGCCGGTGCGCACCGGGCGGCCGCGTACCGAGATCCGGCCGGCGTCCGGGGCCCGCAGCCCGGCCAGCGTCTCGCCGATCGCGGTGGTCCCGCTGGCCGTGGCGCCCGCGAGACCCACCACCTCACCGGCCCGTACGGTCAGGTCGAGCGGGCCGAACCGGCCGTGCAGCGCCAGCCCTTCGGCCCGCAGCACCGGTGCGCCCGTGGTGCGCGCGGCCGGCCGGGGGCGCCGCGCGGCGTCCGGCTCCTCCCCCGTCATCGCCGCGACCAGCTCGTTCCTGGGGAGGTCCGGGACGGGCGCGGTCAGTACGGGGCGGGCGTCGCGGAGGACGGTGACGGTGTCGCACAGCTCGTAGACCTCCGTCAGGTGGTGCGAGATGAACAGGAAGGCCACGCCCCGGTCGCGCAGGGCCCGCAGTTTGCCGAAGAGCCGGTCGATGCCGGCCGCGTCGAGGCGGGCGGTGGGCTCGTCGAGGACGACCAGCCGGGCGCCCTGCGACAGGGCGCGGGCGATCTCCACGAACTGCCGCTGTTCCACGCCGAGTTCGCGCATCCGGGCGGCCGGGTCGACCGCCACTCCGTAATCGGCGAGCAGTTCGCCGGCCCGGGCGCGCAGTGCGCCCCAGCGGAGCGTGCGGCCGCCCGGGAGGCGGCCCAGGAAGAGGTTCTCGGCGACGGTCAGTTCGGGCACCGTCATCGACCTCTGGTGGACGCAGGCGACCGTGCGCCGCCAGGCGGCCGGGTCACCGAAGCGGGGTGCGGGCCGCCCGGCGAAGGTGACCCGGCCGGCGTCCGGGCGGGTCAGGCCGGTCAGCACGGAGACCAGGGTGGACTTGCCGGCGCCGTTGCGGCCGACGAGGGCATGGGCCTCGGCGGGCCGTACGGTCAGCCGGGCGCCGTCGAGGGCGACGGTGGGGCCGTAGCGTTTGACGATTCCCTCGGCGTGCACCGCCGCCGGTTCGTGGGCCGTCATCGCCGCTGCTTCTTCCCGGGCCGGTCGAGCTGGTTGGCCCAGAGCGTGGGGTCGTCGACGGTGGCCTTGGTGACCAGGGGGGCGGGGAGCTGGTCCTCCAGGCCGTTCTTGATCTTCACGATGGTGGAGCCGTGGTCGGTGGGGCCGGGCCGGAAGGTCTTGCCGTCCAGCGCGGCCTGCGCGTAGAAGAGCGCGTACTTGGCGTAGAGGTCGGCCGGCTGGGAGAGGGTGGCGTCGATCGTGCCGGCGCGGATCGCGGCCAGTTCGTCCGGTATGCCGTCGTTGGAGATGATGGTGAGGTGCCCGGCGGAGCCGGCCGGTACGAGCCGCTTCTGCTGCTCCAGCAGGGCCAGCGTCGGCTGCAGGAAGGCGCCGCCGGCCTGCATGTAGAGGCCGTCGAGGTCGGAGTGCTGGGCGAGCAGGCTCTGCAGCTTGGCGGAGGCGACCTCGCCCTTCCAGTCGGTGGGCAGCTCGTGCACGGTGATCTTCGGGTACTTCTTCTTCATGCAGGCCGCGAACGCTTCGGAGCGGTCCCGCCCGTTGACCGAGCTGAGGTCGCCCTGGAGTTCGGCGACCCGGCCCCGGCCGCCGAGTTTGCGGCCGAGGTAGTCGCAGGACTTCTCGCCGTAGGCGCGGTTGTCGGCGCGCACGACCATGTAGACCGTGCCGTCGTCGGGCCGGGTGTCCACGCTGACCACGGGGATCTTCCTCGCCGCCAGCCGCTGCAGCTCGGCGCTGATGGCCCCGGTGTCCTGAGGGGCCATCACGATCGCCTTGGCGCCCTGGCCGGTCAGCGCCTGCACGTCGGCGACGACCTTGGCGATGTCGTTCTGGGAGTTGGCCGGCGGGAGGGCCTTCGGGCCGCCGTGGTCCAGGTCCCTTTGGAGGTACTGCTGGTAGGAGTTCCAGAAGTCGGTGTCCGTGCGGGGCAGGTCGATGCCGATCCGGCCGGCGGCGTCGCTGCCGCGGTTGCAGCCGGTGAGCGCGGCAAGGGCGGCAAGGGCGGCGAACACGGACACCGCGGCCCCCGCCGCCGCGCCGGTCGTACGCAGTCTCATGGGAGTCCCTTGGTCGGTCGGGTGGGCTGTCCCGGCTCTCCGTTCGCGGCCGGGATCACGTCGCGGGGCGCAGGCGCAGACCCTGCATGCCGCCGTCGACGGCGAGCGCGGTGCCGGTGATGCCGGCGGCGGCCGGGGACGCCAACGCGGCGATGGCGGCGGCCACTTCGGCGGCGGTGACCATCCGGCCCATCGGCTGGCGGGCCTGGAGGGCTGCGCGTTCGGCCGCCGGGTCGTCGGCCCGGTCCAGCAGCCGGCCGATCCACGGGGTGTCGGCGGTGCCCGGGTTGACGCAGTTGACCCGGATGCCCTCGCGGACGTGGTCGGCGGCCATGGCGAGCGTCAGCGAGAGCACCGCGCCCTTGCTGGCGGCGTACAGGGCCCGTTGCGGCAGCCCGGCGGTGGCGGCGATGGAGCAGGTGTGGGTGATCGACACGGCCCCGGGGCGGCCGGGCGCCGCCCGGCGCAGGTACGGCAGCGCGGCGCGGGCGGTGCGGACCAGGCCGAGCAGGTTGACGTCCAGGACGTGCTGCCACTCCTCGTCGTCGTTGTCCTCGACGGTGCCGGTCGCGCCGACGCCGGCGTTGCCGACGAGGGTGTGCAGGGCGCCCAGTTCGGCCGCCGCCTCGTCGACGGCGGCGCGTACGGCGGCGGAGGAGGTGACATCGGCCGTGAGCGCGAGGGTGCCGGGCGGGGCGCCGGACGGGTCGCGGTCCAGTACGGCGACCTTGGCGCCGCGCTCCTGGAGCAGGGCGGCGGTGGCCCGACCGATACCGGAACCGCCGCCGGTGACGAGGGCGGCCAGCCCGTCGAAGTCGGTCATGCGAGGGCCTCCTCGGTGGCCTGCCGGGCCCGCCAGACGGGCCCGTCGGGGTAGCGGTGGGCGGCGAGCGACGCCGGGTGCATCTCGGCGGAGAAGCCGGGGGCGGCCGGGGCCCGGTAGCGGCCGTGCTCGACCACGACCGGGTGGACGAAGTGCTCGTGGAGGTGGTCGACGTACTCGATGACGCGGTCCTCCCGGCTGCCGGAGACGGCCACGTAGTCGAACATCGCCAGGTGCTGGACCAGCTCGCACAGGCCCACGCCGCCCGCGTGCGGGCACACCGGGACGCCGTATTTGGCGGCCAGCAGCAGGATGGCCAGGTTCTCGTTGACCCCGGCCACCCGGGCCGCGTCGATCTGGACGAAGTCCACCGCCCCGGCCTGCAGCAGCTGTTTGAACACCACCCGGTTGGCGACGTGTTCGCCGGTGGCGACCTTCACGGGCTGCCCGGAGCGCACCGCGGCGTGCCCCAGCACGTCGTCCGGGCTGGTCGGTTCCTCGATCCAGTACGGGGTGTACGGCGCCAGCGCGGTCATCCAGCGGACCGCCTCGGCCACGTCCCAGCGCTGGTTGGCGTCGACCGCGATCCGTACGCCGGGGCCGACCGCGGCGCGGGCCAGCCGCAGCCGCCGCCGGTCGTCGTCGAGGTCGGCGCCCACCTTCAGCTTGATCTGCCCGAAGCCGTCGGCCACCGCCTCCTTGGCGAGCCGGACCAGCTTGCCGTCGTCGTAGCCGAGCCAGCCGGGCGAGGAGGTGTACGCGGGGTAGCCCTCGGCCTTCAGGAGGGCGGCGCGGGCGGCCCGGCCGGGCTCGGCGGCGCGCAACAGGGCCAGCGCCTCGCCGGGGGTGAGGGCGTCGGAGAGGTAGCGGAAGTCGACGAGCGAGACGAGGTCCTCGGGGGTCATCGCGGCGAGGAACTCCCACACCGGCCGGCCGGCCCGGCGGGCGGCCAGGTCCCAGGCCGCGTTGACCACCGCGCCGGCCGCCATCTGCATCACGCCCTTCTCGGGGCCGAGCCAGCGCAGCTGGGAGTCGTGGGTGAGGTCGCGGTGCAGGGCGGCGAGGTCGGCGGGGGTGGTGGGTGCCGGGCGGCCGACGAGGTACGGCGCGAGGGAGCGGAGCGCGGCGGCCATGACGTCGTTGCCGCGCCCGAGGGTGAAGCACAGGCCGTGGCCGCGCGGTCCGCCGCCGGTGTGCAGGACGAGGTAGGCGGCGGAGTAGTCGGGGTCGGGGTGCATGGCGTCCGAGCCGTCGAGCTGCTCCGAGGTGGGGAAGCGGACGTCGTGGATCTCGAACGCGGTGACGGTGCCGGTCGCGGCCATGCGCACGCCCCTGGGGAGTAGCGGAGGAACATCGTTCCTGCCGGCGGAGCTAACATCGGACCTTTCCGGGTCATCCGATGTATAGACCCGTGCGCGAGGCGGCGTCCAGCCCCCGTACCGAAAACGCTGCGGGAGTTGAGGAAGGAAAGGCGCATGACCTCGGCCACAGATCGGATGACTCGGGACGCGTTCGTGCACAGGGGCTGCGGACCGGGGCCCCACAAGCCGTAGGCTTGGTGACGCACGCAATGGAACTGCTGCCGGCCGCCGTCCCCGACGGCCGGGCCGGTCGGAAGGAGGCGCTGGGTGATCGAGCTGGAGGGGGTGCCCGAGCTGATCGACCCGGTCATGGTGGCCGCGTTCGAAGGCTGGAACGACGCCGGCGACGCCGCCTCCGCCGCGGTCGCCCATCTGGACCGGGAGTGGAAGGGTGAGGTCTTCGCCGCGCTGGACGCCGAGGACTACTACGACTTCCAGGTGAACCGTCCCACCGTCTTCCTCGACGGTGGTGTACGCAAGATCACCTGGCCGACCACCCGGCTCTCCGTGGTCCGCGTCAGCGATGCGAACGGCAAGGGGCGGGCGCGCGACCTGGTCCTGGTCCGCGGCATCGAGCCGAGCATGCGCTGGCGCTCGTTCTGCAACGAAATCCTCGGTTTCGCCCATGAGTTGGGCGTGGAGATGCTGGTGGTGCTGGGCTCGCTGCTCGGCGACACCCCGCACACCCGCCCGGTCCCGGTCAGCGGGGTCACCTCGGACGCGGACCTGGCCCGCCGGCTGGATCTGGAGGAGTCGCGCTACGAGGGCCCGACCGGCATCGTCGGGATCCTCCAGGAGGCGTGCACCCACGCGGGCGTGCCGGCGGTGAGCCTGTGGGCGGCGGTGCCGCACTACGTCTCCCAGCCGCCCAACCCGAAGGCCAGCCTCGCGCTGCTCAACCGCCTGGAGGACCTCCTCGACATCAGCATCCCGCTGGGCGAGCTGAGCGAGGACGCGCGCGCCTGGCAGCTGGGCGTGGACCAGCTGGCGGCGGAGGACAGCGAGGTCGCCGAGTACGTGCAGTCGCTGGAGGAGGCGCGGGACACCGCGGATCTGCCGGAGGCGTCCGGCGAGGCGATCGCCCGCGAGTTCGAGCGCTATCTGCGCCGCCGCGATCCGCAGTCCGGTCCCGGCGTGGCCACCGAGGGCGGGCTCGCGGAGGGCCGGGACAGCTCCTACCTCCGCGACACGACCAGCGGCCGCACCCGGCCGCCCCGCCCGGCCTCCAAGGAGCCGCGCGAGCCCGGCACCGGACCGAAGGACACCGGCCCGTCCGACTCCTCCCGGCGGCCCGAGGAGGACGGCCCGGAGGAGAGCGGCGACTGAACCCGGGCGCACCCGGGCCGATGCACACGCGCGGGGCGCCGGACCGGCCGTCGAGCCGGTCCGGCGCCCCCGTGTCATCCCGGTCCCGGGGCGGTCATCCGGAGCAGTGGAAGCGCGCCCCCGCCCAGTCGCCGTGGTCACCGGACTTCTTGCCGTCGGTGTCTGTCACCTTCAGCCGTACGTGCCGGGCGCCACCGAGCGGTACGTCCACCGGCACCGGCGCCGACTTCCCGGTCAGCTTCGGCGAGGTCCACAGCACCTTGCCGTCCGCCTCCACGGAGAAGGCGACCTCCCCGTAGTCGGCGATCTCGTCGTCGATCCCGGCGTCCGCGGTGAACGACGTGCAGCGGCCCCCGGTGAAGAACTCCAGGTCGGCATTGGCGTGCGCACCGATGCCCTTGGCGTAGGTCTGCCCCGCGAGGGTGAGCGGATGGCCGTCCGCCGGGCCCGACTCGCCGTTGCTGCGGTCCCGTTCGGCCGGTCCGTAGCCATTGCTGGCGGTCAGCCATTCCATGTCGCTCGCCCAGGTGTCGGCGGTCGGCGCGGGCGGTACGGGCCGTACCTCGAAGCGGTGCACGGTGGTGCGCGGCGCTCCCGCCGCCCGGTAGCGGACGGTCGCGGTGACGGTCACCGGGTCGGCGCTGCTCGCGTCCTTGGGTGCGGTCACGGTCAGCGCGTCGCGGGCGGCGGCGCCGGCCGCGAGCCGGCCGTGGTGCACCGGTGCGGAGACCCGCCAGCCCTCGGGGGCGGACAGCGCCACCGAGACGTCCGTGGCGTCCCGGGTCCCGGCCGTCACGGCGGTCCGTACGGTCGTCGGCGCGCCCTTGGTCACCTCCTGGCCGCCCGGGGTGCTGACCGTGACGCCCGCGCCCGGGGTCCGGCCGCCGACCGCGCTGGCACCCTTGAGCGTCAGGGCGAAGGCCCGGTCGGTGGGGCGGGAGGCGGTCTTGACGTGGACGACTCCGCCGCGGTCGGCCGGGTCGTAGTACCAGCCCTGGTCGGCCGCTCGGAGGGCGCGCGCGGACGGCAGCCGCTTCAGCGGACGGCCGGCCAGCTCCACCCCGCGCGGTGCGTCCCCGGTGTGCACGGTGAACTCGTACGGCCGGCTGGTCTGCTTACCGTGGAAGGAGCCCTTCGAGGGCCCGACGTCGAGGTGTACGTCACCGGCGCCGGAGCGGGGCGCCGTGACGTCCACCCGCTGGGTGGCACGGGCGCCCGTACGGTGGCCGCGGGTCACCCCGTCGTCCTCGTAGAGCGTGAACGACGAGCGGCCCTGCGGGTAGACGTCCCAGGCGAGCGGTGATCCGGCGGTGCGGTCCTGGTAGGACCTGATGCCCGGCCACATCGGCACGGCGGCGCCGGCCTTGACGAACAGCGGCAGGGTGTCCAGCGGCGCGCTGTAGCCGTCGAGGGTCGTCGGCCCCTGGTAGGTGCGTCCGGACCAGTAGTCGATCCAGGTGCCCTTGGGCAGGTAGATGCCGTTGCGGGTGTCGGTGTCCTGGTAGACGGGGGCGAGCAGGAAGTCCTGGCCGGAGAGGAATTCGTACTTCGCGGCGTCGGTGGCGGCCTTCGGGTCGTCGGGGTATTCCAGTGACAGCGGACGCACCGGCCCGACCCCGGTCCGGGTCGCCTCGGCCGCGTAGGAATACATGTACGGCAGCAGCGATTCCTTCAGCTTCAGGTATTTCCGGTTGATGGCCGTGTACGGGTCGCCGTGGCGGAAGGGCTGTTTGTCGCTGGCGGCCCAGCCGTCCATCGTCATGACCGCGGGGAGGAAGGATTTCCACTGCAGATCGCGGACGTACGTCTTGGGGCTGCCGCCGAAAATACCGTCCACGTCACCGGTGGTGTAGGCGAGCCCGGACATCGTCGCCCCGGCGTAGGTCGGTATCTGCCAGCGGATGTATTCCCAGCTGCCGCTCTGGTCGCCGGACCACTGGACGCCGCACCGCTGCGCGCCGGCCCAGCTCTCCGGGGCCCAGGTGAAGCCCCGTGCGTCGCTGTTGTCCTCGATCCCCCGGTAGGCGTCCTTGCAGCCGTCCAGGGCGAATTTGTAGCCGTCGCCGACCCAGGCGACGTCGAGCTTGGCGATCCGCTGGCCGGCCTTGACCTGGTCGGCGAGTTTGGCGATGCCGTCCTCGGTCCACAGGCCGAGTTTCATCTTCCGCTCGCCGAGCCCCTGGGAGGTCCGGCCGAGGTTTTCGTATCCGCAGCCGTAGCCGTCGTTCACCAGCATCCAGCCGTTGGGCATGTCGTGCTGCACATATCCGTCGGCGACCTTCAGGGAATCCAGGGTGTGCCGCTCACCGCGGTTCGCATTGTGCAGATAGCAGTCCGAATCGCCGATCTCCAGGCCGTACACCGGCGGCAGGAAGGGCTTTCCGGTCAGTGCGGTGTACTGACCGATGACGTCCTTCGTGCTCGGCCCGGCGAAGTAATAGGCGTCGAAACGCCGTTCCTTCGCCGTGGTCGTCACCGGGTCGTCGAAGGCGTAGGTGTTGGGGGCATAGGTGTTGCGGAAGACGCCGTATCCGGCGGTGGAGAGGTAGAAGGGCACGGAATTGGGGTGGCCGCCGTCGTCCCAGTGGTAGTCGACGCCCACCTCGACGGTGTGGCCGCGGTGGGAGGTGTTGCCGCGGCCGTTCTGCATGCCGGCGCCGTAGAACTGCTCGCTGGCGCCGCGTGCCAGGGTCTGGGTGGTGGTCTTGTCGTCCCAGCTCAGGCCCTTGGCCTCGGACCAGACCAGGGAGCCGTCGGCCCGGCGCAGCTCGAAGCGCAGCGGCGACTTGTACGCCGTCAACGTGACCTTGGCGGTGCTGAGTTCGTAGGCGTCGCCGGCGTCCCGCCAGTGGGTGGCCGGCGCGGCGCCTTGCGGCAGCACGATGTCCTTGCCGGTGGGGTCGGAGAAGGTGCCGTCCGGGGCGAGTTCGAGGCGGAAGGTACGGTCCGTCACGAAGCTGACGCGGGCCTCGGCCCGGCCCGCGTGCAGGTGGTAGACGGGCCCGTCGGCCTCGAAGCCGGTGACGTCCCCGACGGTGTGGGCGGGCGCGGGGCCGGCGGCCGGTGCGCTGCCGGCCGGGCCGGCGACCGCCACCACGAGCCCGAGCAGCGCGGCAACGACCGCCGCCCGCAGTCCAGTTGGTTTCCTCATGCCGGACAGGTCTAGTCCGCCGGCGGGGCGGCCCACCATGGATTCTTGCGCCGGGTTGCTGGATTTCCGGTCGCCCGGCCGGGGGCGGGCACGGTCCCGGGCACGGAAAAGGGGCGCCCGTACCGGCCGGCACGGGCGCCCCTGGCGGGACGGGGGTCAGGCGGTGGCCGTCAGAGGGCCACGCCCAGGAGCGCGTCGACGGCGCGGGAGACGAGGCCGGGGGCGCCCTCGTCGGTGCCGCCGTCGGCCGCTTGCGCGGCGGCCCAGCGGTCCACGGCGGCCAGCGCGGCCGGCGCGTCCAGGTCGTCGGCGAGCGCGGTGCGGATCTCCTCCAGGAGGGCCTCGGCGGGCGGGCCGTCGGGGCGGGAGACCGCGGCGCGCCAGCGCGCCAGCCGCTCGACGGCCTCGTCGAGCACCGCGTCGGTCCACTCCCAGTCGGCGCGGTAGTGGTGCGCGAGCAGCGCCAGGCGGATCGCCGCCGGGTCGGTGCCGTCGCGCCGCACCTTCGAGACGAAGACGAGGTTGCCCTTGGACTTGGACATCTTCTCGCCGTTCAGCGCCACCATCCCGGCGTGCACGTACGCCTTGGCGAACGGGTGCTCGCCGGTGAGCGCCTGGGCGTGCGAGGCGCCCATCTCGTGGTGCGGGAAGGCGAGGTCGGAGCCGCCGCCCTGGACGTCGAAGCCCATCCCGAGGTGGTCCAGGGCGATCGCGACGCACTCGATGTGCCAGCCGGGCCGGCCGCGGCCCAGCGAGCCGCCGTCCCAGCTCGGCTCGCCGTCGCGGGCGGCCATCCACAGCATCGGGTCGAGCGGGTTCTTCTTGCCCTCGCGCTCGGGGTCGCCGCCGCGCTCGGCGGACAGCAGCCGCATCGCCTCGGCGTCGAGTCCGGAGACCCCGCCGAAGTGCGGGTCGGAGGCGACGGAGAAGTAGATGTCGCCGTCCAGCTCGTAGGCGGCGCCGGCGTCGCGCAGCCGCTCCACCAGCGGGACGATGCCGGGTATCGACTCGACGGCGCCTATGTAGGCTCGCGGCGGCAGCATCCGCAGCGCCGTCATGTCCTCGCGGAACAGGGCGGTCTCGCGCTCGGCGAGCGCGGTCCAGTCGTCGCCGGTGGCCTCGGCCCGCGCCAGCAGCGGATCGTCGACGTCGGTGACGTTCTGCACGTAGTGCACCTGGCGCTTCGTGTCGAGCCACACGCGCTGAACCAGGTCGAACGCGTTGTAGGTCGCCGCGTGCCCCATGTGGGTGGCGTCGTACGGCGTGATGCCGCAGACGTAGATACGGGCGACGGGACCGGGGTCGAGGGTCACCCGTCCGCCGGTCGCGGTGTCGTGGATCCTCAGGTCGCGGCCCTGACCGGGCAGGGCGGGGACCTCAGAAGCGGGCCATGCATGCATGCCTTGAGCGTAACCGGATGCATGTTCCGCATACGAACCGGACCAGGGGTCTTGGCCGGAAAGGCGGTCTTGCGGTTCGCGGCCGGACGTGCATGGGCGCACCGGCGGCCCGCAAGGGGTCCCGTACGGGCTCAGACCGGCGGCCAGGGGATGGCGGGCCACTCCCCGCTCGGCTCGGGATGCCGGCCGCGCTCCAGCAGCCCGGCCACCCGCGCCCGGAGCGCGTCGATCTCGGCGGCCGTGAGGAGTTCGGCCAGTCGGGCGGCGAGCGGCGCTGCGTCCGCCAGGGCCGCCCCGAGCCCCCGCAGCACCTCCACCGCCTCCGCGGTCAGCGGCTCGCCCGCCCAGCCCCACAGCAGCGTGCGCAGCTTGTCCTCGGTGTGGAAGGTCACGCCGTGGTCGATGGCGAAGAACTCGCCGTCCGCGCCGGGCAGCAGATGGCCACCCTTGCGGTCGCCGTTGTTGATCACCGCGTCGAGGACCGCGAGCCGCCGCAGCCGCGGGTGGTCGGCGTGCACCAGCAGCGCGGTGCGGCCCTCCCCGAGCTCCGCGGAGCCGACGGCCTTCCAGCCGGGCCCGGGCTCCTCGTCCTCCACCAGGGCCAGCAGTTCGGGCACCTCGTCGCTGCTCTCCGGCGGATCGATCCACTCCTGGACCATGCCGGTGCCGTAGGGGCCGTCGCGCAGCACGGTCGGCGGGATCAGGTCCCAGCCGCAGGCGCGGGAGATCTCGTACGCGGCGACCTCGCGCTGGGCGAGCGTGCCGTCGGGGAAGTCCCACAGCGGGCGTTCGCCGGCGACGGGCTTGTAGACGCACGAGGCGGTGCGGCCGTCGTGGGTGACCGTGCAGTAGAGCACGGCGTTGGACGCCTCCCGGATACGGCCGCGCACGGTCAGCTCGCCTTCGGCGAGGAGGGCGCCGGTCGGTCCGCCGGCGGGCTCCGCCGCGGCCGGCGGCGGGTCCTGCGGGCCGGTGGGACCGGGCAGCTGCCCGGCCGGTTCGACGGCGGGCTCCATGGCGCTCAGGCGCCCCGCCGGTATCCGTTCTGGCGCGGACATACGTGTCCCTCCGGGTCGAGCGGCAGGCTGCACAGCGGGCACGGCGGGCGGCCGGCGTTGACGACCTCCAGGGCCCGCTTGGCGAACGCCCTGGCCATCGTCCCGGTCAGGCGCACCCGCAGCATCGGCGGGCCGTTCTCGTCGTCCTGGAGCAGCCGTTCCTCGGCGTCCGCGAGGTCCTCCTCGTTGTCCGCGTCCAGCTCCACCAGTGCCTGGGCCTCGACGATCATCCGCTCGTCCTCGCCGTCCCAGGCCAGCGCCATCGTGCCGACCCGGAACTCCTCCTCGACGGGCATCTCCAGCGGGGCGGTGTCGGTGAGCTCGGCGGGCGCGACGGCAGGGACCGGGGCGTTGCCGCCGCTGCGCCGGACGACCTCGTCCAGCAGCTCGTCGATCCGCTCGGCGAGCGCCGCGACCTGGGTCTTCTCCAGAGCGACGCTGGTGGTCCGGCCGGCCGCGGTGGCCTGGAGGTAGAAGCTACGGCGGCCAGGCAGCCCGACCGTACCGGCGACGAAGCGGTCCGGTACGTCGTAGAAGAACACCTGACGGGACAACGTCCTGCTCCGATTGCTCGACTGCGGGGTCACTGCGGTCGCTGCGGGTCCTGCGGACCGCAGGGGCGGCGGGCAGCGCCGTCGCACCACCCTACTGCGCCGACTGATCACCCTGCGCCCGCACCACCGCCGACGGTCGCGTCCCGGTCCGCCGCCGGGCCGCCGCCGTCCTCCCGGGGCACCAGCGAGGCGAAGTCACCGGTGTCCCCGAGGCGTACGAGGTAGGGGCGCAGCCGGGTGTAGCGGATCACGGTGAGGGAGCACGGCTCGACCGAGATCCGCTGGAAGAGGTCGAGGTGCATGCCCAGCGCGTCGGCGACCAGGGACTTGATGATGTCGCCGTGCGAGCACATGGCGTAGGTGGCCTCGGCGCCGTGCGTCTGCTCGACGCGGGCGTTCCAGTCGCGGACCGCGTCCACCGCGCGGGCCTGCATGGCCCGCATCGACTCGCCCCCGGGGAAGGCGGCCGAGGACGGGTGCTGCTGGACGGCCTCCATCAGCGGCTCGTCGGTCAGCTCGGCCAGTTTGCGGCCCGACCAGTCGCCGTAGTCGCACTCGCTGATCCGGTCCTCGATGTGCAGGGTGATCCCGGGCCGGGCCGCCAGCAGCGGCGCCATGGTCTCCCGGCAGCGCTGCAGGGGGCTGGAGACGAGGGCGGCGAGCGGTACCTGCGCCAGCCGCGCGGGCAGCGCGGCGGACTGGGCCGCGCCGCGCTCGTCGAGGGCGACGCCGGGCGCCCGCCCGGCGAGCACTCCGGCGGTGTTGGCGGTGGAGCGGCCGTGCCGCACCAGGATCAGCGTGGGCATGCCCGCCACCCTACGTTCCGGCTCCCGCTTCCTGGCAGGGGTCCCTGGGACGCGCGAGAATGCCTGGTGTGATTGTGGACTGCGCCATCTACCGGGAGGGCCGCCGCACGGACTGCGCGGCCGACTTCTCCCGCGCCCTGAAGGCGGCGCGGGCGGAGGGGCACTCTTTCCTCTGGCTGGGGATGCACGAGCCGACGCAGGAGGAGTTCGACCGCGTCACCAGCGAGTTCGCGCTGCACCCGCTGGCCGTCGAGGACGCGCTCAACGCGCACCAGCGACCCAAGCTGGAGGTCTACGACGACTCGCTGTTCATGGTGCTGAAGCCGGTCACGTACGACACCCGGGCCGACACGGTGACGGCGTCGGAGCTGATGGTCTTCGTGGGCGACTCGTTCGTGGTGACCGTCCGGCACGGGGAGGCCAGCCCGCTGGCCGCGGTGCGGCGCCGGCTGGAGGAGCATCCGGAGATCCTGCGGCACGGGCCGGGCGCGGTGCTCTACGCGATCAGCGACGCGGTGGTCGACCACTACATCGAGGTGGCCGCCGAACTCGCCCTGGACATGGAGGAGTTGGAGGCGGAGGTATTCGCTCCGGTCCGCGGCCGGGACACCCGCAACACCGCCGCGCAGATCTACGCGTTCAAGCGCGAGGTGATGGAGTTCCGGCGGGCGACCGGCCCGCTGGCGGAGCCGATGGCCCGGTTGCAGAACCCGGGAGTGCCGTTCGTGCACGATCACGCCCGGCCGTTCTTCCGCGACGTCGACGACCACCTCACCCGCGCCAATGAGTCGGTGGACAGCCTGGACCGCCTACTTTCGGACATTCTGTCCGCCCATCTGGCACAGATGGGCGTCCGGCAGAACGACGACATGCGCAAGATCTCGGCCTGGGCGGCCCTGGCCGCCGTCCCCACCCTGATCGCCGGGGTCTACGGCATGAACTTCGAGAACATGCCGGAACTGAGATGGCAGTGGGGCTACCCGGGAGTGCTCGTGGTGATGGTCCTCATCGAGGTGTCGCTCTACCGGCTGTTCAAGCGCCGCGGCTGGCTCTGAGCGGGCCGGCGCAGAAACACCCCGGCAGCGGCGCCCTTACGCGAATTCCGGGGCGGAGGTGGCCGGGCCGCCCAGCGCGTTGTGCCGCTCGGGCATCCGGAGGCTGACCATCCGCCGCCAGCCGCCCAGCCGCTCGTAGCCGTACATCGCCGCGATACCGGCGGTGAGCGCCGCGGACTTCGTCCCCGGCCACTTCAGGATGCGGCCCATGTGCTGCATCACGGCCAGGCTGACGTCCCGGTAGACGGCGATCTCGGCGAGCGCGCATTCGTGGAGGGCCCGCTGGATGGTCCGCCCGTGGCCGGCCCGGGCGAGGCGGAGCAGTTCCTCGTGGCAGTAGGCGAGGTGATTGGTCTCGTCGTCCGAGATCATCCGGATCGCCCGGCCGACCTCGGGGTGGTCGCCGAAGTGCTTGGTGAGCAGGGCCATCTGCTCCGCGGCGCGCTGTTCGGTGACCCGGCTGTGGGCGAGGTAGGTGATGATGTCGAGCTCGCCGAGCGGCTCGTCACGGCGCAGTTTGTCGTGCGCCAGGCCGATGCCCCGCCGCTCCAGGAGCATGGTGTAGTCCGTCGCCCGGGGGACCTCGGTGGGGGTCAGTCCGCGCTTGCGCAGCAGGGCCTGGAAGATCCGGCCGTGCTTGTCCTCGTCGGCGCCGTGCCGGGCGACCTTGGGCGCCAGATCACGCAGCGACTCGGGCAGCAGTGCGGCGATCCGGCCGTTCTCCCAGCCGCCCTGCGCCTCACCGCTCGCCGCTATGGAGCAGAACAGGCGGTAGGCCTCGTCGTTGTCGACGATCTCCTGGAACAGGCTCCGGGCCGAGAGCATCTGCGTCACCTCCGAACGGACACACCCGCAACCAGTCAAAGCAGGTGTTCCGGGCGCGGCAACCGGGCGGGACACCCGTTCGCCCGTTCGGACGAGGCGCGGCCGGGTGGCGGGGCGTAACCCGGCCGCCCGTACCGGCGTTGTGCAGCGCGACGGCCGTGGCGGGGAAGATCCCCCGAGCCCCCACCACGGCCGCAGGCTCCCGGAAAGGCCCGAGGTCCAGGCGCCCCGGCGCCGGGCCCTTCGCCGGTCGCTACCGGGCGTTTCACCGGGCGCCTCTCGCTGAGCGCCGCCGGTCCGTTCGCCCGGCGGCGCTCATGCCAGCCCGGCGCGCTCCAGGGCCTCGGTACCGGCCCGCAGCGAGGCCAGCCGGTCCTCCAGTCCGAAGCCCGCCGGGGACAGCGTCAGCGTGGTCACCCCGGCCTCCGCATAGGCCCGCATCCGGTCGGCGATCCGCTCCACGGAGCCGAGCAGCGTGGTCCGGTCGATGAGCTCCTCGGGGACCGCCGCGGCGGCGCCCTCCTTGTCGCCGGCCAGGTACTTGTCCTGGATCTCGACGGCTTCCTTCTCGTAGCCCATCCGCCGGGCCGCCTGGTTGTAGAAGTTCTGCTTGCGGCTGCCCATGCCGCCGACGTAGAGCGCGGTGTACGGGCGGAACATGTCGGCCAGCGCGCTGACGTCCTTGTCGGCGCCGACGGCCAACGGCAGCGTCGGGCAGATGTCGAAGCCGTCCAGGGTCTTGCCGGCCTTCTCCCGGCCGGCCCGGAGGGGGGCGACCGCGGTCTCCTCCAGGTTCTCGGCGGCGGGGAAGATCAGCAGCGCGCCGTCGGCGATCTCGCCGGTCTGCGTCAGGTTCTTGGGGCCGATCGCGGCGATGTAGAGCGGGATGTGCGGGCGCTGCGGGTGGACCGTGAGCTTCAGCGGCTTGCCCGGACCGCCGGGCAGCGGCAGCGTCCAGTGCTCGCCCTCGTAGGACAGCCGCTCGCGGGTCATCGCCTTGCGGACGATCTCGACGTACTCGCGGGTGCGGGCCAGCGGCTTGTCGAACTTGACGCCGTACCAGCCCTCGGAGACCTGCGGACCGGAGACGCCCAGGCCGAGCCGGAACCGGCCGCCGGAGAGCGAGTCCAGGGTGGCGGCCGTCATCGCGGTCATGGCGGGCGTCCGCGCCGGGATCTGGAAGATGGCGGAGCCGATGTCGATGCGCTCGGTCTGGGCGGCGACCCAGGAGAGCACGGTGGCGGCGTCGGACCCATACGCCTCGGCGGCCCAGCAGACGTCGTAGCCGAGGCGGTCGGCCTCCTGCGCCACCGCGAGATTGTCGGAGTCCATCCCGGCGCCCCAGTAGCCGAGGTTGATGCCAAGCCTCATGCCGCTCCCCTTACCCATCAGTAACGTCACTGTTCCGCGGACTGTAGCGCGCACCCCCGCCGGACGTCACCGACGGGTTGTCCACAGGTCCCCTGTTCCCCGCGCCCGGCGCGTACTCTCAGGGCCCATGGAGCAAAGGCACCTCGGCCGAACGGGCCTGCGCGTGTCCCGGCTCGGGCTCGGCACCCTGAACTGGGCCCGCGACACCGGTGAGCAGGAAGCCGCCGACCAGCTCAAGACGTTCTGGGAGGCCGGCGGCACGCTCGTCGACACCGCCGACATCTATGCCGACGGCGGTGCCGAGTACCTCCTCGGCCGGCTGATGGAGGGGCTGGTTCCGCGCGAGGACCTGGTGATCGCGACGAAGGCCGGCAGCGTGCTGGAGGCCGACCGCCGGGTGGACTGCTCCCGGCGCCATCTCCTCGCCGCCCTCGACGCCTCCCTGGGACGGCTGGGCACCGAGTACGTCGACCTGTGGCAGCTCCACGCCTTCGACGCGCACACACCGCTGGAGGAGACCCTCCAGGCCCTGGACCTCGCGGTCACCAGCGGCCGGGCGCGCTACGTGGGCCTGTCGAACTTCTCCGGCTGGCAGCTGGCCAAGGCCGCCACCTGGCAGCTCGCGGCGCCCGGGGTGCGCAACCGCCTGGCGAGCGCCCAGATGGAGTACTCCCTCCTGCAGCGCGGCATCGAGCGCGAGGTGCTGCCCGCGGCGCTCGACCTCGGGATGGGCGTCCTGCCGTCCTCCCCGCTGGGCCGGGGCGTGCTGACCGGGAAGTACCGGCATGCGACCCCCGCCGACTCGCGCGGCGCCTCGGAGCATCTGGCGGCGTTCGTCGCGCCGTATCTGGACGAGACGGCGGGCCGGGTCGTCGAGGCCGTCACGACCGCCGCCGACGGACTGGCCGTCACCCCGCTGCAGGTGGCCCTCTCGTGGGTCCGGGACCGTCCCGGGGTCACCGCGCCGGTCCTGGGCGCCCGCACGGCGCAGCAGCTCAGAGCGGCATTGTCAGTGGAGGCCCTTACTCTTCCTGACGAGATCCGCCGGGCGCTGGACGATGTGTCGGCTCCGGTGCACCACTACCCCGATCACGACTGGAGCACGCTGTGAGCACCGACCGCCCCGCCGGCGACACCCCGCCCGGGCAGGAGGCCGCACCCGGGACCGCGGAGGCCCGCACGCCCGAGGGGGCGCAGGCGGCGGAAGCGGGCGCGACGGTGAGCGAGGCACCGGCCGCGGCGCCCCCGGCCGGCACGACCACCGCGGCGGCGCTGGCGGCGGCCGTCCGGGCCGTGGAGAGCGGCGAGCGCTCGGCCGCGTCGTTCTTCACCGAGGCCCCGCGCCCCGCCAGACCGGCCGCACCCGCCAAGGCGGCACCGGCGCCGGCCGGCCCCGCGCCCCAAGGCGGACCGGCGGGCCCGCCCCCGGGCCCGGCGACCGCGCACCGCGCCGCCGCACCGGCCGGCCCCTCCGCACCGCCCGTAGCCGCCCCGGGCGCCGCCGCACCCACCACCGCACCTCTCCCGGCCCCCGCCCCCGGCCTCGACGGCGTACGACAGGTGCTGCGGGCGGGCGGCGCCCCGGAGACCCTCGCGGAGCGGACCGCCGAGATGCTCGGGGAGGGGGCCGCCGAGGTCCTGCGTGAGGATCCCTGGCAGCTGCTCACGGTGCCGGGCGTGCGGCCCGAGCAGGCCGACGGCTTCGCGCGGGCGCTGCTCGGTGCCGCCGCCGGACCGGGCGACGAGCGCCGCGGCCAGGCGCTGGTCGGCTGGCTGCTGGAGCAGGCCGCGGTCGCGGGGCATTCCGCGCTGGAGGCCGGCACGCTGCGCGGCGCGCTCGCGCAGCGCCAGGTGCCCGACCCCGACGAGGCCCTGCAGACCGCCATCGCCGAGGGCGCCGTCCTGGTCTTCCAGGACGCGATCGAGGAGCCGGGCCGGGCCCGGCCCACGGCGGACGAGGACGAGGAGGAGCGGCCGGTCCGGATCCTGCTGGGCCTGGACCGCTGGGCCATGGCCGAGGAGAGCGTCGCCGACGGCCTGGCCCGGCTGCTCAACACCTTCGAACCGGTCCCGGACTCCGGCGCTGCGGACGCCGCCTCCGGGACGCCGGACGCCGAATCCGCTGCGGCGGGCACCGACTCCGGCTCCGACTCCGACGCCGGCTCCGACGCCGGCTCCGCGGACGCCGACGAGCGGGCGGACGGCACCGGTCCGGCACCGGAGACCGGTGACGCCCCGGCCCCGGTCCGTCCGTCCGCCGCCGCCTGGGAGGCCGCGGCCGCCGCCGCGCCGTCGCCGTCGGCCGCGGAGCTGATCCGTACGGCCGCGCACAGCGGCCTGGTGGCGCATACGGGCGCGGAGGCGGCCCGCGCCGAGCCGGCCGCGCTGATCACCGCGGCCCGTGCGCTGGGCCTGCGGGCCTTCGGCGCGGCCCACAGCGAGAACGGCCGCCGCCGGCTGGCCGCGGACCTCGCCTCGCTCGCACCCGAGGCGGGCCCGGAGGCCGGTTCCGCAGACGTGGGCGCGGCGGCGGTGACGGTCGCCGGGCTGCTGTCCGGGCAGGAGGGCCCCGGCCGGGACGCGGACGGCGCCCTCGCGCTCGATCTGCTGGTGGTGCTGGACGCCCCGCAGCTGGATCTGGAGACCGCGGCCCTGCTGGTCGAGTCGCTGACCGACGGGACCCGGCTGGTGCTCAGCGGCGATCCCGGCGTCCTGTGGTCCGCCGGCCCCGGCCGCCTCTTCGCCGATGTCCTCGCGTCCCGTTTCTGCCCCCAGGTCGCCTCCCGCACCCCGGACTTCGGCCCGATCGGCGAGCTGGTGTCCGGCATCGGCATCGGCGAGCTGAGCCAGGTCGAGGCGCCCGGCAAGGAGGTGGTGACCGTCCCGGTGCGGGACGCCGGCGAGGCGGTGCACCGCGCCGTCCAGCTGGTCGCCGACTCCGTGCCCCGGGCGCTGGGCGTCCCGCCGGAGGACACCCAGGTCATCACGGTCGGACACGGCGGCGCGGCGGGCACCCGGGCGCTGAACGCCGCGCTCAAGGAGCGGCTCAACCCCGGCCCCGGCCGGTTCGGCGGCTTCGACCCCGGCGACCGCGTGGCCTACGCCCCGGCCCCCGGCCGTACGCTGCCCGGCACGGTCACCGGCGCCGACGCCGCGGGGCTGCATCTGGACTGCGCGGGGACCGCGGTCGTGGTGCCGCGCCAGCGGGTCGGCGGCGCGGTCCGGCACGGCTGGGCGCTCACCGCCCATCAGGCGGCCGGGATGCGCTGGCCGGCCGCGGTGGTCGTGGTGCCGGGGGACGCCGCCGGCGGACTGACCCGCGCCTGGGTCTATACGGCCTTCAGCCGCGGTGAGCGGCATCTGTCGGTGGTGCAGGGCGCCGATCAGGCGCTGGCCCGGGCGGTAGCCGAGGTGCCCGTCAAGGAGCGGACCACCCGGCTGCGGACGCTGCTCGGGCAGCAGAGCGCGCCGTCCGCGGAGGACGCCCCGGCGTGAGGCGGGGTGCGCAGGCGGCCGCCCGAAGCGGAGCGGCCGCCTCCGCCCTCACCTCTCGCGGTCGAGCGGCTCCAGCAGGTCGTCGTCGCCCAGTTCCTCGTCGAAGACGGCGCTGACGTCGAAGCGGCACACCACCCGCTGCGGGTCCGCCTGGTCGAACGGCGCGGAGAGCCACTCCCCCGGTTCGGCCGGTTCGTCGGCGGCCGCCACCCACAGCGTGGAGTCGCCCTCCTCCAGGCCGAACTCCTTGTGCCGGGAGGCGATCTCGTCGGGTTCGAACTCCCCGAAGAGCACCCCCAGCGCCGCATGGACGCTGGTGCCGACGACCGCGGCGGCGTCGACGGAGGGGCCCGCCGCCTCGTCGGCGGCGTCCGGATCGAGGTCCGCGATGCGCTGCGCCTGGTGCAGCAACCGCTGCGGTTCGGCGACGGTGTAGTCGCGCCGGATCAGCACGCTGAGCGCACTGGGATCCTCCGGGCCCGCGTACGCCGGCAGCGCCTCGCTACCGGGGATCTCGAAGGGGGTGACCTCGTCATAGGTGTCGTAGAGCAGCTCGTCGTACACCTCGGCCGCGGCGGCGAGCTCGTCGAACGCGGCGTAGACAGCCGGATCGTCCTCCCCCGAGCGGCGTTCGACCGCGTCGAGGTGACGGTCCAGCGCGGCTTTGACCGCCTCGGCGGCGGCACGTACCTCGGCAGCGGAAGGCTGCGCAGCATCAGACATAGTGCAGACGCTATCCGTACCGGGGCCGGTCCCGCACAATAGATGCGATGCCGGAATACGAATTCTGCGATGTGTACGTGCCACGGGGCGTTTCCCGGAAGGCCACCACACGCTTGCTGACCGACCATGCCGAGTACGGACACTGGGAGTTGGACCGTCTGCGGCTGAATCCGGACGGCAGCCGCAAGGTGCGGCTGCGCCGCCGGATCATCCGACAGCTCCGCGCCACGTGGTGATCACCACCGGCGCGTGAACAGCAGAGCGGGCCCCGCCTCGGCAGGGCCCGCCCCTTGGTGCGCTCGTGCGCGCTCAGCTACCGCTCGTCACACAGCGCCGACCGTCGCATGATCGCCGCGTGAGCGCCGCCGTCACCGGCCGGCGGCACGCGCCTTGCGGTACAGCACCGCACCGCCGAGCAGCATCCCGGCGGCGGCCGGAATCGCGTAACCGGCCGTGCCGGCGCCGGTCTCCGCGAGCTGCTGCCGGGGAGCCGGCACGACCTGGCTGTGCGGCTGCACTGCCGGGGTGTGCCCACCACCCTGCTGCGGGGTGACCGGGTGCTGCGGCTTGCCCGGGTGCTGGGGCTTGCCCGGGTGCTGCTGCTCCGGCTGGTGCGGCTTCCCCGGGTGGTGCGGGTGGTGCGGGTGGTGCCCCGGGTGGTCGCCGGTACCGGGGTGGTGCGGCTTCCCCGGGTGGTGCGGCTTACCGGGGTGATGGGGCTTACCGGGGTGGTGCGGGTGTCCCGGGTGCTGCGGGTTGCCGGGGTGCTGGGGCTGGCCCGGCTGGTGCGGACGGCCCGGTGCCGGCGCCTCGTTGGCGCAGTCGTTGCCGAAGACCGGGTTCAGCAGACCGACCACCGAAACGCTGTTGCCGCAGGCGTTGACCGGGACGTCGACCGGCGCCTGGACGTTGTTGCCGGAACCCACACCGGGTGAGTGCGCGGTGCCGCCCGCGGCGCTGGCGCCACCGTGGTGGCCGCCCCCGCCCGGATGCCCACCCTGGTGGTGGCCCTGGTGCGGACCGCCCGGGTGGCCGGTGTGGTGGCCGCCGCCGTTGGCGCAGTGGTTGCCGAACGCGGGGTTCAGCAGCCCGACGACATTGACGGTGTTGCCACAGGCGTTCACCGGGATGTGCAGCGGTACTTGGACGTTGTTGCCGGATCCCACGCCGGGCGAGTGCGCCGCGCCGCCGGCGGCCCCCGCATCCGCGTGTGCGTAGCCGGCGACCGCGGCGAGTACACCGCCGGCCGCCGCCATGGTGATCAGGCCCTTTCGTGCGACCTGTCTCATAAATTGTTCCCCTGCCTAGTGCCTTACAGGAATGCGTGCGCGCGGCGATCCCCCGGGGAGACCGGGGGGATCATCCGCCCGCCCACCGAAATACCCAGAGGCCCCGGAATGCGTGCCACGCACTACGGAGCCGAACCGGATCTGACCCTTACGGGTGCAGGTACAACGTCAAACGGCGTCAGAAAGTCACTTGTTGACGCAGTAGTTGCCGAAGGCCGGGTTCAGCACACCGACCACGGAGATCGTGTTGCCGCAGGCGTTCACCGGAACGTGCACCGGCACCTGGACGACGTTGCCGGACACGATGCCCGGAGAGTTCACGGCAGCGCCCTGGGCACCCGAGTCGGCGGCGGCCAGGCCCGCACCGGCGAGCACCAGACCACCGGTGGCCGCCGCAGCAGCGACGATCTTCTTCAGCATTGTTCCTCCTAGTAGGCAACGCGGTCCCAGCCGCGGACCGCACACCCTGCAACGAGGAAAAGGACGTTGAAGCTACGAACACATCAAAGTGTTCACTCTTTCCGGCGACACCGACGCGAACGGCAGGAAATCCGCGCCGATTTCGGCTTCAGAGGCAGCTCTTCCCGCGGGTTTCCGTGGGTTTTTTCGGCGGGCTCAGCTCTGTTCGATGAACCGGTCGAGCACCCGCACCCCGAACTTCAGTCCGTCCACCGGAACCCGCTCGTCCACGCCGTGGAACATTCCGGCGAAGTCCAGCTCCGGCGGCAGCTTCAGGGGCGCAAAGCCGAATCCCCGGATTCCCAGGTCGTCGAACGACTTGGCGTCCGTACCGGCGGACAGCATGTACGGCACCGCGCGCGCGATCGGGTCCTCGGCCTGCAGCGCCGACTGCATCGCCGCGACCAGCGCCCCGTCGAAGGTGGTCTCCAGCGCCTTGTCCGCGTGCACGTCCTCGCGCTTGACCCGCGGGCCGAGGATCCGGTCCAGGTCGGCCAGGAACTCCTCCTCGTAGCCCGGCAGGAAGCGCCCGTCGACGTGCGCGGTGGCCTGACCCGGGATCACGTTGACCTTGTACCCGGCGCCCAGCTGCGTGGGGTTGGCGGTGTTCCGGAGCGAGGCGCCGATCAGCTTGGCGATGCCGCCGAGCTTCGCCAGCGTGCCGTCCATGTCCTCCGGGTCGAGCTCGGTGCCCAGCGCGTCGCCGAGCTCGTCCAGGAAGACCCGCAGCGTCTTGGTCACCCGCACCGGGAACTCGTACCGCCCCAACCGCCCGACCGCCTCGGACAGTTCGGTGATCGCATTGTCCTTGTGGATCATCGAGCCGTGGCCGGCCGAGCCGTCCACGGTCAGCTTCATCCAGTGCATACCCTTCTGGGCCGTCTCGATCAGGTACAGCCGCAGCTGCTCGTTGACCGTGAAGGAGAAGCCGCCGACCTCACTGATCGCCTCGGTCACCCCCTCGAAGAGCTCCGGGTGGTGGTCGACGAGGTACCGCGCGCCGTAGGTGCCGCCCGCCTCCTCGTCCGCGAGGAACGCCAGCACGATGTCCCGCGGCGGCTTGCGGCCGGTGCGCAGCCGGTCCCGGACGACGGCCAGCGTCATCGCGTCCATGTCCTTCATGTCGACCGCGCCGCGCCCCCAGACGCACCCGTCCGCGATCTCCCCGGAGAACGGGTGGTGGGTCCAGTCGGCGGCGTTGGCCGGCACGACGTCGGTGTGCCCGTGGATGAGCAGCGCGGGCCGGGAGCGGTCCTCGCCCTCGATGCGGGCGACGGTCGACGCGCGCCCCTTGTGCGACTCGAAGATCCGCGGCTCCAGGCCGACCTCGGCGAGCTTCTCCGCGACGTACTCGGCGGCGGCCCGCTCACCGGGGCCCGAGTGGTCGCCGTAGTTGCTGGTGTCGATCCTGATCAGATCCCGGCACAGGTCGACGACCTCGTCCTCGCCGGTCACCGTACGGGCCGGCTGTGACTCGATCACGCTGCCTCCTCTTGGTTCACGGCCGCGTCGCGCGCCCCGAGGCGCCCGGTCCGCGGCGGGGGTCCACCGCCATCCTCCACCCCGGCCGCGCTCTGCCCAAGGCCGCAATACTCCCGACATCCGCTGGTCACAGGCCCGCACCCGGCCACCTGTACGCGTGATCGACCACCCCCGAACGTTTGCTATTGTTTTCCACGTCGGAACGGCCCAGGCCGCACCGGCAGACACCTGGTCCGGGTGGCGGAATGGCAGACGCGCTAGCTTGAGGTGCTAGTGCCCTTTATCGGGCGTGGGGGTTCAAGTCCCCCCTCGGACACTCATCAATATCGACGCCCGCTTGGCACCGTCCAAGCGGGCCTCGCTGTTTTCCCGACCTGTTCCCGACGTGTCCCCTCGTTCTCGCCCGCCCGGAGATCCCGTGAGACGCCGCTCGCCCGTGCCGCCCGCTCCGTTGCCGCAGCGTGACGGGATCGATCCGGTGCGGGTGCGGTTGCCGGCCGATCCGGGCGGGGTGTGGGGCACGGTCGGGGAGCATCTCGTGGCGCGGTTCGGCGGGGCGGTGGGGGCCGGGCGGGTGGCGGAGATGTTGCGGACGGGCCGGTTCGTGGGCCTTGAGGGGGCGCTGACCGGGGGCGAGCCGTACGTCGCGGGGCGGTACGTGTGGTTCCACCGGGACTTCGCGCCGGAGGTGCGGGTGCCGTTCGAGGTGCGGATCGTGCACCGGGACGAACGGATCGTGATCGCCGACAAACCGCACTTCCTGGCCACCACGCCGCGCGGGCAGCACATCACCGAGACCGCGCTGGCCCGGCTGCGGCGCGAGCTGGGGCTGCCGGCGCTGCAGCCCGCGCACCGGCTGGACCGGCTGACGGCGGGGCTGGTGCTGTTCGTCGTACGGCCCGAGGACCGGGGGGCGTACCAGGGGCTGTTCGGCGGGCGCCGGGTGCACAAGGAGTACGAGGCGGTGGCCCCGTACGACGCGGGTGTGGCGCTGCCGGTGGCGGTGCGCAGCCGGATCGTCAAGGAGCGCGGGGTGCAGACGGCGCGGGAGGTGCCCGGGGCGGTGAACGCGGAGAGCCGGATCGAGCTGGTCGAGCGGCGGGGCGGGCTCGGGCGCTACCGGCTGCTGCCGGCGACCGGGCGGACGCATCAGCTGCGGGTGCACATGCACGGGCTGGGGCTGCCGATCCTCCATGATCCGCTGTATCGGGGTGCGGGTGACGCGGAGGGTGCCCGGGACGCCGGTGGTGCGGGCGCGGAGGACTTCGGGGCGCCGTTGCAGTTGCTGGCGAAGGTGCTGGCGTTCCGGGACCCGGTGGACGGGCGGGAGCGGCGGTTCGAGAGCGGGCTGCGGCTGGCGGCGTGGCCGGGGGCCGCGGCCGGCTGACGTCCGCCGGCGGTATTTGCGGTGCGGGCGGGGGCCCGGGCTCCGTAGGGTGCGGGGGTTGGTGAACTGGGGCGAAGGGCTGGCCGGCGGATGCTGATCTTTGATGCGGACGACACGTTGTGGGAGAACAACGTGATCTTCGAGCGGGTCATCGACGAGTTCCTGGAGTGGATGGTGCGCCCGGGGCTCGACCGGGAGGCGGTGCGGACGGTGCTCGACGGGATCGAGGCCGCGAACGCGCCGACGCTGGGCTACGGCAGCAAGGTCTTCCTGCAGAGCCTGGGCGAGTGTGTGGCGCGGCTGCGCGGGCGGGCCGTGACGGCCGAGGAGACGGCGCGGATCGCCGGGTGGGCGGCCGCCTTCGCCGGGGACCGGGTGGAGCTGATGCCCGGGGTGGCCGAGACGCTGGCGGAGCTGTCGCGGCGGCACGAGTTGCTGTTGCTGACCAAGGGCGACACCGAGGAGCAGGAGCGGAAGGTGGCGGTCTCGGGGCTGACCGGGCACTTCCGCGGGGTGCACATCGTGGCGGAGAAGGACGTCGCCACGTACGAGCGGCTGAAGCGCGCCTACGACCTGGTGCCGGACGAGACCTGGATGATCGGGAACTCCCCCAAGTCGGACATCCTGCCGGCGCGTTCGGCCGGGCTGAACGCGGTGTTCATCCCGCACCAGCACACCTGGGTGCTGGAGCACGACGAGCTCGACCCGGACGACAAGAAGGTGCTGCGGCTGTCGGCGTTCCAGGAGCTGCTGCGGCACTTCTGAGGGCGGCGGACACCGGTACGGGAAGTGAGGAGGGGCGACGTGGGAGAAGGAGACGGTGCGGTGCGGCGGCCGGGGGTGTCGTGCGTGTTCGTGTGCCACGACGGTGCGGGGCGGGTGCTGCTGGCGCGGCGCAGCGCCGGGGCCCGGGACGAGCCGGGGACGTGGGACTGCGGTGCGGGGGCGCTGGAGTTCGGCGAGACCTTCGAGGCCGCGGTGGCGCGGGAGGTGTACGAGGAGTACGGCACCCGGCCGCTCGGCATCGAGCAGCTCGGGGTGCGCAATGTGCTGCGCGGCGATCCGGTGGACTCGCACTGGGTCGCGGTGGTCTTCGCGGTGCGGGTGGCGCCGGAGGCGGTGACGATCGGCGAGCCGCACAAGTTCGACGCGCTGAGGTGGTGCCCGCCGGACGCCCTCCCCGCGCCGCTGCATTCGCAGTGCGGGGAGAGCCTGGCGTTGTTCGTGCGGTCCGCCTCGTCCGCGGGGGCGGGTGGCTAGGGATCGTCGGTGGGGGCGGGCTGACGCTCGTCTCCTCCGGTGAGCGCCGCCACCGTGCGCTCGGCGGCCTCCAGGAGCTGTTCGTCGGCGCGCAGGTCGGCGTCCGCGGAACCGGCGTACAGCGGGAGCCGGGTGCGTCGGTCGATCAGCGCGCGCAGGTGCGGGAGCGCAGGGCGGGCGTGCGGCCCCATGGCGGCCAGGGTGGTCATCGCGACGGGCCCGAAGAGGTCGTCGTCGACGTAGCCCGGAAGTACGGCGAGGAGTTCGGCGGCCACGGGTGGGCCCTCGTTCCGCCACAGCACCAGGGAGCCGCGTACCTGCATGGCGCCGGGGCGGCCGAGGACGGCGGCGCGCAGCTGCGCGGACTGCTCGCGGTCGAGGCCGCCGTGGTCGAGCAGCCACCGGAAGAGGGCGGAGTGGTCGGCGGTGCGGCGGCCCTCCGGTGGGTGGGTGCGCACATAGGCCTCGACGGGCGCGCGGTCGCCGGTGATCCGGGCCAGGGCCAGTGCGCCGTGGCCGGGGCGCCGGCGGGAGTCGCGGGTGAGCGTGGTGAGCAGCGGCACCGCGGCGACCGCGGGCGGGCCGATCCGGCCGAGCGTGCCGACGAGGGAGAGCTCCGGCCAGCTGGCCAGGGTGGCGCCGCGGGCCTCGGCCGCCTCGCACGCCGTGCGCAGCGCTGTGAGGAGGTCGGGGACGTAGGGAGCGGCGGCCGCCGGTTCGAGGGCGTCGAGGACGCCCAGGGCGAGGGACAGCGCATCGCGGTCTTCGGATCTGAGCAACTCGCCTGCGTACGCGGCCAGTTGGCCGGTGTCGGCGGCTCCGGCGCGGAGCAGGCCGCGGAGGGCGGCGAGCATGCCGGGTGGGCGGGCGCCGGCGGCCAGCAGGGCGTGGGCGTGCGGGGCGGCGCGCGGATCGTCGATCGTCGCGAGGGCGTAGGTGAGGACCCAGGCGAGGGCGGCGGAGGGGTCGGCGTCCGGGCCGGTGGGGTCCGCGGCCGGGACCGTGGTGGGGTCCGGCAGCAGGGCGGCCAGGGCGGCGGCGGACCGGCGGGTGGCGGTGCGGGAGGCGCACAGGGCGTGCACGACGAGGGTGCGGAGGCCGGGCGGTGCGGTGGGCAGCAGCCGGACGAGGTGCGGGGCGAGGGTGCCGGGGGCGGCCCGCCACTCCTGGAACGCCCGGTGGGCCAGCTGCACCCCGACCCGTCGCCCGTAGGCGCCCGCATCGCCGGCCAGCAGCCGGGTGACGATGGTGCAGCAGTCCTGTTCGCGTTCCTGGCGGTGGAGGGCGTGGCCCCAGCGGGCGCCGATGGAGTAGCCGCGGTCGGTGTCGTGGGCGGTGAGCGCGGTGACCTCCGTGAGGATCTGGGCGTCCAGTTCCGGCCAGCGTTCGCGCGGTGCGGTCGCCAGTTCCTCCAGGCAGCCGAGCAGCCGGATCTCGGGGAGCGGGTCGGTGCGGAGCGGGCCGGGCGGGCAGGAGGCGCCCGGCCTGCCGAGCAGCGCGTCGGCCAGGGCGATCCGGGTGACGGGGTCGGTGAGTTCGCCGAGGGCGGTGCGGGCCCGGTCGGCAGCACCGGTGCGGACGAGGAGCGTGGCGGCGGCCCGGCGGACGTCCGGGTCCGGGTCGTGGAGCCCGGCCGCGGCCGCCGGGGCCGGCGTCGGCCAGGGCGTACGGCCGTACGTCAGCTCGCCGAGCAGGGTGAGCGCGGTACGGCGTACGGCGGGGCTCGTGTGACGGGTGAGCGAGAGCAGTTCGCGGGTGGCCGGGCCGTCGGGGTCGGCGTCGACCGCTCGGAAGACGGCGGTTCTGGCCGGGGTGCCCGGAGCGAGGACGGATCCGTCGAGGACCGCTGCGGTGAGGTCCGACGGACGGTCGGGGCCGGAGGCGGTCGACGGGGTGGAGGCGGTCGACGGGGTGGAGGCCGGGTCCTGGCCCGGCGTCCGCGTGGTCATCGGGTGGGGCGGTGGCCGCCCTTCCTGTAGGTCATGGGGAGGATCATGAACCACGGGAAGGGCGGCGGCAACGCATTTACCGCAAGGGGCTCCCGCCGCCTTCCGGGGCGGCCCTACAGCGGTGCGACATCGGTGAGTTCGCCGTCCTCCAGGGCGAGCCAGCGGGTGATGCCCAGTTCCCGGAGGAACGCCAGGTCGTGGCTGACGACCACGAGCGCGCCCTCGTAGGACTCCAGGGCGGTGACCAGCCGGCGGACCGAGGCCATGTCGAGGTTGTTGGTCGGCTCGTCGAGCAGCAGCAGCTGCGGGGCGGGTTCGGCCAGCACCAGCGCGGCGAGCGAGGCGCGGAAGCGTTCGCCGCCGGAGAGCGTGCCGGCCTGCTGGTCGGCCCGGGCGCCCTTGAAGAGGAAGCGCGCGAGCCGGGCCCGGATGCGGTTGTTGGTGGCGTCCGGGGCGAAGCGGGCGACGTTCTCGACGATGGTCAGGTCGTTGTCGAGGACCTCCAGGCGCTGGGGGAGGAAGCGGTGCGGGACGTGGACCTCCGCGGTGCCGGACTCCGGTGGGATCTCGCCGGCGAGGGTGCGCAGGAGGGTGGTCTTGCCGGAGCCGTTGCGGCCGGTGAGGGCGATGCGTTCGGGGCCGTGCACCTCCAGGTGGGCGCGGGCGCCGTAGCGGGTGCGCACCTCGCGCAGGGTGAGCACGCCGCGGCCCGGCGGGACGGCGGTGTGCGGCAGGTCGATGCGGATCTCGTCGTCGTCCCGGACCGCTTCGACGGCCTCGTCGAGGCGGTCCCTGGCCTCCTTGAGGCGTTCGGTGTGCAGGATGCGGTGTTTGCCGGCGGAGACCTGGGCGTCCTGCTTGCGCCCGTTCATGACGATCTTGGGTTCGCGCTTGTTGGCGCTCATCTTGTTGCCGTAGCGGACCCGGCGGGCCAACTTGGCGTGGGCGTCGGACAGTTCGCGTTTCTGGCGCTGGACGTCGGCCTCGGCGACCCGCACCATCCGTTCGGCCGCCTCCTGTTCGGCGGCCAGGGCGCGTTCGTAGTCGGTGAAGTTGCCGCCGTACCAGTGGATCTCGCCGCCACGGAGGTCGGCGATCCGGTCGACCCGGTCGAGGAGTTCCCGGTCGTGGCTGACCACGACGAGCACGCCGGACCAGCCGTCCACCGCGGTGTACAGGCGCTCGCGGGCCGCCCGGTCGAGGTTGTTGGTGGGCTCGTCGAGCAGCAGGACGTCCGGCCGGCCGAGCAGCAGGGCGGCCAGCCGGAGCAGGACGGATTCCCCGCCGGAGATCTCGCCGATGGTGCGGTCGAGGTCGATACCGGTCAGCCCGAGCTGGTCGAGGGTGGCGCGGGCCCGCTCCTCGACGTCCCAGTCGTCGCCGATGACGGTGAAGTGCTCCTCGCCCGGGTCGCCGTTCTCGATGGCGTGCAGGGCGGCGCGGGTCGCGGCGATGCCGAGTGCCTGGTCGACGCGGAGCGCGGTGTCGAGGGGGGCGTGCTGCGGGAGGTAGCCGATCTCACCGGCGGTCCGGACGCTGCCCGCGGTCGGGATGAGCTCGCCCGCGAGGAGCTTCAACAGGGTGGATTTTCCCGAGCCGTTGAGGCCGATCAGGCCGGTGCGGCCGGGGCCGACGGCAAGCTGGAAGTCCTCGAAGACACAGGTGCCGTCGGGCCAGCCGAAGCCGAGGCCGGAGCAGGCGAGGGACGCGGCGGAGGCGGCGCGGGATGCAGGGGTTGGGGACATACGGGTCTCCTGGGTGCGCGGAAGGGTTGCGGGGAGCTGCGCGGGAGACACCGCTGGGGGGCGCCGGAAGGGCCGGGTGCGCCGGGGTACGCCGGTCGGCACGCCGAGGTCACGGACGGCGCCACGCGATACGTCAGGGCGTACGCGTGCGCGCGGTGTCTCAGGACCTCAGACGAGCAACGGCCTTCTCCAATCGGCGGCAATGGGGCCGGAAAAGACGGTACGGGGGACGCCGCGAAAAAGCAAACGCATTTTTCGTTGCGTTTGCGGGGTGGTGTGCGGCGGCGTCCCCGGAACCCCGCCCTACTCCCCCGCCCCCTCGCGCGGGCGCAGCCGTACCCGGGCGGGACCGGTCGGCTGCAGGGTGATGCCGGCGGCGACCGGCACCTCCTCGTCCACGGCGTCGAGTTCGTACGCGCGCAGGAGCATCGCCAGCGCGAGCACCGACTCCAGCATGGAGAAGTGCTGCCCGATGCAGGCCCGTGGACCGCCGCCGAACGGGAACCAGGCGTAGCGGTGCCGCTCCGCCTCCCGCTCGGGTGCGAACCGGCCGGGGTCGAAGCGTTCCGGGTCCGGCCACAGCGCCGGATCGCGATGGGTCACCCACGGCGCGACCACGACGTCCGCACCGGCCGGGACGCGGAAGCCGCAGATCTCGGTGGCCGCCACGGCCCGCCGGCTGACGACCGGGGCCGCCGGGTACAGCCGCATGGACTCCTTGAGCGCCCAGGTCAGGTACGGCAGCCGGTCCAGGTCGGCGGCGGTCGGCACCCGGTCCGCCAGCACGCGGTCGATCTCCGCCCGGACCCGGGCCTGTTCCTCGGGGTGGCGGGCGAGGAGGTGCAGGGTGAAGGCCAGTGAGATCGCGGTGGTCTCGTGACCGGCCAGCAGGAAGATCAGCACCTGCTCGCGGATCTCGGTGGCGTCCAGCGAACCGTCCTCGGCGTTGCCGGCCGCGGCCAGCAGCGACAGCAGGTCCTCGCCCTCGGTGGCGTCCGGGCCGTCCGCCGCCCCGGTCGCCGCGCGGCGGCCGGCGATGATCCGGTCGCACAGCGCGTCGAGTTCGTCCATGGCGGCCCGCGCCCGCAGGTTGCCCGGGGTCGGCCACTGCCGCGGGATCTTCACCGGTACGTAGGCGCGCTGCACGACGTACGCGTTGATGACCGGGGCGCAGCGGTGGATGGCGGCCACCGCCTCCTCGGCGTCCAGGCCGAAGAGGATCCGGGCGACGGTGCGCAGCGCGAGCCGGTTCATCTCGGGGACCAGGTCGACGGTGGCGTCCTCGGCGGTCCGCCAGCGGTCGACGACGGTGGCGGCCTCGCCCGTCACGGCCGAGGCGTAGCCGTCCACCCGGCGCTTGGTGAACAGCGGCTGCACCAGCCGCCGTTGCCGGAGGTAGTCGGCGTCCTGGCTGGTGAGCAGGCCGTTGCCGAACGCCTGCCGGACCTCCTCGTACAGCGGGTGGTCCTTGCGGAAGTTGGCGGCCTGGGAGGCGAGGATCTGCTGGACGCCCTCGGGCGCGAAGACGGCGTGGAACACGCTGCGCAGGCCGGGCGGTCCGGCCTCCAGGCGGACCACGTCGCCGTGTTCGCGCCGGGCCCTCGCGAACGTGCTGAGGGAGTCGCGCCGCAGGTCGAGCATCGAGCCGAGGAGGGGCAGGCCGGCCGGGCCGGGGATGTCGTCGATCGGGGCCGGGGCGGGCCGGGAGCCGGACGGCGAGTCGGGCTGGGAGTCGGTGAGGGGCATGGTCGGATGTCTATCCCGGCGACGGGTGTTCCTACCCCCGGCCGGAGCCCGGCCGCCAATGTGGCGGGAAGGCGCAGGGGGCCGGGGCGGCGCCGGGCGGGGCCGCGTAGCATGGGCCGGATGATCAACAAGCGTGCCGGCCGCCCGGCCCCCGCGGCCGCGGCGTCCTGCCGGGTCACCGTCTGCCGCGGCTGCTGCTGCGGCGATGCGGCCAAGATCCCGGGCGTGGACCACGCCGGTCAGATACCCCGGCTGCGGGCGGCCCTGGACGGGGCGGCACCGGTGCGCGCCTCGGACTGCCTGGACGTCTGCGACCAGGCGAACGTCGTGGTGGTGCAGCCGTCGCCGGCCGGGCGGGCGGCGGGTGGCCGTCCGGTGTGGCTGGGGCTGGTCAACGACGACGACGCGCTGGCGGACATCGCCGCCTGGATCCGGGCCGGCGGCCCCGGTCTCGCCGAACCGCCGGGCGTCCTGGACCTGTACGCGATCACGGTGTCGCGGCGGGTACGCGAGGGACTGGCGGACTGAGCGCCCCCGCGCTTCCCCGACGTCCGGCTCCGGCCGCCGGTTACCGGAGTCTTACGGCCGCGGGCCGGACCGCGCGCCGCGCCGCCCGGTGGTGTTGGCTGGGGCCATGAGGTCTCTCCCGGGAAGGGCCCGCTGACCGTGCACCGCGAACCGACGCCCGCCGCTCCCCCGCCCGCCCCCGCGTGCGGGCCGCCCCGGCGCGTCCTGGTCGTCGAGGACGATCCGACCGTCGCCGAGGTCGTCACCGGCTATCTCTCCCGCGCCGGATACGCCACCGAGCACGCCGCCGACGGGTTCGCCGCACTGGACCGGGCCGCGGCCTTCCGGCCGCATCTGATCGTCCTGGACCTGATGCTGCCCGGCCTCGACGGCCTGGAGGTGTGCCGCCGGCTGCGCCGCGCCGACGACGGGCCCGCGGTCCCGGTGGTGATGCTGACCGCGCGCGGCGAGGAGGCGGACCGCATCCTCGGGCTGGAACTGGGCGCGGACGACTACGTGACCAAGCCGTTCAGCCCGCGCGAGCTGGTGCTGCGGATCGGCTCGGTGCTGCGCCGCGCGGAGTCCCCGCCGCCGGCCGCGGCGCCCGCGCCCGTCCTGCGGGCCGGGGACCTGACCGCCGACCCCGAGGGACGCCGGGCCGACCGCGCCGGACGCGAACTTGCCCTGACCGCCCGCGAGTTCGACCTGCTGGTCTTCCTGATGCGCCACCCGGGCCGGGTCTTCTCCCGGGAGGAGCTGCTGCACCGGGTGTGGGGCTGGGAGTTCGGCGATCTGTCGACGGTGACCGTCCATGTGCGGCGGTTGCGCGAGAAGGTCGAGTCGGATCCGGCGGCGCCCCGGCTGGTGACGACGGTGTGGGGCGCGGGCTACCGCTTCGATCCGGCGCCCGGCTCCCCCGGGCCGGGAGAGCCGGACGAGGGGTGTCTGCCGTGACGGACTTCCTGGTCATCGTGGCGCTGGCGGCGCTCGGCGCGGCGCTGGTGGGGCTGCTCGCCGCGCCCGCGGTACGGGCGCTGCGGCGCCGTTCGGTGGCGCTGTCGCTGTTCGCGGTGGCGGCGCTGGCGGTGGCCGCGATGGCCGCGGGCACGGTGGCGGTGGCCCAGGCGATGTTCCTGTCGGGGCACGACCTGGGCGTGGTGATGGCCGTGGTGGCGGTGTCCGGGGTGGTGTCGCTGGCGGCCGCGCTGCTCTTCGGCCGGCGGATCGCGGCGGGCAGCCGGGAGCTGGCGCGGTCGGCGCGTACGGTCGGCAGCGAGGGCGGGTTCGTCGCGCCGGAGGAGCCGCCGACGGCCGAACTCGCCGCGCTGTCCCGGGCGTTGGAGGAGACCAGTGCGCGGCTGGCGGAGGCCCGGGAGCGCGAGCGGGCGCTGGACGGCTCCCGGCGCGAGCTGATCGCGGGCATTTCGCACGATCTGCGGACCCCGCTCGCCGGGCTGCGGGCGATGGCCGAGGCGCTGGAGGACGGGGTCGCCGAGGAGCCCGCGCGCTACCACTCCCGGATCCGGATCGAGGTGGAACGGCTGTCCGCGATGGTCGACGACCTCTTCGAACTGTCCCGGATCCAGGCCGGGGCGCTGGCCCTGACCCTGTCGCGGGTGTCGGTGTACGACCTGGTGGACGACGCGCTGACCGGGGCCCGGCCGCTGGCGCGGGCGGGCGGGGTGCGGCTGGTGGACGGCGGGGTGGCGCCGCTGCCGGTGCAGGTGGACGCCCAGCAGATCACCCGGGTCCTGGGCAATCTGCTGGTCAACGCGATCCGGGCGACGCCGGCCGAGGGGACCGTCGCGGTCAGTGCCCGGCAGGAGGCGGACCGGGTGGTGCTGGCCGTCGAGGACGGCTGCGGCGGCATCCCGCCGGAGGACCTGGCCCGGGTCTTCGACACCGGCTGGCGCGGCGGCAGTGCCCGCACCCCGCGGGCGGACGGTCAGGCCGGGGCGGGGCTCGGCCTGGCGATCGTCCGCGGCATCGTGGAGGCCCACGGCGGCCGGGCGACGGTACGCAACGCCGGCGCGGGCTGCCGCTTCGAGGTGGCGCTTCCGGGGGCCGGGGCGTAGGGGCCCGGGCGGGGCACGGCCCCACCGGGTCAGCTGCGGGCCGCCGCCCCGTCCCGTTCCTCCGGTCCGGGACCGGTGGCGTGGTGCGTGTCGTCCGTCCGGCGCTCCGGGAAGTCCCGGACGGTACGGACCGGCGAGAGGACCAGGGTCAGGGCCGCGAGCGGCACACCGGCGGTCGTGATCCACAGGGCGGTGCGGACCCCGAGGGCGGAGCCGAGCGCACCGCCGAGCAGGGCACCCAGCGGCAGCGTCCCGTAGTTGAGGAAGGCGCTGCTGGCCACCAGCCGGCCGAGCAGGGACGGCGGGCAGTACCGCTGCTGGAAGCCCACCTTGAGGATGTTGCCGCCCACCACGCCCGCGCTGACCCCGAAGCTGCCCGCGACGTAGAGCAGCGTGCCGGCGCCCTGTGTGGTCAGCGGGATGAGCAACGCGGCGCTGGGCAGGCCGAGTTCGTACAGCAGCATGGCGCGGGCGGTGCCGAGCCGGGCGGCGGTGCGGCGCACCAGGAACGCGCCCGCTATCCCGCCCGTACTGGCCAGCGCGAGCAGTCCGCCGACGGCTCCGGACGGCAGGCCGACCTCGCGTACCAGGAAGACGGCGACCAGGGACTGATAGGCCATCAGCGCCAGGTTGGAGAGGGCACCGAAGAGGGTCAGCGTACGGAACCACACATCGCCGGCGACCAGCCGCACGCCCTCGGCGATCTCGGCGGGCAGGGAGCGCGCCGCGCGGCCGTCGGGCCGTTCCGCCGGGAGGGGTTCGCGGTGCCGGATGCCGAGCAGGCACAGCAGGGAGACGAGGAACGTGCCGGCGTTGGCCAGCAAGCCGTTGACCGCGCCCGCCAGTTGGGCGAGGAGGCCGGCGGCGCCCTGTCCGACGATCTGCGCGGCGGAGGCGCTGCCGTGCAGCTTGGCGTTGCCCTCGGCCTGGTCGGCGGGGTCGAGGAGGGTGGGGAGGTAGGCGCTGTACGCGGTCTGGAAGACCACCGCGGCGCCGCCGGTCAGCAGGGCCACCGCGAGCAGCGCTCCCAGGCCGAGCCCGCCGTACCGGGCGAGGACGGGGACGGCGGCGAAGAGCGCCAGGGACAGCGCGGCGGAGGCGAGCATCAGGGGGCGGCGGCGCACCCGGTCCACCCATACGCCGACCGGGAGGCCGATCAGCAGCCAGGGCAGCCAGCCGGCGGCGGCGAGCACTCCGACCGCGAAGGTGGAGGCGTGCAGGGTGGACACCGCGACGAGCGGCATGGCCACGTTGGTGACCGCGGCCCCGAACTTCCCGGCCGTCTCGCCGCACCACAGCAGCCGGAAGTCGCGGTGCCGGCGGAGCAGTCCGCTCATCGGTCGCCGCCCCCGTCCGTGTCCCCGCTCTCCTTGCGGGGGAAGGACTGCAGTTGGACGAGGACCGGCCGGACCGGTTCGCCGTCCACCGCGGACGGGTTCCGGTTCGCGTCCAGCGCCGCCGCCCGGTGCCTTTCGACGACCTCGGCCAACTCGGCGTTGAGTGCCTCCAGTTGCCCGGCCGTCATCCGCAGGTCCTGCCAGCGGGAGAGGGTGCCGGCGTGGTGCCACTCCGGCTCCCAGTCCTCGGCGAGGTAGGTCGTGACCTGGTGGAAGTCCCGCTGGACGAACTCGTGGAGGTAGACCGACAGGGCGCCGCGGGTGGCCGGATCGTCGCGGAATTCGGTGGTGTCGAGGCGGCGGGAGACCCGGGCCGCCCGCCACCAGCGTTCACGCTTGGTGCCCCGGCCGGTTTCCTCCTCGATGAAACCGTGGTCGGCGAGGTGGCGCAGGTGCCAGCTGACGGTGCCGGTGTTCTCACCGAGCCGCCGGGCCACCCCCGTGGCGGTGTCCGGGCCGTCGAGGGTCAGCAGGTCCAGGATGCGCATCCGCAGCGGGTGCGCCAGGCCGCGCAGGCTGCGGGCGTCCATCCGGCGCTCGGGAAGGGCGCCGGCCGGCTGCACAGGCGGTGTTGAGGGGTCGTCAGGCATGACGCGAGCATAGCTATGCAGAGGGTTCTCTGCATAGTGTTCTCTGCAGAGAACCCTCTGTAGAGGGATTTCTACTCCGCTCCGTCTCCCTTTCCGTTCTCCGGCGTCCACAACGGGTGTTCGCGCCGGGCCCATGCCGCGTCGACCGACCCGGAGCGCAGCCCCGCCCTCGACTCCGGGTCCCGGTACGCCATCCAGATGTGGCCGCCGATCACGATGAGGAGGCTGAGGGCGAGCCAGTCGTGCACGAACGTCGCGCCGGTACGCCAGACCAGCGGCGCCAGGTGCGTGAACCACATCAGCAGGCCGGTGCCGGTCATCACCAGGACCGCGCCGGCGAGCCAGGCCGCGTACAGCTTCTGGCCGGCGTTGAACTTCCCGGCCGGACGGCCTCCCCGGCGGCGCAGTACGGCCCGCAGCCAGCGCCGGTCGTGCGGGCCGAAGCGGTTGAGGCGGGTGAGGTCGGCGCGCAGCGCACGGGAGGCCAGGCCGAGCAGCAGCGGGGCCGGCAGCAGGATGCCGGACCACTCGTGGAGGGTGACCATCAGGGCGCGGCGGCCGACGAGTTGGGCGAGGAAGGGGAGGTAGAGACAGGCCGCGGTGGCCACGCAGACGGCCATGAGGGCGGCGGTGGCCCGGTGCACCCGGTGTTCGGCGCGGGTGAAGCGCGGGACGCGGGGACGGTCTCGGGCCGGACCGGCGGCGGACTCAGGCCGTGGGGACATCGTCCCGTCCGTTCGACCGGCCGACCCAGGCATCGACGTCATATCCGAGCTGCTCCCAGTATCCGGGCTGGACGTGGTCGGTGACGGTGATCCCGGAGAGCCACTTCGCCGACTTGTAGAAGTACATGGGCGCGACGTAGAGCCGCACCGGCCCGCCGTGGTCGTGGCCGAGCGGCCGGTCCTGCATCCGCAGGGCGATCAGCACGTCGTGGCGGCGGGCCTGTTCGAGGGTGAGGGATTCGCTGTAGGCGCCGTCGAAGCAGGTGAAACGGACGGCCTTGGCCTCGGGGCGGACACCGGCGGCGTCGAGGAGGGTGGCCAGGCGCACGCCCTCGAACGGGGTGCGGGGCACCCGCCAGCCGGTCACGCACTGGACGTCGCGGACCAGCCGGGTCTGCGGCAGGGCGCGCAGATCGGCGAGGCGGTAGCTGGCGCGGTGGCGCACCAGGCCGTCGACGGTCAGGCGGTAGCTGTGCTCGTCCTTGTCCGGGACGGAACCGGTCACCGAGTAGTAGCGGAAGCCGCCGCCGGCGGGCAGCAGACCGGACAGTCCGGTGGGGTCGTTCTGCGCGGCGGCGCCGAGGGTTTCGTCGTAGGCACGCTGGAGGTAGGGGGCCGCGGCGACGCCGGCGGCACCGGCCGCGAGCATCCCGAGCACCACGCGGCGGCCGACGGGCGTGCCGCGCCGGTCGTCGTCATGGCCGGCCGGGCGGGCCGGATTCGCGTCCTTGGTCACCCCTCGATTCGAACACCGCGCGGGCGCCGGGGCCAGTGTCCGGGCCCCGGCGTCAGACTTTCGTCATGGACCGGTGCGCCCGAACCCCCGGGCCCGGCGGAGTGCGGTGGCCCGGGCGGCCCGGAAGGCACGGTCGGGGTCGCGGCCCGCGTACGACCAGGGGGCGCGGGTCCGGTGGCGGCCGATGCGCGCGAAGAGGGTGGCGGCCTCGGCCATCCGCCCCTCGTGGAAGGTGGCGTGGGCCAGGAAGTTGAGGTCGACCTTGCCGCGCGGGTGGTCCTCGCCCTCCCATTCCAGCCACCAGTCGAAGGCGGCCTGCCGGAGCCGGTGCGCGTGCCGGGTGTTCCAGTGGCCGGAGTCCGCCGGGTCGGGCGGCTCCAGGCCGGCGGCGGCCCGTACCCGGTAGAGCTCGGCGTGCGCGACGACCGGGAGCAGGGCGAGCGGGGAGTCCGCGGGGGCGCGGGCGGCGGCACGCGCGGCGAAGTCATGGGCCGGGTGCCGCGGGTCGTCGGCGGCGTGCGGCTGCCGTTCGGCCAGGCAGGCGGCCATCAGGTGGTGGGCGTGGTGGTGGTCGGGGTGCCGGGCCCGTATCTGGTGGAAGGCGTGCGCGCGGGCGTCCTCGGTGCCGGTGCGGCGGGCCAGGAGCAGCGCGCCGAGCCAGGGCGTGGGATCGTCGGGCAGCAGCCGGGCGGCGGCCGCGCAGGCCGCGGCGGCGGCACCACTGCTGGCCTCGCCGCGCAGCGCCCGCCGGACGGTGGCGACGGCGAGGAGGGTGGCCGCGTCGCCGCTGTCCGGTTCGGCGAGCTGCCAGTCACCGGCCCAGGCGGCACTGCCCGGGCAGCCGGCCAGCACCGTTAATCGGTGGCCCCGGCGGTCCCAGTCGGTGCCGGTCCCGGCGAGCAGGGTGCGCACCCGGGCCCACTGGCCGAGCGCCAGGGCGTCGGCGGCGACGGCCAGTTCGGCGTCGTCCAGCGCGGGGCCGGTGGCCGGGCCGGCCGCCCGGCCGGTGGGGCCGGGGGCCGGGGGTGCGAGGGGCGGCGAGGGGGAAATCGACATCACGGGTCAGCGGGCTCCATGGCGCGCCGCGCCGGTCGTGCGCCGCACCTGTCGTCCTTGGTGGGCGGGGCCGGGTCTGCGCGCGCCTGTGCAGAGGGTGACGGTCTGGTCCGCACCAGTCATCACGCACAGCAAAGCGGTACGCAGAGCTCCCCGTCAAGGCGGGAAGAGGAATGGCTGGATCCGCCAACATCCTCCGCGGCCCCCATGCCGTCAGGCCACCGCCCGTGCGGCCGCCCGGCCCGCCGTACGGCCGGAGAACAGGCAGCCGCCCAGGAAGGTGCCCTCCAGCGAGCGGTATCCGTGCACCCCGCCGCCGCCGAAGCCGGCCGCCTCGCCCGCCGCGTAGACGCCCGGCAGGGGCGACCCGCCGTCGGTCAGCACCCGCGAGGAGAGGTCGGTCTCCAGTCCGCCGAGCGTCTTGCGGGTGAGGATGCTCAGCCGGACGGCGATCAGTGGGCCGGCCTTGGGGTCGAGCAGCCGGTGCGGGGCCGCGGTGCGGATCAGCCGGTCACCGAGGTACTTGCGGGTCCCGCGCACCGCCGTCACCTGGAGGTCCTTGGTGAAGGAGTTGACGATCTCCCGGTCCCGGGCCACGATCTCGCCGCGCAGCGCGGCCTCGTCGATCAGCGGCTCCTTGGTGAGCGCGTTCATCCGGCGTACGAGATCGGGCAGCGAGCGCTCGACGATGAAGTCCGTGCCGCGGTCCATGAACGCCTGCACGGGACCGGGCGCGCCGGCCCTGGCCCGGCCCAGTACGTCGCGGATGCTCTTGCCGGTCAGATCGGGGTTCTGCTCGGAGCCGGAGAGGGTGAACTCCTTCTCGATGATCTTCCGGGTGAGCACGAACCAGGTGTGGTCGTGGCCGGTGCGCATGATGTGCTCGAGGGTGCCGAGGGTGTCGAAGCCCGGGAACAGCGGCACCGGCAGCCGCCGGCCGCGGGCGTCCAGCCACAGCGGGGAGGGGCCGGAGAGGATCCGGATGCCGTGCAGCGGCCAGATCGGGTTCCAGTTCTCGATGCCCTCGGTGTAGTGCCACATCCGGTCGCGGTTGATGATCCGCCCGCCGGCCGCCTCGGTGATGCCCAGCATCTTGCCGTCGACGTGCGCGGGCACACCGGACAGCATCCGCTCCGGCGGGGTGCCCAGGCGGTCGGGCCAGTTGGCGCGCACCAGCTCGTGGTTGCCGCCGATCCCGCCGGAGGTGACGATCACGGCCTGCGCCCGCAGCTCGAACGCACCGGTCACCTCGCGGCTGCTGGGCTTCCCGCGCGGGACGTCGGAGGGCGCCAGGACCTCGCCGCCGACCGTGTCCACGGTGCCGGCGCTCCGGGTGAGGCTGGTGACCCGGTGCCGGAAGCGGAGGTCCACCAGGCCGCGCGCGGCCCCGGCCCGCACCCGGCGCTCGAACGGCGCGACCAGACCGGGGCCGGTGCCCCAGGTGACGTGGAAGCGCGGGACGGAGTTGCCGTGCCCGGTAGCGGCGTAGCCGCCCCGCTCTGCCCAGCCCACGACGGGGAAGAACCGTACGCCCTGCCGGTGCAGCCAGGACCGCTTCTCGCCGGCCGCGAAATCGACGTACGCCTCGGCCCACGCGCGTGGCCAGTGGTCCTCCGGACGGTCGAATCCGGCCGTGCCGAGCCAGTCCTGCCACGCCAGGGCGTGGCTGTCGCGGATCCGCAGCCGGCGCTGTTCGGGTGAGTCGACGAGGAAGAGACCGCCGAAGGACCAATGGGCCTGCCCGCCGAGGGACTGCTCGGGCTCCTGGTCGAGCAGGATCACCTTGCGGCCCGCGTCCACCAGTTCCGCGGTGGCCGCCAGCCCCGCCAGCCCCGCTCCGATCACGATCACATCAGCGTCGTACGCCATCAGCAGCCTCTCCTCGCCGGGGCCCGCCGGGCGTCCCGGCCGCCCCGGGCCACCCGGGTGGAACGATCCTCAGTGCACCCGACTGCCGCGTCAACCATCCGTTACCGCGCAGTAGAGGAGGGCGCGCGGGAGAATGGGGGTGACCAGGGCCACCCCTCACCCGCCGCCGGATGGCTATCCTCAGGCGCATCCCCCGCCCCGCGCGATAGAGGTGCGACGTGACGGTGATACTGCTCGCCCTTGGAGCGGCCTGCTGTCTGGGACTCGGCTTCGTACTCCAGCAAGCCGCCGCACAGCACGCCCCGATGAAGGACTACCTCTCCCTCCGCCTGCTGCTCGACCTCGTGCGGATGCCCCTGTGGGTGGCCGGTATCGGCCTGATGGTGGTGGGCATGGCACTGGGGGCGGTGGCGCTGGGAATGGGCGACATCACTCTGGTGGAGCCCTTGCTCGCGACCAATCTGCTCTTCGCGATGGCACTGTCCCGACGGCTGACCAAACAGCGGCTGGGCCGCACCGGCTGGGCCGGACTGTGGCTGCTGGCCGGCGGCGTCACCGCGTTCATCGTGGCCGGCCGGCCACGGGGCGGACAGCGCAGCACCGACCACCTGTGGCAGTGGCTGATCATGGGCGTGGTGCTGGGCATCGCCCTGACGCTCGCGGCGGTGGCCAAACGGGAGCGGGTGCACGTCAGCCTGGAGGCCGCGCTGCTGGGCGTGGCGGCCGGCTTGATATACGGCCTGCAGGACGCGCTGACCCGGATCAGCGGCGAGCACTACAGCCAGGGCGGCTGGTCGGCCCTGCTCACCAGCTGGCAGCCGTACGCCATCGTGGTGCTCGGGGTGCTGGCGCTGGTGATGGTCCAGAGCGCCTTCGAGTCGGCGCCGCTGCGGCTGTCCCTGCCCGCACTGACCGCCGCCCAGCCGCTGGCCGGAATCCTGTGCGGAGTCGGTTTCCTCGGCGACCAGCTGCGGGTCACCACCGGCGCACTGGCCTGGGAGGTCGCCGGCATCGCGGCCGTGGTCGCGGGCATCGTCCTGATCGGCACCCACCCGGCCATGCCACCGGGCGCGGGGCGTCCTTCGGACGTCCGCGCGATGCAACCCCATTGACTGCCTGCGTACTCGGCTGTAGCGCCGTGGTGGTGCCTCGCCGTTGCGCTTTGCGGCGCCGCGTACGTACCCGTCTCTCGCGCCGTCGGGGTTGCTCGCCGTTGCGCTTTGCGGCGCGCCGCACGTACCTGTCTGCTGCGCCGCGGGTGGTCTCGCCGTTGCGCCTGCGGCGGGCTGGGTGTTGTCGGGTGCGGTGACGGGCCTCCGGGGCCGGTTGTGTGGACTGCTGACGCTCTACGTCCACACAACCGGCCCCTCCGGCCCGTCCCCTCCCGTGGGGGGAGTGTGCGGGTGGGTGGGGGCGCGTGTTGTTGGGCGAGCATCTGGTGTCGTGAGGTTTTGGGAATGCCTCGCCCGGCCCATTGGGTTGTGGCCCCGCAGGGGGCCCTCGCGACCCTTACGGGTTCTGTTCGACCGTCCCGTAGGGGTACCCAGGCCCCCTTGCATGCCTCAACGCCCACCCCCACAGACCGCATTCCCCTCCCCCAACGGGAGGGGACGGGCCGGAGGGGCCTTGTTCGTGGACGTAAAGCGTCAGCAGTCCACGAACAAGGCCCCGGAGGTCCGTCACCGCACCCACAACAACCTCGCCCGCCGCAGGCGCAACGGCGAGAAACACCCGCGGCGCAGCAGACAGGTACGTGCGGCGCGCCGCAAAGCGCAACGGCGGGACAGACGGGTACGTACGCGGCGCCGCAAAGCGCAACGGCGCCGCAGGCGGGTACGAAGGGAGAATGCCCCCATGGCTGAGGAACCGCTCAACGTTGATGAAGTCCTCGATGTCGTCGACGAGAACGATCAGGTCGTGGGGCAGGCGCCGCGTGGCGAGAGTTATGCGCGGCGGATGCGTACCCGTTGCTCCTTCGTGCTGGTGCGGGACGCGGAGGAGCGGATCTTCGTGCACCGCCGCACGCCGAACAAGCTGGTCTTCCCCGCGCACTACGACATGTTCGTGGGCGGTGTGGTGGGCGCCGGGGAGAGCTACGACCGGGCGGCGCTGCGTGAGGCCGAGGAGGAGCTGGGGGTGCGGGGGCTGGCGCAGCCGGAGCCGCTGTTCAAGTTCCTCTACGAGACGGCCGAGCACACCTGGTGGTCGGCGGTGTACCAGGTGCGGTGCACGCTGCCGGTCGCCCCGCAGGAGGCGGAGATCGACTGGTACGCGTTCCTGACCGAGGAGGAGCTGATCGCGCGGCTGGACGTGTGGCCGTGGACGCCGGACGGGGTGGCCGCGTACCGGCAGCTGCTGGCCCGGCGGGAGCGGGGGGAGTGCTGATGCGGGCGGGCCGGCCGGGCGGGTTGCGGCGATGAGCGGCGGCGGTGGGCTGCGGGCGGCCGGCGAGGCGGTACGGCTCTGGTTCGCGCCCGCGCGCGTACGCGAGGAGGGCACGACCCCCGACTACCGGTTCTCGCTGGCCAATGAGCGGACGTTTCTGGCCTGGTTGCGGACCGGGCTGGCGCTGATCGGCGGCGGGTTCGCGGTGGACCAGTTCCTGCCCCGGCTGCACGGCACGCTGCGGGTGAGCTTCACCGTCGTGCTGCTGGTGGGCGGGGGGCTGTGCGCGTTGCGGGCGGTCAACCACTGGGTGCGCTGCGAGCGGGCGATGCGGCGCGGCGAGGACCTGCCGGTGTCCCGCTTCCCCGGTGTGCTGGCGCTGGCCGTCGGGCTGCTCGCGGCGGCCGTGGTCGTGCTGGTCCTGCTGGGCCGGACGAACTAGGCGATGGCGAGGGAGCGCCCGGTGGCGGGCGGAGCCGGGCCGGGGCCCCGGCCGGCGTCGGACCGGGACCCGGGGCTGCAGCCGGAGCGGACCCGGCTGGCCTGGCGGCGGACCACGCTGTCGGCCACCGTGGTGGCGCTGCTGGCCGGCCGGCAGCTGCTGCGGAACGCCGAGCGCGGGGTGGCGGTCGCGGCGGAGGCGGCGCTGACCGGCCTGGTGTGGTTCGGCTTCGTCGTCCTCGCGCACCGCAGGATGCGGGCCATGGCGGGCGGCCGGCCGCCGGAGCTGCCGCTGCGGACCGCGCTGCTGCTGATCGGCTGCACGCTCGCGCTGGCGCTGTGCGGCGCGGTGATCCTGCTTCGGGGGTGATCCGCTCCTGAGGGAGGAGTGGCGCACCGGGTCGGCGGCCGTTGTCCGCCCGGGCCGGTGGCGGGGGTACCGTGGCCCGGTCCCGCGGCGGCGGAGCGCGCTCGAACTCCCCGTAGGCGGGCGGGCACTGACGCGGCATCGGAGCAGGAGGCACATCCCATGACGGAAGCGGCGGAACGGACCACGACCGGGCGGAGCGTGCCGGAGGAGCCGTACCTGACCGAACTCGCGGGCGGGGTGCACGCCTTCATCCAGCCGGACGGGGGCTGGTGCCTGAACAACGCGGGCTTCCTCACCGACGGCGGGACCACTCTCGTCGTGGACACCGCCGCCACCGAGCGGCGGGCCCGGCTGCTGCGGCGGCGGATCGCGGAGAGCGGCGCCCCGGCGCCCCGGTTCGTGGTCAACACCCACCACCACGGCGACCACACCTACGGCAACGGCGTCTTCGTGCCCGAGGCGACCGTCATCGGGCACGCCGCCTGCCGCCGGGAGCTGCTGGCCGCCGGGCACCAACTGCACGCCGTCTGGCCGGAGGTGGAGTACGGCGACATCCGGCTCACCCCGCCCACGGTCACCTACACCGACGAGCTCACCCTGCACCTCGGCGACACCGAGGTGCGGCTGATCCACCCGGGCGTGGCGCACACGCCCGGGGACACCGTGGTCTGGCTGCCCCGGCAGCGCATCGTCTTCGCCGGGGACCTGGTCTTCCACGGCGGCACCCCGTTCCTGTTCATGGGCTCGCTCACCGGCTCGCTCAAGGCGGTCGAGCTGCTGCGCTCGCTGGACGCGGTCACCGTCGTCCCCGGGCACGGCCCGGTCGCCGGTCCTGAGGTGTACGACGTCATCGAGCGCTATCTGCGCTTCGTCGGCGAGCTGGCGCAGGAGGGCAGGGCTGCCGGCCGTACCCCGCTGGAGGTGGCGCAGCGGGCGGAGCTCGGCCCGTTCGCGGAGCTGGCGGAGTCGGAGCGGCTGGTGGCCAATCTGCACCGGGCGTACGCGGAGCTGGCGGGCGGCGCGCCGGGTGCCCCGCTCGATCCGCTGGCCGGCTTCGGCGACATGACGGTGATGAACGGCGGGGTGCCGGTGGCCTGTCACGCCTGAGGCGGCGGCCCCGGGGCGGCCTGGCATGCCTGAGGCGGCGGTCCCGGGTGACCGGGGCACGTCTGAGGCGGCGGTCCCGGGTGACCGGAATCCTCCTGTGCGGCGGTGCGTGACGGACGCCCCACGTACCGCCACTGGACGCCATACCGACTAGTCGGCATGATCGGGGCACGACCGATCGACCGTCGGACCGTCCACTCCCCACGGAGGAGCACGATGAGCAAGGGCACCCCTCCCCCCACGGCCCCGGACCGGGAGGATCCCCCCGGCCTCGACCTGGCGCGGTTGCGCGCGCACCTGGACCGGGAGCGGCCCGGGCTGGCCGGCGGCCCGCTGCGGGCGGAGCTGATCGAGGGCGGGCGGTCCAACCTCACCTACCGGGTCACCGACGGCGCCGCCCGGTGGGTCGTCCGCCGGCCGCCGCTCGGCCACGTCCTGGCCACCGCGCACGACATGCGGCGCGAGCACCGGGTGATCAGCGCGCTGCACCCGACGCCGGTGCCGGTGCCCGAGACGCTGCTGCTGTGCGAGGACGAGTCGGTGATCGGCGCCCCGTTCTACGTGATGGAGCTGGTCGAGGGCACGCCGTACCGCACCGCCGCCCAGCTGGCGCCGCTCGGCCCGGAGCGCACCCGGGCCGTAGTGCTGTCGCTCGTGGACACGCTGGTGGAGCTGCACGCCGTGGACCCGGAGGCGGTGGGGCTGGGCGACTTCGGCCGCCCGGACGGCTTCCTGGAGCGTCAGCTGCGGCGCTGGGGCAAGCAGCTGGCCGCCTCCAAGAACCGTGACCTCGCCGGCATCGACGAGCTGCACGAGGCGCTCGGCCGGGCGCTGCCCGCCTCCGCCGCGCCGGCCGTCGTGCACGGCGACTACCGGCTGGACAACGTCCTGGTCGGCGCCGACGACACCATCAAGGCCGTACTGGACTGGGAGATGTCCACCCTCGGCGACCCGCTGACCGACCTCGGCCTGCTGGCGATGTACAGCTCGGACCTGGGCCTGCCCGCGTCCCCGGTGAGCACCACCAGCGGCGCCCCGGGCCACCCCTCCCCCGCCGAGCTGATCGAGCGCTACGCGGCCCGCTCGGGCCGGGACACCTCGGCCATCGCCTGGTACACCGCGTTCGCCTGGTTCAAGCTCGCGGTGATCCTCGAAGGCATCCACTACCGCTTCACACTCGGCCAGACCGTCGGTGCCGGTTTCGACCGGATCGGCGAGCTCGTGCCCGTCTTCATCGACCGCGGACTGACCACCCTCAAGGAAGGCTGAGCCCCATGGACTTCGCATTCGACGCCCGGACCGAGGAGCTGCGCGCGCGGCTGCTGACGTTCATGGACGAGCACGTCCTGCCCGCCGAGCGGACCGCGCACGAGCAGCGGGAAGCCCTCGCCTCGCCGTGGGACACCCCGGCGGTCGTCGAGGACCTGAAGGCCGAGGCCCGCCGGCAGGGGCTGTGGAACCTGTTCCTCCCGGACGAGGAGTACGGCGCCGGGCTGACCAACCTCCAGTACGCGCCGCTGGCCGAGATCACCGGCCGCAGCCCGCAGCTGGCGCCGACCGCGCTGAACTGCGCGGCGCCGGACACCGGCAACATGGAGGTGCTGGCCCAGTTCGGCAACGAGGCGCAGAAGAAGCAGTGGCTGGAGCCGCTGCTGGCCGGCGAGATCCGGTCGGCGTTCGCGATGACCGAGCCGGAGGTGGCCTCGTCGGACGCCACCAACATCACCACGCGCATCGAGCGGGACGGCGACGACTACGTCATCAACGGCCGTAAGTGGTACATCTCCGGGGCGATGAACCCGCTGTGCCAGATCTTCATCGTGATGGGCAAGACCGACCCGGACGGCGCGGACCTGCGCCGCCAGCAGTCGATGGTCCTGGTGCCGCGCGACACCCCCGGTGTGGAGGTGAAGCGCGCCATGCAGGTCTACGGGTACGAGGACCACTACCACGGCGGGCACGCCGAGGTGGTCTTCCACGACGTACGGGTGCCGGCAGGCCATCTGATCGGCGAGGAGGGCGGCGGCTTCGGCATCGCCCAGGCCCGGCTCGGCCCCGGCCGGATCCACCACTGCATGCGGCTGATCGGCATGGCCGAGCGGGCCATCGAGCTGATGTGTGAGCGGGCGGTGGCCCGTACGGCGTTCGGCAAGCCGCTGGCCCAGCAGGGCGTGGTCCAGGAGTGGATCGCCGACGCCCGGGTGGCGGTGGAGCAGCTGCGGCTGCTGGTGCTCAAGACCGCGTGGCTGATGGACACCGTCGGCAACAAGGGCGCGCACACCGAGATCCAGGCCATCAAGATCGCCACGCCGCGCACGGTCGTCGACATCCTCGACAAGGCGGTGCAGCTGCACGGCGCGGGCGGCGTGAGCCAGGACTTCCCGCTGGCCGAACTGTGGGCCGCGGCCCGCACCCTCCGCCTGGCGGACGGCCCGGACGAGGTCCATCAGCGGTCGCTGGCCCGGCGGGAGTTGAAGCGGTACCTGTAGGGGGTGTCCCGTAGGGGGGCGTCGAACAGATCCCGTAGGGGTCGCGGGCGCCCCCTCGGGGCCGACAACGAGGGTGGGGGTGGGGGTATTCCCGCCTCCGCCCGCCGGTGTTACGGGCGCAGGGCCCGCAGCAGCAGGTCGGCCAAGTGGTCGGCGACCTGCTGGGGGGTGAGGGGGCCGTCCTCCCGGTACCAGGTGCCGAGGTGGTGGACGGAGCCGAAGTGGTAGTCGACGACGAGGTCGGCGGGGATGTCGGCGGCGAAGACGCCGGAGCGCTGGCCCTCCTCGATCAGGGCGCGGAACCGTTCGTGGTAGCGCCGGCGTTCGGCGCGTACCTGCTTGTCCTTCTCCGGGCCGAGGTGGTGCATCGACCGGAAGAAGATCTTGGTGTCGTCGAGGTTCTCGATGGTGGTGACGACGACGTCGGCGGCGGCGTCGCGCAGGCGCTGCTCGACCGGGGCGTCGGCGTCGGCGAAGTGGTCCAGCCGCTCCTGCTGGAGCCGCAGCACCCGGCCGTAGACCTCGTGCAGCAGGTCGTCCTTGGAGCCGAAGTAGTGGTAGAGGGCGCCCTTGGTGACGCCCGCCGCGTCCACGATCTCCTGGACGGAGGTGCGGTCGTAGCCCTGCTCCGCGAAGAGCCTGGTGGCGGTGGCCAGCAGCCGCCGCGCCACCGGCTTCGTGCTGCCGTTGCCGTTGCCGGTGCCGTCCTTCGTGCCGGCCATCGCCCTCACCTGTCCTTCGTCGTACGTCATGCGCGGTGGCGCAGCTCCCGTCGGAGGATCTTGCCACTCGTGGTCTTGGGGAGCTCGGTCAGGACCTCCACCTCACGGGGATATTTGTACGCCGCGAGCCGTTCCTTGCAGTACGCCGCCAGCTCGGCGGGCGGCACGTCGGCGCCCGGGCGCAGGCTCACGTACGCCTTGACCGACTCGCCGCGGTAGGCGTCGGGCACCCCGACCACCGCCGCCTCGCGCACCGCCGGGTGGCCGTAGAGGACGTCCTCGACCTCGCGGGGCCACACCTTGAAGCCGGAGGCGTTGATCATGTCCTTCTTGCGGTCGACGACGTAGAGCCAGCCGTCGGTGTCCATGAAGCCGATGTCGCCGGTGCGCAGTTCGCCGTCCGGGAGGGCCTCGGCGGTGGCGTCCGGGCGGCGCCAGTAGCCGGGGACGACCTGGGGCCCGCGGACGGCGATCTCGCCCGGTTCGCCGAACGGCAGGTCCGCGCCGTTGTCGTCGATGATCCGCACGACGGTGTCCGGGCCCGGCACGCCGACCGCGAGTGTCCCGGAGACCTTGTCCACCGGCGCTTCCCGGCCGGGCGGCACGCTGGCGCACGGTGCGGTGCACTCGGTCAGGCCGTAGCCGTTGTGGAGGTACGGCCCGAAGGCGGTGCGGAACTTCTCGACGAGGGCGGGCGGCAGCGGCGCGCCGCCGGACGACATGATCGCGAAGGACGCGAAGTGGTCGCGGGTGACGTCCGGGTGGGCCATCAGCGCCATGTAGGCGGTGGAGGGGCCGACCGTGTAGGCGGGCCGGTGCTCCAGGAAGGCGTCCAGGACGACGCCGGCCTCGAAACGGTGGGCGAGCGCCAGGGTGCCGGCGTTCGCGAAGCAGGTGGCCAGTTCGCAGACCATGCCGGTGATGTGGAAGAGCGGGGCGAGCGCGAAGTACGTGCTGCCTTCGGGCAGTCCGTGGCCGGTGCGCTGGCGTTCGGCGTTGTAGGTGAGGTTGCCGTGGGTGTTGGTGGCGCCCTTGGGCGTGCCGCTGGTGCCGGAGGTGTAGCTGATCAGCGCGATGTCGTCGGCGGCCGGCCCCGGGCCGGCCGCCGGTGCGGCCCGCCCCGTGGCGGCGCGGGCGGCGGTCAGCAGGTCGTCGGCGCCCTCCTGCGGTCCGAGCGGCGCCCCGCGCAGCACCCGGGCGTCGTCGCGGGTCTGCAGTTCCCACTCGGAGGTGGTCAGCGCGAGGCGTACCGAGGGCGCGGCGGCGGCGGTGGTGCGCAGGAAGCCGTCCCAGGTGCGGTCGGCGCAGATCACGGCGGTGACCTCGGCGTCGTCCAGGACGTGCCGGAGTTCGGCGGACTTGTACATGGGGTTGACCGGCACCACGACCCCGCCGGCCTTCCAGACGCCGAGCAGGGCGAGGACGAACTGCGGGGTGTTCTGCAGCATGATCGCGGCCCGGTCGCCGGGCCGGAAGCCGCGGTCGGCGAGGTGGGCGGCGATGCCGTCGGAGAGCGCGTCGGTCTCCGTGTAGGACAGCCGGCCGTCGAAGTAGGCGAGCGCGGTGCGGTCGGGGGCCTTTCGGGCGGCGGCGCGGAAGGCGTGCAGGACGGACGGCGGCGGCTGGACCGGGCCGCGCTGGGCGTCGGTGAGCAGGGCCAGCCAGGGCTTGTCGTGGTACGAGGTCACCGGGCGCCCCCTTCGCGCTGTTCCAGCTTCTGCTGGAGGTGGTTCATCGCGGTCAGCCAGCGGTCGGGGTCGGTGGCCCGGGCGGTGTAGTAGTCGGCGACCTCCGGGTGCGGCAGGACCAGGAACCGGCCCTGCTCGATGGCCTCGAACAGCGCGTCGGCGACGGCATCGGGCTCGACGGCGGTGGGCGTGAGCACCAGGTCCCCGGCCGCTCCGGTGGCGGCCAGCATGTCGGTGCGGACACCCTGCGGACAGATGGCGTGCACCGCGATCCCGCGGTGCCGGTAGGTGAGCGAGAGCCATTCGGCGAAGGCGTACGCGCCGTGCTTGGTGACGCTGTAGGGGGCGGCGGCGACCATGGTGAGCAGGCCGGCCGCGGAGACGGTGGAGACGAAGCGGCCGCTGCCGCGGGCCAGCCATTCCGGTACCAGCTCGCGGGCCGCCCGGACGTGCGCCATGACGTTGACGTCCCAGGCCAGTGCCCAGTCGTCCTCGGGCGCGTCGGGGCCGCCGCCGGTGCCGACGCCGGCGTTGGCGCAGAAGACGTCGATGGTGCCGCCGAGCGCCTCGCGGGCGGCCGGGACGATGCCGGAGGCGTCCCCGCCCACCGCGACCGCCCCGATCTCCTCGGCGGTCTGCTTGGCCTTCGCCTCGTCCAGGTCGTTGACCACGACCCGGGCGCCTTCGGCGGCGAACCGGCGGGCCAGTGCCGCGCCGATCCCCCCGCCCGCCCCGGTCACGACGACGGCCTTGTCCCGTACGGCTTCCACTGCGGTGTCTCCCTCGGTCGCGCGGATCGACTGACAGGCAGACTAACCAGTCGGTATGTGGGAGCGGAAGAGTCGGTTTCCGGTCGGCCCGTCCCGTTCCCGGACGCCGCCCGGCGCGTTAGCGTGCGCACCGCACGTACGGGTTGGCTTCCTGCGATCACGGAGGTGTGCGGATGGCTCTGTCGAGGCGCGTTCTGCTCGGACATCTGGCGGCGACCGGCGCGGCCGGTGCGGCCCTGACCGCGGCCGCGGCGCCCGCACGGGCGGCGGCGGCCGGCCCGGACCGGGGCGGCCGGCGGGTGCGGACCGGTTTCGCGCGGCTGGCCGCGGACGGCTACCGGCTGCTGGAGGGCGAAAGGGTCGGCGTCATCACCAACCCCACCGGCGTCACGACCGATCTGCGGCACATCGTGGACGTGATGCACGCCGACCCGCAGGTCCGGCTGACCGCGGTCTTCGGGCCCGAGCACGGCTTCCGGGGCACCGCGCAGGCGGGCGGGTCCGAGGGCCGCTACGACGACCCGGCCACCGGGCTGCCGGTCTACGACACGTACAACAAGAGCGGCCGGGAACTCGCGGACATCTTCACCGTCTCCGGGGTGGACACCGTCGTCTTCGACATCCAGGACGTCGGCGCCCGCTTCTACACCTACATCTGGACGCTCTACGACTGCATGGTGGCGGCCGTCCTCGCCGGCAAGCGCTTCGTGGTGCTGGACCGGCCCAACCCGGTCACCGGCCGCTTCGCCACCGGCCCGGTGCTGGACAAGGCGTACGCCTCGTTCGTCGGCCGCGAGCCGATCGCGCAGGCGCACGGCCTGACGGTGGCCGAACTCGCCCTGCTCTTCAACGGCGAGTTCGTCCCGCGGGCGGCCGGCCGTCCGGTGGACCTCGCGACCGTGCGGATGAGCGGCTGGCACCGCGGCGACTTCTACGACGCGACGGGCTTGCCCTGGGTCCCCCCGAGCCCCAACATGCCCACCCCGGACACCGCGCTGGTCTACGCGGGCACCTGCCTCTTCGAGGGCACCAACCTCTCCGAGGGGCGCGGCACCACCCGTCCCTTCGAACTCCTCGGCGCGGACGGGATCGACCGGCGCTGGGCCGCGGCCGCCACCGCACTCGGCCTGCCCGGCGTGCACTTCAGGGAGGCGTACTTCGCGCCCACCTTCTCGAAGTTCCAGGGGAAGACCATCGGCGGGGTGCAGCTCCATGTCCACGACCGGGCCGCCTTCGACCCGGTGCGCACCGGCATCGGCCTGCTGGTCACGGCGAAACGGGTCTGGGGCGGCTTCGCGTGGCGGCCGGACCACGGCATCGACCGGCTGACCGGTTCGGCGGCCGTCCGCACGATGATCGACGCGGGCGCGGACCCGGACGAGATCGTCGCCGCCTGGCAGGACGGGCTGGCGAAGTTCCGTGCGGTGCGGGCCCGTTACCTGCGTTATCCGCCGGTGTAGTCGCCGACGAGTTCCGCGCCGGTGGTGCGGTCGCCGCGCCCGACGATCTCCCCGCAGACCCAGGCGTCCACCCCGCGGTCGGCGAGCGTGGCCAGGGCCGTGGTCACGGACTCCGGCGGGACGACGGCGATCATGCCGACGCCCATGTTCAGGGTCCGCTCCAGTTCCCGGCGCTCGACCGGGCCGGCCGTGCCGACCAGGCCGAAGACCGGGCCCGGCGTCCAGGTCGCGCGGTCGACGGTGGCGTGCAGCCCGTCCGGGACCACCCGGGCGAGGTTGCCCGCCAGTCCGCCGCCGGTGATGTGGGCGAAGGCGTGGACCTCGGTCGTCCGGGTCAGTGCCAGGCAGGCGGCGGCGTAGATCCGGGTGGGTTCGAGCAGTTCCTCGCCCAGGGTGCGGCCCAGTTCGGCGATGTGCTGGTCCAGGCGCAGCCCGGCCCGGTCGAGCAGGACGTGGCGGACCAGGGAGTACCCGTTGGCGTGCAGGCCCGACGAGGCCATCGCGATCACCGCGTCGCCGGTACGGATGCGCTCCGCGCCCAGCAGCCGGTCCGCCTCGACGACGCCCGTACCGGCGCCGGCCAGGTCGAACTCGTCCGCGCCGAGCAGGCCCGGGTGTTCGGCGGTCTCGCCGCCGATCAGTGCGCAGCCGGCCAGCACGCAGCCCTCGGCGATGCCCTTGACGATCTCCGCGACCCGCTCGGGGTGGACCTTGCCGACGCAGAGGTAGTCGGTCAGGAAGAGCGGTTCGGCGCCGCAGACGACGATGTCGTCCAGCACCATCGCGACGAGGTCGTGGCCGATGGTGTGGTAGACGCCCAGGGCGCGGGCGATGTCGACCTTGGTGCCGACGCCGTCGGTGGCCGAGGCGAGCAGCGGGCGGGCGTAGCCCTTCAGCGCCGAGGCGTCGAAGAGGCCGGCGAAGCCGCCGAGGCCCCCGACGACCTCGGGGCGGGCGGTCTTCCTCACCCACTCCTTCATCAGCGTCACGGCGCGGTCGCCGGCTTCGATGTCGACGCCCGCGGACGCATAGCTGGCTGTGGTGCGAGGGCTCATGGACGCCCGCCTTTCGAGGAGTTGATCGGGTCTGTCGCCGTACGGGTCACCATGACGCCGCGCCGTGGAAGGAGGTCGGTCCCGGGCGGAAGCCGAGGCCGCGGCGGGCGGCGCCGAGCGCCAGGGTGCGTTCCATGGCGAGGTGACTGAGCGCGTAGCGGGTGAGCCGCGGTGGCGCGGGGCGTCCCGCCAGCCGCCAGGCCGTCTCGGCGGCCGCCGCGGCCGCGGACGCCGCGGCGGTCGGCACCGTGCGCAGCCGTACCGTCCGGCCGCGGGCGGCGAGCAGGGCCCGCAGCGCCTCGCCGATGGGGACGGGGGCCGCGTCGGCGATGTTGTAGGTGCCGGGTCGGGCGGCCCGGTCGCAGGCCAGCAGCGCGGCCGCGGTCAGCTGGTCGATGTGGGTGAGCGACTGCAGGGCGGTGCCGTCGCCGGGCAGCCACAGCCGGCCGCCGCGGACGGCGCCGAGCACCCGGGGCAGCAGCGTCCGGTCGCCCGGTCCGTAGACGGCGTGCGGGCGCAGCACGACGGTGTCCGGGCGGCCGCGCAGGGCCAGTTCGGCGGCGGCCTTGGAGGCGGCGTACGGGGTGAGGTAGCGGCGGACCGGGGCCTCGGTCTCGTGGCCGAGGACGGTCGGCCGGAACGGGTCGTAGACGCTGGCCGTCGAGATGTGCACCAGCCGGGCGCCGGGGAAGGACGCGGCCACGTTCCGGGTGCCGGTGAGGTTGGCGTGCCAGACGGGCCCGGGCGCGCCCCAGTCGCGGACGGCGGCGGCCGCGTGCACCACCGCGTCGACCTCGGGGGCGCCCGCCCACACCCCGTCGCACAGGTCCCAGTCGGCGCGGGTGAGGGCGTGCACGGTCCAGCCCGCGGCGGTCGCCGCCCGGCAGACCGCGCCGCCCACGAAGCCGCGGGCGCCGGTCACGGCGATCCTCATCGCGCCGCCCCCGCCGTACGGTTGCCGGCCAGCAGGTCGCGCAGCGCGGCGCGGTCCGGTTTGCGGGTGCGGCCGGTGACCGGGATGCGGTCCAGGACGACCACCTCGTCCGGCAGCGCGGCCGCGTCGATGAGGGCGGGCAGCCGGGAGCGGACGGTTCCGGCGAGCACCTCCCGGTCGGCCGAGGGTGGTTCGGGCACGACGGCCAGGACGACGCGCTCGTCGCCGTAGGCGTCCGGGACGCCGACGATGACCGCGTCGGCGACGCCGGGCAGGGCGGCGACGGCCGGTTCGTAGAGCCCGGGGTAGATGTTGGTGCGGCCGCGGATGAGCATGTCCTTCTTCCGTCCGAGCAGGAGCAGTTCGCCGTTCTCCAGCCGGGCGAGGTCGCCGGTGGCGTGTTCGGTCATCGGCGGCTCGCCGAGGTAGCCGCGGCACAGGTTCGGCCCGGAGACCAGCAGTTCGCCGTCCGGCGCGGTGCGCACCCGGACCCCCGGCAGGGGGGTGCCGAGCAGGTCGCCGGGGCCGCGGTGGGCGAGCTTCGCGTCTCCGGTGGCGACCGCGACCGGCACGATCTCGGTCATGCCGTACACGGCGAGGAAGCGGACCCGCGGCAGGACGTGGCCGGCCCGGCGCAGCAGGCCGGGCAGGACGGGCGCGCCGCCGAGGACGAGGTGCCGCAGCGAGGCGGGCAGTGCCACCTCGCCCCGTTCGACGGCGTCGAGCACGGCGGGCAGGTCGGCCGGTACGCAGAACGCGTGGGTGGCGCCGGCCAGTCCGCGGGTGAACCGTCCGGGGTCGGCGGCGGGCGCGAAGCCGTACGGCGGCATGGTCCAGTGCGCCCCGGCGACCAGGGCCGGGATGCCCATCATCAGCTGGTCGGTGTGCAGCACGTCGCCGTCGCCCATGCCGAGGGCGGAGCCGCAGCCGACCAGGCCGGCGCCGAGCGAACCGCGGGTGTGGACGACGGCCCGGGGCGCCCGGGTCGTGCCGGAGGTGAAGACGATCAGCGCCTCCTGTCCGGGCGCCGGTCCGGGGCGGTCGGCCGGGGCGGGGCCGGCGGCGAGCCGGTGTGCGGACAGCGCACCGGCCGGAACGCCGGGCAGCCACCGGCCGGTGTGGACGTGCCGCAGGCCGAGCCGGTGGTAGTGCGGCAGCAGCAGTCCGCGCCGCCGGGCCAGCGGGCGCCCGTAGCGGGCCACCGCGTACAGCAGGGACTCGGCGGCGGCCCAGCGCGGCTGCGCCAGTTCGCGGCGGGCGGCGAAGAGTTCGGGTCCGGCGCCGGGGTCGGCGAAGACCACGGTGCCGCCCGCGGCGATCACGCCCAGCGCCAGCACCACGCCGTCCGGTCCCGGCCGTACGGAGAACAGCATCCGCTCCCCCGCCACCATCCCGGCCGCGCGCAGCCCGCGTGCGGTGGTGAGGACGGCGCGGGCCAGTTCGCGGTAGCCGAGGGTGCGGCCGTCCGGGCCGGTGAGGGCGGGCGCGTCGGCGCGCCGCTCGGCGGTGTCGAAGAAGGCGGTGAGCAGATCGATCCGGTCGTCCACCGCGGGCCGGGTGTCGGTCAACTCGCGCTCCTGAGCTCGATGTTCAGCCGGGCGTAGCCCGGTATCAGGACGTGCCGGGCCAGGCGGCGGCCGGTGACGGCGACCGGCCCGGCGGCGAGCGCGGCGGCCAGCACCGCGCGGATCTGCGCCATGGCCAGCGGCATGCCGAGGCAGAAGTGCGGGCCGGCACCGAACCACAGCCGGCGCAGTTCCGGCGGGTGCGGCCGCTCGGGGGCGAACGGCCCGTGGGCCCGTGCGCACAGCAGGGTGGCCACCACGACCCGGTCGCCGGGCGCGACCGGGACGCCGCCGATCCGTGCGGCGCGGGCGACGCTGCGCAGCATCACGGGGGACGGCACGGTGATCCGCAGCGCCTCCTCGATCACCGGGTCGGGGTCGGCGGCGGGGTCCGTGAGCCGGTCGAGCCGGCCGGTGTCATGGCAGAGCGCGAGCAGCCGCGGGATGAACGAGACCAGGGTCTCGGTGCCGGTGAGCAGGAAGGCGCCGACGGCCCCGCGGGCCTCCTGTTCGGTCAGGCCCAGTTCCCGCAGCCGGCCCGGCAGGGTCTCGTCGCCGCCCTGCCGGTAGGCCGTCACCGCCGAGGCGGTCAGCCGGCCCAGCACCTCGCGCGCCCGCGTCACCTGACGCCCCGTCATACCGGACCGCCACAGCCGCACCGACTTCGTCACCTCGGACGCCTCGGCGTGCGCCCCGCCGAAGCGGCCGGGCTCCGCGGGCATCCCGACGATCGCGCAGATCGCGGCGCCGGCGCAGATCTGCGCGACCCGGACCAGGTCGACCTGTTCGCCGGCGCGCAGCCGGCCGGTCAGCGCAGCGAGCGGCTGCGCCAGCACCCGGTCGCACAGGGCCGTGACGTAGCCGGGGGTGAAGAGCCCGGACAGCCGGCGGCGGAGCGCCGCGTGGTCCGGGCCCTCCATGTTGAGCAGCACCGACGGGCCGAGCACCGGCGTCCACAGGTCGGACGGTGAGCCGGGCCCGGTCTTGGTGAAGTGCTCGGTGTCGCAGAGGACGTCGCGGGCCAGCGCGGCGTCGCTGACCACGACGCCGACCCGGGGCACCCGGACGACCGGGCCGCGGGCGGCGATCGCGCGCAGCAGCCGGTAGGCGACGGGGTGGGCGGCGGTCTGCACCCGGTGTTCCCAGCGCTCCCAGGTGGCGGGCGGCGCCGCCGTGGTGGTGGTCGTCACCGGATGTCCACCACCTCGGGGCGGTAGCGGTGGTCCGCGTACCAGCCGAGGGTGCGGCGCAGGCCCCAGGCCCGCACCCGGCGGGCCGAGCCGGCCACCTTCACGTCGCGCCGGGTGCCGTACGCGGTGGTCAGCCGCCGGACCGCGTTGACCAGGGCACGGTCCTCGTGGACCTCCTCGATGGCGGTGCGCGGGAAGCCGCCGGCGCGTTCGTACAGGTCCGCGGTGATCGCCATGTTGCAGCCGGGCGCCATCACGTACGGGCCGAGGTAGTCGGGGCCGCGGTTGCCCGGCCGGAACCGGCCGAAGAGCGCGGCCGCTTCGGTCGCGGTGACCAGGGCGGCGCGCCGCAGCGGGGGCAGCGGCGCCTCGTCGGTGCGGGGCCGCAGCCGGCCGGCGATCAGTTCCAGTCCGGCGTCGAAGCCGGCCCGGACCCGGGCGGTCCAGTCGGGTGCGGGCAGGCAGTCGGCGTCGGTGCGGGCCAGGTGCGTGGCGCCGTGCGCGATGGCGTGCCGCATCCCGGTGTCGGCGGCCGCGCCGGTGCCCTTGCGGGTCTCGTGCACGAGGTGCAGCCCGCCGGGGAAGCCGAAGGACCGTACGACGTCGGCGGTGCCGTCCGTGGAGTCGTTGTCGACGATCACGAGGGAGAAGTCCCGGTCGGTCTGGGCCGCGAGCGCCCGCAGCGTCGCGGTGATGCCGGGGGCCTCGTTGAAGGCGGGTACCACCACCCAGAGCCTCACAGCCGGATCACGCTCACTCCCATGCTGATGCCGCCGGCGAGCCCGATCAGGGCCACCAGGTCGCCGACGCCGGCCCGGCCGCTCTCCCGGGCGCGGACGAGCTGCAGCGGCAGGCTGGCGGAGGCCGCGTTGCCGTGGTCGGTGACGGTGAGCGGGATCTTGTCGGGGGGCAGCCCGAACCGTTCGGCGAGCTGGTCCAGATAGGGCTTGGAGACCTGGTGGACGCAGATGGCCGCCATGTCCTGCCAGCGGACGCCGAGCCGCTCCAGGGTGTCGTCGAGGATCCGCGGGCCGAGCCGTTCGAAGGCGCGGCGCAGGCCCACGCCGTCGAGCCGGAAGTAGGTGTGCTCGTCGCCGCGGGGGTGCGCCGAGCCGCCGGACGCGAGCGTGCCGACGTTCCAGGCGGCGGAGTCGGCGGTGAAGCCGCAGCCGAGGATGCCGGGCTCCGCGGACGCCTCGACGAGCAGCGCGGCGCCCGCGTCGGAGAGGGTGTAGCCGGGGATCGACGCGAGGTAGGTGCGCAGGTCCGGCACCGCCCAGCGGACGGCGCGGGAGGGCGATTCACCGCAGGCGACGAGGATCCGGCGGTAGCCGCCCTGGGCGATCAGCGCATGGGCGGTCTCCAGCGCGTTGAGCACGCTGTTGCAGGCGTTCTTGACGTCGAAGACGGGGCAGCGCAGGCCGAGGCGGTCGGCGACCATGTGCGAGGTGGCCGGCTCGATCATGTCCTGGCTGGCCGCGGCGAAGAGCAGCAGGTCGATGGTGCCGGCGTCGGTGCCGGTCTCGGCGAGGAGTTTGCGGGCCGCGGCGGCCGCCAGGTCGGACGCCTGCCAGTCGTCGGGCATGACGTGCAGCCGCTCGACGCCGGTCAGCCGCTGCACGAGGCCGGGCGGCGGGCGGAATCCGGTGCTCGCGGCGGCCACCAGGTGCTCGGTGTCCGTCGTGGAGCGCAGGGTCTCGGGCAGGTGGACGGCCACACCGGCCAGCCGCGCGTGGATCTGGGGCATGGTGCTGGTCTCCCGTCAGACGAGGGTCACGGTCAGCCGGTCGTACGAGGGGATGACCACGCGGCGGCTGTAGCGGCGCTCGGTGATCCGCCAGGGCCGCCCCACCGCGGTCAGGGTCTCCAGGGTCCGGCCGATCTCGGCCTGGGCGATGGCGGAGCCGAGGCAGTGGTGGCGGCCGGCGCCGAACCACAGCTGGCGGTTGGCGGGTTCGGCGGGCCGGCCGAGCCGGAACCCGCCGGTGAGGCTGTTGGCGGTGTAGTTGAGCAGCGTGATCCGGTCGCCGGCCCGCAGGGTGCGGCCGGCCAGCCGCACCTGGCTGCGCACGGTCCGGCCGATGACCGGGGCCGGTGCGGTCACCCGCAGCCCCTCGCGGACCGCCTCCGGGACCCGCTGCGGGGACGCCAGCAGGGCGTGCTGCTCGCCGGTGTCGTGCAGCAGCGCGACGGTTCTGGTGATCGCGCTGGCGGCGGTCTCGGTGGCGGCCACGCCGACCAGCGCGGCCATGCCGGCGGTCTGCCGGGCGTTCAGCCCGGACTCGCGGCAGCGGCCGATGAGGTGGTCGGCGGGCTCGGTGGCCCACAGGCCCTCGACGTGCCCGGTGAGCCGCGCGACGATGCCGCGGCCGCGGGCCACGGTCGCCTCGGTCAGCTCGCCGCCGCCCGCCGCTTCGACGGACAGCGCGGCGAGTTGGCGGGCGGTGGCGAAGACCCGTTCGTAGGCGGCGTCGTCGGTGCCGGTGACCGGGACGCGGAGCAGCTCGGTCACGATGCGGCCGACGACGGCCCGGCCGAGGGCCGCGACGTCGAGGGGCCGGCCCGCGGCGAGCTGGACGCGGGCCTCGACGAGCCGGGCCCCGATGGTGCGGTCGACCAGTTCGCGGGCCGCGGTCTCGCCGAACAGCTCGCGGGTGCCGGCACGCAGGGCCCGGTGCCCCTCGCCGTCGAAGAGGTCCTCGACCCAGCCGCCCAGGAGCTGGGCCCACAGCCGGCCGACGCCTCCGCGGTCGAGGACGGTGAAGTGCTTCTGGTCGACGAGCACGGACCGGGCGGTCGCCGCGTCGGCGGTCAGCCAGCCCAGCTTCGGGACGTACGTCAGGGGCCGGGCCAGCCGGCCGGCGTGCAGCAGCAGCGGGAGGGCGGGGCGGCTGGCGGCCAGCACGCGCAGCTCGTGGAGTCCGGCGCGGTTCATGGTGGTCCCTCTCGTGGTGTCGGGGGAACGGCCGGGGCCCGCCGGGCTCCCTCCCGTACGGGGGAGGGAGGGGGCCCGGCGGGGTGGCAGGCCGCGGGATCAGCCTGCCTGCGGTGGAAAGAGCGCTGCCATGCCGTCGATCGACTCGGGGCCGTAGCCGACCGAGCCGACCGGGACACGGGACTTGGTGGCCTCGATGACCCGGGCCGTCCACACGGGGCCGAAGCCGCCGCACAGCTCGATGAGCTGGATGCCCTCGTCGACGAGCCGGGCGGCGACCTCGGGGGCCCGGGCCGGGTCCGCCATGCCGACCATGACGGCACGGAAGCCGTCCCGTTCGATGACGGAGCGGTCGCGGTCGGGGTCGAGCCCGCGTCCGGTGAAGAGGAACCCGAAGGCGTCCAGGGCCATGCTCAGCCCTCCTTCCGCGCCTGCCGCAGCTCCGCCACGACCGCGTCGGCCGCCTCGGCCATGCTCAGTGCGCCCAGCGACGCCTCCGTACGCAGCTCGGCGCCGCACCACTTCTCGAGGTCGCCGAGGAGCATCGAACTCGTCATGGAGTCGATGCCGAAGGCGCTGAGCGGGACGTCCGCGTCGAGGTCGGCGGGCGCCATCTCCAGCATCTCGGCCAGTACCTGGCGCAGCCGCTCGACGACCTGCTCCGGGGTGATCTCCTGTATGACGCTCATGCCGTACCGTCCTTCCGCTTGCTGGACCACTGGGCCAGCGGCGGCAGCTGGCCCGACCTCATCTGCTCGGCGCAGGCGCGCCGGCGGATCTTCCCGCTGGTGGTGCGGGGCACCTTGTTGCGCGGTACGGCGTAGACGCTGACGGCGGTCGGCAGCACCTTGGCCACCGCGATACCGGCCGCGCGGACGGCGGTGGCGAGCACCTCCGGGTCCCGCACGGTGGTCTCCACCACCACGGCCACGCCCCGGTCGTCCTCGTGGAGCGGCCAGGCGGCGGCCCGCTGCTGGGCGAAGGCGGGGTGGGCGGCGGCCGCGACGGCCTCGGCGTCCTGCGGGAAGTAGTTCTCCCCGCCGATGATCAGCACGTCCTTGATGCGGCCGGTGATGAACAGCTGGCCGCCGTCGACGAAGCCGAGGTCCCCGGTGCGTACGTAGGCCGGGCCGGTGCCGTCCTCGGTGCCGGCCAGACGGGCCGCGAAGGTGTCCGCGGACTCTGCTTCCCGGCCCCAGTAGCCCCCGCAGTTGCCCGGTGAGTCGACCCAGATCTCGCCGACCACGCGGTCGGCGAGTGCCTGGCGGGTCCCGGGGTCGACCACGGCGACGCGGATGCCGTCCGCCACCGGCCCGCAGCCGACGAGTTCGACGCCCGCGGCGGGGTCGTCGGTCGGCACGGCCTTGCCCTCGGCCAGGGCGTCCCGGTCGTAGTGCGTGGCCACGACCGGTTCCAGGGACGGGCTCACGCTCACCAGGAGGGTGCACTCGGCGAGCCCGAAGCCGGGCGAGAAGACCTCCTCGCGGAAGAAGCTCAGCCGGAACGCCTCGGCGAACCGCCGCTGGGTGGCCGCCCGTACGGGCTCGGAGCCGTTGACCGCGACCCGCCAGGTGGACAGGTCGAGGGCGGCGCGCTCGTCCGCGGGGATGCGGTTGACGCACATGTCGTACGCGAAGTCGGGCGCGGCGGTGAAGACGTCGTCCTCCGCGGCGATGGCGCGCAGCCACACCCGCGGGTCGCGGACGAAGGTGGCCGGCTCCATGGTGACGGTGGCCGCGCCGGACACCAGGGGCAGCACCACCGCGGTGCACAGGCCCATGTCGTGGAAGAACGGCAGCCAGCTGACGATGGTGGTGGTGGGCTCCACCTCGCAGGCGTCGCGCATCGCGATCTGGTTGGCGACGAGGTTGCCGTGCCGGACGACGACACCGCGCGGGTCGCCGGTGGAGCCGGAGGTGTACTGGAGCAGCGCCGTGGTCGCCGGGTCGAGCGCGACCGGGTCGGGCAGCGCGTCTCCTCGGGGCTCGGGGCGGTCCGGCCGGCGGACGGCGATCCACCGTACGCCGGGCAGCAGTTCGGTGTCGGCCTCGTCGGCGTCCTCCTGGGTGGAGACGAGGACGGCGCACGGGTCGCAGTCGCCGCAGATCGCCGACAGCCGCTCGGCGCGGGTGGTGGTGCCGCCCCGGGCGGCGGTGCGGAACGCGGGCACCGGCACGGCGATCATGCCGGCGTACAGGCAGCCCAGGAAGCCGATGTGGAAGTCGAGGCCGGGCAGCGCGGGCACGATGACGCGGTCGCCGGCGGTGCCGGTCTCGCGCAGCGCCGCGGCCAACTGACGGGCGCGGGAGTCGAGTTCGACCGGGTTCAGGGACTCGATGGTGTCGCCGGACGCGTCGAGGGCGGTGACCACCGGCCGGTCCGCGTCGGGGCCCGCGGCGCGGGCGAGCAGCGCCTCGACGAGGGTGCGGGGCTCCCGGCCGGGGCCCGGCGCCGTGGTCGTGGTCGCCTCGGTTGGGGTGTTCACTGCTGTGCTCCTCATTCGACGGTGCCTCGGGACGCGAGGGCGGTGCCGGATCGGGTTCCCGGCTGCGGCCGGGCGGCCGGGGCGGCGAGCGCGCCGGCGGGGGTGGCGGTCGGGTAGCGGCCGGTCAGGCAGGCGGTGCAGTAGCCGGAGGGGTCCCCGCCGGCCGCCTCCAGGAGCCGGTCCAGCGAGAGGAACGCCACGCTGTCGCAGCCCAGTTGTTCGGCCAGCTCGGTGATCGGCAGTTGGGCGGCGAGCAGCTCCTCCGGCCGTCCGGTGTCGATGCCGTAGAAGCACGGCCACCGGTACGGCGGGGAGGCCACCCGCAGGTGCACCTCCACGGCCCCGGCCTTGCGCAGCAGCCCGGTCACGGTGCGCATGGTCGTGCCCCGGACGAGCGAGTCGTCCACCAGCACCACCCGCTGTCCGGCGACCGCGGCGGCGACCGGGGCGAGCTTGCGGCGCACGGTGGTCTCCCGGGCCGCCGGGTCGCCCGCGATGAAGCTGCGGCCGACCGCCCCGGGCCGCAACAGGCCCTGGACGACCCGCAGTCCGGCCCGCTCGGCGTAGCCGTCGGCGGCGACCCGTGCCGTCTCCGGGGTGGCGACGACGACCGGGCGCGGCGATCCGGTGACCGGCGCGTAGTCGGCGAGGGCCTGGCCCGCCCGGTAGCGCGCCTGGTAGACGCTGCGCCCGGCGAGGGCCGAGTCGGCCCGCGCGAAGTAGACGTATTCGAAGAGGCAGGCCGCGGTCTTGGCGTCCGGCACCGGCACCCGGCTGCTCGCGGTGCCGTGCGGGCCGATGGTGAGTACCTCGCCCGGCTCCAGCTCACGGACCACCTCACCGCCGACGGTGGTGATCGCCGCGGTCTCGGAGGCCAGCAGCCAGGCGTCGCCGCGCCGGCCGAGGGCCAGCGGCCGGAAGCCGTGCGGGTCGCGCACGCCGTACAGCTGCGCACCGTCGGACAGGACCAGGGCGTAGGCGCCGGTCAGCCCGGGCAGCACCGCGTGCAGGGCGGCCGAGGTGTCGTCGCCCGCCGCGGCGCGCCGGGCGAGCAGCAGGTGGGCCATCAGCTCGCTGTCGGTGGCCCACCGGGCGGGGTCGATCGCCTCGGCGCCGGGCGCGGTGTGCGGGTCGACCAGGGTGCCGTTGTGGGCCAGGGCCAGCGGCGGCCGGTCCAGGACGACCGGCTGGGCGCCGGCCAGCCCGTCCCGGGCGCCGTGGGTGGCGTAGCGGACGTGGCCGACCGCGACCGGGCCGTGCGGCAGGCCGTCGAGGTCGGGCAGTCCCTGGGCGACGGTGCCGGCGCCGTGCCGGGCGACCAGGGCGCCGCCGGTGCCGACGGCGATGCCGACGCTCTCCTGGCCGCGGTGCTGCAGTGCGACGAGCATCTCCCGTACCAGTGCGGCGTGGTGGCCGGACGGCCCCCAGACGCCCGCGACGCCACAGGCCTCGCGGGGCTTGTCCGCGTCGTACAGGGACCCGCTCATAAGGCGTCACCGCCCGCGTCGAGCCAGTCGGTGAAGGCGTCCAGGTCCGGCAGGATCACGGTCGAGCAGGCCAGCACCGCGAGGTTCTGGCGCATGTCCGTGATGGCGACGACGGTGCGGCCGGCGCGGTGCGCGGAGAGCATCTCCGCGGCGGTGCCCATGCTCGGCTCGTGCCCGGGCAGCCAGGCCACACAGACGTCGCTGTCCGCCGCCAGCCGGGTGAGCCGGTGGAACAGGTCGGTCAACTCGCGGAGTTCCTTGGCGAGTTCGTCGTGGTGCAGGACCTTCCGGTCGGCCAGTGCGGCGTGTGCGGCGCGGACGTCCGCGGGGTGCGAGGCGAGCCATTCGGCCATCACCACGCCCGGGTCGTGGATGACGGCGTCGGGGCGCCGGGCGCGCAGCGCCTCGGTGAGCCGCTGCCGGTAGGACTGATCGGTGAGGTCGGCGCCGGTGCGCGCGCCCTGCATGGTGCCGGCCAGGAAGTAGGAGCGGGCCCGCCCCTCGTCCCGCACGTCGTGGGCCGTCACTCGTCCTCCAGGGAGTACGGGGCCAGGACCAGCCCGGCCGGTGCCGCGGCGCGGTGGATGGCGGCCGCTTCGAGGAGGAAGGCGACCACGTCGTCCTGCGGTGCGCCGACCGCGTCCGCGACGACCTCCAGGTCGCGCCGGAAGCGGGCGTCGCCGTGGGTGGCGACGGCGCCCTGGTTGTCCTTGGTGAGCATCAGCAGGCTGTCCTCGGCGACCCCGGCGGGCCGCCCCGCGAGCGGCAGGACCAGCTCCGCCATCTGCCGGGTGACCGGGTGCAGCACCCGTACGGACACGCTGTGCTGCTCGGGGTGGACCAGCAGCGGACGCACCCAGTCCGCGGCCGGCGGCACGGTCTGAAGCTGCGACTCGGGGCGCAGCACGAACGACCGCGAGGCGATGTTGTGCCCGCGCCGCGGGCTGTACCGCAGGTAGTCCAGCCGGACCGCGTCGTCGTCGAGCGTCCAGGTAGCCCGCACCCGGCTGGGCGCCGGGCTGCCGTCCCGCCTGACCCGGTAGGGGTAGGCGTCGACGGTCAGCTGTACGACGCCGTCCTTGGCGGCGGAACGGTCCAGCCGCAGCGGCTCGGCGTGCAGCAGGTACGGGTCGAGGATGTCGAGGCCCTCCGCCCGCCGGTAGACGGCCGCCACGTGCCGCCCGTCGATGGGGTATTCGGCGGTGATCCCGGACCGTTCGGCGACCAGCCGGCCGGCCGTGAACGACTGCCAGGCACAGGACTGTCCGAACCGCGGCGGGGCGGCCCGGGTGCCGAAGTACTCGTGGAACTGGGAGGCGCTGTTGTACGGCACCCCGACGAGCACCTCGTCGAGGACCTCCTTCTGCACCTCGCTCAGCACCGCCGCACCGACGGCGTTCACTTGCGGCCTCCCGAGAAGAGCGCGGCCGCCTGCTCCAGCAGGGAGGGCCGTTGGGCGTAGGTGGTGTCGCGACCGCCCAGCAGCGACAGGTGGTCGCGCAGCACCCGCAGGTAGGTGAGCAGCTCGAACTGGGTGAGATTGCGCGGGGAGTCGAGGAACTTGATCCCGCCGGTGATGTCCACGTCCCGCCTCCGCTTGCGCTCGTCGAACCGGCGGGCCGCCTCCGGGTCCCGTTCCCGGGCCGCCAGGTAGCTCGCGATCACCCGCGACTGCAGCTCGACGGTCGGGAAATGGCCGCCCGTTCCGTCGGTCATGCCGGCGATGAAGAGGTCGTCGTAGCGCGGCGAGAACGCGAGCAGATAGAAGTCCGGCCGGCCCTTGTGCCAGTCGAGGTGCTCCTCACCGACGAACGGAATGTGGATCCGGAAACCGGTCGCCATGATGATGGTGTCGAATTCCTCCGACGTACCGTCCGAGAACTCGACGAACTTCCCGTCGAAACGCACCGGGGCCTTGCGCACCTTCACCCGGCCGTGCGCGCAGTAGTACGGCAGCAGGGAGTTCACGATCGGCGGGGATTCCAGCGGCTCGTGATCGGGCTTCGGCAGTCCGAACTGGTCGGGGCTGCCGATGCTCAGCTTCAGCATGGTCCGGTACGCCGCCCGCGCCACCGGGGCCGGCAGCCGCAGATTCTGGCTCGATTCGGAGACCTGGTCCGCGGGCTTGCCGAAGATGAATTTCGGGAAGAAGTAGTAGCCGCGGCGCATGCTGATCGCGACGTGATCGGTGACCTGGGCGGCTTCCACCGCGATGTCACAGCCGGAGTTCCCGGCCCCGATGACCAGGACCCGCTTGCCGGCGAGACCGGCCGCGCTGGTGTAGTCCCGGCTGTGCAGGATCTCCCCGTCGAACTTCCCGGAGAACGCCGGTACATGGGGGTGCCAGTTGTGGCCGTTCGCGATGATCAGCGCGCGGTGCTCGGCCGAGTGCCCGTCCGCGGTGGTGACCCGCCAGCCGTCCGAGAGCCGCTCGACCTGCGTGACGTCGGAGTCGAACCGGATCAGCGGCAGCAGGTTGAACCGCTCCGCGTACTGCCGCAGATACCCGTGCACCTGATCGTGCCGGGGATAGGCCGGCAGCCCGCGGTCCATGGGAAGATCCGCATAACCCGTCACCTCGCGGGAGGTGATGGTGTGGGTGTTCTGATAGACGGAACTCCGCGGATTACGGATGTCCCAGATACCGCCCACGCCGGAGTGGGCCTCGTACGCCACACACGGAATGTTGAGATCACTGAGGTTCTTGAGAGAGGCCAACCCGGAAGGGCCCGCTCCGATGACGGCGACCGGCCGTGGATCCACTTGTGGTTCTGGCATGGAACTGAATTCCCCCATCGATGGTGCGGCGTAGCCAGCTCCCTCCGAAGCCTGTGAGGGTGCTGCTGTACGAACAAGACTTCATCAAGTCGCCGGGCCGACTCCAGCCACTTTCAAGGACTTTCAAACGACCGGCGGGATTCCTGCCGAACCTTGACTTCAGCGCCCCGGCTTCCCCCTAATGGAGCCGACCGGACGGGGGCCCGGACCAAGGGGACCGAACGACTTCGCGCCGGAGTGCAGTACGTCACTCCGGCGCGAATCCCCGCACTCCGAAGTGAAACAGGTCACTTTTTCCTTCCGGTGGAACCCAACAACTCTTTTTTGCGTCAACACCCTTACCGGAAGGAGTGCCAGTGGCACGCGTCGTGGTCGACGTCATGCTCAAGCCGGAGATCCTCGACCCGCAGGGGCAGGCGGTGCAGCGCGCACTGCCCCGCCTCGGTTTCGACGGCATCGCGATCGCCGATGTCCGTCAGGGCAAGCGCTTCGAACTGGAGCTGGAGGGACCGGTCGATGACGCCGCCCTCGCCCGGATCGAAGAGCTGGCCGGGACGTTCCTCGCCAACACCGTCATCGAAGACTTCACCGTGAAGGTCGAGCCGTCATGACCGCACGGGTAGGGGTGATCACTTTCCCCGGCACGCTCGATGACCGCGACACCCGGCGCGCGATTGCTCTGGCGGGCGCCGAGGCGGTGCCGTTGTGGCACCGTGACAAGGACCTCAAGCAGGTCGACGCCGTCGTCCTGCCCGGCGGGTTTTCCTACGGCGATTACCTGCGCGCCGGGGCCATTTCCCGCTTTTCGCCCGTCATGGAATCGGTGATCGCCGGCGCCCGGACCGGTCTTCCGGTCCTGGGTATCTGCAACGGGTTCCAGGTGCTGACCGAGACGCATCTGCTGCCGGGCGCGATGCTGCGCAACAACCATCTGCACTTCATCTGCCGGGACCAGAAGCTGCGGGTGGAGAACGCGACCACGGCCTGGACGACCGAATTCACGGCCGGACAGGAAATCTCCGTTCCGTTGAAGAACATCGACGGCCGGTACACCGCCGACGAGCGCACGCTCGACGAGTTGGAGGCGGAGGGCCGGGTGGTCTTCCGTTATCTGGACGGTAACCCCAACGGTTCGCTGCGTGACATTGCCGGCATCACGAATGCGGCGGGCAATGTGGTCGGCCTGATGCCGCACCCCGAGCACGCGGTGGAGCCGCTGATCGGGACCGGCCGGACCGACGGCCTGGGATTCTTCACCTCGATCCTGAAGAGGTTGGTCACCGCATGACGCTGGACACGGTCAAGCACGCCGCCACCACGCCGGACACTGCGCTGCCGTGGGCCGAACTGGGCTTGAAGGAGGACGAGTACGCGCGGATCCGGGAGATCCTGGGCCGCCGCCCCACGGGGGCGGAGCTGGCGATGTACTCGGTGATGTGGTCCGAGCACTGCTCGTACAAGTCCAGCAAGGTGCATCTGAAGCAGTTCGGGGAGAAGGCTCCCGAGAATGATGCGCTGCTGGTGGGCATCGGTGAGAACGCCGGTGTGGTGGATGTGGGTCAGGGTTATGCGGTGACCTTCAAGGTCGAGTCGCACAACCACCCCTCCTACATCGAGCCCTATCAGGGTGCGGCCACGGGTGTGGGTGGCATCGTGCGCGACATCCTGGCGATGGGTGCCCGTCCGGTGGCGGTGGTGGACCCGCTGCGGTTCGGTGCGGCCGATCACCCCGACACCAAGCGTGTGCTGCCCGGTGTGGTGGCGGGCATCGGTGGTTACGGCAACTGTCTGGGTCTGCCCAACATCGGTGGTGAGGTCGTCTTCGACGCCTGCTACCAGGGCAACCCGCTGGTCAACGCCGGCTGCATCGGTGTGATGAAGCACGAGGACATCCACCTGGCCAAGGCTTCCGGCGCCGGCAACAAGGTCATCCTCTACGGCGCCCGTACCGGCGGCGACGGCATCGGCGGCGTGTCCGTACTGGCCTCGGAAACCTTCGACGCTGCGGGCAACAGTGCCTCCGGCACGGGCAAGCCGGCCAAGCGGCCCGCGGTCCAGGTCGGTGACCCGTTCCAGGAGAAGCTCCTGATCGAGTGCACCCTGGAGATCTTCGGCGAGAAGCTGGTCGCCGGTATCCAGGACCTGGGCGGGGCCGGTCTGTCGTGTGCCACCAGTGAGCTGGCGTCGGCCGGTTCGGGCGGTATGCGGGTCGAACTGGACTCCGTCCCGCTGCGCGACGCGACCCTCTCTCCTGAGGAGATCCTCATGAGTGAGTCGCAGGAGCGGATGTGCGCGATCGTCGAGCCGCAGCACGTCGAGCGGTTCATGGAGATCTGCGAGAAGTGGGACGTGATCGCCACCGTCATCGGTGAGGTCACCGACGGCGAGCGCCTGGAGATCTTCTGGCACGGCGAGCAGATCGTCGACGTCCCCCCGCGCACCGTCGCCCACGAGGGCCCGGTCTACCAGCGGCCCTACGCCCGCCCCGACTGGCAGGACGCCCTCCAGGCTGACGACGCGGCGAAGCTTCCCCGCCCGGCCAGCGGCACCGAACTGCGCAGCCACGTCCTGCAGTTGGTGGCATCCCCCAATCAGGCGTCGAAGTCCTGGATCACGGACCAGTACGACCGTTTCGTCCAGGGCAACACCGTCCTCGCACAGCCGGAGGACTCCGGCATGATCCGCATCGACGAGGAGACCAACCTCGGCGTCGCCATCGCCACGGACGGCAACGGCCGGTACGCCAAGCTCGACCCGTACGCGGGTGCGCAGCTGGCGTTGGCGGAGGCGTATCGCAATGTGGCGGCTGCCGG